>NZ_JBIDDQ010000005.1:0-449529 GCF_043195415.1 Streptomyces sp. Y7
ATCGTACGGCCGCACGTACGGCCGCACGGGCAGCCGTACGACCGGCAGTTACCGGCTACTCCTGCTTCTTCCTGCGCGTGCCGAACACGATCTCGTCCCAGCTCGGGACGGCGGCCCGGCGACCCGGACGGACGCCGTCCGCCTCGGCCTGGCGGTCGGTGGCGCCGATGAGACGATCACGGTGGCTGCCGACGGAGCGGGGCATGAGGACGTCCGCGTAGGCGGAACCGGCCGACGCGGCCGGAGCGGGCGGCTCCTCCGCGGCCGGTTCGGCCGGAGGCTCCTCCACCTCGGGCTCCGCGGGGCGTTCGGGGACCACCATGTCGCCACGGAAGCTCGGCACCGCTTCCAGCAGGCTGGTCAGCGAGTCGCGCTCCTCCGTGGTCTCCTCGACCGGTTCGGAGGCCTGGGCCGGCAGGCTCGGCCGCGCGGTGTCGAGGGCACGGTCCATCGAACGCTCACGCGGGAGCCGGGCGATCCGCGGCACGAACGGGAAGCTGGGCTCCGGCGCGGCGAGGTCGTCGGACTCGCCGATCAGCGAGCGCGCCTCCTCGTCGACGGCCTGGACGAGCCGCCGGGGCGGGTCGTACGTCCAGCTCGCCGAGTGGGGTTCGCCCGCCACCAGGTAGACCAGCAGCACTTCCCAGGTGCCGTCGTCGCGGCGCCACGAGTCCCACTGCACGGTGTCCTTGTCGGCGCCGCGCAGCAGCAGCCGTTCCTGGACGGCCTCGCCGAGCTGCGGACCGGCGTTCTCACCGGGCCTGCGGACCGGAGTCTTGCGGGCTCGTTCGGCCATGAAGGCGCGCTCGGCGAGCACGGGGCCCTCGAAGCGGCGTACACGGTCGACGGGGATGCCGGCGAGCTGGGCCACCTCTTCCGCGGTGGCACCGGCGCGTATACGCGCCTGGATGTCGCGGGGGCGGAGATGGCTCTCCACCTCGATCTCGATCTGGCCGAGGCGCGGACGGTCGCCGCGCACGGCTGCGCGCAGGCGTTCGTCGATCGGAAGGGTGTACTCCGTTGCGTCGGCAGCCTTCAGCACCAGCCGTGTGCCGTCATTTGAGACGGCCACGACACGCAGTTCGGGCATGGGGACCTCCCGGGTGGTGCCTGCCGACGTCACGTGCGTCGCTGCTTCCGCTAGTCGAGTGTGGCCTGCCCGGGTGCAGCCTGCCACAACCTTGCCGAGTTGCCCGGCGTGTCGGGCCAGGGCCCTGGATCGCCGTTATGGCACGGTTACCTATTCGCAACGCTAAGTGACCAACTCCGTCACCCTGTGCAACTAGCCCCCTCCCGGCGGTCCTTGAAGGCCACGGATGCCCAGGCGGGAGACCGGACCCAGGGCTCGCCACAGTACTCCATTTGGGCCACGTGCGTGGATTGGCACGCCGCCCAACTTCTGGCAAGGGGCGTGACTCGGCCGTGGGTTGGGCGGTTTTCGACCTTGAACGTGGCGTACTTCACGCAAATGTCAGAAACGGAACCAATGCTTTCGACCGTACGTGCGCCGGTCGCGCGGTTGGTCGGACGGGCGGGCGCGCGGACCGGCCGCTAGGCGCCCAACACCCTCCGCAGGTAGTCGTTCTGGAACAGCCGGTCGGGGTCGAGCCGGTCCCGCAGCGCGGTGAATTCCTCGAAGCGCGGGTACACCCCGGCGAAGTACTCCGCGTCACGCGTGTGCACCTTGCCCCAGTGCGGGCGCCCCTCGTGGGCCGTGAAGATGCGCTCGGCCGCGGTGAAGTACCGCTGGAACGGCGTGCCCTTGACCATGTGGACCGCGATGTACGCGCTGTCGCGCCCCGAGGCGGTGGACAGGGTGATGTCGTCGGCCGGGGCCGTGCGCACCTCCACGGGGAAGCTGACCCGCAGCCCTGAGCGCTCGATCATGGACTTGAGTTCGCCCAGGGTCTCGACGACGGCCTCGCGCGGAACGGCGTACTCCATCTCCACGAAGCGCACCCGGCGCGGCGAGGTGAAGACCTTGTAGGGGATGTCCGTGTAAGTGCGCGCGGACAGGGCCTTGCTGGAGACGCGGGCGATCGTCGGGATCGTGGCGGGCGCCGCGCGGCCGACCCACTGGGCCACCTGGAAGACGCCGTTGGAGAGCAGTTCGTCCTCGAACCAGCCCGCGAGCTGCCCGACCGGCTTCTCCGGGCCCGCGCTGCGGTTGTTGCGCTTGGTGTTGGTGCTGCCGGTGTGCGGGAACCAGTAGAACTCGAAGTGCTCGTTCTCGGTCCACAGTTCGTCGAACTCCGCCAGGACCCGCGCGAACGGCATCGGCTCCTCGCGCGCGGTCAGCAGGAAGATCGGCTCCACGGCGAAGGTGATCGCGGTGACGACGCCCAGGGCGCCGAGGCCGACACGGGCAGCCGCGAAGACTTCCGGGTTCTCCTTCTCGGAGCAGGTGAGCACCGAGCCGTCGGCGGTGACAATTTCCAGGGCCTTGATCTGGGCGGCGATCGATGCCGAGTCGCGGCCCGTGCCGTGCGTGCCGGTGCTGGTGGCTCCGGAGACCGTCTGCTCCATGATGTCGCCCATGTTCGCGAGCGACAGGCCCTCGCGCGCCAGGGCCATGTTGAGGCGCTTGAGCGGGGTGCCGGCCTCGACCGTGACCGTCCCGGCCTCGCGGTCGATGTGCCGGATGCCGGTCAGCAGCTGAGGGCGGATCAGCACCCCGTCGGTCGCGGCTATGGACGTGAAGGAGTGCCCGCTGCCGACCGCCTTCACCTTCAGGCCGTCCTCGGCGGCCCGGCGTATCGCCGCGGCCAGTTCCTCCACGGACGCCGGAGCGACCTCCCGCGCGGGACGGGCGGCGACATTGCCGCCCCAGTTACGCCACGTGCCGTTCTTCCCGCTCGCTGTGCTGCTCAACGGTGCCCTCCCGACGCGGAGCCGGCCTGCTGAGCCGGCGGTACCCCAGGAAACCGACCGCGACCGCGACGGCCCCGGACACCGCCGGGACCCCGTACCCGGCGTCCGCCCCGGCCGCGTCGATCACCCAGCCGGCCATCGAGGAGCCGAGCGCGACCCCGACCGCGAGCCCGGTGCTCACCCAGGTCATGCCCTCGGTCAGTTGCGCGCGTGGTACGTGCTCTTCGATCAGGGACATGGTGGTGATCATCGTGGGAGCGACGGCCATGCCCGAGACGAACAGCGCCACGGCCAGAAACGGCAAGTTTCCGACCAGTAGGAGGGGGATCATACTCACGGCCATCGCGCATATGCCCAGCAGCCAACGACGTTCGGGCGCCCCCTTGAAGCGCAGCAAGCCGAAGACGAGGCCCGCCGCGCAGGAGCCCGCCGCGTACAGCGCGAGGACCACACTCGCCGCGCTCTTGTGCCCCTGCTCGTCCGCGAAGGCCACGGTGACCACGTCGACGGCCCCGAAGATCGCGCCGGTCGCCACGAAGGTGGCCACCAGCACCTGGAGACCGGGGGCGCGCAGGGCGGAGCTGCCGCCCTGCTTCTCGCGCGGATGCGGGGCCGGTTCGGTGGAGCGCTGCGCGGTCAGCCAGAAGACGCCGACCGCCAGGAAGCAGCCGGCGAGCAGCGGCCCGGCCTCGGGGAACCACGCCGTCGACAGTCCGATGGAGATGATCGGCCCGAAGATGAAGCACACCTCGTCGATCACGGACTCGAAGGAGTACGCGGTGTGCAGCTGGGGCGTGCCCCGGTACAGCGCGGCCCAGCGGGCGCGGATCATCGCGCCCACGCTCGGCACGCAGCCGATGCCGACGCAGGCCACGAACAGCACCCAGTCCGGCCAGGAGTAGTGCGCCGCGAACAGCAGCAGGGCCCCCGCGGCGAGCGAGATCAGCGTCGCCGGGCGCAGTACCCGGGCCTGCCCGTACCGGTCCACCATGCGCGAGACCTGAGGGCCCGCCACGGCCGCGGCGAGCGCGATGGTGGCCGACAGGGCGCCGGCCAGGCCGTACCGCCCGGTCAGCTGCGACACCATCGTCACCACGCCGATGCCCATCATCGACAGCGGCATCCGGCCGAGGAGACCCGCGGCGGAGAAGGCCTTGCTGCCGGGGGCGGCGAACAGGGCGCGGTAAGGGCTGGGCACGGGGGTCTCCGGTCAGGCGGAAGCAAGCGTGGACGGGGAAGGCTCTGGAGCGCGCGGTAAGGCGTGTCGCCAGCCGAGACAGCTTACGAGTTAGGTGACCCTAACGCACCCGTCCGGACGAACGGGGAACCCGGGTCGACACCCCGCCGTTTCCCGGCTGTCAGTACCGGATGACAGGATCGACCCATGCCAGACGCGCGCGATGCCAGCCCCTACGACGCCTTGCTCCTGCTCTCCTTCGGCGGCCCCGAGGGCCCGGACGACGTGATCCCGTTCCTGGAGAACGTCACCCGTGGGCGGGGCATCCCCACCGAACGCCTCAAGGAAGTCGGGGAGCACTACTTCCGGTTCGGCGGCGTCAGCCCCATCAACGACCAGAACCGCGCCCTGCTGGACGCCCTGCGCAAGGACTTCGCCGAGCACGGTCTGGATCTGCCGATCCACTGGGGCAACCGCAACTGGGCGCCGTACCTGACGGACACGCTGCGCGAGATGGTCACCGACGGCCACCGCCGCATCCTGGTCCTCGCCACCAGCGCCTACGCCTCCTACTCGGGCTGCCGCCAGTACCGCGAGAACCTCGCCGACTCGCTCGCCGCGCTGGAGGCCGAGGGCCTCGAACTGCCCCGGATCGACAAGCTGCGGCACTACTTCAACCACCCCGGCTTCCTGGAGCCGATGATCGACGGCGTGCTGCGCTCTCTGGCCGACCTCCCCGAGGACGTCCGGGCCGGCGCGCACATCGCGTTCTCCACCCACTCCATCCCGACCGCCGCGGCCGACAGTTCCGGCCGGGTCGAGGACCACGGCGACGGCGGCGCCTACGTCGCCGAGCACCTGGACGTGGCCCGGCTGATCGCCGACACCGTCCGCGAGCGCACCGGCGTGGACCACCCCTGGCAGCTCGTCTACCAGTCCCGCTCCGGCGCCCCGCACATCCCGTGGCTGGAGCCCGACATCTGCGACCACTTGGAGGAGCGGCACGCGGCCGGCGTGCCCGCGGTCGTGATCGCGCCCATCGGCTTCGTCTCCGACCACATGGAGGTCCTCTACGACCTCGACACCGAGGCCAAGGACAAGGCCGCGGAGCTGGGCCTGCCGATGCGCCGCTCCGCCACCGTCGGCGACGACCCGCGTTTCGCCGCCGCGATCCGCGACCTCGTCCTGGAGCGCGCCGCCGTGGAGCGCGCCGAGGAGGTCACGCCCTGCGCGCTCGGCGCGCTCGGCGCGAGCCACAACCTCTGCCCGGTCGGCTGCTGCCCGTCCCGCGCACCCAGGCCCGCCGCAGCCGGCGCCGACAGCCCCTACGCATGAGGAGCCCCGTGTCCGACGCCCTGCCCACGGAACTGCTCACCCTGGCCCAGGAGGCGGCCCGCCGCGCCGGTGAACTCCTGCGCGACGGCCGCCCGGCCGACCTCGCGGTGGCCGCGACCAAGTCCAGCCCGATCGACGTGGTCACCGAGATGGACATCGCGGCCGAGAAGCTGATCACGAACCTGATCTCCGAGCAGCGCCCCGACGACGGCTTCCTCGGCGAGGAGGGCGCCTCCAGCGAGGGCACGAGCGGCGTCCGCTGGGTGATCGACCCCCTCGACGGCACGGTCAACTACCTCTACGGACTGCCGACCTGGTCCGTGTCCATCGCCGCCGAGCAGGACGGCGAGACCGTGGTCGGCGTCGTGGCGGCCCCCATGCGCGGCGAGACCTACCACGCGGTCCGCGGCGAGGGCGCCTGGGCGCGAGGCCCCTGGGACGGCGAGCGCAGGCTGACCTGCCGCCCCACGGCACCCCTCGACCAGGCCCTGGTCTCGACCGGCTTCAACTACGTCACCGAGGTCCGCACCCACCAGGCCGACGTGGCCCGACGGCTGATCCCCCTGCTGCGCGACATCCGCCGCGGCGGCTCGGCCGCGATCGACCTGTGCGACCTGGCTGCGGGCCGCCTGGACGGCTACTACGAGCGCGGCCTCAACGCCTGGGACTTCGCCGCGGGCGACCTGATCGCCCGCGAGGCGGGCGCCCTGACGGGCGGCCGGCCCGGCGAACGCCCGTCCCGTGACCTGACGGTCGCGGCGACACCGGGAGTCTTCGAACCCCTCCAGGACCTGCTGGAGAACCTGGGCGCCTGGCACGACTGACCCCGAGGGTCGACGGCGCAGAGAAACGGCACAGAAAAGCGGCCCCCGGCGCTGGATTCGCCGGGGGCCGCCCTGGTGCTCAAAAAAGCCGATCAGACGCTGGTGGCGCCTACTTCCACACCGTGCTCGGCGGCGAGGCGTCGCAGGTCGTCGAGCTCGCCCTGCTCCACCTCGACGAGGAAGTCGTCGCCCTCGTCACGAGCCCGCGTCAGGTCGGACTCGGTCGTCTTTATGCGCTGCAGAAGTCCTGCGGTGAAAGCGTCCATGCTGCGCCCCCTCGTCCTGGGTCGTGGGTCGGTGGCACGGGGGTGTGCCGTTCGGAAGGGGCGATCACGTCTCCAGCAGGTGCCCAGCGCTGCCCTGGCCGGGCGGCGACGGTGCCGGACACCCGCACCCGCTCTGCGGAAAGCGGATCCCCTCGTACCGCATGGTGGTGCGGCACAAGCAGAGCGTGATCGCGGGGTGTACATGCCGTCCTCCCCGCGGTCCCTCCCACGGAAACCTCAACCGGAAGAGAAAATCTCGCATTCCCGGGCCTCCTACCTGTCCCGCATGCTCCGCTCACCCGTCTTACCGCCGACTTATGACCGAAAAGGGCAGGATGGAGGCCAAGACACCCGACGAACACCCCTGCCCGCGGCGCGAGACAACCGCTACGCGGGTGGACACAGGAAGGACAAGCGACGTGCGCGTACTCGTCGTCGAGGACGAGCAGCTGCTCGCCGATGCGGTGGCCACCGGACTGCGCCGGGAGGCCATGGCCGTCGACGTCGTGTACGACGGTGCGGCCGCCCTGGAGCGCATCGGCGTCAACGACTACGACGTGGTCGTCCTCGACCGCGACCTCCCGCTGGTGCACGGCGACGACGTCTGCCGCAAGATCGTCGAACTCGGCATGCCCACCCGCGTGCTGATGCTCACGGCCTCGGGCGACGTCAGCGACCGCGTCGAGGGACTGGAGATCGGCGCCGACGACTACCTTCCCAAGCCCTTCGCCTTCAGTGAGCTGACGGCACGCGTGCGTGCGCTCGGCCGCCGTACCAGCGTGCCGCTGCCGCCCGTCCTGGAGCGCGCCGGCATCAAGCTGGACCCCAACCGCCGCGAGGTCTTCCGCGACGGCAAGGAGGTGCAGCTCGCGCCGAAGGAGTTCGCCGTGCTGGAGGTGCTGATGCGCAGCGAGGGCGCGGTCGTCTCCGCCGAGCAGCTCCTGGAGAAGGCCTGGGACGAGAACACCGACCCCTTCACGAACGTGGTGCGGGTGACCGTCATGACGCTGCGCCGCAAGCTGGGTGAGCCGCCGGTCATCGTGACCGTCCCGGGTTCCGGCTACCGGATCTGATCCGCCGTGGCCGCCACCCCGGCGCCTCCCCAGGCGCCCCCGAAGCCCACCTGGGACCCCCGCAGGTCGGAACCGCCGTTCCCATGGCTGCGCCCGACGATCCGCATAAGGCTCACGCTGCTCTACGGCGGCATGTTCCTGATCGCCGGAATCCTGCTGCTGTCGATCATCTATCTGCTGGCCGCGCAGGCGATCAACACCGGCAACGAACCGCTGTTCAAGATCGTGGACGGCGACCAGCTCAGGGTCACCAGCGACAACTGCCAGGCGATAAACAACGCCACCAACCTCACCTATCCGCAGTTCAACGAAGCGGTCAGTGCCTGCATCGACCAGCAGCGCCGGGTGGCCCTCGACCACCTCCTGAGCCGGTCCCTGCTCGCCCTGCTGGGCCTCGCCGTCATCGCCTTCGCCTTCGGGTACGCGATGGCCGGCCGTGTCCTGTCGCCGCTCGGCCGGATCACCCGGACCGCCCGCGCGGTGGCCGGCTCGGACCTGTCCCGCCGTATCGAGCTGGACGGCCCGGACGACGAGCTGAAGGAGCTGGCCGACACCTTCGACGAGATGCTGGAGCGGCTGCAGCGGGCCTTCACCGCCCAGCAGCGCTTCGTCGGCAACGCCTCGCACGAGCTGCGCACCCCGCTGGCGATCAACCGCACGCTGCTGGAGGTGCACCTGTCCGACCCGACGGCACCCGTGGAGCTCCAGCAGCTCGGTAAGACGCTGCTGGCCACCAACGAGCGCAGTGAGCAGCTCGTGGAGGGCCTGCTGCTGCTCGCCCGCAGCGACAACCAGATCGTCGAGCGCAAGCCGGTCGACCTCGCCGAGGTCGCCGAGCAGGCCGTCGACCAGGTGCACGCCGAGGCGGAGGCCAAGGGCGTGGTGATCCGCGGCGAGCAGAAACCCGCCGTGGTCCAGGGCAACGGCGTCCTGCTGGAGCGCATCGCCCTGAACCTGGTGCAGAACGCCGTGCGGTACAACGTGCCGGAGGACGGCTGGGTCGAGGTGACCACCGAGGTCGAGCACGGGCAGGCCGTCCTGGTCGTGTCCAACACCGGGCCGGTGGTGCCGGCGTACGAGGTCGACAACCTCTTCGAGCCGTTCAGACGGCTGCGGACGGAGCGCACCGGCAGCGACAAGGGCGTGGGTCTGGGCCTCTCGATCGTGCGGTCGGTGGTGCGGGCCCACGGTGGCCACATCTCGGCCCGGCCGCGTGAGGGAGGCGGGCTCGTGATGCGAGTGACCCTGCCGGTCTGAGACCATGTGCGCCGACACACGCCGCTGACGCGGGGATGTTCGCTTTGCGCGGAATTTTCTGGGCGCTCTGCGAGCGGAACCGTGTGTGATCGATCACAAGGGCGAATTTCCGGCCATCTACTCTCCGTGATCATGTGCCCTGTCGGAAAGCCGGGAAAATCCGGGTTTTCGGGGGTCTTGATCACGGGAAGTACAGGGTGAGACGCCTTTGAACTGCGGCATTAGGACCGTGTACGGTCCCGTTCGCCATCCAAGCCGATCACTCTTGAGGAGTCCGGTTGGGTGTCGATTGAGTAACAGACCTTGATGTGAGGCAAAATCTCCGCCTCGGGTCGGGCACAAGTCCGGCCTCTCACGCGTTACGTGCGCTGGAGACACCGCAGACACCCAGAGGGGGAGAGCGACATGGCAACGGATTACGACACCCCACGCAAGACCGACGACGACGTCGACTCGGACAGCCTTGAAGAACTGAAGGCACGGCGGAACGACAAGTCGACTTCCGCTGTGGACGTCGATGAGTTCGAGGCCGCCGAGGGCCTGGAACTGCCCGGCGCGGACCTCTCGAATGAGGAGCTGGCCGTCCGGGTGCTGCCGAAGCAGCAGGACGAGTTCACCTGCATGAGCTGCTTCCTGGTGCATCACCGCAGCCAGCTGGCCCGGGAGAAGAACGGTCAGCCGATCTGCCGCGACTGCGACTGAGGACGGGTCGGGCATGACTGGCTCGACCCCTCCTCGGAAGCGCCGCTTCCGCAAGCGGGAAGCGGACCAACGGCCGTCAGACGGCCCGTACGGCGCGCGTGACGACGGGCGGGGCTCATCCAGTACGGGAGCCTCGCTCGAACCGATGTCCGGGTCTGACCTCCCGGCGTCGGCCGAGATTCCCGCGCCCGTCGCCCGGCGGCGGGTCGCGGTCATCCGGGAGAAGGCCAGGGAAGGCGTCCGTAAGGGCGGCAGCCGGGCCAGAGCGGGCCTTGGGTACCTGGCCGACCGGATCATCGAGATCGCCCCGCGTATCCCCGTACGTGACCTCGCGACGCTGCGGCGGCACTTCCCGGGCCTCGGGCCCGAGCAGCTCGCCGACAGACTCGTGGCGGGCGCGGCCAACGCGAGCTCGACGGTCGGGGCCGGAGTGGGCGCGGCGGCGATGCTGCCCGTGCCGCCCGCGATGCCGACCGAACTGGCCGCCGAGATCACCGGTGTGGCCGCGATCGAGCTGAAGCTGATCGCCGAGCTGTACGAGGTGTACGGCGTACGCCCGCCCGGAAACATGCGGGAACGCAGCACCGCGTATCTGTCCTCGTGGACCGAGGAACGCGGGATCGACCCCGCCAAGCCCTCCACCGTCAACGCCGCGCTCGGCGGGCAGATGAAGCGTGAACTGCGTCAGCAGATCATGAAGCGCATGGTGCGCAATCTGCCGAACCTCATGCCCTTCCTGGTGGGCGCCGCTGTCGGCGCGGCCATGAACCGGCGGGACACCAAGAAACTCGCGGCACGCATCCGCGCGGACCTGCGCAAGATCCAGGTGCCCTGGGAGGAGCTGGAGCAGCTGCCGCCGCTGGAGAAGCCGGCCGAGCCGCTGCCGATGGGCGACGCCGCGCGAAGCCACTGGCGCAAGGAACTCGGGGGCGGCTGAGGGGCCGAGAGCGCCCCGAGACGAAGATTTTGCCGGGGGCGGAACAAAGCTTGACCGGGCCGGTGACGGCCCGATCTTGTGTGCTAGGCCGCGGCCTTCGCCGCCCTGATGGCCTCCGCCAGCCGCTCCGGCTCACGCGTCGACAGGTACAGGTACGGGGTCGGGTCCTCGGGGTCGACGACCTCCACGCGCAGCGCCGTCGGGATGTAGGCGCGCAGCAGCAGGAACGCCCGGGTGTCGGCCTTGTGGGTGCGCCAGGCCCGCGCCTCCTCCGGGTCCATGACGTGCGCCTCGCCCAGCGCGCGCACCGGAAGCTTCGCCTCACCCGCGATCAGCGAGTCGCCCACCACGCGGATCCGGATGGAACCGTACGAACTCGCCACGACCGCCGCCGCCGCGGTGCCGCCCGCCAGCCCCGCGAGCATCGGAAGCGTGCCGAAGGGCAGGAGGATCAGGGCCAGCGAGAGCCCGACCAGGAACGAGACCAGCCACCAGGACCGGGGGGCGGTGAGACGTTCTTCGTACGGGGTGGCGGAGAGCTGCATGAAGCCAAGCTTGGCACGGTGTCCGGCAGCTTCCGACGCGCGGGTAAGGTCTGCGGCTGTGAGAGGTACTTCAGCAGCTCTTGAGCCGCCGGCCGACGCCGTGAAACCGGTGCGGCACACCGATGCTCCCGCGCCCGGTGAGCTTCTCGGCGCGCACTACGGCGAGTGTTTCGGCTGTGGCGGCGAGCAGCCCCACGGGCTGCACCTGGCGGCGCGGGCCGGGGACGGCGTGAGCATCACCGCCGAGTTCACCGTGCAGCCCGCCCATCAGGGCGCGCCCGGGCTGGCGCACGGCGGTGTCCTCGCCACCGCCCTCGACGAGACCCTCGGCTCGCTCAACTGGCTGCTGCGGACCATCGCCGTGACCGGGCGGCTGGAGACCGACTTCGTGCGGCCGGTTCCGGTCGGCACGGTGCTGTACCTGGAGGCGGAGGTGACGGCGGTCGCGGGCCGCAAGATCTTCTCCACCGCGACCGGCCGGATCGGCGGACCCGACGGGCCCGTCGCCGTCCGCGCGGACGCCCTCTTCATCGAGGTGAAGGTCGACCACTTCATCGACAACGGCCGCCCGGAGGAGATCCGGGCCGCCATGGACGACCCGGACCAGGTGCGGCGGGCCCGCGCCTTCGAGGTGAACCCGTGAGCCGTGCCCCCCTGAACGTGCTGATCCGGCGCGTCGATCCGGACGTACCGCTTCCGACGTACGCGCATCCCGGCGACGCGGGAGCCGATCTGCGGACGACCGAGAGCCGGGAACTGAAGCCCGGGGAGCGGGCCGTGCTGCCCACCGGGGTGTCGATCGCCCTCCCCGAGGGGTACGCGGCCTTCGTGCACCCGCGCTCCGGTCTCGCCGCCCGTCTCGGTGTCGCCCTCGTGAATGCCCCGGGGACGGTTGATGCCGGGTACCGTGGGGAGATCAAGGTGATCGTGGTGAATCTCGACCCGCACGAGCCCGTGCGGTTCGAGCGCTTCGACCGGATTGCCCAACTGGTGGTCCAGCAGGTCGAGAGGGTTCGCTTCCAGGAGGTGGCGGAGCTTCCCGAATCGGTGAGGGCCGAGGGGGGCTTCGGGTCCACCGGCGGCCATGCCGCGGTGGGCGACACAAGCGAATCAAGCGGTCAGGCCGCCGACGGCGGCGCAACGGGTGGGAATCGATACGCTTCGGTCGTATCCGACCGGGAAGGACAGTGACGTGTTCGGACGTCGCAACAAGAAGGGTGCCGCCGAGGACGCGGCCGGCGAGCCCGAGCAGGTCGTCGACATCGACTCTGAGGCGGACGACGACGGCACGCGTGAGCGCGTACGGCTAGAGCCGGAACCGCGGCCCGACGGGCCCTGGGACAGCTCCGAGGTCCGTGACCCCGCCGAGGGCCGGGTGGACCTGGGCGGCATTCTGGTGCCGGGGGTCGACGGCATGGAACTGCGCGTGGAGGTCGCGGGCGACGCGATCGTCGCGGCGACGGTCGTGCTGCGCGACAGCGCCATCCAGCTCCAGGCCTTCGCCGCCCCCAAGCGCGAGGGAATCTGGGGCGAGGTACGCGAGGAGATCGGCTCCGGCATCACTCAGCAGGGTGGCATCATCGACGAGGTCGAGGGGCCGCTCGGCTGGGAACTGCGGGCCCAGGTGCCGGTGCAACTGCCGGACGGCACGGGTGGTTTCCAGGTCGTGCGGTTCGTCGGTGTGGACGGCCCCCGCTGGTTCCTGCGCGGTGTGATCTCGGGCCAGGGCGCCGTGCAGCCGCAGGCGGCCGGTCTGCTCGAGCAGATCTTCCGGGACACGGTCGTGGTCCGCGGCGAGGGCCCGATGGCCCCGCGCGACCCGATCGTCCTGCAGCTGCCCAACGACGCCCAGATGGTTCCCGAGGGCGTGCAGCAGGAGGAGGCGGGTTCCCGCTTCTCCGGAGGCATGGGCCAGCTCCAGCGCGGACCGGAGATCACCGAGGTGCGCTGAGCACCGTAAGGACACAAGGGCCGTACCCCGTCCGGGGTACGGCCCTTTCTCGTGCGTGAACCCTTGACGGCTTATTGGTCTGTACCTATCGTCTGCGGCCATCGCGAGTGTTCAAAGGGACGCTCATTGTTCACGTACGAGAACGGATGGCCCCCCACATGTCACCTGCTCCCGCACGTCACCGACGCAGATTCCGTCGTACCGCCCTGTTCGCGGTACTGACCACCGCGCTGGTGTCCACCCTGCTGCTGCGGCCGCAGGCCGACCGTGCCGAAGCGGCACCCGCCGCCTTCGTCCATCCCGGAGTCACCGTCTCCAAGTCCCAACTGGACTTCGTGCGCACCAAGGTCAACGCCGGCGCCCAGCCCTGGAAGGGTGCCTTCGACCAGATGACGGCGAGCAAGTACGCCGATCTGAACCGCACCCCCAAGCCCCGCGCGGTCGTCGAGTGCGGTTCGTACTCGAACCCGAACTACGGCTGCACCGACGAGCGCGAGGACGCCATAGCGGCCTACACCGACGCCCTCGCCTGGTACATCACCCGGGACGAGCGGTACGCGCGCAAGGCCATCGAGCTGATGGACGCCTGGTCCGCGGTGATCAAGGACCACACCAACAGCAACGCGCCGCTCCAGACGGGCTGGGCCGGCTCCTCCTGGCCCAAGGCCGCCGAGATCATCAAGCACACGTACACCGGGAGCTGGGCGAACTCCGGACGGTTCGCCACCATGCTCCGCAACGTCTACCTGCCCGAGATCATCAACGGCTCCAACTCCAACGGGAACTGGGAGCTGTCGATGATGGAGGCCGCCGTCGGCATCTCCGTCTTCCTGGAGGACAAGACGTCGTACGACAAGGCCATGGCCAAGTTCCGCACCCGGACCGCGGCCTACGTCTACCTGTCCTCCGACGGCGATCTGCCCAGGACCGTGCCGAGCCAGAACCTCGACACCCGCGAGAAGATCGTCAACTACTGGCAGAAGCAGTCCACCTTCGTCACCGGCCTCACCCAGGAGACCTGCCGCGACTTCACCCACACCGGGTACGGCATCTCCGCGATCTCGCACGTCGCCGAGACCAGCCGGATCCAGGGCCAGGACCTGTACGGCACCGACGTCGGCGAGCGGCTGCGCCAGGCACTCGGGTTCCACGCCAAGTACCAGCTGGGTACGGCCGCCCCGAGCTGGCTGTGCGGCGGCTCGCTGAAGCTGGGCCTCGGCCCGATCACCGAGGTGGGCTACAACGCCCTGCACAACCGCCTCGGCATCGCGATGACCAACACCCAGACGCTGACCGAGCGCGGCCGCCCGGCCGGCAGCAACAACCTGTTCGTGGCGTGGGAGACCCTCACGCACGGCGACAACCCCAGCTGAGCCGTACGACCCGCGGCGGGGCGTCAGAGTTGCGTCAAAGACGCCCTCGCCGCGACACCCGGCCCCATTTGTCTCGATTGTTGGCCGTAAGGTCGACGCTGCGTAGGCAGCAATGACCGGAACACAATGGGGACCATGGGACGCGGCAGGCTTCGGATCTACCTCGGTGCGGCACCGGGCGTCGGCAAGACGTACGCGATGCTCTCCGAGGCGCACCGGCGGGTGGAACGCGGCACCGACTGCGTGGTCGCGTTCGTGGAGCATCACGAGCGGCCGCGCACCGAGGTGATGCTGCACGGCCTGGAGCAGGTGCGGCGACGGAGCCTGGAGTACCGGGGGAGCACCTTCACGGAGATGGACGTGGACGCCGTCCTGGCTCGGCGCCCGCAGGTCGCCCTCGTCGACGAGCTGGCCCACACCAACATCCCCGGCTCCCGCAACGCCAAGCGGTGGCAGGACGTGGAGGAGCTCCTCGCGGCCGGCGTCGACGTCATATCGACCGTCAACATCCAGCACCTGGAGTCCCTCGGGGACGTCGTGGAGTCGATCACCGGTGTACGGCAGCAGGAGACCGTGCCGGACGAGGTGGTGCGCCGGGCCGACCAGATCGAGCTGGTCGACATGTCGCCCCAGGCGCTGCGGCGCCGTATGGCGCACGGCAACATCTACCAGCCGGACAAGGTCGACGCGGCCCTGTCGAACTACTTCCGCCCCGGCAACCTCACCGCCCTGCGGGAGCTGGCACTGCTGTGGGTCGCGGACCGGGTCGACGAGTACCTGAAGCAGTACCGCAGCGATCACCGCGTCTCGCGGATCTGGGGGTCGCGCGAGCGGATCGTCGTCGGACTGACCGGCGGACCGGAGGGCAGGACGCTGATCCGCCGCGCGGCCCGGCTGGCGGAGAAGGGCGCCGGCGGCGAGGTGCTCGCCGTCTACATCGCCCGCAGCGACGGCCTGACGTCCGCCTCGCCGAAGGAACTGGCCCTCCAGCGCACCCTCGTCGAGGACCTCGGCGGCACCTTCCACCACGTCGTCGGCGACGACATCCCGGCGGCGCTGCTGGCCTTCGCACGCGGGGCCAACGCCACCCAGATAGTGCTCGGCTCCTCGCGCCGCAGGAGCTGGCAGTACGTCTTCGGACCCGGCGTGGGCGTCACCGTGGCCCGGGAGTCGGGCCCCGACCTCGACGTGCACATCGTCACCCACGAGGAGGTCGCCAAGGGGCGCGGACTGCCCGTCGCCCGGGGAGCGCGCCTGGGCCGGACCCGGATCCTCGCGGGCTGGCTCGTCGGCGTCGGCGGTCCGGCGCTGCTCACGCTGCTGCTGACCCATGTCGACGCCGACCTCGGGCTCGCCAACGACATGCTGCTGTTCCTGACCCTGACGGTGGCGGCGGCCCTGCTCGGCGGGCTCTACCCGGCACTCGCCTCGGCCGCGGTCTGCTCCCTGCTGCTGAACTGGTTCTTCACCCCACCCCTGCGGCGCATCACGATCGCCGACCCGAAGAACCTGCTCGCGCTGGTGATCTTCGTCTTCGTGGCCGTGGCCGTCGCCTCCGTGGTCGATCTGGCGGCCAGACGTACGCACCAGGCGGCCAGACTGCGCGCCGAGTCGGAGATCCTGTCCCTCCTCGCCGGCAACGTGCTGCGCGGCGAGACCGGTCTGACGGAGCTGCTGGAGCGGGTCCGCGAGACGTTCGGCATGGAGTCGGCGGCCCTGCTGGAACGGGAGAGCGACGTGGAGCCATGGACCTGCGCCGGCAGCGTGGGCGCGGGAGCGGCACCGGCGCGGCCCGAGGACGCGGACGTCGACGTGCCCGTGGGCGACCACATGGCGCTCGCGCTGACCGGCCGGGTGCTGCCCGCCGAGGACCGTCGGGTGCTCGCCGCCTTCGCCGCGCAGGCCGCGGTCGTCCTGGACCGTCAGCGCCTCCAGCGGGAGGCCGACCAGGCCAAGGAACTGGCCGAGGGCAACCGCATCCGCACGGCCCTGCTCGCCGCCGTCAGCCACGACCTGCGCACGCCCCTCGCGGGCATCAAGGCCGCCGTGTCCTCGCTGCGCTCCGACGACGTCGCCTGGTCCGAGGAGGACGAGGCCGAGCTGCTCGAAGGCATCGAGGAGGGCGCCGACCGGCTCGACCACCTGGTCGGGAACCTGCTCGACATGTCCCGCCTCCAGACCGGCACGGTCACCCCGTTGATCCGGGAGATCGACCTCGACGAGGTGGTGCCGATGGCACTGGGCGGGGTGCCCGAGGGGAGCGTCGATCTGGACATCCCCGAGACGCTGCCGATGGTCGCCGTGGACCCCGGGCTGCTGGAGCGGTCGGTGGCCAATCTGGTCGAGAACGCGGTCAAGTACAGCCCGGACGACAGCAGGGTCCTGGTGTCCGCCAGCGCCATCGCGGACCGGGTCGAGGTCCGGGTGGTCGACCGAGGGCCGGGCGTCCCGGACGAGGCCAAGGAACGCATCTTCGCCCCCTTCCAGCGCTACGGCGACGCCCCGCGCGGCGCCGGCGTCGGGCTCGGCCTCGCCGTCGCCCGCGGCTTCGCCGAGGCCATGGGCGGCACCCTCAACGCCGAGGACACGCCCGGAGGCGGTCTCACCATGGTCCTCACCCTCAGGGCGGCGGGAGCGCGGCCCGGGGAGCCACCCGGCCCCGGCGAGCCCTCTCACGCCCCGGGGCGGCCCCGCCCCGACGAGCCCGTTCCCTCCGTACGACCCGAAAGGCAGACCACATGACCCGGGTGCTGGTGATCGACGACGAGCCGCAGATCGTGCGTGCCCTCGTGATCAACCTCAAGGCCCGCAAGTACGAGGTCGACGCGGCCCACGACGGGGCCACCGCCCTCGAACTCGCCGCCACCCGCCACCCCGACGTGGTCGTCCTCGACCTCGGTCTGCCCGACATGGACGGCGTCGAGGTGATCCGCGGACTGCGCGGCTGGACCCGGGTGCCGATCCTGGTGCTGTCCGCCCGGCACTCCTCCGACGAGAAGGTCGAGGCGCTCGACGCGGGCGCCGACGACTACGTCACCAAGCCCTTCGGGATGGACGAGCTGTTGGCCCGGCTGCGGGCCGCCGTCCGCCGGGCCGAGCCCACCGGGGGCGGCGAGGACGACGCGACGGTGGAGACCGACGGGTTCACCGTCGACCTCGCCGCGAAGAAGGTCAACCGCGGCGGGAGGGACGTACGGCTCACCCCCACGGAGTGGCATCTGCTGGAGGTGCTGGTGCGCAACACGGGACGCCTGGTCAGCCAGAAACAGCTGCTCCAGGAGGTGTGGGGGCCGTCGTACGGGACGGAGACGAACTACCTGCGGGTGTACATGGCCCAGCTGCGCCGGAAGCTGGAGACGGACCCCTCGCACCCCCAGCACTTCATCACCGAACCCGGGATGGGCTACCGGTTCGAGAAGTGAGTCGTGGGCCCGTTCGCAGGTCGGAGCGGGGCGGGTTCGAGCGGTGGCACCAGGGGTACGTAGGTGTCGGTGCACCCCGGTAGGCTTCAAGACATGAGTGCTGTTCCTCGTTCCGAAAAGTCGGTGGGCCGGTTCCGGCGCATGCTCGACCGGCTCTCCTCTTCGCAGGAGGACCTGGAGTCCGAGGAGCTGCGAGAGGACGCCGAGACCACCGGCTGCATCAAGATCGGTGACTGCCACGACCGGCAGATCGTGACGGTTACTGGTACCTTGCGCACGGTCACGCTGCGGCCGCGTGCGGGAGTCCCGGCCCTGGAGGCCGAGCTGTTCGACGGCTCCGCCGCCCTGGACGTGGTGTGGCTCGGCAGACGCTCCATAGTGGGCATAGAGCCCGGGCGCAAGCTGATCGCATCCGGCCGGATCTCCATGAGCCGGGGCCGCCGTGTGCTGTTCAACCCGAAATACGAACTGAGACCCCTCGGACGGGAGTAGCCGGTGACGTCGCTCGACAAGCCGACCGAAGACACCACCGCAGACGCCGAGCACGACTCCCGGGCGGTGACCGAGGCCGCGCTGTTCGAGGCTTTCGGCGGCATGCGCGGCATGATCGAGACGGTCCTGCCCGGCCTGCTCTTCGTCACCATCTACACGATCAACAAGGACCTGCACATGTCGGCCATCGCGGCCCTCGCGGTGTCCTTGGTCCTCGTGGTCGTGCGCCTGGTGATGCGGGACACCATCAAGCACGCCTTCAGCGGGGTCTTCGGCGTCGCCTTCGGTGTCGTGTTCGCGATGATGACCGGCAACGCCAAGGACTTCTACCTGCCCGGCATGCTCTACACGCTGGGGCTGGCGCTCGCGTACATCATCACGACCCTGTGCGGTGTGCCGCTGATCGGCCTGATCCTGGGACCGGTGTTCAAGGAGAACCTCTCCTGGCGCACCCGCAACCCCGGCCGCAAGAAGGCGTACGCGAAGGCGAGTTACGCCTGGGGCCTGATCCTGCTGGCCAAGTGCGCGATCCTCTTCCCGCTGTACTGGTGGGCCGACACGACCCAGCTGGGCTGGGTGCTGGTCGCGCTGAAGATCCCGCCGTTCCTGCTGGCCGTGTGGCTGACCTGGGTCTTCCTGGCGAAGGCGCCGGCGCCGATCGACGTGTTCGCGGAGATGGAGGCGGCCGAGAAGGCCGAGGCGGAGCGGAAGGCTGCCGCCGGGCGGCCCGAGTAGGCCCAGACATCACCGCAGGAGCCGAGTAGGCACAGACATCACAGCAGGAAGGGGGCCCCGGGATCCCGGGGCCCCCTTCCTGCCGTATCGCGCGCAGCGGTCAGCGCGTCGTGTCCTCGCGCCGGACCGACAGCAGGTCCTCCAGTTGCTCCTCGCGGGCCTGCGCGGCCACGAAGAGGAGCTCGTCGCCGGCCTCCAGCGAGTCCTCCCGGGACGGGGTGAGCACGCGGGTGCCGCGGATGATCGTCACCAGCGACGTGTCCTGGGGCCACTCGACGTCGCCGACCTGGGTGCCGGCCAGCGCCGACTCCTCCGGGAGGGTCAGCTCGACGAGGTTGGCGTCGCCGTGGCTGAAGCGGAGCAGACGGACCAGGTCGCCGACGCTCACCGCCTCCTCGACCAGGGCCGACATCAGGCGGGGGGTGGAGACGGCCACGTCCACGCCCCACGACTCGTTGAAGAGCCACTCGTTCTTCGGGTTGTTCACCCGGGCGACGACGCGCGGAACACCGTATTCCGTCTTGGCCAGCAGGGACACGACCAGGTTGACCTTGTCGTCACCCGTGGCCGCGATCACCACGTTGCAGCGCTGCAGCGCCGCCTCGTCCAGCGACGTGATCTCGCACGCGTCGGCCAGCAGCCACTCCGCCTGCGGGACCCGCTCGACCGAGATGGCGGTCGGCGCCTTGTCGATCAGCAGGATCTCGTGGCCGTTCTCCAGCAGTTCGCCCGCGATGGAGCGGCCCACCGCGCCGGCACCGGCAATGGCGACCCTCATCAGTGACCGCCCTCCTCTTCGGGACCCTTGGCGAACGCCGCCTCGACCTTGTCGACCTCGTCGGTGCGCATCATGACGTGCACCAGGTCGCCTTCCTGCAGCACCGTCTGCGAGGTGGGCAGGATCGCCTCGCCGAGGCGGGTCAGGAACGCCACGCGGACGCCCGTCTCCTCCTGGAGCCGGCTGATCTTGTGGCCCACCCACTCCGCTGAGGCGTGCACCTCGGCGAGCTGGACGCCGCCGGTGGGATCACGCCACAGCGGCTCGGCGCCCGAGGGCAGCAGCCGGCGCAGCATCTGGTCGGCCGTCCAGCGGACCGTGGCCACGGTGGGGATGCCCAGGCGCTGGTAGACCTCGGCGCGACGGGGGTCGTAGATGCGGGCCGCGACGTTCTCCACGCCGAACATCTCGCGGGCCACTCGGGCCGAGATGATGTTGGAGTTGTCGCCGCTGGAGACGGCGGCGAAGGCGCCCGCCTCCTCGATGCCGGCCTCGCGCAGGGTGTCCTGGTCGAAGCCGACTCCGGTGACGCGGCGGCCGCCGAAGCCGGGACCCAGCCGGCGGAACGCGGTGGGGTCCTGGTCGATGACCGCGACCGTGTGCCCTTGTTGCTCCAGGGTCTGGGCCAGAGCGGAACCCACCCTTCCGCAACCCATGATGACGATGTGCACGGCGCTTACCCCGCACTCCTCGTGAGGCGTCTGACTTGCGTGAACGTGGTGCTCATAACCTTCTCTCGGTTCGCCGGGCAACGGGCGCGGGCCGGTCGCGGACCGCTGGGCAACATCATGCCGGGCAATGGCCTGAATGATCCCTCGCGGTACGGATCGTGGACGCGCGTGTGCCTCGGTCCCACCGTAGCCGCCGCCTCCGACACACCGACCGGGGCGTCCGTCGGTGCCCTCAGCGGCGGTTGAAGCTGCGCAGACTGGCCAGTGCCAGGACGCCGAGTCCGGCGAGCGAGACGAGAGCCCCGACGAGCTGAGCGGTCGTCTGCGACATGAGGTCTCCCGGATGTGATGAGCGTACCGACGCAGGTCATAGAGGCATGCGCACGCCATCCGGCTCCCTGCCCGGCACGTGAGGGGCCCGGAATTCACCCCCGCGCCGTGCGCGATTTCACCCGGATGTGCTCCGCCCCAGGCCGGGGGCCTACGATTCTCTGTTGTGTCCAAACTGACCGACGTGCCCAAGCGGATTCTGATCGGGCGCGCACTGCGCAGTGATCGGCTGGCGGAAACGCTCCTGCCGAAGCGCATCGCGCTGCCCGTCTTCGCCTCCGACCCGCTGTCCTCCGTGGCGTACGCCCCCGGAGAAGTGCTGCTGGTCCTCTCCATCGCGGGCGTGTCGGCCTACCACTTCAGCCCCTGGATCGCGCTCGCGGTCGTCGTGCTGATGTTCACGGTGGTCGCCTCCTACCGGCAGAACGTGCACGCCTACCCCAGCGGCGGCGGCGACTACGAGGTGGCGACCACCAACCTCGGCCCCAAGGCCGGCCTGACGGTCGCGAGCGCCCTGCTCGTCGACTACGTCCTGACCGTGGCCGTGTCCATCTCCTCCGGCATCGAGAACCTCGGCTCCGCGGTCCCGTTCGTGGTCGAGCACAAGGTCGAGTGCGCGGCCGCGGTGATCCTGCTGCTGACGGTGATGAACCTGCGCGGCGTCCGGGAGTCCGGCAGCCTCTTCGCGATCCCGACGTACGTCTTCGTCGCGGGCGTCTTCATCATGATCGCCTGGGGCGCGTTCCGCGGACTGGTCCTGGACGACACCATGCGGGCCCCCACCGCGTCGTACGAGATCAAACCGGAGCACGAGGGGCTCGCCGGGTTCGCGATGGTCTTCCTGCTGCTGCGCGCGTTCTCCTCCGGATGCGCCGCGCTCACCGGTGTCGAGGCGATCTCCAACGGCGTCCCCGCCTTCCGCAAGCCCAAGTCGAAGAACGCCGCGACCACGCTGGCGATGATGGGCCTGCTGGCCGTCACCATGTTCTGCGGCATCATCGGCCTCGCCATGGTGACCAAGGTCCGCATGGCCGAGAACCCGGCCGTCGACCTGATCAAGGACGGCGTCGCGGTCGGCTCCGGATACGTCCAGAACCCGGTCATCACGCAGGTGGCCGAGGCCGTCTTCGGCAAGGGCAGCTTCTTCTTCATCGTGCTCGCCGCGGCCACCGCACTGGTGCTGTTCCTCGCGGCCAACACCGCCTACAACGGCTTCCCGGTGCTCGGCTCGATCCTCGCCCAGGACCGCTATCTGCCGCGCCAGCTGCACACCCGCGGCGACCGGCTCGCCTTCTCCAACGGCATCGTGCTGCTGGCCGGTGCCGCCGTGCTGCTGGTGTGGATCTACGGCGCCGACTCCACGCGCCTGATCCAGCTCTACATCGTCGGCGTCTTCGTGTCCTTCACGCTCAGCCAGATCGGCATGGTCCGGCACTGGAACCGCCTGCTGGCCACGGAGAAGGACCAGGCCCAGCGCCGCCACATGGTCCGCTCCCGCGCGATCAACACCTTCGGCGCCTTCTTCACCGGGCTCGTCCTGGTCGTCGTCCTGGTCACCAAGTTCACGCACGGCGCCTGGGTCGCCCTGCTCGGCATGGTCATCTTCTACGTGACGATGACGGCGATCCGCCGCCACTACGACCACGTCTCCGAGGAGCTCTCCGCCCCCGAAGGCCCCAGCGACGACAGCGTCCGGCCCTCCCGGGTGCACTCCGTCGTCCTGGTCTCCAAGATCCACCGGCCCGCGCTGCGCGCCCTCGCCTACGCCAAGCTGCTGCGCTCGGACACCCTGGAGGCGCTCAGCGTCAACGTCGACCCGGCGGAGACCAAGGCGCTGCGCGAGGAGTGGGAGCGGCGCGGCATCGACGTACCGCTGAAGGTTCTCGACTCGCCCTACCGCGAGATCACGCGGCCGATCATCGAGTACGTGAAGGGGCTGCGGAAGGAGTCGCCGCGCGACGCGGTGTCCGTGATCATCCCCGAGTACGTCGTCGGCCACTGGTACGAGCACCTGCTGCACAACCAGAGCGCGCTGCGGCTGAAGGGCCGGCTGCTGTTCACGCCCGGCATCATGGTCACCTCGGTGCCCTACCAGCTGCAGTCCTCCGAGGCCGCGAAGGTCCGCGCCCGCAAGCGCGGGGAGTGGAACGCACCGGGTGCGGTGCGACGGGGGCCGGCGCAGGAGCGGGCCAAGGAGACCGAAGCCCGGAACTGACGAGGCCCGGGAGCACGTAGACTGGTGGGCTGTTGTCAGGCCCTCGGGAGACCCCTGGAGAGGGCCGTCCCCCCCGTTTCGATCTGGAGTCACCCCACCATGCAGGCAGAAGAGAAGAAGTCGCTGGTGGGGGAGGAGTACGAGGTCGAGATCGGCCCCGTCGCCCACGGCGGGCACTGCATCGCCCGCACCGACGCCGGCCAGGTGCTGTTCGTCCGGCACACGCTGCCCGGTGAGCGGGTCGTGGCCCGGGTGACCGAGGGCGAGGAGGGCGACCGCTTCCTGCGCGCCGACGCCGTCGAGATCCTCACGGCCTCCAAGGACCGCGTCGAGGCGCCCTGCCCCTACGCCGGACCCGGCCGCTGCGGCGGCTGCGACTGGCAGCACGCGAAGCCGGGGGCGCAGCGCCGGCTGAAGGGCGAGGTCGTCGCCGAGCAGCTGCAGCGGCTCGCGGGCCTGACGCCCGAGGACGTCGGCTGGGACGGCACGGTGATGCCGGCCGAGGGCGACAAGTTGCCGGCGGGACAGGTGCCGCAGTGGCGCACGCGCGTGCAGTACGCCGTCGACGCCGACGGCCACGCCGGACTACGCCGGCACCGCTCGCACGACGTGGAGCCGGTCGACCACTGCATGATCGCCGCCGAGGGCGTCAGCGAGCTGGGCATCGAGAAGCGGGACTGGACGGGCATGGCCTCCGTCGAGGCCATCGCGGCGACGGGGTCCCAGGACCGACAGGTGATCCTCACGCCCCGGCCCGGCGCGCGGCTGCCGATCGTGGAGCTGGACAAGCCGGTCTCCGTGATGCGGGTCGGCGAGAAGGACGGCGGCACGCACCGCGTCCACGGCCGCCCCTTCGTCCGTGAGCGCGCGGACGGCCGTACCTACCGCGTCGGCAGCGGAGGCTTCTGGCAGGTCCACCCGAAGGCCGCGGACACCCTGGTGACGGCGGTCATGCAGGGCCTGCTGCCGCGCAAGGGCGAGATGGCGCTGGACCTGTACTGCGGCGTCGGCCTCTTCGCGGGCGCCCTGGCCGACCGCCTCGGCGACAAGGGCGCGGTCCTCGGCATCGAGTCCGGCAAGCGCGCGGTGGAGGACGCCCGGCACAACCTGGCCGACTTCGAACGCGTCCGCATCGAGCAGGGCAAGGTCGAGTCGGTCCTGCCGCGCACCGGTATCACCGAGGTCGACCTGATCGTCCTGGACCCGCCCCGGGCGGGCGCGGGCCGTAAGACGGTCGAGCACCTGGCGTCCCTGGGCGCCCGCCGGATCGCCTACGTGGCCTGCGACCCCGCCGCGCTGGCGCGGGACCTGGGGTACTTCCGGGACGGGGGGTACCGGGTGCGGATGCTGCGGGCGTTCGATCTGTTTCCGATGACGCATCACGTGGAGTGCGTGGCCATCCTTGAGCCCGCAGCAAAGGGGTTCTGACCCAAGGTTTTTCCGGGCGACTCAGAGGGGGCACCTTCTGATGGTCTGTCACCTGGCGGCCGGACGCATGCAGTGGTCTTCTGCCGCCTTGGTCCGCCAGCCCCTGGCGCAGCTCGGCCCCGGCGCCTCATGGTCGGCCGTGCCGCCCCCGACCGGGCGGGGCCGGGAGCTCTGAACCGGTCCTGCCCGCTTCTGCGAAGGCTACGAGCGGGAACGCCGGCCCTGCGGGATGCTCAGGACCCCATCGACAGCGGGACCGCGCACCTGGGCCGGCGCGTGCAGCGTTTCCTCCGGCGTCCCCCGGAACCGTCAGAGGCCGGGGAGGAGTACGAGATACCAGGCGACCAGGGCCGCGCATGTCACCGCGGGGAGGAGTTTGGTCAGCCCGTCGCCCTTGCGTACGTGCGTGGTCACGGCACCGGCGAGCAGCATCAGCAGCCCGAAGCCGGCCAGGCCGCCGCACAGCGGTACGACCGGGCCGAGAGCCACGCCGATGGCGCCCGCCAGCTCCAGCCCGCCGATGACCCGGTAGGCCGCGGTGGTGAAGCCGGCGTGGGCGGCCAGCTCGGGCATCGGACCGAGAGCCAGGATCTTGGCCGTGCCCAGCAGGGCGAAGCTCAATGCGATGAGACAGGTCAGAGAGACGGAGAGGATCATGAGGCACCTTCGGGGGTGTGCGGGCGGCGGGCATGGCGGCGTTCGGCTCCCAGGCCGGCGAAGTAGGCGATCAGGGCGGGGTTGTCGACCGCGGAGGGATTGAGGATCTGCTCGGCGGGGGCGCCCTGAAGGAGGCGCTTGACCGGGACCTCGAGCTTCTTGCCGGTCTTCGTGTGCGGGATGGCCGGCACGGCGAGGATCTCGTCGGGGACATGGCGGGGTGAGGCGCCGGTGTGGATCGCGTCGCGGATCTTCTCGCACACGGACTCGTCCAGGATGGTGCCGTCGGCGAGGACCACGAAGAGCGGCATCCAGTAACCGCCGTCGGGTTCCTCCGCGCCGATGACGAGGGCCTCGGTGATCTCGGGTAGGCGTTCGACGATGTCGTGGATGTCGGCGCTGCCCAGGCGTACGCCGTTGCGGTTGAGGGTGGCGTCGGAGCGGCCGTGGACGATCACCGAGCCGTGGGAGGTGTGGGTGATCCAGTCGCCGTGCCGCCACACGCCCGGGTAGGCGCTGAAGTAGGCGTCGCGGTAGCGGCTGCCGTCAGGGTCGTTCCAGAAGTACAGCGGCATCGACGGCATGGGCCGGGTGACGACCAGTTCCCCGACGTGGTCGACGACCGGCCGTCCCGCGCCGTCGTACGCCGCGAGCGCCACGCCGAGGTTGGGAGCCGACAGTTCACCCGCCCACACCGGGGTGGTGGGGGCGCTGCCGGCGAAGCCGGAGACGACGTCCGTGCCGCCGCTGGTGGAGGCCAGTTGGACGCCTGCGCCGACGTGGTCGCGGACCCAGGGGTATGCGGAGGCCAGCAGGGCCGAGCCGGTGCAGCCGACGACGCGGATCGCCGACAGGTCGTGCACGGCGGGGTCGACGCCGAGCTTGGCCATGGCCAGCAGGTACTGGGGACTGGTGCCGAAGACGGTGACCTTGTGGCGGGCCGCCAGCTCCCACAGGACGTCCGGGCGCGCCACCGGCGCGGGGCTGCCGTCGTAGGTGCAGGTGGCGGCACCGGTCAGCAGGGTGGAGACGACCAGGTTCCACATCATCCAGTGGGTGGTGGTGTACCACAGCAGGCGGTCTCCGACGCCCAGGTCGCAGTGCAGGCCGAGGATCTTGAGGTGTTCCAGCAGGACGCCACCGTGCCCGTGGACGATGCCCTTGGGCAGCCCGGTGGTGCCGGAGGAGAAGACGATCCACAGCGGGTGGTCGAACGGAACCGGGGTGATGGCGAGGTACTCGGTGCGGCCGGCCGCGTCCTCCCAGGGAACCGTCAGCCTCGCGGCCCGGGTCGCGGGCCAGGCGATGCCGAGATGATCCACGAGCACCGTGGCCTTCAGCGTGGGCAGGGCACCGGCCAGGTCGAGGGAAGCGGCCCGGCGGTCGTGCGCGGTGCCATTGAAGAGGTAGCCGTCCGCGGCGATGAGCACCGTGGGGTCGAGCTGGGCGAAGCGGTCGGCGGCGGCCTTGGGCGCGTAGTCCTGGCCGCACACGGACCACACCGCGCCCAGGCTGGCCGTGGCGAGGAAGGCGATGACGGCGTGCGGGGTGTTGGGCAGGTAGCCGACCACCCGGTCGCCCTCTCCGACGCCCAGGTCGCGCAGGGTGGCGGCGACGGAGGCGACCTGGGCGCGCAGCTGCCGGCCCGTGATCTCGTACGCGGCTCCGGTCTCGTCCAGGGCGGTGATCGCGGGGGAGTCCGGGTGCAGGTTGCGCAGTGCGTGGTGGGCGTAGTTGAGGGTGGCGCCCGGGAACCAGCGGGCGCCGGGCATGGTCTCCTCGGCCAGCACCCGCTCGTACGGAGTGGTGGCGTCGATGCCGAAGTACTCCCACACCGCCGCCCAGAATCCTTCCAGGTCGGTGACGGACCAGTGGTGCAGGGCCTGGTAGTCGGTGGGGTCCGGGATCCCTTCGGCGCCGTGGTGCCGGGCGGCCCAGCGGGCGAAGTCGGCGATGCGGCTGCCGGCGGCGGTTTTCTTGTCGGGCGGCAGGAACGGTGCCGGATGCGGGATGGTCACGGTGCGGTGCTCCTCGGCAGGGAGACGGATCGGGCATCGGTGGTACGGCGGGCCGTGTGGAGCACGGAGGCCCAGGTCGTGGGGTCCGTGAAGTGGCCGGTTCCGGCGGGGACGGTGTCCATCACGATGCGGTCGGGGCGCAGCAGGACGGCGTCCGCTCGGCCGCGTGCCAGCCAGGCGGCGAGCGTGCCGTCGTCGTCCAGGTCGTCGACGTGGATCGTCGGGGCGCCCAGTGGCGTGGTCACTGCCGTCATCTGCGCCGTGGCCGGTACGGCTGTCAGGACGACGAAGGCGTCCCGGACGACGTCGTCGAGACGTGCTCGCCTGCCGTCGTGCCGTATCCAGGGCTGCGGGCAGAAGGTGCCGGCCAGCGCACGGCCGGCCAGCCTCGGCCGGCGCCGTACCAGCGGGCCGACGGCCAGAGCGGGGCTGAGGTCACGGCTCACCGCCTCGGTCACGCCGGGGATGCGGCAGGCCGTGCCCACGACGGCGCGGCGGAAGGCAGCACCGCGGTCCTGTCCGCCGGTCATGGCCCAGCCGACGGCGACCGCCACGCGGATCAGATGGCGGGCGTGCGGCTTGCGCTCGCGTTCGTAGGTGTCCAGCAGCTCCTCGGGCGCGCCTTGTCGGAGGACCCGGGCGAGTTTCCAGGTGAGGTTGTTGGCGTCGCGCAGGCCGGAGCACAGACCCTGCCCGACGAAGGGCGGGGTCAGGTGGGCGGCGTCACCCAGCAGGAAGACACGCCCCCTGCGCCATCGGTCGGCGAGACGGGCCTGGAAGGTGTACTGCGCCTGCCGTACCACCTCGAAGTCGTCGCTCCGCGAGGCCGGCAGGTCCACCCAGGGGGCGACCAGCTCGCGCAGGCGCTCCCATCCGTCCGGGCCCTCCAGGTTCTGGTCGTCGGCCAGCCGGAACTCCCAGCGGTAGCGGTCCTCGCTGATGCGCATGAAGGTCGCCGGCCGGGTGGGGGAGCAGATCTGCTCGGCGCCTTCCCAGGTCCGCACCGGGCGGCTGGTGCGCACGTCGATGACCCGCCAGCTCTCCTGGAAGTGCAGGTCCTCCCAGGCGGCGGCGATGGCGTCACGGGTGAGGCTGCCCGCCCCGTCGCAGCCGAGGACGGCATCGGCCCACAGGTACTCCTCCTCATCACTGCCGCCGCGCCGGAAGGTGACCCGGATGGGACCCGCTGGATCGTCGGGTGCGTCGGTGTTCGGCGTGTCGGACCCGGTGACGGACACGACCTCCACCCCGCTCCACAACTCGCACTCCGGGCGGCGCGCCAGGGCCCCCCGCAGCAGACGTTCCAGCTCGGGCTGGTTGAACATGCTCAGCTCCGGGAATCCGTGGAGTCCTTGCATGGACCGAGGGAACTCGCCGATCACGCGGCGCCGGGCGTCCAGCAGCCGTAGCCCGGGCGCCGGCCGGGCGATGGTGGCGAACTCCTCGTGGACGCCGACGCTCTGCAGGACCCTGCGGATTTCGTCGTCCACCACGACGGCGCGCGGCAGGGGGTAGACATCGGGGTGGCGCTCGAGGAGGAGGCTGGGCACTCCGTGACGGGCCAGCAGCAGCGCGGCCGTGACTCCCACGGGCCCCGCCCCGATGATCACTACCGGTCTGCGGGCTGTGGCGGTCACTTCGCGGCCTCGACAGCGGTCTGCTGCTCGCCCAGGTCGATCCGCCCGTCGGGGGTGGCGATCGTGGCGGTGACGAGGTCACCGTCGCGCAGGTACAGGGGGTTCTTGGCCTGGCCGTTGAAGAACGCCTTCCACTTCAGCGCGGGCGGCAGCAGCGCGGCGATCTTCTCGACCGGCTTGGGCGGGGCCTTCAGGGCGGTGCCGCCGGGCGTACCGGTCAGCAGCAGGTCGCCCGGGTCGAGGGTCTGGAAGCGGGCGAGCAGGGTGAGCGCCTGTGCGGGCCGCACGATCATGTCGGCCAGGGTGCGGTCCTGACGCGTTACACCGTTCACCGACAGCCGCAGTCTCAGGTCGATCAGACGGTCGAAGTCCTCCGGCTCCAGCAGGGCCAGGTACGGACCCGCCGGGGTGAAGGTCGGGTAGGACTTGCTCTCGTAGAACTGGGTCTTGGTCAGCTGGACGTCGCGGGCGCTGACGTCGTTGGTGAGGACGAGCCCGGCGACGTACGAAGGAAGGTCCTGCTCCTCGACAACTGTGCCCACCGGGAGCGTCGCGCCCAGGACGAGGCCGAGTTCGACTTCGTAGTCGAGGAAGTTCACGTGTGCCGGGCGGACGATCGTGTCGTGCGGGCCGCTGATCGAGCCGGACGCCTTGCGGAAGAAGGTGGGCGGTATGTCGCCCGTGAAGCCCGAGTCCTTGGCGTGGCTGCGGTAGTTGACCATCTGGGCGACCACCCGGCAGGGGGTGGTGACGGGGGGCAGCGCCACCAGGTCGGCGACGGGTGTGCCGCTCTCGCCGGACGCGGCGGCCTCCCGGACGGCGGCCCGGTCGGCGAGCAGTTCGGCGGTGGTGACCGCCTTGGTCTCGATGCGGACGGCGCGCTCGTCGCGGACGGCCCACCAGCCGTCGGGGGTGCGCAGCACGTTGGTGCTCATGAGCTCATCGCTTTCATCAGGCCCAGCAGGCGTGCGGGGTCGAGTTCGTTGTCGCCGCGCAGGGCCGTCATGACCTCGCGGAGCTTGGCGGGGGACGGGCTTGCGCCGAGGAAGTCGCGGGTGACCGGCGGGCCCCACTGGGCCAGGCCGCTCGCCGACATCGGCGCCCATCCGGGTTCGAGGTCGCAGGAGAACAGGTCGCCGTCGGCGAAGTGCTCCAGCATGAAGCGGTCGGGGTCGCGCCAGTAGTCGAAGAGCTGGCTGCCCTGGATGTGCCGGCCGATGCCCCAGCTGCGCCGGTAGCCGCGCTCGGCCAGGTACTCCCCGCCGACGGCTATCGAGTCGAGGTCGGTCACCTGGTAGGCGGAGTGGACGTAGCCGGTGCCCGGCCCCAGGTGCAGGGCGAGGGTGTGGTGGTCCACGGGCACGCTGCCCTGGTCGCAGCGGATGAACGCCATGGTCGGCCCGCGCTGGCGCTGCCCGTCCAGGAACAGGAAGTCGGACACGATCATGCCGAGGGTGTCCAGGTACCAGTCCAGGGTGCGGGTGAACGCCCGCGTCTCCAGCACCACATGGCCGAGGCGCTGGATGCGGGACGGCTCACGGGGCGGGCGCTGGGCGGTGTTCGTACGACGGCCTTCGATGCCGGTGTTGAGGATCAGCGGCTGCTGCCCGGGCAGCGCGGGCAGCGGTTCGGCGCAGTGCACCACCCGGACCGGGAGTCCCGAGGGATCGAACAGGGCGACCGACCGGCCGCCGCCGGGGACGTCGATGTCCCGGACGGTGTGTCCGACGGCGGCGGCGAGCCGGTCCACATCGGTCCGCTCGGCCGCCCGGAACGCCGGCCCGAGGAAGCGGGAGGCGCGACCGCGCCGGATGACCATGCAGGGAGAGCCCGCGAACGTGCCGCGCAGCCACAGCTCGTGATCGGTGCGGGCGGCGATCGCGAAGCCGAAGTCACGGGCGAACACCTCGGCCCGGTCCAGGTCCGGCTTCTCGAACTCGAGCCAGGCCAGATCCGCCACTTTGATCACGGGGTTCCGGGCTCGTCCGGGGTGTTCACCGCGCAGGGCGCCCTGCTCACTGTGGAGGTCTTGGTGGGGCGTCAGAGGGCCGCCCTTGTTGACGGGGATGTGGGACATGGTGTCCTCCAAGCAACACTGCCGTAATGAGGAAATCATCAACTCTGCCGTTTATCTTCGTCAATAGATGCAGCCCAAATAATTGAGGATCTCATCAGTAATGGCAGTGTCATCGCTGTGACGGTTACACTGGGCCGCATGCCGACGTCAGCCCCGCCCAAGAACCGCTTCGAGCGACGCCGTGCCGAGACCCGCCAGGCGCTCGTCCGAGCGGCCCGGCAGATCCTCGCGGAAACCGGGGACACGAGCGCAAGCATTCAGGCCATCGCCGAGCGCGCCGATGTCGGTTTCGGGTCCTTCTACAACCACTTCGAGTCGAAGACTGAGCTGTTCGACGCGGCGGTGACGGACGCCCTGGAGGAGTTCGGGCAGGTCATCGACGCGCGCGTGGAAGGCGTCGACGACCCGGCCGAGCTGGTCGCGGTCGGGTTCCGGCTCACCGCCCGGATGGCCGACTCCCACCCGGAACTCATGCGGATTCTGCGCGACCGCGGCCTGGCGCACATCCACTCCGACCGCGGCCTCGCCCCACGCGCCCTGCGCGACCTGGAGATCGGCATCGCGTCTGGTCGTTTCACCTGCGGCAACGCGACCACCGCCCTGTCCGCCCTGGGTGGCACCCTGCTGTCCCTGGTGGCTCTCCGGCTGGACCGCCCGGACCTCGACGGCGACGAGGCCGCGTCCGACCTGGCCGAGATGGCCCTGCGCATGCTCGGCCTCGCTGCGGATGACGCCCACGAGGTCACCCGGCGTCCGCTGCCCGGTCTCGCCCGATGACCTCCCGCACCTGAAGCGCGGCCCTCTGTGGTGCTACGCCGGCAGCGACGAGGAACGCGGTTGCCGCGGCCTCACCAGTGGGGTCCGCCCACGGGCATGCGGCGTTCTCCTCGGCGAGGGCCAGCATGAGGGCCTCCAGTGCTTGGGCGAGCACGGGTGCTGGAAGGTGGTCCGCGAAGACGCCTTCGCGCTGACCGCGCCGTAGGGTTGCGACGGCCTCTGCGCGGGCCGGTGCCAGGGTGGTGCGGATCTCGTCCTCTCCCAGATGGCGCCGCCCCAAGGTGATGAGCATGCGGTAGTGGTCGCCCACCGTCCATGCCGCGAGCACCATCCGTGTCATCGCCTGGACCGGGTCGGCATCCGCGGTACGGGCTCGGGCGAACGCCTGCCGAAGTTCATGGCCTGCTTCCTGTGTCAGTTCGGCGATCAGCGCAGGCCGGCCGGGGAAGTGTCCGTAGAGGGTGCGCCGGGCGACGCCGGCCCCCTCGGCGATGCTGTCGAGACTTGCGTCGGGGTCGTCTCGCAGCTTGTGCCGGGCGGTCGCGAGGATGCGTCTGCGGTTGGAGTGAGCATCCTTGCGCTGCGGCGTACGGCCCGGCGTGTCGGTGGTCTGCATGGTTCTGTCTCTTCACGGTTGCCGGAAAGCCGTGGGCGCCGGTGCTCCCTCACGCACCGGCGCCCACTCACCCCTGCCCAGGGTGGCTTGTCGTCCTGCTGACGGGCGTCAGGGGACGAGGATGAGGCGGATCGGGTCGCCGATCTTGTTCTCCAGTCGGTGGACGGCGTCGGCGGCTTCGATGAGCGGGATGTGGTCGGTGATGGAGGGGGCCAGGTCGAGGCGGCCGGCCGCGGTCAGCTGCACCAGTTCGGAGACGGACTCGGGGAAGCCGCCGTAGTGGCCGCGCACCTGCTTCTGCAGGTAGTTGAAGGTCAGGCCCTCGGTGAGGGTGAGCGGCCGGGGCGTGATGCCCACCAGGATCAGGGAGCCGCCCAGGCCGAGCACGGATGCGGCCTGGTCGCGGACGGCGGGGACGCCGGCGCAGTCGAAGGCGAAGTCGAGGCCGCGTCCGCCGGTGGCTGCGCGGACCTGGTCGGCGAAGTCGGGGGCTGCCGGGTCGAGCGCGAGGTCCGCGCCGAAGGCCAGGGCGCGCTCGCGGGCGCTGGGCAGCGGGTCGACGGCGATGATCGGGGCGGCGCCGACCAGGCGGGCGAGGCGTACGTTGTGCGCGCCGACTCCGCCCACGCCCCAGACGCCGACGGACTGGGCGGCACGCACGCCCGCGGTGGCGACGACGGCGGCGTAGGGGGTGGAGACCGCGTCGGGGATGATCGCGGCCTGGTCGAAGGGGAGGCTGTCGGGGATGGGGATGAGGGTGTCCTCGCGGGCGATGACGTACTCGGCCCAGCCGCCGTCGTAGTCGATGCCGGCGGTGAGCATCTGGGTGCAGGGGCGGTGGCGTACGCATCCGGCGCACGTGCCGCAGGTCTTGCCGGCCTCCAGGGTGACGCGGGTGCCGACGGGCAGACCGCGCTTGAGGTCGGGGCCGTGCGTGTGGATGACACCCGAGACCTCGTGGCCGACGGTGACCGTGTCGGAGGTGGCGAACAGGGGGACGAGGGAGCCGTCGAGGAGGTGGACGTCGGAGAGGCAGACGCCGGCGGCCTTGACCTCGATGAGGACCTCGCCCGGGCCCGGCACGGGGATCGGGACCTCTTCCACGGCGAACTTCTTGCTGTCCAGGTGGAAGCGTCCGGCGAGCATGGTGTCCATGGTGATCTGCTTTCTGTGAGCGGCACGGCCCGGTGGTCCGGGCCATGGGTGCCCTGGGGTGTCTGAGTGGCTGGTGGGGCCGGGAGGCGTGCGGGGGAGGCAGGACGTCCGCACTCCTCCCGGCGGCTGGGGGTCGGCGCGCCTTGACGGCGTGCGACGGTCAGGCGAAGACGTCCTGCTGGTAGCGCTCGTCCGCTTCGAGCTGGGCGAGCCACTGCTGGGCGGTCTCGTCGTCGCTGCCGGTCTTCTGGCGGTGGATGGCGGCGAGTGCCTCGCGGACGGCGGGGGCCATGCGGCGGCCGTCACCGCAGACGTAGACGTACGCGCCGTCCTCGATGGCCTGCCACACCGTGTCGGCGGCATGGGCGATGGCGTTCTGCACGAACCGTGCCGGGTGGCCGGTCACCGCGGAGAAGGCGGTCTGGATCCGCGCGATCCCGGTCTGCTCCCAGTCCTGCATCTCCTGGCGGTAGAAGTAGTCGTGCTCCGGGTGGCGGCAGCCGACGAACACCTGCGACACGCCCACCCGGGTGCCGTTCGCGTGCTGTGTCGCCCGCTCCTCCAGGAAGCCGCGCAGCGGCGCGATGCCGGTGCCGGGGCCGATGAGGATCAGCGGCGTGGCGGGGTCGGCGGGCGGTGCGAACGTCGGAGAGGGCACGCGGACGTAGCCGTACACGACGTCGCCGGGTTCCAGGCCGGCGATGTAGGAGGAGCAGGTGCCTCGGTACGGGCCGTCGCCGGACAGGGCGGGTCCCTCCAGCAGGCCGACGGTCAGGCGCACGTGACGCGGATTGGCCGACGGGGCGGAGGAGATGGAGTAGAAGCGCGGACGGATCGGGCCCATCATCTCCAGGAACACCGCCAGCGGCAGCTCGACCGCCTCGAAACGCTCCAGCAGGCCCAGCACCGAGATGCGCTTGCCGAGGATCTCCTTCTGGTAGCGCTCCTCGGCCTCCTCCGTTTCAGCGGTGTACGCCTGGAGCTGCGGCCGGGTCCACGGGCACTGGGTGTACTCGGCGAGCGTCTGGATCTGGGACCGGGTGGCCACGTCCTGCAGCTCCAGGAACTCGGTGAGCAGGATGCCGGCGGTGACCGGGGTGCCGACCGGCAGGTGCGTGCGGCCACCGGCCGGCTGGTCGAGCCGGAGCACCTGGTCGTAGTCGACGCCGAGCCGCCTCAGCGCGCGCTCCACCAGGGCGAGTTCGTTCTTGGCGAAGACGGCCAGGTGGTTGCCGGTGTCGTAGGTGACGCCCTCGGGCAGCTCGAAGGTGAGGGACTTCGCGGACGGGCGCGGCGGCTCGATGCTGAAGTCCCACAGGCCGGTCGCGTCGGCCACGAGCTCGTCGTTGGTCACCACGGTGAGCGGGTACGCCTGCTCGGAGACGATGGCGGGGCGCACGTCGGACTCGGTGAGCAGCTGGACCTGGTAGCGGGGGCCGCTTGCCTGGGAGGTGTCGGCGGCGTACTCCTCGGCCAGGGTGGCCCACAGGTTGTCCGTCCACCGCGTGGCCATGCCGTCGAAGTCACCGGCGGCGTCCGCGATGCCGCGCTCGACGACCGGGGTGGCGCCGGCCGCCAGCAGACCTTCCTCGATCCGCTTGGGAAATGCCTGGTAGGTGGCCACCCATTGGGTGTTGCCGGCGCCCAGCAGCGCGTACCGCACGTTCGCCAGCGAACCCTCGGGCAGCCCGGCGGCGAGCAGATCATCGAAGCGCTGGGCGTTGTCGGGAGCCTTGCCGTTGTAGCTGGCCGCCACCACGGCGAGCAGGCCCTCGGAGGGCAGGTTGTCACCCAGCTCGTCCAGGCTCACCAGCGTGGTGCCGAACCCGGAGCGCTCACCTCGGTCGGCGATCGTGCGCGCCAGGTCCTCGCACGAACCCAGGCTGGAGCCGTAGGCGACGGTCAGGTTCACACCGACACCGCTGACCGCTGCCTGCGCCTGTGTGTCGCCGGTCTGCAGCTCCGCGGCGCCGAAGACGGTCCGCTCGTGTTCCTGACGACGGCGGACGATCAGCTCGAAGTTGCCGGGCTTGCGGGTCAGTGCCTCCTTGACGTCCATCCTGTAGTCGCTGGTGTCCGAGAGCTTGAACTTCTGCAGCACCAGCGCCAGCGCCAGGCGGGCCTCGGTGAGTGCGAACTGGCGGCCGATGCAGGCGCGTACGCCGTTGCCGAACGGCTTGTAGGCGTGCGGGTGCTGCTGGGCGCGGTTCTCCGGCAGCCACCGGTCGATGTCGAACTCGTCGGGCCGCTCCCACGCTTTGGGGTGGGTGTGCAGGGGACCCTCGAGGATGTTGACCCGCGTGCCCTTCCTGAGGAGGTAGTGGCCACCGATGACGGTGTCCTCCAGCGGGGCCTTGCCGAACGCCGGGATCGGAGCCCACAGGCGCAGGGTCTCGTCCAGGATCCGCGGGATGACGTCCAGCTGCATGATCGTGTCGTAGTCCGGGACGGTGTCGCCGGGCATCAGCCGGTCCACTTCGGCATACGCCTGGGCCAGGACGTGCGGGTTGCGCATCAGCGAGTACGTGGCGAACGACAGCAGACCACTGGTGGTCTCATGACCGGCGATCAGGAACGTCAGCACCTGGTCGCGGACGTTGTCGTCGGCCAGCAACTTGCCGGTGTCCGGGTCGGTGGCCTCCAGCATCAGGCCCAGCAGGTCCTCCTCACCGGTGCCCTTGCCCTCGCGGCGCTCCTTGATCACGCTTTCGACCAGGTCCTGCATCAGACGGACGTTGTCGCGGTACTTCCGGTCGTCCGCCTTGCGCAGCTTGGTCATCATCGGCAGCTCCTGCGAGCGCCGCAGCGACTCGATCAGCGCCTCCAGCAGTGCGTTGAGGAAGGGGTGCAGCTCCTCCTTGTCGAAGGACTGGAACCGGTAGCCGAACCCCGACAGGGCGATGGTGTCCAGCGTCAGACGGGTGTAGTCGTCGGTGATGTTGACCGGCTGCCCTTCCCGCCGCTCCCACTTGCCCGCGAGGTTCTGGGCGATCTCCAGCATCTGCCCGAAGTACGCCTTCATGGCCCGCTGGCTGAACGCCGGCAGCAGGACACGGTGTGCCATGCCCCATTCCTCTTCGTACTGGTGGGCGGTGAACAGGCCCGCGCCGGCGAAGTCCCGGACGTGCTGCAGCGGCGTCTTGTCGATCTGCTTGAAGAACCGCGTCTCGTCGCAGACCTCGGCCACCAGGTCCGGGTCGTAGACGAAGACCTGCTCGATGCCGGCGATGTCCATGCCGTAGATGCCCTCGGGGAACTGCTTGGACAGCTCACCGAAGTACTCCACCGGATTGGTGTCAGGGATCTGCGGCGTGTTCCCGAGGAGAGGGATCCCACGCGGGGACCGGATGGGGCGAAGGTCGTTCGCGGAGTGCATGGTCATGGCTTGCTCCTCTGCGTGGAGGGGGGATGGGCAAGGGCGCGCTGCGCAGGTCGATGCCGTGGCGCCGTACGGAAACATACGCCGTATGGAACTCGTACCGTACGGCGTATGGAAACGTGAAGCAAGCCCGGTCGCCTTGATGAGTGCTGTGATTCGGGCCATTTCCATACGGTGTACGAAACTGATACCGTACGAGGTATGGAAAAGAAGGTGAGGCGTCCCCCGCGGGGAACGAGGAAGAGGGACGTGCCTCTGACCGAGGCCGGGATCTACGCCGCCGCCCTGCGGCTCATCGACGAGGACGGGGTCGAGGCGCTCACCATGCGCAAGCTCGCCACCGAGCTCGACGCGAACCCGATGTCGCTGTACCACCACGTGCCGAACAAGGAAGCGGTGCTGCGCGGCGTGACAAGAATGGTCGGCGCCCAGTTCCGCACCGTGACGCTTGAGGACGCTCCCTGGCAGGAGCGCATCCGCCTGCTCGCAACGGACTTCCGGACCCTGGCGCATCGTCACCCCGAACTGATGGCCTACTCGTTCAGCCACCAGCCCGACTTCATCCAGCCGGACGACCCGTTCTGGACCGCGCTCACGGCGATCGTGGAGGCCGCCGGGGTTCCGCAGTCAGAGGTCTCGGAGATCGCGGCGCTGATGGTCGCCGTCGTCATCGGTGTCCTCGCCGCCGAACTCAACGGCTCGCTCCACCAGTGGTCGACCCTCAAGCCCCCCGGCTCTGACGATGCTGAAGTCGGTGACGGGGACGCGGACCCTGACTCTGCGGGCACAGGTTCTGAAGGCCCTGATCAGGACCACATGTTCCGCCTTGTGATGGACACGCTGATCAGGGGTCTGGAAAGCCGGCTCACCGGCGATCGTGACGGCCGGGACGCCGGCCTCTGAGTCACCTCTGCTGAGGCGCTGCGCCGTCGCGCCTTCAGGGAACCGGGACGCGCAGGCCGGGTCGGCGGCCAGGTCCCGGCCGGCGACTTGGCGAGCGCCCAGGACCCCCTTCTGGTGACGCCCACGCTCACAGCCGGCAAGCTCCATCGTGAAGGAAGCGGCGCAGCGAACAGGACCGAACCTGCTCATTCGGCGGCCTGGCCGGGGCGAAGGGGCGGCCATCGGGCGCCGTCGCCTGACGGGAGGCTTGAGAAACCGGCCCAGGGCTTCATGGACTTCGGTCCGGAAGCCGCCTACGAAGAGATACGGAGCAGGCGGACCGGGGGCGCCGGGCCGTGCAGGAGTTTGGGCAGTTCGCCCGCGAGCTGAGCACCCGCAACCGGGGCAGCGGGCCGATAAAACGCGCCTGACCTGGCCTTTTCTGAGCCACGCTCAGGCGGACGTCTTTCCGATGACGCATCACGTGGAGTGCGTGGCGATCCTGGAGCCTGCCGGCAAGGGTGCCTGAGCTGCGGATGGGCCCGCGCGTCGTGGGCGGTGCGGGCGTTGGGGCGCGCCTCGGCGATTGCTGTGACGGGTCGTCAGGTGTCCTGCGCTCTCTGCGGGCTTCCTAGAGCTTGCCCGGCGTCCCGAGGTGAAAGTCACTCGGAAGGGGAGCTGGCAGGAGCGGCCCGGTCGCCGGTGTGCTCTGCTGCCGTCGCTGCTTCGGCGTGGGTGACGGCACGTCATTTCCCTGACTTACAGGGAGCTCTGAGCAGTGAGTGCCCGCTGCCGGGGACCGGTGACCGTGGAGGTGAACACCCGCTGACCACCCTGGCGGCCCGTCACTTCGACTGCCGTGACCGTGGGTTGCCGGGAAGAAGCGGGCGTGGCCTCGATCCAGCACGGCTCATCGAGTTCCGCATAGCGGTGGAAGACGGTGGAGATGGCCGACGGCACTATCGTGCCGGGAGCCGCGCAACGGTAGGCGGCCTGGCGGGCTGCTTCCAGCAGGACCATACCGGGCAGATGGTCCCCCGAGTGGTCGAACAGTACCGGATGGTCTGGATCGGGAGTGAGCAGCCAACTGTCCGGCCGGTGGGTGGAGGAGAGGACCACGTCGCTGGGCCTGAGACGCCCCACCGCGGACGGGGGCAGCAGATCGAGAGCGGTTCGGGGCTGCGGGATGCTCGCCCGGTCCAGCCGCGAACCGCGCAGCCGGCTGTACACGGCCGGGGAGACGCAGGTGAATCGTCCCCCGCCGGTGGCGATGACCCGGCCGTCACGGCGCAGGGCCAACTCCATGCGAAACCCGCTGGTGGTACGGCCTCGGCGGCTGACGTCGGTACATATCGCGGTCAGTTCTATGTCCGTGGGCGCCGAACCGACGCGTAGATGGCGGAGTTGACTCGTAAACGTCAGGTCCCACATGACGAAGTGGTGGCCGAGCGGCACACCCAGTTCGGCGTGCGCGAGGAACAGCCCGGCCTGCCGGAAGGTCTCGGCGACGATCAGCGGGTCATGGTCCTTGCCGTCGAAGCTGTGGAAGAAGGTGTGTGCGCGCGGCCATTGGCCGGTGAGTTCGAAGTGGGCCTCGTGCTGTGTCGTGCAGCCGGTGAGGAAGACCTCGGCCAAACTCGCCCTGTGGACGTACTCCTTGGGAACGGTCGTGGTCAGTCGGGGCAGCGGCACTGTGGGCGTTGGGGTGAGGGGTTGGAGCAAAGTCATCTGCTTCTCCACTGATCGAGTGAAGGGGTGGTGCAGGCACGGTCATGTAAGATACGTACCTACCGGTTTTCTTCTCAAGCAAAGTCCGGTAAAACTACCTTAAAGCGTATGGAATCCGGTATTCCGGATACGGGGGAATCGTAATGCGCCTTGCGGTTGCCGGCCCGGTCCTTGAAGGCTTGGTCAAGTGGCCCACCGCGGCAGTCAAGTTGTCATAGAAGGATGCCTCGTGGCCCTCGATCCTCGGAGTTCTTCCGAGGGCCGACTGCCTGTGCGTTCCCTGAACCTGACCCTGCCTCGCGGAGCTGCCCCATGGAGAAAAGAACCGACCCGCCGGTGTTGGATCCCTCGGGAATCGACGTGCACGGCGAAGCGGCGCGGCTGCGGGCACGCGGCGCGATCACCCAAGTGTCCCTGCCCGGCGGGGTGATGGCATGGGCCGTCACCCGACACGCCAGGATCAAGGAGCTGTTGGTCGATCACCGGGTGTCGAAGGACGCGTACCAGCACTGGCCTGCGTGGATCACGGGTGAAGTCGACGACTCCTGGCCCATGGCCATGTGGGTCTCGGTCCGCAACATGCTGACGGCCTACGGCCCCGAGCACGCGCGCCTGCGCAAACTGGTCGCCCCGGCGTTCACGGCTCGGCGCACCGCTCAACTCCGGCCCCGTATAGAAGAGATCACCAAGGCGCTGCTCGATCGCCTGGCCGATGTTCCGTACGGTCACACGGTCGATCTGCGTCGCGCATTCGCCTGCCCGCTTCCCATCCAGGTGATCTCCGAGCTGCTCGGGCTGGCCGAACCCGACCGGGAGAACCTCCAACGGGTGGTGGACGTCCTGTTCACCACGACGACCACCTCGGCGCAGGCCCAGGCGAATCAGGTCGAGTTGTACGGGCTGTTGAGCGAGCTCGTGGCGCAGAAACGTGCCTGCCCTGCTTCCGACATGACCAGTGATCTGATCGCCGTACGCGACGACGCGGGCTCCGGACTCACCGAGAAGGAACTCGTCGACACCCTGTTGCTCGTCATCGGTGCCGGCCATGAGACCACCGTCAACCTCCTGGACCACGCGATCAGCGTGCTGCTGGCCGAACCCGAGCAGCTGAGGCTGGTCCGCGACGGTGTCGTCACATGGGAGGCCGTCGTCAACGAGACGCTGCGCTCCCAGGGGCCGGTGGCCAACATCCCGCTGCGCTTCGCCGTCGAGGACATCGACATCGACGGTGCGCGCATCGCCAAGGGAGAGCCGATCCTGCTCTCCATGGCGGCGGCCGGCCGCGACCCCGACCAGTACGGGACGGACGCCGATCGCTTCGACGCCACCCGGAGGGCCAGCCGCGACCACCTCGCATTCGGGTACGGCGTCCATCACTGTCTCGGGCGTCCCCTCGCCATGGCCGAGGCCACCACGGCGCTCCCCGCGCTCTTCGAGCGCTTTCCCCGGATGGCGCCGGCGGTTCCGCCCGAGCGGCTGCGTCCGCTCGAATCGTTCATCACCACAGGCCATCGCGAACTCCCGGTGGTCCTGGAGCCCGCCACCACTTCCTGAGTCCGCCGAACAGAGCGAAAGAGGGGGAATGACGTGCCCACAGCCTTGAAACACCTGCGTCTCGCCGCGGTCAACATCGACGGTGTCCTGCTCAACGACACCTTCAGTCCGGTGATCCGCGAGATGGTGATCGCCCACGGTGGTGACTACACAGCGGATGTCGAGTACGCCCTGCTCTCCCAGACGCAACTCACCGCCGCCGCCGCGTTCGCCCAGGTGACGAACACGCCCGCCCCTCCCCGTGAGCTGGTGGCCGACTACCTCGCGCGACGGGAGGAGTACGTCGCCCGGTATCCGGTGCGCGTGCTCGACGGCGCTGGTGACCTGTTGCGGCTGCTGCGCGGTCTGAACCTCCAAGTCGTGTGCTACGGAGGCTTGGACAGATCCCACTTCGACCGCTACCTCGGCGAGTTCAGCGACCTCTTCGACGGCCCGGGCTACGTCTGCACCGACAGCTTCCGCCCGGGCATCCACGAAATCACCCACGACGTCTTCGGCCTCGGGTACGACCGGGCGGTCTTCGTCGACGACGTGGCGCGCGTGGCGGAGACCGCGCGGTCACTCGGGGTGCCGTTCATCGGGCATCTCAGCGCCGAATCCCGGTACCAGGAGAGCTTGATGGCGCGGGCCGGCGTGAGGCACATGGTCCGCACGCTGAGCGGCATCGACCAGGACCTCCTGCGGACTCTCGACCACGAAGCGTCGACCGGGACGGTGTGGCACACCACCCCGCGAACAACGGACAGGACCGAAGGATTGAGCCATGAGTGACGACCGGGCGCCCCTGACCGGAAAGATCATCATCATCACGGGGGCCAGTAGCGGCATCGGCGCCGCGGCGGCCCGCGTCTTCACTCGGCAAGGCGCCACCGTGGTGCTCGCGGCACGCCGTGAAGCCCTGCTGCGCCGGCTCACCGACCAGCTGCGGGAGGAGGGGGCCACGGCGAGCTGGGTCACGGCCGACGTCTCGGAACCAGCCGACGTCCAGGCGATGGTCGAGTTCACGGTGTCCCGGTACGGCCGACTCGATGCCGCCTTCAACAACGCGGGCACAGGGGTGGAGAAGACCCCGCTGCACCTCACCGACGACGACGCCTACCAACGGGTCATGGACGTCAACGTGACCGGGGTGTGGAACTGTCTGCGACACCAGATCGCCGCCATGCTCACGACCGGAGCCGGCTCCATCGTGAACACCAGCAGTGTCGGGGGACTCGTCGCCACGTCGGTGGCGGCTCCGTACATTGCCTCGAAACACGCTGTCGTCGGCCTGACCAAGGCCGCCGCGGTCGAATACGCGGAACACGGGATCCGGGTCAACGCGATAGCTCCGGGCCTGACCCGCTCCGAGATGGTGGACCAGTGGTTCACGGTGCATCCGGAGGCGGAGGCAAGGGCTTTCCGCTCGGCTCCACAACAACGGGCCGCAGATCCCGAGGAGGTGGCTCAGGCGGCGGCGTGGCTGTGCAGCGACCGAGCCTCGTTCGTCACCGGCACCTGTCTCGCGGTGGACGGCGGGCGGACCGCTTGGTAAGGGATCCCTGGCTGTCAATGGTGCGATAGGGAAAATACTGCACATTGCTTGCCGAAAGGCCCTGCTCGACCTTGTTTGTCGTGCGCTAAAGTACGTCCCATCCGGTTTTGTTTCTGTTTTCAGGAGAGGCCCTGTGGCTCAGCAGGAGCGTGCGATACGGACGCGCCGCGCCGTCCTCGAGGCCGCTGCGGCGGTCTTTGCCGAGCGCGGCTATGCGGCAGCCACGATCACTGAGATCCACAACCGTGCCAACGTGACCAAGGGCGCACTGTACTTCCACTTCGATTCCAAGGCCGCGCTCGCTCAAGGCGTGCTCGAAGCGCAGATCAGCAGTGACTACCACCTGCCCCGTCAGCTCAAGCTGCAGGAATGGGTGGATGCGGGCATGACGCTTGCCGCGCGTCTCCCTCGGGAACCCCTGCTCCTCGCCGGGGTCCGGCTCTCCGCGGATCTTCAGGGCCGCAGCCTCTTCGGCAGCGCCTGGCCGGCCTGGACGGAACTGACGGCGAACTTCCTGTCCGACGCCAAGGAGCGGGGCGAGGTCTTTCCCCATATCGTGCCGGAGAAGACCGCCCAGGTCTTTCTCGGTGCCTGGATCGGTGTCCAGTTCGTCTCGCAGGCGGTCTCCAACTGGGCTGATCTGGAGCTGCGTATGTCGGAGCTGTTCGGTCATGTCCTTCCGGCCATCGCCGCCCCAGCGGTGCTCGTGCAGCTGGACACGGCGCCCGACCGGGGGTCCCGTGTCCTGGCGGAGGCCAAGGCGCTGTCGGCGACAGCTGCGGCAGGCGCCGACGTCTGATCCCCGGCGGTCCCTGCGACGCCGCGGGTACCGGTTTGTTTTCGCCGCGCGACGAGGCGGCGTGACGGCGCTCCGGGCGACGTCTGCATCGAAGCTTCCCTGATCAACCTTCCGTCCAGTTTCACTGAAGCCGATTTAAAACCGTCTAAGCGGTTTGCTAGCTTGATGGCGCGGGGGCGCAGATGAACTCACAGACGGACGAGTCGGTCGCTCCGGCCGACGCCGTCCGATGTCAGGGGAGGCGTGGATGACCAAGCAGGAGCGTGCGATCCGGACCCGCGAAGCATTGCGGCAGACCGCGGCGGAGATCTTCGCGCGGGAGGGCTTCGTGCACGCCTCACTTCCCTTGATCAGTCATGCCGCCGGGGTGAGTAAAGGGGCCCTCTACTTTCACTTCCACAGCAAGGACCACCTTGCCAGGGTGATCGAGGAAGAAGCCGACGCGCGTCTGAAGCGCATTCTGGAGCATGCTCAGGGGCGGGAAGGGGCGACGTCGCTGCAGAACGTCGTCGATGCCACCTATGCCCTCATGGAAGGTATTGCCTCCGACGCCGTTGTGCGAGCGGGTTTTCGGTTGGGCGCGGAGAGTGCCCGTGTGAGCAGTGTCGATCTGTGGGGGCGCTGGCGGGGGTGGGTGCGCTCCATGCTGGTGCAGGCCGAGAGTTCGGGTGAACTGGCGCCCGGAGTCTCGCGGGTGGCGGTCGGCGCGGTCATCGTGATCGCGATGGCCGGCTTCGAGGCGCTGGCCTCGAAGAACGCGGAGTGGAGTGCTCCGGAGCGGTTGAACTGGCTGTGGGAGTTGTTGCTGCCACGACTCGAGGCGCGTTCTTGCCCTTAAGATCCGTCCATTCGGTTTTCTTAAGGGTGCGCAAATAAATCTTTGCCATCCCATTGCCCCTGACTCTCTGGGCAATTTCTATGCTCTTTGTCCTGGTTTGACGGTGGGAAGGATGCCGCCTTCCCAGGGTTCCTCCTTCAAAAGCCGACCGTATAGTCGTGCATTGACAAACCGTCCGGATTGTTTTTCGATGAGCTGGTCACTGGGGACCCGATCGTCATCGGGCGACCGCACGGACGGCAGCGACAGGGGGACATGGCGTGAACATCGAAATACTGGGGACATTGGCGGTGTCGGTGAACGGGGTCTCGATCACGCCAACGGCACCAAAAGCGCGGCAGGTTCTCGCCCTGCTGGCCGTACGCGCGGACCAGGTCGTCCCTATGGACGTGCTGATCGAAGAACTGTGGGACGCGGAGCCTCCGCGAACGGCGCGCACCACCGTTCAGACGTACGTCCTGCACCTGCGGGAGCTGATCACGACGGCGCTGCAGGACTCGACAGGAGGCAGCCGGCTCACCGCCAAGGATGTCCTGATGACCTTTCCGGGCGGCTACCTCCTGCGCAGCGGCGACGGCAGCAGCGACATCCGAGAGTTCGAGCGGCTGTCCGACGCTGGATACGCGGCGATGGACGCAAGTGACTTCGCGGAGGCCTCCCGGTATCTGCGGGAGGCGCTTGCTCTGTGGAGTGGTCCCGCACTCGTCGACATACAGGCCGGCAAACAGCTGGAGACAGAGGTCAAGCGGCTTGAAGAGACGCGGCTGTGCGCGCTGGACCAGCGCATCGAGGCCGAACTGCGGCTGGGTCAGCACAGGTCGCTCCTCGCCGAACTGACGGTGTTGGTCAGGCGCTATCCCACCCACGAGACCCTCTGTGGCCAGTACATGCTGGCCCTGCACCGCTCGGGCCGCAGGGGTGAGGCTCTCGATGCCTATCAGAGGTTGCGCAACACCCTGGTGCGGAGCAAGGGACTGGAACCCTCGGCCTGGCTGCGCAGACTGCAACGCTCCATCCTCCTGGCCGGCGCGGACGACAACCAGGCGCTGCCCGCCGAGGAACGCAAGGGCGTCCGGCTCAGCACCGCCTGCTGACGTCGCTCCATGAGGTGGCTGTCGCCCCCTTTCCTGGTCCTTCAGAGGAACCTGAGCTGCCGGCGACAGGCTGGTCGCCGACAGCTCAGGTTCCTCTGAAGGAGCGATCGTGGCGGCGACGGAGGTACTGATCGTCGGGGCCGGCCCCACCGGACTGGTACTCGCATGCGATCTGGCACGACGTGGCGTCCGGTGCGTGGTCGTCGAGCGTGAGGACCGGCTCCTGCCAGGGTCACGCGGCACCGGCGTGCAGCCGCGTACCCAGGAGGTCTTCGAGGACCTCGGCGTGCTGGACGCCGTGCGGGCCGCGGGCGGCCCCTGCCAGATGATGCTGTCCTGGGACGGAGAGACCCGACTGCGGACCTGGGACCTGGTCGAACGGCGTCCTTCCGACCCGCACGTCCCCTACGGCGAAGTACTCATGCTGCCCCAGTGGCGGACGGCGGAACTGCTCGCGGACCGCCTCGCCGAACTCGGCGGCCGGATACGGTACTCCACCGAACTGACAGGGCTGGACCAGGATGCCGCCGGTGTCACAGCCCGGCTCTGCCGTTCCGGCGGCTCGGAACGGAGTGTGCGGGCCGCCTACCTCGTCGGGGCGGACGGAGGGCGCAGCGCGGTCCGCAAGGCGATCGGAGTCGCACTCACAGGGGACGTCGTGGACCCGAGCCCGGCGCTCGTCGCCGACGTGGCCGTGGACGGAATCGACCGAGACCACTGGCACATGTGGCCCGACGCCGAGGGCGGAGTGTTCCTGCTGCGGCCGCTGGAGGGGACGGATCTCTACCAGCTCGTGGCCCGCTTCGACGCCACCTACGAGGCACCCGACACCGGGTTCGACGCCGTTCAGCGACTGATCACCCGACGCACGGGACAATCGTGCTTGCGGCTGCGGGAGTTGGCATGGGTCTCCGTCCACCGGGCCAACGCCGCTCTGGCCGACCGCTTTCGTAGCGGAAGGGTCTTCCTCGCCGGCGATGCGGCGCACATCCACACGGCCGCCGGTGGCCAAGGCATGAACACCAGCATTCAGGACGCCTACAACCTGGGATGGAAGCTGGAACGGGTACTCCGCCACGGAGCGGGTGACGCCCTCCTGGACACCTACGAGGAGGAGCGACGGCCCGTCGCCGCCGACGTTCTGGGAACCAGCACCCGTATCCACCGTTCCTACCGGGGGTCTCAGAGGAAGGCGAACACCCGGCGGGGCAAGGACTTGCAGCAGCTGGAACTCGGTTACCGCGGCGGGCCACTCTCCCTCGACCTGCGGCCGGAGGTGGCCGAAGATGCCCTTCAAGCGGGGGACAGGGCCCCTGACGCCCCGTGCACGGACTCCTCGGGTCGGGCGACGCGCCTCTTCGAGGTCTTCCAGGGCCCGCACGCCACCTTGCTCGCCTTCGGCGGGGTGCCACTGCCCGCCTCCGCCCTGGACGGTTCGACAGTCCGTGCCTTCCGGGTCGGCAGCCCGGGAGACGGCGCGGACCTCATCGACACCGACGGCCACGTGCACAGCGCCTATGCGAGGCGCGGACTGTTTCTCGTCCGTCCCGACGGTTACGTGGGACTCGCCACCATGGACCCCGCCGCCGTCGAGGGCTACCTACGGTGGTGAAGGCGCGGCAAACGGCAGTGACAGCGGCTCTCCAGAGAGTCCTCAGCGGCACCTACCAACCTTGCTGATGTTTCCATCGGCTCAGGGTTCGAGGAGAAACCGTGGTGTGCATCGCTGTCACCGGCTCGATCGCAACGGATCATCTGATGGCCTTTCCCGGGCGCTTCTCGGAGCAGTTGCTCACGGGCAGGCTGGAACACGTCTCGCTGTCCTTCCTGGCTGACCGACTCGACGTCCGGCGCGGGGGAGTGGGCGCCAACATCGCCTTCGGACTGGGCAGCCTCGGTCTGCGGCCCGTGCTCGTGGGATCCGCGGGCCTCGACTTCGCCGAGCACGACGCCCTGCTGCGCTCCGCCGGCGTGGACACCACCTGGGTGCGCGTCAGCGATGCGCTGCACACCGCCCGATTCGTGTGCACGACGGACGACGATCAGAACCAGATCGCCACCTTCTACGCGGGCGCGATGGCCGAGGCCGGGAAGATCGACCTCGCCGACGTACAGCGCGCCACCGGTGGCCTGGACCTGGTGCTCATCGGCGCCGACGACCCGCAGGCCATGCTGCGCCACACCAGGATCGCGCACGACCTCGACGTCGACGTGGCCGCCGACCCCTCCCAGCAACTCGCCCGCCTCACCACCGAGCAGACCAGAACACTCGTCGACGGAGCTCGCTGGCTGTTCACCAACGAGTACGAAGCCGGGCTGCTGCAGAAGCGCACCGGCTGGGCCGCACAAGAGGTCCTGCGCCGGGTCGGCGTATGGGTCACCACGCGAGGAAGCGACGGAGTGACAATCGCCTCCGCTGATGCGGCAACCGTGGAGGTTCCGTCGGTACCGGCTGAAACGATCGCGGAGCCGACCGGAGCCGGGGACGCGTTCCGCGCCGGGTTCCTCGCGGGAGTCACCCAGGAGCTGACGTACCAGAACGCGGCACGCCTCGGCTGTGCACTGGCGACCCTGGTCCTGGAGTCGGTGGGCACGCAGGAGTACAAGGTGGTCGCGGCGGACCTCGTCGCACGGATCGACGGGGCCTACGGCCATGCGGCTGCCAGGGAGATCGAGCCCCTGCTGGCGGGTGTGGCATGAGAAGCGAACGGAAACGCCCCACCAGGCCCCTCCGGGAGACGAGCCGCTTCGACGTTGCGGGACACGCGGGAGGCGGGCGGTGACCACGTACTCCTTCGAATTCTTCCCGCCCGGGACCGAGAAGGGCGAGCGCACCCTGTGGGAGGCGATCCGCCGGGTGGAGGCGCTGCGCCCCGACTTCGTCTCCGTCACCTATGGCGCCGGGGGTTCCTCCCGTGACCGGACGATCGCCGTCACCCGGCGCATCGCCACCGAGACCACCCTGCGCCCGGTCGCCCATCTCACCGCGGTCGGCCATTCGGTCGCCGAACTGCGGCACATCATCGGCCAGTACGCCGACGCGGGTATCCGGGACGTGCTCGCCCTGCGTGGCGACCCGCCCGGCGATCCCAACGGTGTGTGGCTCCCCCACCCCGACGGCTTCACGTACGCCCGGGAACTGGTCGAACTCGTGCGGTCCCTGGGCGACTTCACCATCGGGGTCGCGGCCTTCCCGGAGCGGCATCCGCGCTCGACGGACTGGGAGAGCGACATCCGGCACTTCGTCGCCAAGTGCCGGGCGGGCGCCGACTACGCCATCACGCAGATGTTCTTCCGGGTGGAGGACTACCTGCGGCTGCGTGACCGGGTCATGGCCGCGGGCTGCGACATCGCGATCATCCCCGAGATCATGCCGGCCACCGATGCCCGCCAGATCGTCCGGTTCGCCGAACTGAGCGGTGCGCGTCTGCCCCAGGACCTGGCGCGCCGCCTGGACGAGGCCCGGGACAACCCGGCCGACGGTCACCGCATCGGCGTCGAGCACGCCACGGCCATGGCGGAGCGGCTGCTGGCCGAGGGGGCGCCGGGTCTGCACTACATCACGCTCAACCGGTCCACCGCGACGCTGGAGATCCACCAGAACATCCAGGCCTCAAGGAGTGTCCATGCCCTCGCAAACGCCCACTGACTTCTCCGGCGAGGAGGCCGCCCGCCTCCACCAGGACCCGCCTGGCGTGAACTTGACGACGCTCCGCCCGCAGCGGGCTGCCTGCACCGGCGACGAGGACGAGGAGGAAGAGACGCACATCGTGCGGGGCATCGACTGAGGGGAGTCCTACGGCACAGGCTCTGGGAGACGGATAGACGCCCGCTCGACAGATACTCAAGGAAGTCCGGATGTGGCCGGTGACCGGGCTACCGTTCCAGAACCGAACGTGCGTACCAACTCAGTGTGGTAACCGCCAGGTCTGGGGGAGAGTGTGAACATACGGATTCTGGGCCCCTTCAGCGCCGAAATGAACGGGACGTCGATCGTGCCCGCGGCAGGCAAGCCGCGTCAGGTGCTGGCCCTGCTGTCACTCAAGGCCGGCCAGATGGTTCCGGCGCAGACGCTCATCGACGAACTGTGGGGAGCCGAACCTCCGCGGAGCGTGTCGACCACTCTCCAGACGTACATCTGCCAACTGCGCAGGAGACTGGACGCGGCGATGGGGCCCGATGCGCCGAGAAATGCGAAGGACGTCCTGGCCACCCGGCATGGCGGCTACGTCCTGCAGATTCCGCCGGCCGCTGTCGACGTCCACGAGCACGAGCGGCTTGTCGCCGTCGGCCATGCGGCCTTCGCGGCCGGAGACGACGAGAAGGCGGCGGCCTCGTACCGGGCGGCGCTGAATCTGTGGCACGACGCCGTGCTTGCCGACGTCCCGTGCGGTCGTGTGCTGAAGGTGGAACGGCGACGTCTGGAAGTGGCCAGGCTGGTTGCCCTGGAACGCCGCATAGACGCCGACCTGCGACTGGGGCGCCACACCGAGCTGCTCGCCGAGCTCGCCGGACTCACGCTCCGCCATCCTCTGCACGAAGGGCTGCACTCGCAGGCCATGGTCGCCCTGTACCGAGCCGGCCGGCAGGCAGCGGCGCTGAACGTCTACCGCAGGGTGCGCGGGTTCCTCGTCGACCGGCTGGGCGTCGAGCCCTCGCCCCAGCTGCAGCGGCTGCACCAGGCCATCCTCGATGTCGACCCGAGGCTGACCGTCGCCGCGGGGCCGCGGCACACGTCGACCTTCGACCTGTACGCGGCCTGAGACCCACCCCAAGCCGCGATCCAACGGGGAACGTGACATGCAATTCAAGCTGCTCGGACCGGTCGAGGTCCTGCACGACGAACAGCCGCTCCCACTCGGAGGCAGCAAGCCGAGGACGCTCCTGACCGCTCTGCTCCTCGCCGACGGCAGGGCCGTGTCCGAAGCCCGGCTCGGCAGCATGCTGTGGGACGACAGGCCGCCGCGGACCAGGCGTGCGCAGATCCATACCTACGTGTCCCGCTTGCGCAAACTCCTCGCCCCGTACGCCGACGTGGAGCGCACCCGGGCCGGTTACTCCCTGCACCCGCACGAAGGGACCCTGGACCTCGGGGAGTTCCGCCGCCGCGTCGAGCTGGGGCACGAGGAGGCCCGCCGGGAACGTCACGCGGAAGCCTCCGCGCACCTGGCGGCCGCGTTGGACATGTGGCGCGGCCCGGCTCTGGGAGGGACCACCGACTACCTCGTGGACGCGGAGCGGCCGCGGTTGGAGGAGGCCAGACTGGCGGCGCTGGAGGACCGTGTCGACGCGGATCTGGCCCAGGGCGGGCACAGCCGCATCCTCACGGAACTCGGCGGGCTGGTGGAGGAGCATCCGCTGCGCGAGCGCCTCAGGGCCCAGCTCATGACGGCGCTGTACCGGTGCGGCAGGCAGGCGGACGCACTGGAGACCTGTCAGCGGGGACGTGACCTGCTGGCAGCGGCCGGACTGCGATGCGGACCGGTTCTCGACCGGGTGTTCCACGCCATACTCAACGCCGATCCCGATCTCGATGCCAGGGCTTCCGGCCCTGCGTACGCGATGCCTCGGCAGCGCCTGCGCGCCGCCCGCCCATGCCTCCTGCCCCCGGACGTCGCCGGCTTCACCGGGCGGGACGCCCTGCTCGAGGAGCTGGGCCGGCGTCTTGGACCGGCGGCATCCGGCCCTCTTGTGATCTCCGGTGCCGTCGGCGTGGGCAAGAGCGGGTTGGCGGTCCGTCTCGCTCACCGATGCCTGGACGACTTTCCCGACGGACAGCTGTACGTCGACGTCGACAGCATGCCCCCGGGGCCGGGCCGTACGCGTGCGGCGCTGGGCCGCCTGGTCGAGGCGCTGGACCCGGACGGGACGCTGCCGGACTCCGTGGAGGAACGCGGAGGGCTCTACCGTGCCCTCGTGACCGACCGCAGGGTCCTCGTCGTGGTGGACGGGGCCGCGGACGAGGCCGAGGTGCGCCCCCTGCTGCCCGGCCTCGGGCAGGCCCGGGTCATCGTGACCGCGCGGGCCAGAATGGCCGCGCTGGGCGGCGCGCACCGCGCCGATCTCGCCGAGTTCACCGCCCAGGAGGCGATGGACCTGTTGCGCAGGATCGTCGGAGTCCCGCGGGTTGCTGCCGAACCCGATGCGGCCGAGCACCTCATGGGCCTGTGCGAGTACCTTCCGGGGGCCGTTCATGCCGCCGGGGCGCGGCTGGCGGCCCGTCCTCACTGGACGCTGGACCGGCTCGTCCGACGGCTCCGCGACGCCTCCCGCAACCGGCTGGAGGAGCTACGCGTCTCCGATCTGGATCTGCGCACCGGCCTGGCCAGGGCGTGCCGGGATCTGCCCGCGGAGCTCCTGGCCCCACTGACCCGGCTGGCGTTTCTGACCGAGCGCCGCATCTCGGTCCCGGAAGCGGCACGGGCCCTCGCCCTGCCGGAACACGAGGCGGAGGACCTACTGGAAAGCCTGGCGGATGCCCAGGCCGTCCGTGCCGTCGTGCGGGACCGGTCCGACGCCATCGACTACAAAATCTCGGAATTCCTTGCCGTGTATCTGAGGGAACAGCATGCGAAGTCGATCTGACCGCTGGTGATTTCGCTGCGAGCCCCACTCCAGCCGCCGTATAGCGTCGACGCGTTTTCGTATAGAGACATTCGGCAGGATGGCAAGTGGACGGGGGCCCGAACGGAACATTGATGTTGCGCTCAGTATGTGGTCCCGGCATCAGGAAGGTAATCCGGTGACACAGTCGAGGTGGTCGAGTGAAATTCCGGTTGCTGGGGAATCTTGAAGCATTGCCGGACGCGGGCGGCGAACCTCTGGTACTTGCTCCTAAGTTACGCGCGGTGCTCGCATTGCTGCTCATCTCCCGGGGACGCACCGTCCCCATCAGTCAATTCGTCGAGGAACTCTGGCTGGACCGGCCGCCCGCCACGGTCTCGGCCACGATGCAGACGTATATCTACCAACTGCGCAAGCTGCTGGGGGCGGTGGGCGGGGAGGCGGGATCGGCCACCCTGGCCACGGATTCCGCCGGATACGCCTTCAAGGGTTCCGCCGAGGGCATCGACGTGCACGTCTTCGAGACTCGCTTCGAGGCGGGCAAAGCGGCCATGAGAGCGGGCGACCACGAGGAGGCCATCGAGAGTTTCGATCGGGCGCTCGCCGTCTGGCGTTCCATGGAGGTTCTGGCCGACGTGCCCAAGGGGCCCTTCCTGGAGGCTTACGCCGTCCAGCTCGAAGAGGCCCGGATGCAGGCGATCGAGCTGCGCATCGAGGCGTATCTGCAGCTCGGCCGGGAACTGGATGTGCTTCCCCAGCTCCGGGCCCTCACCGTCAACCACCCTCTGCACGAGGGCCTGCACGGCCGGCTGATGCTGGCCCTGCATCGGGCCGGACGGCGCCACGAGGCACTGGAGGTCTACCGTAAGCTGCGGGCCGCCCTGGCCCAGGAGCTCGGGCTGGAGCCCGGCTCGGGCCTTCAGCGGATCCATCGATCCCTCCTCGCCGGTGACCCGGAGCTCGATCACACGGTCAACCGGGCCGGCGTCCCGCTGACCGTGATTCCGGCCCAACTGCCGCCCGACATACGCGAGTTCTGTGGCAGGCAGGCGGAGACGGCACGGCTGGAGCAGATCCTTACCGTGCCCGGCGGTCCCGGCCCTCGGGTCGCCGCGCTGAGCGGGATGGCCGGCGCGGGCAAGACGGCACTCGCCGTACGGGTGGCGCACTCGCTGCGCAAGCGGTACCCCGACGGCCAGTTCTTCGCCTGCTTCCAGGGGAGTCTGACCGCCCGCAGTGGTCTGCCTCCGAACCCCTGTTCCGTCATCGGTTCCTTTCTGCGCGGCATAGGCTTCCTGCCCGAGCAGATGCCGGACGATCTGACCGGCCGCAGCCAGCTGTTCCGCAGCTGGTGCGCGGACCGCGCTGTGCTCATCCTGCTGGACGACGTCCCGTCCGCGGAGCAGGTGCGTCCGCTTCTCCCCGCGGGTCCGCGGTGCGCTGTACTGATCACCAGCCGTTCTCCGCTGTATGCGCTCAGCGGGGCGCGGAACATGGAGATCGGCCCCCTCGCGGCCGCCGACGCTGTCGAGTTGCTGTCCCGGGTCTCCGGCTGCACGTGGGACACCCGCGACCGCGCGATGGCCCGGTCGATAGCCGACCACTGCGACCGCCTTCCGCTGGCGGTGCATGCCGTCGGCTCATTGCTGGCGCTGCCCTCGCGCATGCCGCTGCGCCGCGCCGTGGACCGTATGACGGATCGAAGGCTCCGCCTGCAGGTGCTCAGGAGTGGCAGCGCCGACCTGTCCGGCAGGCTCGAGCATGCCTACGAATGCCTGGACCCGGTCGCCCGTCACCTGCTGCGGGCCCTCAGCCGTGCCCCGGAAACAACCTTCACGGTGGACGCCGTCACGCGGTCGTTCGGCCTGGACGCCGTCGAGGCCGAGGACGCGCTCGAGCGGCTCTACGACGCCCGGTTCGTCGTGGCCCACACGGACGGGGGAGGGGCCGGCACCCGCTACGGACTGATGGAACTCACCCGTCTGTTCGTTCAGCAGCAGGGGCCGGACGACCTCACGGCGGCGCTCCTCGACGAGGCCGCCCCCAGCTGCGCATCAGCCGCCTTCACCGCATCGTCAGGGCTTCTCTAGAAGTCTTTGTCACGCTCTTTCGAAGGAATCAGAGGAAAAGAAGAACCGGGCTGTTGAGGGGAGACAGAGCGTGCGGGAATTCACCCTCGATGACCTGGTGGATCTCACGCGAACCTACGCCGGAGAGTCCGAGGAAGGCGCGCTGGACGGTGACATCGTCGACGTCCTCTTCACTCACCTCGGTTATGACTCGGTTGCCTTGATGGAGGTTCTGAGCCACATCAAGCACGAGTACGGCATCGATCTCGCCGAAGAGGCCGTGGACGCGTTGAAAACACCCCGTGCCGTCATCGAGAAGGTCAACGAAGTAATCCGTTCCCAGAGTGGCAACCGAAAGAAGGTTTCGTCGTGAGTGAGGTCGAGAAGACTGCCGCGGAGCAGTTCCTTCCGAACGATCTGTACGGCCTGCAGCTGGTACTGCTCGCCTCGGGCGGGCGACTGTTCCAGATCGTCAACGCGCTCGCGGAGCTGGGCGTCGCCGACCTCCTCGAAGGCGGCCCGCTGCCGATCTCCGAGCTGGCCGAGCGTGCGGGCGCCGATGAGCAGGCGCTGCAGAGGGTGCTGCGGGCCACCGCCATGCTCGGCATCTTCGCCGAGGGGCCGACCGGGGTCTTCAGCTCCACTCCCGTCACGAAGTCGCTGACCCAGGACAACCCGCACGGGGTGTTCCCGCTGATCCGTTACAACCACATGGAGCTCACCGCCCGTCCCTTCGAGGACACCCTGCACAGCCTCAGGACGGGCGAGCCGGCCTTCAAGAGGACCTTCGGCACGACGTTCAACGCGTACCTGGAGGAGCACCCGGAGGCCGACCGGTTCTGCGACGAGTTCCAGACCTACTGGGCCAAGCAGTTCGCGGAGGAGGAACTCGACCACTGGGAGCTCGGCCGCTTCTCCAGCATCGCCGACCTCGGCGGCGGCGACGGCTTCTTCCTGGCCCAAGCCCTGCGGCGCTACCCGCAGATGACGGCGCAGCTGTTCGACCTGCCCTGGATGGCGAAGAAGGGCGAGAAGGTCTTCGCGGATCACGGAGTGAGCGACCGCGCCGAGATCGTCGGCGGTGACCTCCTCAAGGACCCGGTGCCCCGCGGCGCAGAGTGCTACTTCGTCAAGGCCGTGTTCATGCGCTTCTCCGACGAGGAGGCCGAGCGGGCGCTGCGCAACATCCGCGAGTCGATCGGGGACGACACGAAGGCGCGTCTGCTGATCGTCGACTCCGTGCTCAAGCCCGGCAACGAGTGGGATCACGGCAAGCTGCTCGACATCGACATGCTCGTGCTGCACGGCGGCCGCAAGCGCACGCTCGACGACTGGAACGAGCTGTTCGCCCGCACCGGATTCGAGCTGCTGAACGAGCCGATCTACCACTGGGACCTGCTCGAGTGCAAGCCGGTCTGAGACCCGCAACCAGCCCAGCCCACGGAGGCACGCATGGCGCCGACAGGCGTATCCCGCTCGACGCTGCACGACATCCTGACCACCAACATCGGCCTCGAACCGGAGACCGTCGACGCGGCGGGACCCGTCTCGCTCGCCGACCTCGGAGTCGACTCCATCGGACTCATCGAGCTGCAGAAGGCCGTGTCCGAGACGTACGGCACGGAACTCCCCGACGAGGCGCACGCGTGGAGCGTCAACCAGATCCTCGACCACCTGAACTCGAAGCTGAGGAAGGCAAGCTGATGGCGAGCAGCACGGACAACTCGGTATACATCGCCGCCCCCCTGGACGTGGTGTGGCGGCTGACCAACGACGTCAGGACCTGGCCGGGCCTGTTCACCGAATACGCCTCGGTCGACGTCCTCCACGAGGACGGGCCCACCGTCCGCTTCCGGCTCACCATGGTCCCCGACGACGACGGCACGGTGTGGAGCTGGGTCAGCGAGCGCACCACCGACATCGCGACGCGCTCCGTACGCGCGCACCGCGTGGAGACCGGGCCCTTCGTGTACATGCGCATCCACTGGACGTACGAGTCCGAGGGCGAGGGCACGAGGATGCGCTGGCGCCAGGAGTTCGAGGCGAAGCCCGAGGCGCCCTTCGACGACGCGTCCATCACCAAGCGCATCAACGACAACACACGCATCCAGATGGATGTGATCAAGAAGAAGGTCGAGGCGGCCGCCGCGGCGGCGGTCTGAGCCGGCGACCACGCGCCGCGCTGCCCTGAGGGCGTCTGGAGGGGAAGATGATGAAGGATCGAACGCTGCACGAGTGGTTCGCGCAGTCCGCGGCCCGGCACGGTGACGCGGTCGCCCTCGAAGTCGGCGGCCGGAAGCTGACGTACCGGCAACTCGACCGGACGGCGGACGGCTTCGCCGCGGACATCCTCGGCAGGTGTGCCGGCGAACCCCGGCGGATCGGCCTGTACGCTTCCCGGTCGCTCGTGGCCTACGCCGGCTACCTCGCCGCCCTCCGGCTCGGCGCGACCGTCGTACCGCTGAACCCGTCCTTTCCGGCGGCCCGCAACGAGCGGATCGTGCGCAACGCCGACCTGGACGCGATCATCGCGCAGGACGCCGATCCCGGGTTGCCGGCACCCGTGCTCGTACCGGACCCGTCACCGGCGGGGACCGTCCCGCAGGGATCTTCCGTACCGCGTCGGCGGCGACGGCCCGATGCCGGGGAAGCGGCGTACATCCTCTTCACCTCCGGGTCGACCGGGACGCCCAAGGGCGTGCCGGTGAGCCACCGCAACGTCGACGCGTACCTGCGGTACGTCATTCCGCGCTATCGACTCGGCCCCGGTGCGCGGGTGACGCAGAACTTCGACCTCACCTTCGACCTGTCGGTCTTCGACCTGTTCGCCACCTGGGGATCGGGCGCCACGCTCGTCGTGCCCTCGCGGGGTGAACTGCTCTCGCCCGCACGGTTCGTGGCCGGGCGCGGCATCACCCACTGGTTCTCGGTGCCGTCCGCGATCTCCGTGGCCCAGCGCCTGGGACGACTGGGCGAAAACTCCATGCCGGGGTTGCGCTGGAGTCTGTTCTGCGGCGAGCAGCTGACCGTCGAGCAGGCCGCGGCATGGCGGCGGGCGGCGCCCGACAGCACCATGGAGAACCTGTACGGCCCCACCGAACTCACCCTCAGCTGTGCTCAGTTCCGGCTTCCCCCCGACCCTGCCGCCTGGCCCGAGCCCGGCAACGGCACCGTGCCGGTGGGCACCGTGTATCCGGGGCTTACTGCCCTCGTCGTGGGGGAGGAGGGGCTCCCGGCCGAGACGGGAGAACTCTGCGTCCGTGGCGCGCAGCGGTTCGGCGGATATCTCGACCCCCGCGACAACCGGGGACGGTTCCTCACCTACGACGGTGTCAGGGCGACGGTGTGGGAACACGAGGCGACCCCACCCGAAGACGCCTGGTACCGCACCGGTGACCGGGTCCGTGACGACGGCGGTTGCCTCGTCCACCTCGGCCGCCTCGACCATCAGGTCAAGGTGCAGGGATACCGGGTCGAACTCGGCGAGATCGAGGCCGTCCTGCGCGGTCACGAGGGAGTGGCCGAGGCGATCGTGGTCGCCGTGCGGGCCGGCGACGGGCCGGTCGTGCTGCACGCGGTGTGCACCGGTTCCGGAGGCGACGGAGACGAGCTGCTGACGTTGCTGCGTTCCCGGCTCCCTCAGCACATGGTGCCCCGGTCCGTCACCTTCTGGCCGCAGCTCCCGCTGAACTCCAACGGGAAGGTCGACCGGAACGCGATCAGCGCGGAAATCGCAGGCGAATAACGGCGAGGCAGACGAACGGAGAACAAGACAATGCAGCGAGTTCTCTTCATCGACCGCATGCGTCCGCAGGACGCGGACGAGGTCGCGAAGATCTGGAAGGCGCACGACGCGACGGGCCTTCCGCAGGACATCGGAGTCGCCGGCCGGTACCTCTATCGGTTCCACGGTCTGTATGTGCACATGGTCGAGGCCCGGGACGACATTCACGAGGATCTGACCGACCGGATCTTCGCCGCCCGCGACGACAGGGCGTTCGTCGAGACCCGCGACGCCCTGGCCGACTTCCTGACGCCCTACTCACCCGAGTTCAGGAACCTCAAGGCCACCAAGGCAGAAGAGTTCTATCGCTGGCAGGCCTGACCTGCCCCGTAGGAAGAAGGAGAGCACCCCTGTGTCGGGTCCGGTCAAGATCTCCATGCAGGACGCACCGGTGAGCACGCGGCTGGGCGGGACCATACGTCCGCTGCTGACACCGAAGTCGGTCGGGGCGAGTTCCGGATTTCTCGGAACGATGACCCTGGAGCCCGGCGAATTCATCGCCGAGCACTACCACCCGTATTCCGAAGAGTTCATGTTCGTCGCCCAGGGCGAGATCGTGGTGCGGATCGACGGCGAGGAAATCGTCGCGCGCGCCAACGAGGCCATGCTGGTGCCCAAGTTCGGCTCGCACCGCTATGAGAACCGCGGCACCGAGACCGCGCTGATCGTCTTCCAGATGTCGCCGCTCGCACCCAGCCCCGAAGAGGGGCACGTCGAGGTGGAGAAGCCGCCGTTCCCGACGGCGACCCCGCCGGTCGTGGGGCAGTGACCATGCCACGAGCCGTCATCACGGGCATGGGCGTCGTCGCTCCGGGCGGAGTGGGAACCAAGCCCTTCTGGGAGCAGATCACCTCCGGCCGGCCGGCGACCCGCCCGGTGTCCCTCTTCGACGCGACGGGCTACCGCTCGCAGATCGCCGGCGAGGTGGACTTCGATCCGATCGAGGCGGGACTGACCGCGCAGCAGGCCGAAAACCTCGACCGGATGGTGCAGTTCGCGCTGGTCGGCCTCGACGAGGCGGTCGCCGACAGCGGCATCGAACTCGACGCTCTGGACCCGGCGCGCATCGGCGTCAGCGTCGGGACGGCGGTCGGTCTGACGATGGGGCTGGAACGCGAGTACGCCAAGGTGAGCCGGCACGGCCGGGAGTGGCTGGTGGACCACACCCTTGCCGCCGACACCCTCTTCGACAACTTCATCCCCTCCTCACTCGCCCGCGAAGTGGCCTGGGCAGCCGGAGCCGAAGGACCTTCGACCGTCGTCTCCACCGGGTGCACCTCGGGCCTGGACGCGGTCGGTTACGCCCTGGACGTGATCCGGGAGGGATCGGCGGACGTCGTGATCACCGGTGCCACCGACGCACCGCTGTCGCCGATCACCTACGCGTGCTTCGACGCCCTGCGGGCCACCTCTCCGGACAACCACGACCCGGCCGGCGCGTGCCGGCCCTTCGACCGGACCCGCAACGGATTCGCCCTCGGTGAGGGTGCCGCCGTCTTCGTCCTGGAGAGCGAGGAGCACGCCCGCCGGCGTGGCGCGCACATCTACGCCGAGCTCGCCGGGTTCGCCACCCGGTGCAACGCCTACCACATGACAGGGCTGCGCCCGGACGGGGCCGAGATGGCCGAGGCCATCCGCGTCGCGATGGCCCAGGCGGAGGTGGCGCGCGACGGGTTCCAGTACATCAATGCCCACGGCTCCGGCACCCGGCAGAACGACCTACACGAGACCGCCGCGTTCAAGGACGCTCTAGGTGCCGCCGCCTATGACACGCCGGTCAGTTCCATCAAGTCGATGATCGGCCACGCCCTCGGCTCCGTGGGATCCATCGAGATCGCGGCCTGTGCGCTGGCGATCGAGCACGGCGTCGTTCCGCCGACGGCCAACCTCCGGGAGCCGGACCCGGAGTGCGACCTGGACTATGTCCCGCTCGTCGCCCGGGAGTTGCCCGTCGACACCGTGCTCACGGTCGGCAGCGGGTTCGGCGGCTTCCAGAGCGCCGCGATTCTGCGACGGGTGAAGGACGGTCGGAAATGACAGCGCGCATCGTCGTCACCGGACTCGGCGTGGTGGCACCGAACGGACTGGGCACGGACGACCACTGGAAGGCGACACTCGCCACCCGCAGCGGGGTGCGTGCCATCTCCCGCTTCGACGCGAGCCCGTATCCCGTCCGGGTGGCCGGTGAGGTTCCCGAGTTCACCCCGTCCGAGCACGTGCCCGGACGGCTGGTCCCGCAGACCGACCGGACCACCCAGTTCGCCCTCGCGGCGGCCCAGTGGGCGATCGAGGACGCGGGTGTCGACCTGGCCGAACTGGGCCCCTTCGACGCGGGAGTGATCACCGCGGCCGGGTGCGGCGGCTTCGAATTCGGGCAGCGTGAGCTGCAGAAGCTGTGGAGCGAGGGCCCTCAGCGGGTGAGCGCCTATCAGTCCTTCGCCTGGTTCTACGCCGTCAACACCGGTCAACTCTCCATCAGGCACGGAGCCCGGGGCGCCGGCTCGGTGGTGGTCAGCGAGCAGGCGGGCGGCCTTGACGCGCTGGCGAGCGCGCGGCGCCGGCTGCGCGGCGGCGACCTCACCGTGGCGCTCACCGGCGGGCTGGACGCGCCGCTGTCCCCGTGGGGCCTGACCGCGCAGATCCCGGTCGGACTGCTCAGCACCCGCCAGGACCCGCAGCGCGCGTACCTCCCCTTCGACGCCGACGCCTGCGGTTACGTACCGGGCGAGGGCGGAGGCGTCCTGGTCCTGGAGGAGCTCGAGGCGGCCCGCGGACGCGGCGCACCCGTCGTGTACGGGGAGATCGCCGGCTACGCGGCCACCTTCGATCCCCGCCCCGGATCCGGCCGTCCTCCGGCCCTGGCCAGGGCGATCCACGGCGCACTGGCGGACGCCGGCCTGCGGCCCGCGGACGTCGACGTCGTCTTCGCCGACGCGAGCGGGGTGCCCGACCAGGACGCTGCCGAGGCCGCGGCGATCCGTGACGTGTTCGGACCGCGCGGTGTACCCGTGGCGGTGCCCAAGACGATGACAGGCCGCCTCTACGCCGGCGGAGCCCCCCTCGATGTGGTGGCGGCCCTGCTGAGCATGCGTGACTCCGTCGTACCGGCGGCCGCGCACATCCAGGACATCCCGGACGCCTACGAGCTCGACGCCGTGGTGGACGGGCCCCGCGAACTGCCGGTCCGCACGGCCCTCGTCGTGGCCAGGGGCCATGGCGGCTTCAACTCGGCACTCGTTGTACGCGCCGTCTGAAGGAGACATCACCCGATGGCAACCATCGCCCGAGAGAACGACTACTACACCTTGATCAACGTCTTCACGGTGACACCCGAGGACCAGGACCGCATCTACGACGCCGTCATCGAGGCCACCGACATCATCGAGAAGTTCCCCGGCTTCGTGTCGGCCAACGTCCACAAGAGCTATGACGGCACCCGCGTCATCAACTACGCGCAGTGGCTCAGCAAGGACGAGTTCGACGCGATGCGGGCCCACCCGAGCGTCCAGGACCACTTCAAGGCCTGCCGTGCCATCACGGACGACATCGTCCCGATCTTCTGCGAGGTCGTCCACGTGCACAGGTCACCGTCCGCCGGGCCGGACCATGCCCGCTGACGCGGGGGCGAAGTGGTTCCTGGGCGGCGCCCCACCCCGGCATGCCGACACCGTCCTGTACTGCCTGCCCAACGCGGGCGGGGGCGGTACGCACTACCTGTCGTGGCGGCGCCTGCTCCCCGAGCCCCTGTGGACCCAGCCGGTCCAGCTCCCTGGCCGCGAGAGCCGGCTCGCCGAGGATCCGCGCTTCGACGTGGCAGACGTGGCCCAGGCCGTCGCGGAGCACCTGGACCGGCCGTACCTTCTGTACGGCCACAGCATGGGCGGGGTCCTGGCCTGGGAAGTGGCAGCCGAACTGGTGCGCCGCGGAGCGCCTCCCCCCGAGCGGCTGTACGTCGGGGCGAGCCCGGCCCCGCACACCGACCCGGGCTGGGCCCGGCGCTGGGCGAGCCTGAGCGAGGAGGCACTGCTCGACGAGGTCGTCGCCCTGGGCGGAATTCCGGCGCAGGTGCTCGAACACCCCGGTCTGGGCCGGCGCATCACCAAGGTCCTCGGTTCCGACGTGGCCTGGCTCGCGAGCCGGCAGGCCGCTCCCCGCGATCCGCTGCCGGTACCGATCCTCGCCCTGGCCGGTGACCAGGACCCCCTGGTCCGGCCCGAGGACATGGCCCGCTGGGCCGAATGCACCTCGCAACGCTTCGAGTTGCACACGATCGCCGGCGGTCACCTGTTCCACACGGAGCGGGCCGACGCCGTCACGTCATCGATTCTGCAGACGATTGCTGCCGAGAGAGGAGACCTCCATGGGGTCCGTTGATGCCGATGCCGAGCTTCAGTCGGTGATGGATGTCGCCAGTGGGTTCTGGCGGGCGCGCACGCTGTTCAGCGCGGTGGAACTCGGCCTGTTCACTCACCTGGCCGAGGGAGCGGCGACGCGGGAGGAGATCGAGAAGTCCCTCGGCCTGCACCCCAGCGCCGCCGCCGACTTCCTGGACGCGCTCGTCGCCCTGGGACTGCTCGACCGCGAGGACGGCCGGTACACCAACTCCGCCGCCGCCGGCCGGTACCTGGACCAGGGCAAGGACTCCTACGTCGGTGGGTTCTTCACCTTCATGAGCTATGCCCTCTACCCGGCCTGGGGCCGACTGACCGGGCTGTTGCGCAGCGGCGACCGGCAGGAGGGCCAGGACGACTTCGGGGACTGGTACAAGGACCTCGACCAGGTCCGCGGCTTCATGCACGCCATGGACAGCGTCTCCGCACCGGTGACCGAGGCACTCGTCCGCCGCTACGACTGGTCCGCGCACCGGACGTTCGCCGACCTCGGCGGCGCGCGCGGCAATCTCACCGCTCACCTCGTCAAGGCCCACCCCCACCTGCGCGGCACCACCTTCGACGTACCGGCCGTCAAGCCGCTGTTCGAGGAGCACGTCGCCAGACTCGGCGTCGCCGACAAGGCTGACTTCCAGGGCGGCGACTTCCGCACCGACCCGCTGCCCGAGGCCGATGTCCTCATCTTCGGCCACGTCCTGCACGACTGGGACGGCGAGACCCGGGCCCTGCTCGTCAAGCGCGCTTACGACGCGGTACGACCCGGGGGCGCCCTGCTCATCTACGAGGAGCTCCTCGACGACGACCGCCGCGGCCCGGCCCGATCGCTGCTGATGAGCCTGAACATGCGGCTCGTACGCAGCGGCGGTTCGGAGTACACGGCGGCCGAGAGCCGCATCTGGCTCGAGGCGGCGGGCTTCACCGACATTTCGGTGGAGGACCTGACGGCGACCGAGCGACTCATCGTGGCCCGCAAGAAGTAACCCCGGTACAGCACGCCACGGCCCGCGGCCCGGACTCCCGTACCTCACGGGAGCCCGGGCCGCTCCTCGTTCCCGTGAGGCGGAGGACGGGGATGTCGGGCGGCGGTGCGCGTCCTGACGGCCGTGCCGCCGCCCGTACAGCACTCTGTGCCGGCCCCCTCCGCGGGGACCGGCACAGGGTGCGGTGCACGGCGTCAGGCGCGGTGCCGGGCCGTGAGCTTCTCCAGGATCGGAACGACATCGTTGGGGCTCGGCATCCGTGCGACCTCGTCGTGCAGGGCATCGGCCCCGGCCTGGAAGGACGGGTCCCGCAGGATGCGCTCCAACTGCGCCCGTGCCTCGGTCGCGGAGAAGGCCTCACTCTCGATGTCCGCGGCGATCAGACCCGCGCCGCGCTGCTCGACATGGCGCGCGATGTCCATGCTCTGGCCCGACGGGCGGGAGGCGATGAGCTGTGGCGTACGGTGCGCCACAGCGGCCGCGAAGGTGCCGCCGCTGCCGTGATGCATGATGGCCGCGCAGGACGGCAGCAGCTGGTTCAGCGGCACGTAGTCGACCGTGCGGACGTTGTCGGGTACCCGCTCCACCGACGCCAGCTGGTCGGCGTTGAGCGTGGCCACCAGCTCGATGTCCATGTCGGCCACGGCGTCGAAGAGTTCTGCCATCGGCAGTCTGCTGTCCTTGCCGAAGAACTTGCGCTGACTCACGCCGAGGGTCAGGCAGACCCGGGGCCTGAGCGGCCGTTCGTGCAGCCACTCGGGCACGGCCTGGGCGCCGGTGTACGGGACACGGCGGACCGGCACGTACTCCAGGTCCACCGGCAGGCGCATCTCCGCCGGCATGGGGTCGACACTCCACTGGCCGACCAGGAGTTCCTCGTCGAAGGAGAGACCGAACCGCTCCAGGGTCGGGACCGTCATGGCCGCCATCAGGTCCTCACGAGACTCTCCCGGAGAACCGGCGAGCCACGTACGGTACTTGCTCCGTGTCCACGCGAAGTAGTCCGGCGCCCACAGCAGGCGGGCGTGCGCGGCACCGCACGCCCGCGCCGCGATGGCGCCGGGGAAGCACATGGGGTCCCACAGCACCAGATCGGGCTCCCAGGAGCGGGCGAACCCGACGAGCGCGTCGGTGAAGGGGCGTTCGTCGGGTCCCGGCGCCCCGGCGGGGAAGTGCATCCAGAACGGTGACATCAGGATGTTGCGGATCACCTTCCACAGTCCGGGCTCTGCCGGGTCGGCCAGCGGGTCGATGATCGGGTCGAGCCTCTTGTCCGCGGCGCAGTCGTCGACCGCGGCGGAGAGGTCCACCGGGTCACCCAGACCGACGGCCGTCAGACCGGCTTCCGTGATGGTGTCGACCATGTCCGGGTAGCTGGCCACGCAGACGTCGTGTCCCGCGCCCTGCAGCGCCCAGGCCAGGGGCACGAAGGGATGCAAATGTGTGGGTGACGGCATGATCGCGAAGAGGACTCGCATCAAGGCTCTCCAATTCTTGGTCCCGGGGCGAACACATCATTTTTGCGGGGATATCCCAGCCGATTCAAGGCGCCAAGAAATGCGAATGCCTTTCTTCAGTATCTCTTCAGGGATTCTGTACCGGGCGTGGTGAGGATTTCTCATCCTTGTCGGACTTCTGGAATCGGAGATACTTCATGGCGAGCGCGGACGAGAACAGGGGCGTCATCCTTCGGCTGTACGACGAGGGGCTGAACCTGGGGAACTTCGAGAAGGTCACCGACGAACTCGTGGCTGAGGACGCGGTCATGCACCATGCGCCCTACCACGACCAGAGGGGCCCCGAGGTGCTCAAGGCGACCTGGCGTGCGCTGCACGAGGCCTTCAGCGACCTGCACTTCGAGGCCGAGTCCGTCCTCGTCGACGGTGACATCGTCGCCGTGCGCGGCACCACGACCGGTACGCACACCGGGACCTTCGCGGGGACCGCACCCACCGGGCTGCGTGTCTCGGAGCGGGCGCACGTCTTCTACCGGCTGAGCGGCGACGGGAAGGTGACGGACATCTGGCCCATGGTCGATCGCGCGGGTCTGCTCCAGCAGTTGAAGACCGGCTGACGCCGGCAGGACGGTCCTGCCACGAAAGCGAGCCGCCGACCCACTGGGGGTCGGCGGCTCGTCCGTGCGCAGGGCGACGGGGGACGAACACCCGCGCACGGAGTCGGAGGGCGCGGTCAGTGCGCCTCGGCGGGTTCCTTGGCGGCGGGCGCCTGGGGCGCCGCCTGGGGGCGCTTGCGGATGAAGGCGGCCGTCGCCAGCGCCGCCACCAGGGCCAGCCCGGCGGAGGCCAGGTACACGGTCGTCAGACCGTGGGCACCGGCGTCGTGCAGCACATCGAGGGTGGTGTGCCGGCCGCTGGTCAGCGCGTTCTCGGCGGAGGCGGCGTCGGCGACCCTGCCGTCCAGGTCGTTGCGGATCACGTTGGCGAAGACCAGCCCGAGGACGGCGATGCCCAGTGCCTGCCCCAGCTGGCGGAAGGTGGCCATGGCACCCGAGCCCATGCCGGCCCGCTGCGGGGGAACCGAGGCGAAGACGGCGGACCCGGTGGCCGGCATGCCCACACCGACACCCGCACCGATGACCAGCAGTCCGGGCAGGGCGGCGACCCAGGACGAGTCGCCGTCGATCACAAGGCCGTTGATCCCGCAGCCGACGCCGATCAGGACGAGCGCGGCGGTGATGGTCACCCGTGGGGACACATCGTGCAGACGCTTGCCGGTGAGCGTCGAGGCGACGAACGTCGCCGCGGCGAGCGGCAGCAGCGCCAGACCGGCCTTGATCGGGGTGAGCCCGACGACCGACTGCAACCACAGCGAGGTGAACACCAGGCTGGAGAAGCCCCAGGCGGACGCGATGGTGCTGAGCATGATGGCGAGGAACGAGGCGTTGCGCATCAGCGACAGATCCAGCATGGGGCTGGGGTGGCGCAGCTCCGCGACGACGAAGAGCACCGCGCCCAGCAGCGCGAGGGCGAACAGGCCGAGGGTGAAGCCCGAGGTCCAGCTGTCCTCGCCGGCCCGGATCAGGCCGTAGGTCAGGGCACCGGAGGCCAGGGCGAAGGTGATGATGCCGGGGAAGTCGATGCGGGCGTTGTCGGGTTGCCGGGATTCGGTGAAGCAGACCCTGGTCAGCAGCATCGTCACCAGGCTGATGGGGATGTTGACGTAGAAGATGGCCCGCCAGCTCATGCTCTCGGTGAGCAGACCGCCGAAGATCGGTCCGACGGCGGCGGCAACGCCGATGACGGACGACCACACGCCCATGGCGACGCCGCGTTCCTTGCCCTCGTACGTCGTGCCGAGCAGCGCCATGCTGGTCACGAACATGGCGGCCCCGCCGATGCCCTGAAGGCCTCGGGCGGCGATCAGTACTTCCGGGTCGGGGGCGACCGCGCACAGCAGCGAGGCTCCGGCGAACACCGCCAGGGACAACAGGTACACCTTCCGGCGGCCCAGCAGGTCACCGACGGATCCGGCGCTGAGCGTGAGCGCGGCCAGCACCAGCGTGTAGATGTTCATCACCCACTGCAGGCTCGACAGTGAGGCGTCCAGGCCCGTGCCGATCTCGGGCAGCGCGACGGTCACCACGGTGGTGTCCACGATGAGCATGAACGACCCCAGGCACACCGCCACAAGAGGCAACCACTTGCGCATCGGATGTCCTTTCTTGTTCGGGAACACTCATAGAGTGAGGCTGGGATGCGATGTGGACCTAGTCAGAGGGGCGATCCTGACGAATATCTGCATGGAGTAGGTGATCGAAGGCGGAAATCGCTGAGTGGATCAGGTTCAGAGGAGAGTTGACTCGCGGAAGGCCTCGCTCGGCAGGGTCGAGCCCGCACGCTTGACCGTGCGGTCCACGGTCGCCGTCTCCACGTTGTGGACACCTTCCAGTGAGGCGACGCGTTCGGTCAGGTAGCGGTAGAGGTCGGAGTGGTCCCGGCAGATGACGGAGGCCATCAGGTTGGTGGGGCCGGTGGTGACCGCCGCGAAGGAGACCTCCGGGTGTTCCGCCAGCGCGCCGGCGGTCGCGACCAGCTCGGACGGGCGCACCGACATCCACAGCCGGGCCTCGGCGTGGTAGCCCAGGGCGGACATCGGCAGGTCGACCTCGTAGCGCAGGATGCCGGTGCGCCGCAGATGATCCATGCGGCGCCGGACTGTCGACTCGGACCAACCCGTGGCGTCGGCCAGTTCACCGAAGCCGGCCCGGCCGTTGCGGGAGAGGACCTCCATGAGGGCGTGGTCCTCCTGGGAGAGATCCGTCGGGCCGTCGTCCGCCGTGGGCGGCTCCAGGCGCAGCGCCTCGGCCTGTTCGTCGGTGAGGGAGGCGAGGCCGGACCAGCGCGCGGGGCTCGCGAAGCCCTGGAGCATCGAATGTGCGCTGACCGACACCACGCGGGTCGTGCGGGACAGCTTGTGCAGCAGAAGTGAGCCGCCGTCGCCGCCGGAGCGCGCCTGGGTGCTGCAGGAGATCTCGGTACCGCCGGACAGCAGATGCACCCAGAAGGTGTCGGTGCGGCGGGCGAGCGCGGTGGCGATGCCGGCGGCAGCGTCGGGCGTGCACTGCAGGCGGATGGTCCACGGCACGTAACCGAGCCGGGAGAGGTTCACCGAGGCCACCACCCTCAGCAGGCCGGCTGAGTACAGGCGGTGGTAGCGGCGGGCGATCGTGCTGTCGGAGACGCCGAGGACTTCGGCGATCTTGTTGAACTGGGCGCGCCCGTCGATCTGAAGGGCGTGCACCAGGTCGCGGTCGACCTTGTCGAACGTGGTGGAATTCATCCGTTGATGCTATGCCTGCGCAGGGATCCGTCAAAGAGGTGGACTCCTGCGCAGGCTCGCCGGGCGATGGTCAGATGCCCAGGCCGAGGCACATGCCCCCGGTGGCGTCCAGGACATGCCCGGTGACCCAGCGCGCGTCGTCGGACGCGAGGAAGGCGATGACGTCGCCGATGTCGGCAGGCTGCCCGATACGGCCGAGCGCCGTGGCGGACTCGACCGCGGCGACGGCCTCGGGGTACTGGCGCAGCAGAGCGATCATGTCCGTGTCGGTGACACCGACCGCCACGGAGTTCACCGTGATCCCGCGGCCGCCGAGAGCGTGCGCCAGCGTGCGTGCCATGACATCCAGCGCTGCCTTGGTCATGCCGTAGACCAGTTCGTGGGAGACGGCGATCCGGGTCACCGACGAGCTGATGTTGATGATGCGTCCGCCGTCGCTCAGCAAGGGCAGCACCCGCTGGGTGAGAAAGAACGGCGTCCGCAGGTTGACGGCGAAGACCCGGTCGTAGTCCTGCGGCGTCGCGCTCTCGAGCGAACCGGTGTGTCCCACGGCCGCGTTGTTGACCAGGATGTCCAACGGCCGGCCGGACAGCCCCTGTCGCAGACCGTCGAAGAGCCGGTCGACGTCGCCCTCGGTGCCGAACTCCGACGGAACGGGAAATCCCTTCCCGCCGGCCGCTTCGATTGCCGTCAGGGTGTCCTTGGCCTCGGCCTCGTCCGTGGCGTAGTGCACGGCGACCAGCGCGCCGTCGGCGGCGAGCCGTTCGGCGATGGCGCGTCCGATGCCCCGGGACGCCCCGGTCACCAGGGCCGTCCTGCCGGTGAGTTTGCCCATACCGAGCTCCTGTAGGTGGGTTGGCACAGTCGCCCCACCGTCGCCGGGTCGTCTCAACGGCCGCTGAAATGCCGCTGAAACAACGGACGGCGCAACCACGGAATTCACCGGAAGCGCATCGCCGAGTGCCGCCGTGACGTGCCGGTTCATCGACTCTTCAGATCCCGTGGAGAGCGCGGCGGCATTCTTTCGGCAGCTTTTTGGAGAAGTGTCGTCGAGTGGCACCGGATAGGAAGACAATCATGCCAGACGTTCAGGTTCCGGTTCTGGTGGTCGGCGGTGGCATGTCCGGCCTCGCCTCCGCCCTTTTTCTCCGCCGGCAGGGAATCGACTGTCTCGTGGTCGAGCGCAATTCGGGCGTCTCCCAGATGCTGCGCTCCACCCATGTCAGCCCGCGCACCATGGAACTCTTCCGCACGCTCGGCATCGAGCAGGGCGTACTGGACGTGGCGGAGAAGTTCGTACTCGGAAAGCACTGGGCGGACCAGGACCTGCCGCCGCATCATCTGCCGCGGGCCATTCTGCGCGCCCAGTCCCTCGCCCATATCGTCGAGGGCGACGTGGTGGTCATGGCCGAGGGGGAGAACGACTTCCACGACATCGGCCCCTCGGAGGCGGTCTGGTGCGGCCAGGACAAGGTCGAGCCGGTGATGCTGCAGGAGGCGCTCCGGCTCGGCGCGCAGGTCTCGTTCAGCACCGAACTCACCTCCTTCGTCCAGGACGAGGAAGGCGTCACCGCGCAGGTGCGCGACCTGACGACGGGCCGGACCCGCACGGTCCGGGCGCGCTACCTGATCGCCGCGGACGGGGCGCACAGTCCGCTGCGCAAGGAACTGGGCATCGGGCGCGACGGCCACGGCGCGCTGGGCCATGTGCTCAACATCCTGTTCACCGCCGACATCGACTCGATCCTCGACGGCCGGCGCTTCATGATCCTCTACCTGCAGAACCGTGAAGCCCCCGGCATGCTCTTCAAGGTCGACGACGAGCGGTGGATCTACGGCATCTTCGGCGACCCGCGTGTCCTCGACGCCTCGAAGATCAGTGCCGAGCAGTCCGTGGAACTGGTCCGCAAGGCGACCGGCGTGCCCGGCCTCGAGGTGAACATCCTCGAGACCAAGGGCTGGTGGATCGGCCACGGCATCGCCGACACCTATCGCGCGGGCCGGGTGTTCCTGGTCGGCGACTCGGCGCACGTGCTGCCGCCGACCGGGGGATTCGGCGCCAACTGCGGTGTCCAGGACGCCCACAACCTGGCGTGGAAGCTGGCCGGCGTCCTGCACGGCTGGGCCGGCGAGGAACTGCTCGACTCCTACGAGGCCGAACGCCGTCCCGTCGGCCGGGCGACCATCGACCAGGCCTGGATGCGGCACATGCGCTGGAGCAACCCGCAGGACGCCGACGAGCGCGACGAGCGCGACCAGACCATCGTCACCACTGCCTACCGCTACACCTCCCCGGTCATCCCCGGCACCGACTTCGACGACCCGCTCGGCCACGAACTCGTCATCGACGGACAGCCCGGCATGCGCGTACCGCATGCCTGGCTGACGAACGCGCAGGGCGAGCAGGTCTCTCCCATCGACCTGACCGGTGAGGCCTTCCTGCTCTTCACAGGCGACGAGGCCGACGACTGGGCCCGGCACGGGCGGACCGTCGCCGACCGGCTCGGCGTGCCGCTGCGTGTGCACCGGCTCGGCCCGGACAGCGACGTGCGCGATGCGCACGACGAGTTCCGCAAGGCGAGCGGTATCGGCCCTCGCGGCGCGCTGCTCGTGCGACCCGACGGGTTCGTCGCCTGGCGTGCCGAGGACACCCAGTCCGTCGGGAGCTTCGGTGACGTCCTCGCGACGGTCACGGGCCGCACCGCGTGACCTCTGTCGCCCCCTTTTTCTTGTGAGGAGCTCACATGACCAGCGCCGGCATCGCGCAGGAGCAGTACTTCACGACCGTCAACATCTTCCACACCATCCGCGAGAACCAGGACGAGCTGGTCGAGGTGCTGCTCGAGGGCATGCCTCTGCTGGACCGGCAGCCGGGGTTCGTGGCCACGAGCGTGCACAAGAGCCATGACGGCAACCGAGTGATCGCCTACGTCCAGTGGGAGTCGAGGGAGGCCTTCCAGGCGATGCGGGCCCGCCCCGACGCACAGGGCCACTTCTCCTCGGTGGGACGGCTCGTCACCTCCGTCGACGCCGTCCCCTGCTGGGTCGCCTTCACCCACGAGCAGTCATGAGCGCGCGCTCCCGCACCCTCCCTCACGCACACACACAAGGAGTCATGATGCGAGCAGTGACCATCACGTCCTTCGGGGGCCCGGAGGCCCTGACGGTGGCCGACCTTCCCCTGCCGGAGCTCGCGGACGGCGAGGTACGCGTCCGTGTCCTGGCCGCGGCCGTCCACCCGCTGGACATCGTCGCGCGATCCGGCTTCCTCGGCCCGATGCTGCCGGCCGGTCCGCGGTACGTCCTGGGCGCCGACGTCGTCGGCGTGGTGGACGCGGTGGCCGCGGACGTGACCGGCTTCTCCGTCGGCCAGCGGGTCGTGGGCATGTCCAACTGGCCCGACACCAAGCGGGGTACGCAGACCGAGTACGTGGCCCTGCCCGCCGACGTACTCGCTCCCGCGCCGGCCGAGACCGACGCGGCCGCCACGGCGACACTCCCGTTGAACGCGCTGACCGCCCTCCAGGGGCTGGACCTGCTGGCCCTCACCGCCGGCCAGACCCTGGCGGTGACCGGTGCCGCGGGCGGCGTCGGCGGCTTCGCCCTGGAGCTGGCCCGGCTGCGCGGGCTCAAGGTCATCGGCCTGGCCGGGCGCGACGACGAGCCCTTCGTCGCCGCGCGGGGAGCGACATTCGTCGAGCGCTCCGAGGACGTGGCGGCGGCCGTGCGCGCGGCGGCCCCTGACGGAGTCGACGGCCTGCTGGACGCGGCGGCGATCGGGGCTCCCGCGCTGGGCGCGGTCCGGGACGGCGGCGCCTACACGGGGGTGACGCCGCCGTTCCCGCCCCCGGGCGAGCGGGACATCCGCACCGCGGTGGTGCTGGCTCGCGGCATCGGCCGCCAACTGGCCGAACTCGTCGCCCTCGTGGAGAAGGGTGAGCTGACTCTGCGTACGCCCGAGACCTTCTCCTTCGAGAACGCCGGGGAGGCCCATGTCACGCTCGCCAAGGGCGGGACGCGGGGCGGCGTGGTGCTGACCCCCTGAGCGCCGTACGCCGAACGCCGTGGCCCCGCGCAGTGCCCGGGGCCACGGCGTGTGTGCTGAAGTGCCGTCAGGCCCGCGTGCGTTCGGCGTCGACGACGGGTCGGCCACACCGGCGGACGCGCTCCAGCAAGGCGGCCTGGCCGAGGGAGGCTTCGTCCGGACCCGAGCCGGTCCTGACCGCCCGCACGAAGGCCGCGACGGTGTTGGCCACCTGGTCGTCCGGGCCCAGCCGGATGTCCTCGGCCGTCGTGCCGCGGTGCAGGACGATGTCCGGGGGACGGTCCGCCGGGGGAGTGAAGGCCCGGTCCACCGTGATGTGTCCACGGCTGCCCCACAGCTCGTAGGTGTTGCGGTAGGCGTGCTCCAGCCCGAATGTGAGCTGGGCGCTCACGCCCCCGGGAGCGGCCAGGAGGACCGCTCCCGAGGTGTCGACCGTGCGATCGGAACCGGTGACCAGCCGGCAGCCCACGACGTCCAGGTCGGGACCGAGGAAGTACTGAGCGGCCCGCAGAGGGTAGACGCCCGTGTCCCAGAGGGCGCCGCCCCCGAGAGCGGGGTCGTGACGAATGTCGTCGGCGGCACGCGCGGGCACCGCGAAGGAGGCGTGGAAGAAACGCAGTTCGCCGATGGCGCCCTCCGTGACCAGCCGGCGCACCGCCGCGTGCTGGTGGTGGTGGACGAACATCACGTTCTCCATCAGGGCGAGCCCACGTTCGCGGGCGAGGGCGACCAGAGCCCGTGTGCCGGTCAGCTCCGTGGTGAGGGGCTTCTCGGCGAGTACGTGACGATCGCTGCGCAGCGCCGCCTCCACCCAGGGAGCGTGCAGCGCGGCCGGCAGCGGTACATAGACCGCCTCCACGTCGTCGAGCTCCAGCAACTCCCGGTAGCCGTGCACGGCCCCGCAGCCGAACCGGTCCGCCGTCCGTCGTGCCTTGAGCTCGTCACGGCTGGCGACGGCGACGAGTTCGACCTGCGGCGAGGCCGCGAAGGCCGGCAGCATGCGGCGTACCGCGATGTCCGCGCAGCCGAGGACACCGATACGCAGAGCGCCACTGCTCATGAGAGGGCTGCCGCAGCCGTGTTCAGACAGGCCAGCAGGGTGCGCGCCTGCACATTGACGTAGTGACCGTGCCGTACCAGCGAACGCAGCTGCCCGGGCGTCACCCAGGCAAAGCCCTGCGGCGCCTCGGTGGGGGCCTGCTCCTCATCCGCTTCGATCACCAGATATCGGCTCTCCGCGTGGAGGAACCTGCCGCCTTCCTCGGAGTGCACCGCCTCGTAGCGGATGCGGGCGGGGTCCGCTCGGAGTACCTGGTCCAGGAACGCAGGGCGGTTTTCGGACGGCAGATGGGCGTAATTGCCCACGGTGCACTGAACGGTCGGGCCCAGTTCGATGGTGTCGAGGAAGCCTCCCTCGACCCGTGCCCGCACCAGGACGTGCGGTACTCCGGCGAAACTGCGGGTCACCCAGGCCGCGATGCCCTGGCCCACCGGCTCGATCAAGGGCTGGGTCCAGCTCTTCACCTCGCGGTTGCCGGCCGAGACGGACACGCCCACGACCTTGAAATACCGTCCGTCCTCGTGCTCGACGCACTCCTCGCCCCGCCGCCAGCCGTCCAGCGTCATGAGGGGTTTGAGTCGCGCGTGCACCGAGTAGTGGGAGCGCTCACCGGTGATCCATGACAGCAGCTCCGTGTCCGTGAGCCGGGCACGGCCGTAGTCGTCGGGAAGCGGAAGACACGACAGGACGGTCCGCGAGTCCATGTTCACGATGTTGTCGCGGCGCAGCAGTTCCCCGATCTGACCCAGCGTGAGCCAGCAGAAGTCGTCGCGCAGCGGTACGTCGCCGGTGGCTTCGACGATCATGTTGCGGTTCGACTTCCGGAAGAACCAGGAACCGTGCTCGGACTGCAGTACGTCGGCGATCACCCGGCCGCGGTCCGGCCTGACGAAGTGCTCCAGGTACGGCACGTCCGCGCCGCGGTGGACCTTGGTGTAGTTGCTGCGCGTGGCCTGCACGGTGGGGGAGAGCTGGAGCAGGTTGGGGTTGCCCGGCTCCATCTTGGCCTGCATGAGGCAGTGCAGGACTCCGTCGAAGTCCTTCACCAGGATGCCCAGGATTCCGATCTCGGGCTGCCTGATGATGGGTTGCTGCCATGAAGGGGCCACGTCACCGGGGACGCCGTGCGTATCCGCCGACACGGTGACGTCCAAACCCTCCACGGAGAAGAACCGCCCGGTGTGGTGGACGAGGTTGTCCGTACCGGATGCGAACGACCACCCGTCGAGCGCCGCGAAGGGAACGCGGTCCACCCGGAACTCGTTGGCGGCATGGCGCTGTGCCAGCCACGCGTCGAAGCGCGGGGTCGCCATGAGGGCGCCCTGCGCGGATGAGGCCGAACGGCCCACGCGCTCGGCCACGACGTCGTGATGACGGCTGGGTACCGTGAGCAGGGTGGAGGTCATGCCCCTCCCTCCGTGAACTCCACGATCGACGCGACCATGTAGTCGATCATCTCGTCGCTGAGGCCCGGGTAGACGCCGATCCAGAAGGTACGGTCCGTGACGATGTCGCTGTTGGTGAGATCGCCGACGACGCGGTGCGGCTGGTCGATGTAGGCGGGGTGGCGGGTGAGGTTGCCGGCGAACAGCCGCCTGGTGCCGATCTTCCGTGACTCGAGGAAGTCGACGAGCCCGGCCCGGCTGTAGGGGGCCTCGTCGGTGACCGTCAGGGCGAAGCCGAACCAGCTCGGATCGGACCGTTCGGTGGCGTGCGGCAGCAGCAGGCCGGGGACGCCGTCGAGCCCTTCACGCAGGCGCGACCAGTTCCGCTTGCGTGCCGCGATGAACTCGTCCAGCCTGCTGAGCTGGCTGAGCCCGAGGGCGGCCTGGAGGTCGGTGGCCTTCAGGTTGTAACCGACGTGCGAGAAGATGTACTTGTGGTCGTAGCCGGCCGGCAGGCTGCCCATCTGGTACCGGAACCTCTTCAGGCAGCGGTCGTTCTCGCCCGGTTCGCACCAGCAGTCCCGCCCCCAGTCGCGCATCGACTCCACGATGCGCGCCAGAACCAGGTCCGAGGTCAGCACGCAGCCGCCCTCGCCCATGGTCAGGTGATGCGCGGGGTAGAAGCTGACGGTCGTCATCTCGCCGAACGTGCCGGTGAGCCGGCCGTCGTAGAGCGAGCCGACCGCGTCGCAGTTGTCCTCGATGAGGAACAGGTCGTGTTCGGCGCACAGTTGCGCGATCTCGGCGACCTGGAAGGGGTTGCCGAGGGCGTGGGCGAGGACAACGGCACGGGTCCGGGGGCCGATGGCCTGGGCGACCCGCTCCGCAGTGGTGTTGTAGGTGCCCAGCTCGACATCGACGAACACCGGCACCAGCCCGTTCTGCAGAATCGGGTTGACGGTGGTGGGGAAGCCCGCGGCGACGGTGATCACCTCGTCGCCGGGCCGTAGCCGGCGGTCCTCGAGGCGGGGAGAGGTCAGGGCCGACACCGCCAGGAGGTTGGCCGACGAACCCGAGTTCGTCAGATGGGCCTTGCGCCGCTTCAGCCTGCGCGCGAAGGTCGACTCGAATGTGCGTGCGATCGGGCCGGCGGCGATGTTCATGTGCAGCGCGGCCTCGACCAGCGCGACCCGGTCCGACTCCTCCAGGACTGCACCCGAGGGCCAGATCTCGGTGACGCCCGGGACGAATCCGCCGGTGCCGCTCGTCCGCTCCTGGTGGTACTTGCGCACCCCGTCCAGAACGAGGTCCTTGTGATCGCTCACCTGTTCATCCTCTCCAAGGTGTGTCCATGAGGTGCGAGTCCGGCCCGGACAGCAGGTGGCCGAGCATGTCGTCCAGAGCCCGGCTGGGGCGCCAGTGAAGGAGGCGGTGCGCGAGCGTGATGTCCAGCAGCTGCCAGTCGGTTCCCGTGGTCCGGTCGTCGTCCGGTGCCTCGAGCACGGACAGGGGGGCGCCGGCCAGGGCGACGGCCCGGTCCACCAGCTGCCGCATGTGCACGGCACGGCCACCGCCGACGTTGATCACGTGTCCGGACACGGCGGCCGACGGAGCGGCGGCCGCGACGACCGCGTCCGCGACGTCCCGTACGTCGACCACGTCCCGGTGGGCACGCAGTGGTGACACCCGCAGCGCGGGCGGCGACAGGCCCGCGGCGCGCCTGCGTCCGGCGTCCGCCACCGTCGAGGCGAGCAGCCCGAAGAGGCTGCCCGCGGGGGCGCCCGCCCCGCACACGTTGGCCACGCGCAGGACGGTCCCGTCCACCTGCCGGCGCTCCGCGGCGTTCAGCACCGCCTGGGTGGCCTCCAGCTTCGTACGGCCGTACGGCGTGACGGGAAGCGCGGGACGGCTCTCCGCCGTCGCCGTGCCGGGCACCCCGGCGCCGTACTCGTGCACGCTGCCCAGCTGGACGAGCCGGGGCCGGCGGCGCAACGGGTGCAGGGCGTCGAGCACGGTCCGCACCAGGCGCACGTTTCCCAGCGTCATCTCCTGCGCGTCGGCCCGCCAGGCGCGGCCCGCCGCGTTGACGACCACGTCTGCTCCGTCGAAGAGGGCCGTGAGGGCCTGTGGCGCGGTGCGCAGGAGATCGACGGGTTCCGGCCCGGAGCGTGCGACGCCAAGAACCTGCCAACCGGCCGTCCGGAAGGCCGCGCAGATGTGCCGGCCCAGGAAACCTGAGGCTCCGAGGACCACGGCGGTCACGCCCTGTTCTCCGGGTACTTGGAGCTCTTCCACCAGTCGGGGTGGTCGCGGTACCAGGCGACGACCTCGGCCAGGCCTTCGTCGAAGTCGACGCGCGGGGCGTAGCCCAGCTCCGTGCGGATCTTGCTCTCGTCGATGGAGTAGCGCAGGTCGTGGCCCTTGCGGTCAGGTACGAAGCGGACCATCGACGGTTCCGCGCCGCAGAGTTCGAGCAGACGGTGGGTGATGTCGATGTTGGTCTGCTCGTTCCCGCCGCCGACGTTGTACACCTCGCCGGCCCGGCCACGGGTCAGCACCAGGTGCAGGGCCCGGCAGTGGTCGTCGACGTGCAGCCACTCCCGGACGTTGAGCCCGTTGCCGTACAGCGGGACGGGGATGCCCTCCAGCAGATGGGTGATGAACAGCGGGATCAGCTTCTCGGGGTGCTGGTACGGGCCGTAGTTGTTGGAGCAGCGGGTGATCGAGATGTCGAGCCCGTGCGTCCTGCCGTAGGAGCGCGCCACCAGGTCGGAGGCCGCCTTGGAGGCGGCGTACGGCGTGTTCGGCTGCAGCGGCCATTCCTCGGTCCACGACCCGTCGGCGATCGAGCCGTAGACCTCGTCGGTGGAGACGTGGACGACCCGCTCGACGCCCGTGCGTCGGCACGCCTCCAGCAGGCTCTGCGTTCCGCCCACGTTGGTGCGCACGAAGGCGGCGGAAGCCTCGATGGACCGGTCGACATGGGACTCGGCGGCGAAGTGCAGCACCGCGTCGTGCCCGGGCAGCACATCCAGCAGCAGCGGCAGGTCGCATATGTCTCCCTGTACGAACCGAAGCCGCGGATGCCGGGCCGGGAGGCTGTCGCGGTGGCCGGCGTAGGTGAGCTTGTCCAGCACGGTGACGTCGATGTCCGCGCTGTCGGGCAGGTCGCCGTCGAGCACGGCGCGGACATAGCAGGAGCCGATGAATCCCGCCCCGCCGGTGACGAGCAGCCTCATCCCGCCACCTCGATCCGGCAGTGATCGCCGACGATGAGCCGATGCTCCGTCAGTCCCCGGGTGGCGGGGGTGACTCTGGCGCCCCGGCCGATGAGTGAGCAGCTCAGCCCTCGCACCCCGGCGATCACCGCACCGTCCAGCGCGACCGAGGTGTCGAGCCGGGTGTCGCGCAGGACGCAGTGACCGCCGAGGCTGGTGTACGGGCCCACGGTGCTGTCCTCCACCACCGTCGACGGCCCGATGATCGTCGGTCCCTCGATCAGGGACCGGGTGACGCGGGCACCGGCTTCGATGACGACGGGCCCTTTGAGCACGCTGGCGTCGTCGACCGCACCGGATATCCGGCTCTCCAGGCCCTCGAGCAGGACCCGGTTGCACTCCAGGACGTCCTCCACCCGGCCCACGTCCTTCCAATAGGCCCCGTACTGCGTGGCCTCGACCGGCGTACCCCGGGCGACCAGCCACTGGATCGCATCGGTGATCTCCAACTCGCCGCGCGGACTCGGAGCAATCGCGGCAACCGCTTCGTGAATGGCCGAAGTGAAGAAGTAGACCCCTATGAGAGCCAGATCGCTGCGCGGGTTCCTGGGTTTTTCCACCAGGCGTTCCACGCGGCCGGCGGCATCGAGTTCGACGACTCCGAATGCGCTGGGATCGGCGACCTTGTGCACGACGACGTGAGCGGCGGGACGGCGTTCCGCGAAATCCTCGGCGACCTCGTTGATGCCGGCCGGAAGCATGTTGTCGCCCAGATACATCACGAAATCCTCGTCGCCGAGGAAGTCGCGCGCGAGCCGGACGCAGTGGGCGAGGCCGAGCGGGCGCTCCTGCCGCAGATAGGTGATACGCACACCCGACCGCGTACCGTCGCCGACCGCCTCGCTGATGTCCGCGGCCCGGTCGCCGACGATGACGCCGACGTCGATGACGCCCAGATCACGGATGTTCGCCAGGACGTGTTCGAGCACGGGCTTGTTGGCCACGGGTATGAGCTGCTTGGGCATGGAATGACTGAACGGTCGCAGGCGGGTACCGGAACCGCCCGACAGCACCAGAGCCTTCATGGAGGCATCCCCTCAGGTGGACTGCTACCCGGTGTGATGACCTGGACCATCGACGACGGCTCTGAAGAAGTGCTCGTACGTCGCTGTCGACGCAGTTCACCGACGCGTTCGCGCAGCTGTTCCGGACCACCGCCCGGAGAGGACCCCGGAGTCGAGCGCGGCCTTCAGGCTCGGGGCGGCCGCATCCTTCTCCGACAGCAGGGGCTGTTCGTCGTAACCCCAGGGCAGGGAGAGATCGGGGTCCAGGGGATCGATGTCGATCTGTGTGCCGGGCACGTACACACTGGACAGCAGGTAACAGACGCAGGTGTCGTCCGCCAGCGTCAGGAATCCGTGCCCGACGCCCTCCGGTATGTAGACCGCCCGCCCGGAGCCGGCGTCCAGGGCGTTGACCACGTGCCCGCCGAACGCCGGCGAGTCGGGCCGCAGGTCGACGAGGATGTCCCGGACGGCCCCGCGCACACAACTCACGTACTTCGCCTGACCGGGTGGTGAAGTGACGCTGTGAATTCCCCGCAGCGTATTACGACGTGACGTCGAGTAATTCACCTGGAGCGGCACAAAGGGGTGCCCCAGGGTTTTCTCCAACACGTCCGTACGCAGTGACTCGAAGAATTGTCCGCGCGGGTCGGGAAGGATCTTCGGAGTGATCAAGAAAGCTCCTGGGATGGGTAATTCCGCACAGTGCATATCGAGATCCTCTCGAACGGCCGTGTGATATCTGAGAAACGCCCACAGGCTAAGGGGGCCGCTTCGAGTGCGGCAACGACGCCCCGTTCTTCCTTCAGTCGTTCTACAGAGCTTCTGTACGGGACACCTGTGACATGGCCTTCGACGCCCACGACCCGTGGCATGTCCCAACGTCCACCAGCACGGAGTGAATCGATGACGAGCACAGCCGAGGCCAACAAGGCCGTCATTCTGCGCCTGTACGAGGAGGCGGTGAACCGGGCCGAGTTCGATGTCGCAGACGAGATCACGGCACCCGATGCCGTGATGCACCACGCTCTCTTCTCGGGCCGGACGGGTCCCGAGGTGATCAAGTCGACCTGGCAGTCGCTTCACGAGTCCTTCAGTGACCTGCACTTCGAGGTCGAGGGCATCGTCGCCGACGGCGACTCGGTCGCGGTGCGAGGGGTGACCACCGGTCGTCACACCGGCGCCTTCCGCGACCATGCCCCGACGGGCAGGAACGTCTCCCAGCGCGCCCATGTCTTCTACCGCCTCAAGAGCGGCCGGATCAGTGAGGTCTGGCCGCTGGTCGACCACATGGGACTGCACGCCCAGATCACCGGGGCCTGACATGCACGAGGGCGGGGCCGGCCCGTGTCGGCCCTGTCGCCGTCCCGCCCCAGCCAGCTCCGCCACAGGAGGTACCCGTGTCCCGACGTCTGTTCACCTCGGAGTCCGTGACCGAGGGCCATCCCGACAAGATCGCTGACCAGATCAGCGACACGATCCTCGATGCGCTTCTGCGCGACGACCCCGCTTCCCGGGTCGCCGTCGAGACCCTCATCTCCACCGGTCAGGTGCACATCGCGGGCGAGGTGACCACCACTGCCTACGTGCCGATCGCCCAGCTGGCGCGGGACAAGATCCTCGACATCGGCTACGACTCGTCGGCGAAGGGATTCGACGGTGCCTCCTGCGGCGTGTCGGTGTCGATCGGTTCCCAGTCGCCGGACATCGCGCAAGGCGTCGACAGCGCGTACGAGGCGCGTGTCGACGGCGGCATGGACGAACTGTCCCGCCAAGGGGCGGGCGACCAGGGGCTGATGTTCGGCTACGCCTGTGACGAGACGCCGGACCTGATGCCCCTGCCCGTCCACCTCGCCCATCGCCTCGCGCACCGCCTGGCCGAAGTGCGCAAAACCGGCGCCGTCCCCTATCTGCGGCCGGACGGAAAGACCCAGGTGACCATCGAGTACCTCGGGAGCAGGCCGGTCCGTCTGGACACGGTGGTGGTCTCCTCCCAGCACGCCGCCGACATCGACCTGGAGACGCTGCTCGTCCCGGATGTGCGGGAACACGTCGTCGAGCACGTGCTCAGGGAGGTACAGGAAGCGGGCATCAAGCTCGAGGCCGACGGCTACCGCCTCCTCGTCAACCCGACCGGGCGCTTCGAGATCGGCGGTCCGATGGGTGACGCGGGTCTGACCGGCCGGAAGATCATCATTGACACCTACGGGGGCATGGCCCGGCACGGCGGCGGCGCCTTCTCCGGCAAGGATCCCTCGAAGGTGGACCGTTCGGCGGCGTACGCGATGCGCTGGGTCGCCAAGAACGTCGTCGCCGCGGGCCTGGCCGCGCGCTGCGAGGTGCAGGTGGCGTACGCCATCGGAAAGGCCGAGCCGGTCGGCCTGTTCGTCGAGACCTTCGGCACGGCCACCGTGGCGCACGACGCCATCGAGGGGGCGATCCGTGAGGTCTTCGACCTGCGCCCGGCCGCCATCGTCCGTGACCTGGATCTGTTGCGCCCGATCTACGCCCGGACGGCGGCGTACGGACACTTCGGCCGTGAGCTGCCCGACTTCACCTGGGAGCGCACGGACCGCGCCGAGGACCTGCGCCGGGCCACGGGGGACTGAGATGGCGATCACCGACAGCGTACGGACGAGTACGGCCGCATCGGCGGGTCCGGGCGCGGCCGGGCCGGCGCGGTCCCAGAGCGGCCTCGTCGACGAACTGGCGCGGCGGCGTGCCGAGGCATTGCACGGTCCCAGTGCCCGGGCGACCGAGGCACAGCACGCGAAGGGCAAGCTGACCGCGCGGGAGCGTCTCGAACTGCTCTACGACCCCGGCACGTTCACCGAGGTGGAGCCCTTCCGACGGCACCGGGCCGCCGGCTTCGGCCTGGAGGACAAGCGGCCCTACACCGACGGCGTGGTGATCGGCTGGGGCCTGGTCGACGGGCGGCCGGTCTTCGCCTACGCCCACGACTTCCGCATCTTCGGCGGCGCGCTGGGCGAGGCGCACGCCGAGAAGATCCACAAGATTCTGGACATGGCGGAAGCGGCCGGCGCCCCCGTTGTCGGTCTGTGCGACGGCGCGGGAGCGCGCATCCAGGAGGGCGTCACGGCACTCGCCGGATACGGCGGCATCTTCCGGCGCAACGTCCGCAACTCCGGCGTGATCCCGCAGATCAGCGTCATCCTCGGCCCGTGCGCCGGCGGCGCTGCCTATTCCCCGGCGTTGACCGACTTCGTGTTCATGGTCCGCGGCACCTCACAGATGTTCATCACCGGACCGGACGTCGTCCAGGCGGTCACCGGTGAGCAGGTGACTCACGAGGGCCTCGGTGGCGCACAGGTCCACGCGTCGATGTCCGGTGTCGCCGCGTTCGTCCACGACGACGAGGAGTCGTGTCTGGAGGAGGTGCGCTATCTGCTGTCCTTCCTTCCCGCCAACAACCGTGACGTGCCTCCCGAGCAAGTGACGGACGATCCGCCGGATCGCCCGTGCGACGCCCTGGCGGACCTCGTACCGGCGGATGCGAGTTCCTCGTACGACATGCGGCGTGTCATCGAGGAGATCGTCGATCACGGTGAACACCTCGAGGTGCATGAGGCGTGGGCGTCCAACGTCGTGTGCTGCCTGGCACGACTCGGCGGCAGGGTCGTCGGCATCGTGGCCAACCAGCCGTCCAGCACGGCCGGCGTCCTCGACATCGGCGCGTCCGAGAAGGCGGCGCGATTCGTCCAGATGTGCGACTCGTTCAACATTCCACTGGTCACACTCGTGGACGTCCCCGGGTTCCTGCCCGGGGTGGACCAGGAGCACGGTGGTGTGATCAGGCACGGGGCGAAACTTCTCTACGCCTACTGCAACGCAACGGTGCCGAGGATCTCGGTGGTGCTCCGGAAGGCGTACGGCGGGGCGTACATCGTGATGGACTCGCGGTCGATCGGCGCCGACCTGGCGTTGGCCTGGCCGACCAACGAGATCGCGGTGATGGGTGCCGAAGGCGCCGCGAACGTGATCTTCCGCCGGGAGATCGCGGCCGCCGACGACCCGGACAAGGCCCGCCGGGCGCGCGTCGAGGAGTACCAGCGGGAGCTGATGCACCCCTATTACGCGGCCGAGCGCGGGCTCGTCGACGACGTCATCGCCCCGGCGGACACCAGGCGCAGGCTGATCGACGCGCTGTCGGTGCTGCGCTCCAAGAGCGCACCGGTGCCCAGTCGCAAGCACGGGAACCAGCCGCAGTGAGCGTCGAGGGACCCGACGACGGGATGCTGCGGATCGTACGGGGCCGGCCGACTCCGGAGGAACTCGCCGCCGTTTCCGTGGTGTTGTACGCCCTGGCGGCGCAGCGCCGGGAACGACAGGCGGAGCGGGAGGAGCGGGAGTACTGGGATCTGGTGGCTGTCGAGCACGCGGCGTCCAGGTCGGTCATACGGCGGCTGCGCCGCGCCGCGCGTTCCTGGACCGCGATCCCGTTCCCGACGTGGCGTGCATGGCGGGGGTGAGTCGTCCCGGGGCGGGAGGGGCTCGGCGGTCCCCCTGCTGGGACAATGGCCCGGAGGTGGGTCCCCAGCTGCTGCCTTCAGCTGGGGACCCACCGGTCAGGCGCTCGGTGAACGGGGCGGTGTCACTCCACCGGGCGCGGGAACGCGTGAATGTGCAAGCGCAGGGCGAGGTCGTCCGAGGGCTTGTCCGCTTCCTTCTCGCGGTAGCTCTCGATCAGGTCGTGGATCTCCCCTTCCAGCTCACGCGCGTCCTCGGGCGAGAGCTTCAGCGTGAAGTTGCTGATGTCCCAGCTGCCGTTCCACTCCGCGGGCATGTCGCTCATGGAGTGGAGCCAGGTCGACAGCTCCTTGGCGTGGTTGTGGGCGGCCTCGTGGATGTGCAGGCCGAGCGCACCGCGGACGGCGCGGTCGGGGTGGTGCACGAAGTCCTCGATGTTGTCCGCCCGGACGCCCTTGTTGGTCGCCTCCCAGAAGCGGTCGCGGCCGGTGCCGCGCTCGGCGTTCTCCTTGATGAATCCGTGCTCGGCGAGCTGACGCAGGTGGTAGCTCGTCGTGCCGCTCGTCTCGCCCAGATGGGCCGCGAGCTGCGTCGCCGTGGCGGGTCCGTTCTCCCGCAGCGCGGTGATGAGCCGGATCCGCAACGGATGCGCCAGGGCCATGAGGGCTCGGGGGTCGTGGGGCGAAGGCTTGGGTTCTGTGTTCTCCATGCATCCCACCGTACAACCGCAGAGACTTCTCTGCAAAGTATCCTCGGTAAAATTTCCTCGGCAGAGATAACTCTGCAGAGATGTCTCGGTGCAGGAGGTGCGTCGTGACGCCTGTCGAAGGGCGCAGTGCGCTGGTGCGATGTGCCTGGTGGCTCCTCGGTCGGCTGGCCGGTGCGGGAAGCTTGTGGATCGCCGCGGAATGGTGGTCCGTGATGTACCAAGGGCCGCCCGAGGGGCACCCGGAGCGCCTCCGGGCGGACGTGCCCCTCACCGCTGCCGAACGCGCTCTCCGCAAGCAACTGCCGCGCGAGTTGCGCAGGACGCGGGATCCCTTCCTCTGAAGGACGCTGAGTGGGCGCTGCGGTGGGGCGGGCGAAGCCGGGTGGCCGTCGTGGCGATTTCGGAACCCGTGAGCAAGGGTTCCTCACCCCGGTTCGGCAGGATGGTGGTCATGAAGCGCCGCACCCTGCCGCAGGGCGTCAAGATCCGAAGCATCCTCCGCCGAGCACGGCAAGCCGCCCCCACTCGGCCGGATGCGGTGGGCGAGTGAGGGGCCGGGTGGCGGACGCGGTGCTGCCTCCGTCGTCGGTCCGATGGCTCGGGGCCGTCGCGGGGCTTGCCGCGTTGGTGGTCGTGGTGATCGGGGTGGTGTATTCCGGCCACAGTGAACCCGGGCGGGTGGACAGGTGGTTCGTCGAGCCGACGGCGGACAGTGTGGGGCCGCCGTGGCGGGGTGTCGCCCTGACCGTCGACTTCCTGGGGGAGCCCGTGGGAGCGGCGATCCTGGTCATGGCCGTCGTCGCGGGCTGCCTGCTGCTTCGGTGGCCTCGCGGGGCGGTGTTCGTCGTGGCCGGCGCCGCCGTGGCCGTGGGGACGGCGACGCTGCTCAAGTCCGTGGTGGGGCGCACCATTCACGGTGACGGCAATCTGTCGTATCCGAGCGGGCACACCGCGTTCCTCACCGCGGTCGCCCTCGTGGTGGCACTGCTCGCGACCGGCCGGCTCGGCCTCGGCAGGACGGCCGGCGCGTCACTCGTGCCGGCCTGCGCACTCGTCGCCGGTGCCGCCATGGGCTGGGCGCAGGTCGCCCTGGGCGCGCACTACCCGACCGACGTCCTCGGCGGCTGGTGCACCGCGGTGGCGGTGGTACCGGCGACCGCGTGGGTGGTCGACCGGATCGCCGACCGTACGGCCGACCGGATCGCCGACCGATCGGCCGATCGAGCGGCCGACTCCGGTCGGCGGGAACTTCGCTGACATCACGTCACGCGCCACACGCGCCACACGCGTCACAGGCGCCACACGCGTCACAGGCGCCACACGCGTCACACGCGCCACACGTCACGCCTCACACGTCACAAATCACACATCACATGACGTCACGTCACATCAGGTCGGACCGGGCGGCGGCACTTCCGGTTCGGCCGGCCGTCCGCCCGGTCTCCGTGCCGTACGTCACGCCAGGCGGCGGAACACCGGCTTCACCGGTCGTCCCCCCAGCCACGGGGTGGGGTCGCCGGCGTCAAGTGCCTTCCGGTACACCGCGCATGCCTGGGCCACCACGTCGACCGTGTGGTCGATGTCGGCGTCGCTGAGCGCGCTGCTCACCACGAACGACGGAGCCAGCACCCCGCCCGCGAGGAGGCGGCGCAGGAACAGCGTGCGGTACTGCTGCGAGGGCCGGCCGTTCTCGTCGAGGGTGGCGAAGACCAGGTTGCTCGCCCGGCCCCGGACGACTACATGGTCGGCGACGCCCATGCCGGCCGCGGCGTCGCGGACACCGGCCGCCAACCGCTCGCCGAGGGCGTGCAGTTGGGCCGTGACGCCCTCCTCGGTGTACGTGGCCTGCACGGCCATCGCGGCGGCCAGCGAGTGCGTTTCGGCGCCGTGCGTGGTGGACAGCAGGAACACCCGGTCACCGGAGTGCCGCAGCCCGCCCCGCTCCATCAGCTCGCGGCGCCCCGCCAGCGCCGAGACGGCGAAGCCGTTGCCCAGCGCCTTGCCGAACGTGGAGAGGTCGGGGACGACGCCGTACAGGCCCTGGGCGCCCGCCTCGGACCAGCGGAAGCCGGTGATCATCTCGTCGAAGATCAGGACGCAGCCGTGCCGGTCGGCCAGGTCGCGCAGGCCGGCGAGGTAGCCGGGCGCCGGCTCGGTGTGGCCCGCGGGTTCGAGGATCAGGCAGGCGACCTCGTCCTGGTACCGGGTGAGCAACTCCTCCGTGGCGGCCAGGTCACCGTAGGGGAAGGCCACGGTCAGGTCGGTGGTCGCCGCCGGAATGCCGGCGGACATCGGCGTGGTGCCGATGAACCAGTCGTCGACGGAGAAGAACGGATGGTCGGCGCAGATGGCCACGCGGGCGCGCCCGGTGGCGGCGCGGGCGAGGCGGACCGCGGCGGTGGTGGCGTCGGAGCCGTTCTTCGCGAACTTCACCATCTCGGCGGTCGGCACCGTGACCAGGAAGTGTTCCGCGGCCTCCAGCTCCACGACGGACGGCCGGACGAAGTTGCTGCCGCGGTCGAGTTCGCGTCGCACCGCCTCGGTGACGCGGGGGTGGGCGTGGCCCAGGCTGACCGACCGCAGGCCTGATCCGTACTCGATGTAACGGTTGCCGTCGACGTCCCAGACGTGGGCGCCCCGGCCGTGGCTGATGACCGGGGCCAGCTGCTCGGGGTACTGGTCGTCGCCCTTGGCGTAGGTGTGCGCGCCCCCGGGCACCAGGGCGTGCAGCCGCTCGTTCGCCGCCCGCGACCGGGGGAGGAGGAACTCTTCGGTGTCCACGCTCACTTCACCTTCCCATGTGCTTCAGTACCTCGGCGAGGCTCGGCGCCTCCCGGTCCCGCTGGGACATCGATGTGGCCGGCAGCGGCCAGGGGATCGCGAGCTCCGGGTCGTCGAAGGCGATCGTCACGTCCTCGGCCGGATCGTGCGGGCGGTCGATCCGGTACGAGGTGTCGGCGGTCCCGGTCAGCGCCTGGAAGCCGTGCGCGCATCCCGCCGGGATGTACAGGGTCCGCTGCGTCTCGCCGGACAGCTCGAAGGTGGCCACGTCGCGGTAGGTCGGCGACTCCGGCCGCAGGTCCACGACGACGTCGAAGATCTCTCCGTACGAGCAGCGCACCAGCTTCGCCTCGCCGGCGCCGGAGCGCAGATGCAGGCCGCGCAGCACGCCCCGCACCGAGCGGGACACGCTGTCCTGGACGAAGGCGTGCGGGTCGAGACCCACCGAGCGGACCACGTCGGCGTCGAAGGTGCGGCAGAAGAATCCGCGTTCGTCGGCGTACGGCGTCGGCTCGAACAGGTACGCGCCCGCGATCGCCGGGACTTGGGTCGCCTTCATGGATTCTCCTGCCGGGTGCGGGCGTGCGCGGGGTCGTGCGCCGGGAACAGGGCGGCCGTCAAGGCGGCGAACTGGTCCCGGAGTTGGCGGGCGATGAGCCGGTTCCGCTCGGCGAGGGTCTGCCGCAGTTCCGCCGAGCGCTTCTCCAGCTCCCGGAACTGCTCCAGCAGCCGGTCGGCGTCGACCTCGCGGGCCGGGTGGCAGTACGCGTCCAGACCCATTCGCGCCATGAGCGCGTCGCTCTTCGCCGCATAGCTCAGCGCGAGCGTCGGAGTGCCGGCCTTCAGCGCGCAGACCAGGTTGTGGTACCGGGTCGCCACCACGGTGTCGGCCGCCGCCGTCTCCCTCGTCAGGTCGGCCAGCGAGGCCGCCTCCGCGGCGGTGACCAGCGGCGAGTCCACCGCGTCGAGGATCGCGGCGACCACGGTGGCGTCGCACGCGTCGCCGGTCAGCAGCCGGACCGGCCGGCCGTCCTCGACCAGCGCGCGCACGAAGCGAGTTGTCCCGTCGAGGTAGCGACGGTGGATCTCCTCGGCACGGGCGCGGTCGTCGTTGCCGCCGTGGAAGTCCATGACGCCGACGCACACCAGGCCCGACGGGCCCGACGGCCCGCTCGCCGGCGTCGGCAGGGCGAACGCGAGGTCCGGGTGGACCTCGTCGCGCGCGGTGTCCACGCCCATCTCCCGCATCGCGTCGCGGGACAGGGTGTCGCGGTACGACCGGTAGGCGGCCAGCCGGGCCGAGCGGCGCACCAGGGCCCGGGTCGCCCGGTCGCGGATCGCGGCGGCGCCGACGCCGACGAGGGCGACCTTGGTGCCGAACAGCCGGCCGGACGCGCAGAGCAGGAACAGCGAGTACGGGAAGCCCCACGGCCGCAGCGGCAGCGTGGCCTCCAGAACGCCCATGCCCGGCACGATCACCACGTCGTGCCGGCGCACCCAGGCGGCCGTGCGGACCACGTCGACGAGCTTGCCGAGCCCCTTCCCCGCGACCGACCCCAGGCGGGACGCGGTCCGGTACTCCCCGCGGTACCAGTGCAGCCGCGTCGCGGGGATCCCGTACCGGGCCGAGACGACCTCCGGTCCGCCGCACAGGGCGTCCACGACCGCATCCGGGTGCTCGGAACGGAGATAGGCGAGCACGGCTTCGAGCGACCCGTCGTTGCCGAGGTTGCCGGAGCCGAGCAGCCCGAACACCCCGACGCGCAGGGGAGTTCTCATGGCCGCCGCCCCTCGCGTCCTGCGACCAGGGCGTCGACGGAGACGGTGAGCCCCGCCGGGTCGACCGGTGCCCGGTCCTCGACCCGCTCGCCGGCGCCCGGCCGGACCCGGCTGGTCATCCACGCGGACAGGTGGCGGTAGCAGGCGCGCCGGTCGGCCGTGGACAGCGGCGCCCGCTGGATCGCGGAGACGAAACCCCAGACGTACTCGGCGAGCAGCCGGGGCGTCGGGTGCAGCGCGCCCGCTCGGCGCGGGTCCAGGTTGACGCACCGGGAGCGCTTGGAAGGGTTCGCCCGCTCGGCGCGGGTGGGGTGGTCGCGGCGGAAGTACAGGAGCTCCGGCACCTGGTGGAAGGGCCCGTGCAGGACGATCTCGGCGACGAACGTCCGGTCCGCGTGGTGATAGCTGTCGTGCGGCTTCACCCGGCGCAGCATGTCGGCACGCATCACCCCGTAGAAGTCGTCGCCACCGGGCTCGAACAGGAAACTGCGGAAGCGCTCCGGCGCGTGCGGGGAGGCGGTGGCGAGCCCGTACTCGTAGGGGACCTTCACCTGTCCCTCGCCGTCGATGACCGCCTGGTCGGAGTGCGCGAGGACCACGTCCGGCCGCTCGTCCAGCGCCTCAACGCAGCGCCGCAGCAGGTCCCGGGCGTAGAGGTCGTCGTGCGAGGCCCACTTGAACAGCTCGCCGCGGCACTCGGTGAACACGTAGTTGTGGTTCGGCGCGGCGCCGATGTTCCGGCGCAGCCGGACGTAGCGGATGCGGGAGTCCTGCGCGGCGTACTTGCGGCAGATGTCCTCGGTCCCGTCGGTCGAGGCGTTGTCGGAGATGACCAGCTCGAAGTCCTCGTAGGTCTGGCCGAGCAGGGCGTCGAGCGATTCGGCCAAGTACTCCTCGCCGTTGTACACGGGCAGGCCGATGCTCAGCCGGGGATGGGCGGTCATGACGTCCTCACTTCAGGAATGGGTTCTTTCAGGCGCTCGCGCAGGGCGGACCGCAGCTGGAGCCACCACACGGCCGAGCCGGCGAGGGTCGCGGCGGCGACGCCCCAGGCCGAGCCGACGGTCCCGCCCAGGGCCGCCCCGCCGAGCCCGCCGACGACGTAGCAGGCGGAGGCGAACAGCTGGCAGCGCAGGCTGCGCCGGGCCGCGGCGAGCGCGCGCAGCCCGGCCGCCGCGCCGGTGCCGAGACCGGCGCCCGCGACGCCGAGGGTGACCGGCACGATGAGCTGCGCGGCCAAGTGCCAGACGTCGCCGAGCACGAGCTCGCCGAGCCGGTCCGGCATCAGCAGCAGCGCCCCGCCCCACAGCAGGGCGGCGACGGCCTGTCCGCCCCCCAGCAGGAGACAGAACCGGCCGAGGCGGTGCGGGGCCCGCCGCAGCACCCGTGCCGCCTCCGCGACGGTGACCAGCGACAGCCCCATCAGCACGGCGAGGAACGGCCCGAGCAGCAGCTCGGCGCCCCGGACAGCGCCCACCGCGCCGACCCCGGCGATCGCGCCGAGCCCGTACGCCCGCAGCTGGCTCGCGCCGCTGAGGCTCACGTTCTCGACCAGGTACCGGTAGCCGAGGTCGCGTTGCTCGCGCAGCCACGCGCGGGCCCGGCTCACCCGGGGCAGGATGCCGGACTGGACGTAGCCGTACGCGGCGGCCACCGTGGCGGACGCGCCCCAGGCGAGCACGAAGGCGGCCACGCTGCCCACCCGGGCCGCCACCACCATGGCCGGGACGAGCGCGACGCCCCACACGACGTCGTTGACGAACGCCTTGCGCCCGGTGCCGGCGGCGAAGAAGGCGTACCGCCAGGCGTCCTGGAGCAGCAGCCCCGGCAGCATGACGCCGAGACAGGCGAACGCCGGCCCCACGCGCCCGCCGAGCGCGAGGCCGGCCACCAGACTGGCCGCGCCGATGGCGGTACCGACGCCGAGGGCGGTACCCGACGACCGGGCCACCGCCCCCCGCCAGGACGCGTCGGACACACCGCTGAAGCGCACCACGAGCGGATCGGTGGCAAGCCCGCGCGAGACGTTCAGCACCACGCCGTAGGTCACCCAGGCCAGGCTGAACACGCCGAACGCGGTCACCCCCAGCGAGCGGGCGACATAGATGCCCACCGCGAAGTTGCTGATGCTGGAGGCCGCCTGGTCGGCCAGCCCCCAGGACAGCCGGCCGACGAAGGCCCGCCGGACGGATCCGGCCGGTGCCGTCGCCTTCTCCGCCGTCGCCTTCTCCTCCTCGGTGGTCATCCGCGTCACGCCTTGATCAGACCGGCGCCGTGCAGGGCGTCGGCCGCGCCGGCGACGGTGTCGAACGGCAGCCCGGACCGCTCGGTGACGTCCAGCAGACTGTGCTCGCCGTCGGAGAGGCTGAGCACCCAGAGCATCGCCATCTGGGCCTGCTTGGTGTCGCTGCGCCCGCCGAGCGCGTCGTACAGCCCGCGCCGGCCGAGCTGCGGCTCGCCGTAGGGGCTGAGGTTGAGGTACCTCCGGTTGCGGTCGAGGACGGCGAACGCCTCACGGCAGACGGCGAGCGTGTCCGCCATCGCCTCGGGCGAGACGAAGTCCGGGTTGTCCGCCGAGGTGTGGTACTCGGGGTAGCCCGCGTACGGCGTGCGGCTGAGCGAGCCCACGCCGAGGTTGAACCCGGGCGAGCAGAACTGCCGCTCGTCGTAACCGTACGGAGTGAACTCGTCGACGCGGTGCGGGCGTTCGGAGGCGGCCAGCACATGCCCCATCACCCGGTCGATCTCCGCGTCGCCGCGCCTGCTGCGCTTGTACGTCAGCGAGCCGGAGTCGCCGGCGCAGGCCAGCACCAGACCGTGCTTGACGCGCTCCACCCGCTCGGCGTTGCGGGCCAGCCAGGTGATCGCCCCGATGGTGCCGGGCGCGAACAGGAACCGGTAGGTGTAGTACGGCGTCTCCTGCGCCAGCGCCCGGGCCAGGAACGTCGCCACCGCGATACCGGCCAGGTTGTCGTTGGCCAGCGACGGGTGGCAGACGTGACAGGAGACGATCACCTCGTCGGGTACCTGTCCGGGGACCACGTACTCGGCGTAGGTGAGGTGGCCGTCGGCGAGGGTGGAGTCGATCCGTACCTCGTAGTCGCCCTCCGGCAGCGCGTCCAGGGTCTCCTGGGCCAGGCAGAACCCCCACTCCGGCTTGTAGTAGCTGGTGCGGTAGGGCACCCAGGTCGGATGGTCCGGCAGCGTGTGCAGGTGCGCGCGCAGCTCGGACAGGGGCATCGTCGCCGCCACCGGCACGCTGTAGCCGAGCACGTGCAGGCTGGACGCGGCGAAGTCGACGACCCGGTTGCCGGAGGCGTCGGCGATGTACGCGTCCCGGATGTTCCACTCCTGCGGCACCGTCCAGTCGAGGACCTGGGTCCCCGTCGGCACCTCGTGCGTCTGCAGCGGGATGTACTCGCCGACGATCTCCAGGGTGGCGCGCACGCCGTCGCCGGTGATGCTCCGGCACAGCGGGTACAGCCGCTCCACCAGGGCGTGCATCTCCTTGCCGGGCTCGGTCACGGGCGCCGCCGCAGGGTGTCGTCGACGGTGCCGGCGTCGGACGCCGCGCGCAGCACGGCGAGCCGGGTGAAGCGCTGCTCGAAGTCCTCCCGGGTCAGCCCGTGGCTGCGGTAGGCGTCGGCGAGTTCGAGCGCGCCCTGCTTCACCGTCCACTCGCAGTCGAAGCCGGGGATCGCCGCGCGGAACCGGGAGAAGTCCACGCGGTAGGACCGCGGATCGGCGCCGTTCTCCCCGGTGATGTTCACCTTCGCGCCGGCCACCGCCTCGGCGACCTGCGCGGCGATCTCGGCGACGGTGACGTTGTTGACCTCGCTGCCGATGTTGAACGCCCGGTCGTGCACCGCCTCACGCGGCGCGGCCAGCGCGGCCGTGAAGGCCCGCGCGATGTCGGCGGCGTGCACCAGCGGACGCCAGGGGGTGCCGTCGGAGAGCACCAGCACCTCACCGGACAAGAGCGCGTGTCCCACCAGGTTGTTCAGCACGATGTCGGCGCGCAGCCGGGGCGAGTAGCCGAAGGCGGTGGCGTTGCGCATGTACACCGGGGTGAAGTCGCCGTCGGCCAGCGCGTGCAGGTCGTCCTCCACCCGCACCTTGGACTCCGCGTACGGCGTCACCGGGCGCAGCGGGGCTTCCTCCGCCACCAGGTCGTCGCCGCCGGCGGCGCCGTAGACCGAGCAGGTGGACGCGTACAGGAAGCGCCGCACACCGGCGTCGCGGGCCAGCCGGGCCAGGCGTACCGACGCGTGGTGGTTGATGTCGTAGGTGAGCTCCGGGGCCAGCGAGCCCAGCGGGTCGTTGGACAGCGCGGCCAGATGGATCACCGCGTCGACCCCGGCCACGTGTTCGGCCGTGACGTCGCGCAGGTCCACCCGGTGCCCCGACGGGTCCGCGGGCCGCGGGCCCAGCACACAGTCGGCGAACAGGCCGGCGTCGAGGCCGACGACCTCGTGCCCGGCGGCCGTGAGGACCGGGGCCATGACGGTGCCCAGGTAGCCCTGGTGTCCGGTCAGCAGTACGCGCAAGGTTCAATCCCCCAGGTCGAGAGTGAGTTTGGTGACGGCGAACGCCTCGGCGTAACGCGCCTGGCATTCGATGCCGCGGATCCGGGCAAGACCGAGGAAGGCCTCCCGGTCGTACCAGGGCCGGTGCCGCTGCGAGGGGTAGTGCTCCTGCAGCAGCCGCACCTTCTGCTCGGCGATCTCCGGCGCCAGCGGCTGGTACGCCGACGGGCGGCCGAGGTCGCCGTCCCACTTGACGATCTCGTAGCCGAGCACGAGATGGTCGCGGAACGCGGTGGGTATCAGCCGCGCCAGGCCGCGGTGATCCTGGTGCGCGTCATCGGTGCGCGGGGCCAGGATCAGATCGGGCTCGGTCTGTCCGCGCAGTTCCTCGACCGCGGCCTTGGCCTCCTCCCAGTACGCGGGCAGCCGTCCGTCCGGCAGCTTGTGCACCGTGAGCCGCAGATCGGCGCCGGGGCAGAAGGCGGCCAGCGCGGCCCGCTCCTCCTGCTCCCGGTCGGTCCCGCCGCCGGAGAGCACCAGCGCGTCGACGCGCAGGCCCGGCCGCGCGAGGCACATCGCGAGCAGCGTGCCGCCCGCGCCGATGGCGATGTCGTCGCAGTGCGCGCCCACCGCGACGATCCGGTCCAGGCTCGCGGCCCCGAGCCGGATCACGCCCTCGCTCCGGCGCCGGCCTGCTCCCACACGGCCCACGGACGCTCGCCCCGCGCGTAGGCGGCGTCCAGCGCGGCCCGCTCCTTCACGGTGTCGGTCGGCTTCCAGAAACCGCGGTGCCGGTGCGCCACCAGCCGTCCGCGCTTGGCCAGTTGGGCGCATCCGTCGGCGACCAGGTCGCCGTTCTCCGGTATGTGGTCGAAGACCTCCTGGCGGAGCACGAAGTAGCCGCCGTTCTCCCACAGCGGCAGCTCGCTGACCGCGGTGATGCCGCCCACCAGGTTGTCCTCGCCCAGCTCCACGCAGTGGAACGACGACTGCGGCGGCACCACCATCATCGACGCGCCGGCGTCACGCCGGGAGAACCGGTCGATCATCTCCGGCAGCGGGGCGTCGGTCAGCACGTCGGCGTAGTTGGCGAGGAACATCTCGTCGCCGTCCAGGTGGTGCCGCACCCGGCGCAGCCGCTCCCCGATCGGCGACTCGATGCCGGTCTGCGCGAACGTGATCGTCCAGTCGGATATGTCCGTGGACAGCAGCTCGGTCCGCCCGCCGCGCAGCACGAAGTCGTTGGACGTCGTCTCCTCGTAGCTGAGGAAGAACTCCTTGATGTGGTGCGCGCCGTAGCCGAGGCACAGGATGAACTCCTTGTGCCCGAAGTGCGCGTAGTAGCGCATGACGTGCCAGATCAGCGGCCGCGGGCCGACCATCGCCATCGGCTTGGGCACGTCGTCCGCGGCACCGCTCCGCATCCGCATCCCGTAACCGCCGCAGAACAGGACGACCTTCATCGCTTTACCTCGACAATGCTCAGTTCCGGGATCGGGAAGACGAGCCGGCCGCCCCACTCGTGCACGAAGGCCAGCTGTTCGGTCAGTTCGGCCCGCAGGTTCCACGGGAGGATCAGGACGTAGTCCGGCCGGTCGGCGGCTATCTGATCGGGCGGCAGGATCGGGATGCGGGTGCCCGGGGTGTACCTGCCGTGCTTGTAGGGGTTGCGGTCGACCGTGTACGGGAGCAGGTCGGGCCGGATCCCGCAGTGGTTGAGCAGGGTGTTGCCCTTGCCGGGGGCGCCGTAGCCGACGACCGTCTCGCCGCGCTCGGCCGCCTCGATGAGGAACTTGAGCAGGTCCCGGCGGACCTTGGCCACCCGCGCGGAGAACTCGGTGTACCCGGACAGCTCCTGCAGCCCGGCGGCCTTCTCCCGGGCCAGCACGTCGGCGACCCGCTGACTCGGCTCGCCGGCCACCTCGGCCGGGCGGGCCCACAGCCGGATGGAGCCGCCGTGCGTGGGCAGCAACTCGACGTCCACGAGCGTGAGTCCGCCGCTCGCCAGCGCCCGGATCGCGGACGCGACCGTGTAGTACTGGAAGTGCTCGTGGTAGATCGTGTCGTACTGGTTCTCCTCGATCAGGGTCAGCAGGTGCTGCACCTCGACGGAGACCCAGCCGTCGTCCGCGACCAGGGCACGCAGCCCCTGGGTGAACCCGACCACGTCGGGGATGTGCGCGTACACGTTGTTGGCCACGACCAGGTCCGCCGGTCCGTGCTCCTCGCGGACCGCCGCGCCGGTCTCCGGGCTCAGGAACTCCGTGAGCGTGGGCACGCCCGCGTCCCGCGCCGTGGCGCCGACGTTCACCGACGGCTCGATGCCCAGGCAGCGGATCCCACGGTCCACCACATGCCGCAGCAGATAGCCGTCGTTGCTGGCGACCTCGACCACGAAGGCGTCGGTGCCGAGGCCCAGCCGCTCGACGGCGCCGGCGACGAACGTGCGCGCGTGCTCCACCCAGGAGGTCGAGAAGGAGGAGAAGTACGCGTACTCGCTGAACGTCTCCTCCGGCGTGATCAGCGGCGGGATCTGCGCCAGCCAGCAGTCGGTGCAGACCCGCAGGTGCAGCGGGTACGCCGGTTCCGGCTTGTCCAGTTGGTCCGCGGCGAGAAAGCTCTCACACGGCGGCGTCGCCCCGAGGTCGACCACGCTCGCCATCGCTTCCGAGCCGCAGAGTCGGCATCGTGTCATCTACTGTCCCCATCCCCCCTGTTCGCGCGGGTGTCCCCGCCGCGAGCCATTGCTGACCGCCCCGCGATCGCGGTGCGGTACTCCTCCACCAGGCGCTCCAGGCCGACGGCCGGGCTGAAGCCCAGCTCGTAGCGGCGTCGGGCCGCCCGGCCCATCTCCTGGTTGCGGTCCGGGCCGGCCGCGATCCGGCGTATGCCGGACGCGAGCGAGGCGGCCTCGCCCGGCCGGTGCAGCAGCCCCGTCACGCCGTCCTCGACGAGTTCGACGAAGGCGCCGTGACCGGCGGCGACGACCGGGACGCCGGCCGCCATCGCCTCCACGACCACCAGGCCGAACGCCTCCAGCCACGTCGAGGGAGCCACCACGGCGACGGACCGCGCGATGGCCTTCTGGCACTCCGCCGTGTCGTACAGGCCGACGTAGTGCACGTCGTCCCGGCGCGCCGCCCAGGCGGTGACCTCCGCCTCCAGCGGCCCCGTGCCGGCGATCACGAGCGGCACGCCCACACCGCCGCCCGCCGCGACCTCCTCCCACGCGGCCATGAGCAGCCGCACCCCCTTGGCCTCCGCGAGCCGGCCCAGGTAGAGCACATGCTCGCCGGGGCCCGAGCGGCGGGCGTCCGGGTCGGGCACGAAGTTGTGCTTCACCACCAGCCGCTCGGCCGGCATACCGGCCTTCACCAGGACGTCGCGCTGCGCCGCCGAGATGCACAGGAACCGCTCCACCCCGGACCACCACCGCCGCCGGTTGACCGACAGACCGACCGCGAGCGGCACCGTCGCGAGGCGGGAGCCGCGATAGCAGCCGTGCCGGACCGCGGGCAGCGGTACCGCCGCCCCGACGCACTCGGCGCACGGCCGCCCGTCCCGCTGCAGCGTGCCGGGCGGGCAGACCTGGGTGTAGTTGTGCAGCGTGGCGACGGCGGGCACACCGGCGTCGGCGCAGGCGGCCAGCACCGCGGGCGACAGGAGCGGGAAGACGTTGTGGACGTGCACCACGTCCGGCCGCCCGGCGCGCAGCCGCGCGGCGAGTTCCGTGCGCACCGCCGGGTTCCACGGCACCAGGAGCGGCACCTTGGCCTTGCCCAGCAGGGACCGTCCGGCGATGTCGTCGCTGCGCCGCTCGAACGTCTCGACCCGGTGGCCGGCCGCGCGCAGCAGCTCCACCTCCTGGTCGACGACCTTGTTCTCGCCGCTCGGCTGGGCCGAGGCGTAGCGGTTGTGCACCACGAGGATGTGCATGCTCAGATCACCTCCGTTTTCCGGGCCCAGCTCGGGACACGTCGTCGTGGGAGTTCGGGCGCGGCGAGCGGCGCGGCCTCGGCGGGAGCCGCCAGCAGCGAGGCGGCCAGGGCCAGATGCAGCAGATACGGCGAGGCGTCACCGAGACCGGCCTCGGTGTACGACGCGATCGCGCAGTAGCTGATCAGGAAGATCGCGCAGGCCCTCTGCAGCGACGGCGGCCGCAGCAACGCGATGCCGCCGAGGACGAGGATGACCGCGGCCACCAGGGTGACGCCGATCAGGCCCTGTTCCTGGTAGACGGCCAGCCAGCTGTTGTCGATCGGCAGCCCGTCGAACGACTTGTCGCCCAGGCCCATGCCGAACACCTTCTCCCCGGGCGTCCGGGGCGCGGCCAGCAGGGCGTCCCAGACCTTGGCCCGGCCGGTGAGGCTGGAGAAGTTCTCCTTGCTCTGTCCGCGCAGGAACCACGTTTGGAGCAGGGAGGCGAAGCCCACCGCGGCCACCGTGGCGCACAGCACCGCCCAGGTGAAGAACCGGCGGGCGGCGGCGCTGGTCAGCAGGAGCGAGCCGATCGCCAGCGCCAGCCCGGCGATCAGACCGAGCGTGGCCGTGCGGGTATGGGTCAGCGCGAGCAGGACGAGTGACGGCACGATGACCACGGCCGCGCCGGCCCGGTCGGTCCTGCGGCCCAGCAGGAGCAGCACGGTGAGCCCGATGATCACCGCGGCGTACTGTCCGATCTGCGGTGGGGTGAGCGGCCACAACGCGCCGACCAGCCGGCCGCCGTAGAGGTCGGGCAGGGCGGCGCCCGGTGAGATGGCCAGGCCGGCGGCGACCGACCCGAGCACCACGAAGTACATCCGGATGTGGTGCCGCACGAACGTCAGGTCGCCGTCCCACCAGCGGCTGAGCAGCCACAGCGTGCCGACGAAGAGAGCCAGCCGGGCGCAGCGGAACAGCGCGCCGAACCCGGACTCCAGGTTGGCGCTGGAGATCACGCTCGTCACCAGCAGCAGGGTGAGCAGGAAGACGTACGCGCCGGGCCGGATCCGCAGCCGGAGGTTGACCGCGAGCGCCAGCGCGAACGCGGCGACCAGCGCGCCCATGGTGACCATCTGGATGAGGGAACGCGGCAGCGGGACGATGGTCTGCGCGCCGGCGGAGCCGAGCGTGTTGAGGACCAGCAGCCCCCAGACCGTTCCGACGATCTTCGGTGTGTGACCTCCGCCCATCTCAACCACCGTCCCGTCCGCGGAAGGTGCTGCCCGAGTCCTGCCGGTACGGCGTGGCCTGCCAGCGCCCGAAGTCGAGCACCTGGCTCGGGTCGTGGGCGACGAAGGTCCACGGGCCGACGTAGACGTTGTCGTGCCAGCGGTTGTGCTGCTTGCGGGTGATCGCCTCGGAGACCCCCTCGCCCTGGTACGGCGACCAGTCCGGGTAGGTGCCGTAGTTGGCGAGGACCGCCATCCGGTCGCACTGCGCGGTGCACTTGACGACGGACTTGTCCAGCACGAAACGGTTGTCGTGAATGTCCACCCGCTGGGTCTTCCACCGGCAGTCGCCGTACAGCGGTGCCTTGGCGATCGCCGGTCTCGCGCAGCGGTCGATGTCCCGGACCAGCAGGGTGCAGTCACCCGACGAGGTGTTGGCTGGGCTGTTGCAGAACCGGTCGGCGTTCTCCCACAGGGTGATCCCGGACCAGTTGTTCTCCAGCACGTTCCGGTAGATCTCGATCTTGTCGGTGCGGGCCTTGATCCGTGGTTCGCCGCCGGACTCGGACACGTAGACCGTCGCGAACGGGAAGTTGTCGCCGCGTTCGGCTTCCCTGCGGCCCTCGACCCAGTTGTTGTGCCGGATCGTGTTGCCCCGGATGACCGCGTTGTAGCTGGTCTCGTAGATCAGGGCGGCACCGTCGTTGTCCTCGAGGAGGTTGTTCTCGATACGGAAGTCGTTGTTGTTGGTGTCCGCCCACAGCCCGGTTCCGCGGTTGTCGTGCACCCAGTTGCCCCGCACGTCGGCGCCGTCGACGGCCCAGAACTTGACGCCTCCGGTGCAGCCGCAGCCTTCCTTGCGCCGCTCCCAGTCGCCGGTGTTGTTGCCCGTGATCTCGTTGCCCTCGACCACCAGGCCGCGGAGACGGCCACCGGACTTGTACGCGTTCATTCCGTACTGGCCGTTGTCGCGCAGGCAGCTCGCACGCACTCGCTGCCGGGCACCGGCCATCAGTCCGGCACCGGAGTTGTCCTGGATCGTGGCGTGCTCGATCACCCAGCCGTCGGCAGAGTCGTGGTTGACCACGCCCTCGTCCGGCGGCGCGACGAAGTGCTGCACGGTCAGGTGGCGGATGGTGACGTCACGGGCGTCGCCGCCGAACGCGTACTGGTTCTTCTTCCGGCCGTCGAGCACCGCGCCCGGCGCTCCGAGGTAGCGGTTCCCCTCCTTGGGGACGACCTGGGCGTAGCGGTCCGGGTCGAGCCGGTGCTTGCCCGGGCGAAGCCAGAACGTGGTGTGCGCGGGGTTGCTCCTGGTCTTCGCGGCGAGGTCGCCGACCACCGCCGGGTCGACGGTCACCGCGCCCGCCGGTGCCGTCGCCGGCCCGGCCGCCGGCTCGGCGCACACCCGGGCCACGGCCGTGGACGACGGCGTGGCGGCCGGCTTCGCCCCGGCGTCCGACGTGCTGTCGCAGCCGGTCACCGCCAGCAGAGCCAGGGCCGACGCCGCCGCCCAGTGCTGCCTCATGATCCGCACGCGCCCCCCTGGCCGCGGAACCCGAGCACGGTGGTGAAGCCCTCCGTGCCGTCGGTGGTGCCGGTGCCGATCAGGGTGGTGCTGGGTTCCTTGCGTCCGAACCCGGGGGAGTACCAGCCCAGCGGCGGCTCGCTCTCACCGCGGTGCGCCCGCCAGTTCAGCCGCTCGGGCAGGTCGAGCACCGCGGACCGCTCCTCGCCGTCCCGGGTCCAGGTGAGCACGGCCCGGCTGCCCACCAGGTCCGCGGTGACCTCCGGGCCGAGGTGGAACGCCAGCCGCACCGCCCGGTTCGCACCCCGCACCTCGTCGATCACCCGGAGCTCCCGGCTCGCGGCCGTCAGCTCCACCCGGCGGCGGTGGACGGAGCCCTGGTAGCCGTCGTGCTCGGCGGACCAGCGGGCCACCCCCTCGTCGGAGGTGTCCGCCGTCAGGACGCGGCTGCGGGCATGCCGGGTCCACAGGAACGGGCCGCCGGAGACGGACTGGTCTGTGCCGTCCAGTTGCAGGGTGTTGTGGCCGAGGGTCGAGCGGAAGTACCGCCGCCACTCGGGCTGCCCGTGGTAGCAGTACGTCCCCGGGTCGGCGAGCACGTCGACGCCGTCGTGCCGGACCTCCACGGAGAGCGCGTCCGCGTGGGCGTGGGCGGCGATCGACAGGAAGCCGTGCGGGCCGCCGTCGCAGCGGCACCAGATCTCCTCCGGCCCGCGCAGGACGGTCATGCCCGCGTCCGCGAAGTGGGCCGGCCGGCGCGCCGGGCGGGTCACCTCGCCGACGTCGGCCCGGATCAGCGCGGCCAGCAGCGGGGTGCGCACATCGGTGCCGGTCACCGCCGGCCACCAGGCGAGCCGGCCGAACACGGCCTCTCCGGTGGCCAGCAGGGAGCCCCAGCGGTCGGTGCCCGCGCCGTCCACGATCAGGCCGTGACCGTCGTCCGCGTCGCCCTGGCGCGGCGGCCGCAGCCGGTTGTCCACGACGGCCGCGAGCGCGTCGGTCATCCGCAGCAGCACCAGCCGGACGGACGCGGGGACCGGTACGGACGCGGCATCCGCCTCGGCCACCGCGGCCAGGCCGAGTTCCAGGACGAGTCCGTGATACTCGGTGGCCAGCTCACGGTTGAGCCCGGAGCCGAAGGTGTTGGCGCGAAGGTGCCGGTCCAGCGACCGCAGGGCGTCGGCCCGCCAGCCGGCCGAGGACGGGAACCAGCCGAACGCGCAGGCCGCGGCGAATTGCCCGGCGGCCTCGGCGATGACGTGGTTGTTCGCCGACGAGCCCCGGCTGGGGAAGGCGGCCAGCCAGCGCTGGTGGTGCCAGATCTGGTTCCGCGCCACCGGGTTGTCCTCGAACAGTCCGGCCACGCCCGGCCAGCCGTCGAGCAGCCGGCGGATCCACACCCAGGAGAGCAGCCGGATCCCCAGCTCGATGCCGCTGATCCAGTGCACCCCGTGCAGCGGCGGGTTGGCCGCCCACCACGACCGCAGATGCTCGGCCACGCGCTCGGCGTACCGCTCGTCCCCGGTGATCGCGTAGGCGGCGGCGAGCACGGTCAGGTACTGGTGCCGGGACGGCTCCCAGATCTGCTTGATGTCCCCGACGGCGTCCTCGCTGCGGTACGGCACGTCGAAGGCGTAGCCCGCCGGAGCCCGGCGCCCGGTCTTCGGGTCGTACCACCAGTCCGGGTCGGCCAGGTCGTCACGGACCACCCCGAAGAACTCGGCGTGCCCGGCCATCAGCCGGTCCGCCTCGGCGATGAGACGTTTCGCGGCGTCCGGAGGCACCGCGGCGATCGTCCCGGCGGGCAGTACCGCGGTGAACCGGGCGCCGGTCACGGCCGGGCAGTCCGGCGGCGCCGACCGCCACCGCCGCCTGCGCAGCGCGTCGCCCGCCCGGCCGCCGACCTCGCGCGGTCCCATCCGGGACAGTCGCCGCAGGTACCAGCCCACGCTCATGGTCATCGCGCGCTCGCCAACGTCACGGGCGTGCCGCCGGCCAGGCCGGTCTGCACGGCGAGAGTGGCCGCCGTGGTGGCGACCAGCGACTCCAGCGGCACCGGCATGGGCCCGCCGGTCCGCACGGCCTTGACGAACGCGGCCAGCTCGGCGTTCTGCCCCTTGTCCCGGGCCTTGGGCAGCCGCGAACTGACCCACCGCTTGCGGTCGTACACCGAGGCGCGGACGAAGTCGTCGAGCCGCAGCACCTTGCCGTCCGCGACCAGGTCCAGCGTCTCCTTGGGGAAGCCGGGCGCACCGGTGGTGACATAGCTGATGGTGGCGGTGGACCCGTCCGGGTAGCGCAGCACGACCTGGAGGTCCTCGTTGCCGGCCGTGGCGACCGCGTACACCGACACCGGGTCGGCCCCCAGCAGCCAGCTCGCCGTGTCGATGAAGTGTCCGCCCTCCCCGGCGAACCGGGAGCCCTCGGTGCCCTGCTGGAGGTACCAGCTGCCGTGCGCGAGGCGGCCCGCGTTCACCAGGTAGCGCAGGCTCGCCGGACCGGTCCGGGCGCCGAACCGCTCCCTGGCCTCCTGCAGCAGCGGCGCGAACCGGCGGTTGAAGCCGACCTGCAGCCGGTCGTTGCCGGACTCCTCGACCGCCGCGAGCACGCCGGCCAGGTCGTCCTCGGTAAGCGCCAGCGGCTTCTCCACGAACACCGCCTTGCCCGCCAGCAGCGCCTTGCGGGTCAGGTCGGCGTGCGAGCTGTGGCGGGTCACCACGAACACCGCGTCGATGGACTTGTCGCCGAGGACCGCGTCGAGGTCGGTGGTCGCCTCGGCGAAGCCGAACTTGCGCTGCGCGTTGGCCCCGGACAGTGCCGTCGTGGTGACGACCGTCGACAGCTCGACGCCGTCACGCCGGGTCAGATGCGGCAGCAGCATCGACGTCGCGTAGTTGCCGGCGCCGACGAACGCGAGACGCACCGGCGAGTTGACGGTCCTGGCCGGGGTGGACACCGAGCCGCCGCGCGGCGGCACCGCGGGCACGGTCACCGACGGGGCCGGTGCCTCGACCGTGTGCTCGGGGTAGCGGAACAGCACGGCCACGGCCTTCAGATCGCCGTCCTTCAGGCTCCGGTACGTCTCGACGGCGTCGTCGAAGTCGGCGATGTGGGAGATCAGCGGCTCCACGTCGACGCGGCCGCGGGCGACGAGGTCGAGGAAGCACGCCAGGTTGCGGCGTTCCGTCCAGCGCACATAGCCGATCGGGTAGTCCCGCCCCTGAAGCTCGTACTCCGGGTCGTAACGCCCGGGGCCGTACGAACGGGAGAACCGGACGTCGAGCTCCTTCTCGTAGTACGCGTTCCAGGGCAGGTCCAGACGGCACTTGCCGATGTCGACGACCCGGCCGCGGTCCCGGCAGAGCCGGGCGGCCAGCTCGACCGGCTGGTTGCTGCCGCCGCCCGCGGCCAGGTACACCTGGTCCACGCCGTGACCGTCGGTGAGTTCGGCGACGGCGTTCTCCACCACCGCGGAGGCGGGATCGTCGCACGCCGCCGCACCCAGACGCTCGGCGAGCTCGCAGCGCGCCGGGTCGGGGTCCGCGCCGACGACACGGACCCCCGAGGCGGTGAGGAGCTGCACCACCAGCTGCCCGATCAGGCCGAGGCCGATGACCAGCGCCACCTCGCCGAGCTGCGGCTCGCCCTGGCGGACACCCTGCATCGCGATCGACCCGACGGTGCCGAAGGCCGCGTGCCGGGCGGCCAGGCCGTCCGGCACCGGGGCGTAGAGGTTCTTCGGCACCCAGTTCAACTCGGCGTGCAGCGCGTGCTCGTTGCCGGCGCAGGCCACGAGGTCGCCGACCTTCACGTCGTCGATGCCGCTGCCGACCTGCTCGACCACACCGCACAGCGAATAGCCGAGCGGAGTGTAGGAGTCCAGCTTGCCCATCACCTTGCGGTACGTGGCGGGCACCCCGTTGGTGGCCACGCTCTGCATGACCTTGGCCACCTGGTCCGGGCGGGAGCGGGCCTTGCCCAGCATCGACATGCCGGCCTCGGACACCTTCATCAGCTCGGTCCCGGTGGAGATCAGCGAGAAGGCGCTGCGGACCAGCACACCGCCCGGCTTGCACCCCGGCACGGGCACGTCGAGCACCGCCAGCTCGCCGCTCTTGTAGTTCTGTACAACCTGCTTCACCCGAACTCCTCTGATTCCTAAGCCGTTAACCGAGTGCTCTGGCCGGACCCAGAGGTCGCGTCGCGATACCAGTACTCGAGGGTCAGCACATGCCACAGATGCTTGGAGAAGTCCCGCTGCCCGGCGGCGTCCTCGGCGGCCATGCGGGCCAGGGCGTCACGCCGCAGCAACCCGGAGTTGACGAGCACGCCGTCATGGATCACCTCACGCACCAGCGGCGCCAGGTCCCGGCTCATCCAGGCCCGCAGCGGCGCGCTGAACAGGCCCTTGGGCCGGTACACGATCTCCCGGGGCAGGATCGAGGTGGCCGCCTCCTTCAGCACGGCCTTGCCCTGCCGTCCGACGATCTTGCGGTCACCCGGAATCGCGAACGCCGTCCTGACCACCTCGACGTCCACGTACGGCACCCGCACCTCGGTCGACGCGGCCATGCTGGAGCGGTCCGTGTACGTGAGGTTCAGTCCCGGCAGGAACATCCGGGCGTCGCCCAGGCACATCCGGTTGACGAAGTCGTCGAGGTCGTTGTCCTCGTAGACGTCCGCGTGCTCGGTCAGCACGTCCTCGACCGTCCCGGCCAGGTCCGGGTCGACCAGGGCGAGCAGTTCGTCCTGGTCGTACATGGTGTAGCTGCGCCGGAACGCGGTCTCCTCCGGCAGTTCGGCGAAGGAGAGGAACCGCTTGGCGAAGCGCACCGACCGGTACCCCCGGCGGGCCGAGGCGACCGGCAGCCGGTCCACCACCCCGGACACCCCGCGCCGCAAGGGCCGCGGGACACGCTGGTAGCGCAGCGCGAGCAGATTGGCCAGGTGCTTGCGGTACCCGGCGAACAGCTCGTCGGCGCCCATCCCCGACAGCATCACCTTGACCCCGGCCTCGCGGGCGGCCGAGCAGATCAGGAAGGTGTTGATCGCGGCGGGGTCGCCGATCGGCTCGTCCAGGGAGTACGTCATCTGCGGCAGCAGATCGAGCACGTTCGGGGCGATCTCGATCTCGTGCAGGTCGACACCGAACCGCTCGGCGACCTGCCGGGCGTAGCGCAGGTCGTCCGGCATCGCCTCGAACTTGGCGTCCTCGGCGCGGAATCCGATCGTGTAGGCGGAGATCCCGGGGCGGTGACGGGCCGCCAGCGCGGTCAGATAGCTGGAGTCGAGACCGCCGGAGAGGAAGGTCGCCACGGGCACGTCGGAGAGCAGGTGCCGGCGGGTCGACTCCTCCACGACGGCGGCGAGGTCGGGCCGCTCGCCGCTGCGGGCCCGCTCCCGGCCCTCGGCGGCGACGTCCTTCAGGTTCCAGTAACGGCCGCGCTCCACCTGGCCGTCGGGCCGGATCCGCAGCCAGCTCCCCGGCGCCAGCTTCTCCGCCTCGCGGAACGCGCACCGTGAGTCCGGCACCCAGTAGTACAGCAGCGACGCCACCAGCGCCGCATGGTCCACCTCCAGCGACCCGCCGGTCGCGGCGGCGAGCGCCTTGAGCTCGGAGGCGAACACCAGGCCCCCGCCGCGCCGGAGCAGGAACAGCGGCTTGATGCCCAGCTGGTCCCGGGCGAGGACCAGTTCACCGGTGCGCTCGTCGAAGATCCCGAACGCGAACATGCCGCGCAGCCGGGGCAGACAGTCCGTGCCCCAGCGTCGCCACGCCTCGAGGAGCACCTCGGTGTCGGAGGTACCGCGGAAGCGCACCCCGGCGGACACCAGCTCCGCGCGCAGCTCGGGAGCGTTGTACAGCTCGCCGTTGTACGTCAGGGCGAGGCCGTCCGAGACCATCGGCTGGGCGCCGGTCTCGGACAGGTCGATGATGGCCAGCCGACGGTGCCCGAGCTGGACTTCGCCGTCACCGGCGGGGTGGCCGTAGCGGCCCGCACCGTCGGGTCCGCGGTGGGCGAGGGTGTCGGTGAGCCGGTCGGTCACGGCTTTCCCGTCGGGCCAGCGGTAAGTGCCTGCGATGCCACACATGTCCTACCGCGCCTCCTGGTTGCTGTCCGGAACCCGTGTGGCCCACATCGGCTGCCGCTCCGGCTGCCTGCGGCCCGTCGCCTTCTGCCGGGCCAGCCGTTCGCTCTGGCCGCGCAGCGCGACGTGCAGCCCGTCCCACAGCGTGCCGTCGGTCCGGTCACGCGGATCCGGGTCGACGAGCACCACACCGATCACCGGGATGTGCTGGTCCGCGAGCTGCCGCGCCACGGTGTGCAGCCATGCGGCGCTGCCGTGCCCGGCCCGCACCACGAGCACCGTCTGGGTGCCGAGGTACTGCAGGTCGGTCCAGGCCGTGCCGGGCGCCACCGAGCCGACGCCGAGCAGGCGCTCCTGCGACGACACGGCCGCGGCACGCTCGCCGCTGACCACGGTGGGGTCCCCCGGCCGGGGGCGGCGGCCGGAGAACTGCGAGCCGGGCAGCCCGTCGACGAGGGAGACGGGCCCCTCGGCCGCCAGTGCCCTCGCCACGTCCAGGGCGATCAGGCTCGTGCCGCGCGCACAGCCCAGTTCCAGCAGCGACACCGGTTCCGCCGAGCCGCGTACCGTGCGGGCCAGCGACGCGGTGAGCCGTTCGCGTGCCACCCGGGTGCGGCGGCGCCGCCACAGCCTGCCCGACCGGCGGGGCAGCTCCGCGATGACCGAGGCACCCAGATGGGCCGCGATGTCCCGGCGCAGCACCGGGCGGTCCGCCACCACCGTGCCGACCGCGGCCAGCGCGAGCCCGAGGACGAGTCCGAGGACGAGGCCGATCGCGGCGTCGGTGGCGGCTGCCTTGGGCAGCGAGTGCCGCACCGCGCGCGCGGCGTCCACGATCTGCGTGCCGGCGACGACCTTGGGCGTGCCGGTGCGCGCCTCCGCGGCGCGCTGGTCGAAATCGGCGATCCGCGAGTTGAGTTCGGCCCGGCGGGCGAAGAGCGACTCGATGCTCGCCGACGCCCTCGGGTCGTTGTTCGGTGACTGGTCGCCGATCGCCCGGTTCACCTCGGCGAGCTCGTCCCGCATGCGGTCACGCTGGTCGAGCAGGGCCTTGGCCTCGGCCTGCGCGGTCTGCCGCATCCGCCTGACGTGGTCCGAGACGAACGCGTCGGCCAGCGCCTCGGCCCGGGCCACCGCCTCGGCGTCGCTGTCGCCGGTCACTTCGATCTGCAGCAGGTTGTTGGTCAGGCCGGTGCCCCGGTAGTCCCGCATGAAGTCCTCGGGCTTCTCGGAGGAGTTCAGGGACCGCAGTGCCATGCCGGCGACCCGCGTGGTCTGCAGCAGCGCGACGTCGGTGCGGATCAGGGTTCCGGTGTCGTTGGGCTGGTCCTCCTTGTGGGAGACCAGCACCTTGGTCACCGCGGTGGGCGGCGGCGGCAGCAGGACCGCCACCGCCGCGCCGGCCAGCAGGCCGAGGAGCGCCATGGCGGACCACAGACGGCGGCGTCTGCGGACAGACACCACCAGACCCTGGAGGTCGATGAGGGGAACGGCGGCCGGCGACTGCGGCGTCGGGTCGGTGCTCATGCCGGACCTCCCGTCGCTCGGCCGTGCCCGGCGAGCGCCCAAGTGGCGTCGTCCGCAGGCCGGTCGGCGCTGCGGGCGGGGTGCGACCGGACCGCGCCGGCGACGACGACGCCGACGACCTCGTGCCGGCCGTCCGCGCACGCCTCGGCGATGCCGGCGAGTTCCTCCGCCGTCCGGCTGCCCGCGCTGAGGACGACCAGGGCGCCGGACTCGGTGTCGCGGTCCGGCACCATCGGCCGGTCCACCGAGACCTCCACCATCCGCAGCAGCGGATCGTTCTCGGCCTCGGCGACGAGCCGGCCGGCGGCCCGGCGGGCGATCTCGTCGCCGTGCGGTACGACGACCAGCAGCCGACGGGGGGCCGGCAACAGATCCCGGACGCGGGCGCACACCCGGCCGTAGCGGATCCGTCTGCCGTCCTCGTCGCCGGATCTCTGCGGGGCCGGCAGGTCCCACCGGGTGTCGATGCCGAGGAGCCGGCGGAACCGGGCCGGTGGGCCGCCGTCCTGCGGCCGGTGCCCGCGACGGTCCTCGGGCACGTCGACCGTGCCGAGCAGCGCCGTGCCCAGCGTCGCGGCGATCTCCCCTTCGGAGCGCAGCCTGCGGTTCATCCGTGCGGCGACGAGATGGCCGACGACCGCGAGCAGGAAGAACAGCAGGGCCCCGCCGACGACGAGCTGCGTCCTCGTCGGCGGTGCCTCGCCGGTCGGCCGGGTGGCCGGGCCCATGACGATCAGTCCGGCCTTGTCGTTGGCCGGGTCGGCCTCGTCCAGCTTCGTCATGGCCTCTTCCAGCGAGGTGCGCAGCTTCTCGAGCATGGTGCGGGCCTGCACGCTCTCCACGGTCCGCCCGGGATCAGCGGCCTCGGCCAGGTCGCTGATACGGCGGTTGGTCTCCTCGACCTGCTTGCGCAGCGCCTCGGGCCCCGTGGCCGTTCCGGGGCCGGTGCCGCCGCCCGCGATCCGCTCGGCGAACGTGACGAATTCCTGGGCCACCCGGTCGGAGAGCCGCTGTGCGCGCTCCGGGGTGTCGGCCGTACCGGAGATCTTGATGATGTTGCCGTCGGCGGCCTTGGCGGCCACCCGGTCCCGCATCTCGTCGCTGCTGACGCCGGTCCAGCCGAGGGCGTCGGCCGCGCGGTCGACGACCGTCGAACTGGTGGCGAGGTCCACCTGGGTCAGCAGCTCGCGTTCCTCCCACTGCCCCGGCAGCAGAACCGATGCCGACGCCGTGTAACGCGGAGGGAACACCACCGAGGTGCCGTAACCGATCAGTGCGCCCGTCACGGCGACGACGGCGAGAAGCCGCCATCGCCGACGGAGTATCCGCCCGACGGTGACCAGGCGGATCGTGTCTTCGCTCAACTGCGCTGCCTCTTCCCTGTGCGGACCCGGCCGCCCGCCGACACCGGAGTGCGGCCACGGCACGCGGCGGTATAGGCGGCGAGCAGCGACGCTTGCGAGTTCTGCCAGGAGAGCGGCCCGCTGATCCGCTCCTGACCGATCTTGCCCATCTCGGCCCGCTTCTCCGGGTCGTCCATCAACTCCGCGACGAGTTCGGCGAATCGGGCCTCGTCGTTGGCCGGCGCGTAGACGGCGGCGTCACCGGCGGAGACCCGCGCCTCCTTCAGGTCGAACGAGACGATCGGCCGGCCCATCGCCATGTACTCCAGGACCTTGTTCATGGTCGACACGTCGTTGAGCGGATTGCGCGGGTCGGGGGAGAGGCACACGTCCGCGGTGGACAGGTAGCGCACCAGGTCGGCGTCCGGGATGCGCCCGGTGAACTGCACCTGCTCGGTGAGACCGAGCTGCCGGGACAGTTCCACCATCGCGTCGAAGGCGTCGCCGGCACCGACGAACACCGCGTGCCAGTCGGTCCGTCCGAGCTCGTCGCGCAGCTTCGCCAGGGCGCGCAGGGCGTAGTCGACGCCGTCCTGCGGGCCCATGACGCCCAGATAGCACAGCAGATGCGGCTTGCCGCGCTTCAACTCCGGCTCGGGCGGGACCGGTTGGAACCGGTCGACCTGGGGTGCGCTGCGCACCACGAAGACGTCCTCGGCGCTTCGGCCGCCCCGGCGGATCGCGACGTCCCGGTAGCTCTCGTTCGTGGCGAGCACGATGTCGGCGGCCCGGTAGGTCCGCCGTTCCAGCGCGCACACGGCGCGGTAGAGCAGGTCCTCACCGCGGTCGAACCGCGAGAGGTACAACTCCGGCACCAGGTCGTGCTGGTCGAAGACGAACTGCGCGCCGCGCCGCCTGAGCCACCGTGCCGCCAGGAACAGCAGGTCGGGCGGGTTGCAGGCGTGGACCACATGGACCGGGCCGACCTTGCGGGCCAGCCGGGCCGTGTGCCACAGCGCCGAGCCGTACTCCCGCAGATAGCCGGCCGGTCCTCCGGTGGCCGCCTTCAAGGGGTACCGGTGGATCCGCACCCCGTCGATCAACGCCTCCGGTTCGGTGTCCCGCTTCTCCCCCCGGGGACATATGACGTGCACCTCCCAGCCCGCGTCGCGCAGGGTCGTGCACTCCTGCCACACCCGCCGGTCGAACGGCACCGACAGGTTCTCCACCAGGATCAGCGCGCGTCGCCCCGACCCCTCACCACTGATCGCGTTACCAGGCAAGGCCCATGTATCCCGGTTCGGTCCGGCGCGTCTCGGCGTCGGGAAGGCGTATGAGGTCGACTATCACCGGGCCGCCGCCATGGGGCAGCGCCGCGAGGACGGCCGGGTCCCTGGTTCCGACCAGGGCCACCTCGGCGTGTTCGAGCACCTCCTCGACGGAGTCCGCGAGCAGTTGCGCGAGGTGCGGCAGCCGGGTCTCGATGTACTCGCGGTTCGCGCCGAGCAGCCGGGAGAGGCTGACGTTGGCGTCGTGGATCCGCAGGTCGTACCCCTTGCCGTGGAGCCTTTCCGCCAGTTCGACGAGCGGGCTCTCGCGGAGGTCGTCGGTGCCGGGTTTGAAGGACAGCCCGAACAGGCCGATCCGGCGCTTGCCGGTGCGTTCGACCAGCTCCACCGCGCGTTGCAGATGGTCGGAGTTGGAGGGCAGCACATGGGAGAGGATGGGCACCGAGACGTCGGCCCGCTGCGCCGCGTGGACCAGGCTGCGCAGGTCCTTGGGCAGGCAGGAGCCGCCGAAGGCGAAGCCGGGCCGCAGATAGGCGGGGCTGATGTTCAGCTTGCGGTCGGCCAGGAACACGTCCATCACCTGGTGCGAGTCGACCCCGAGCGCCTGGCACACCGCGCCCAGCTCGTTGGCGAAGCCGATCTTGAGGCCGTGGAAGGCGTTGTCCGCGTACTTGATGGCCTCGGCCGTCGGGATCGGCACCCGGAACACCTCGCCGGGCAGGCCGTCGTACAGCGCCAGCACCGCGTCGCCGCTCGTCGAGTCGAGTTCGCCGATGACGGTCTTGGGCGGGTCGAAGAAGTCCCGCACGCTCGTGCCCTCGCGCAGGAACTCCGGGTTGACGGCCACGCCGATGTCCACGCCGGCCGTGCCGCCGACGTACTTCTCCAGAATCGGTACCAGCAGGTTCAGGCAGGTGCCCGGCAGCATGGTGCTGCGGAAGACGACGGTGTGCCGGCCGCCCCGCTCCGCCAGCGCGCTGCCGATCTGCTCGGTGACCCGCTCCAAGTACGTCGTGCACAGGCTGCCGTTGGGCTCCGACGGCGTACCCACGCAGACCAGCGACACGTCGCTGCCCATGATCGCCTCGCGGACGTCGACGGTGGCGCGTAATGCTCCGGTCCGTACGACGTCGGCGATGAGTTCGCCGATCCGCTCCTCGACCACCGGGGCCTTGCCGTCGTTGACCAGGTCGACCTTCACCTGGTTCACGTCGACCCCGATGACCTCGTGACCCATGCTGGCCAGGCACGCGGCCGACACACAGCCCACGTAACCGAGCCCGAAAACGCTGACTCTCATCTCCCGTTCCTCCCCCCAGGCAGGCCCTCGTGGCCTGCGGTCCGCGCGCCGGCCGGACGTCCGTCCGCGCGCATCAGTAGGCCCCCTGGCCGTAGAGCACCGCCCGCAGCGTCTTCCACAAGATCACTGTGTCCAGGGCGAGCGACCAGTCCTCCACGTACCGCAGGTCCAGGCGGACCGCCTCCTCCCACGGCAGGTCGCTGCGTCCGCTGATCTGCCACAGCCCGGTGAGTCCGGGCTTGACCAGCAGCCGCCGCCGGATGTCCGGGCCGTAGGCCGCGGACTCCTCCGGCAGCGGAGGCCGCGGACCGACGAGCGACATCGATCCGCTGAGTACGTTGAAGAGCTGCGGGAGCTCGTCGATCGAGTACCGCCGCAGCACCGCCCCCACCCGGGTCACCCGCGGATCCCGGCGGAGCTTGAACAGCAGCCCCGCACCCTCGTTGCGGTCGGCCAGCGCGGCACGTGCCCCGTGCGCCCCGGCGACCATGGTGCGGAACTTGAGGATGGTGAACTCGCGGCCGCCCTTGCCGACCCTGCGCTGGCGGTAGAACACCCCGCCCCGGCTGTCCATCAGCACGAGCAGCCCGACGAGCGCCATCAGCGGTGCGAACATCACCAGGAGCACGGCCGCGCCCACCCGGTCGACGACCTCTTTGATCGCCCGGCGCCCACCGGTGAAGGCCGGCATGCTGACCCGCAGCAGCGGTATCCCGAGCACCGCGTCGACGTGCAGCCGCGGGCCGGCCACCTCCATCAGCACGGGGGCCACGACCATCTCGGCGTCGCTGCCCTCGAGGTTCCAGGCCAGCCGTTGCAGCCGGTCCGGTGTCCAGTGCGGGTCCGGGGTGACCGCGACGACACGGTAGCCGTCGTGCTCGACGTACTTGGCGACGTCCGTCAGCCGGCCCACCACCGGCACTCCGTCCAGCTGGTCGCCGTCGAGCCCGCGACCGTCCGTCGTACACACGCCGTCCACGCGCCATCCGAGGTGCGGGAACTTGCGGGTACGGCTGATCAGGTCGCGCACGGTGGCCGGGCTCCCGGCGGCGAGCACCGGTCTGAGGCACCGCCCTTCCTTGCGCTGTCTGTGCAGGGAGATGCGCAGCAGATACCGCGTGGTCATGGTGACGAGGGCGATCGCGGGGATCGCGACGAAGATCCAGAGCTTGATGTTGCGTGAGGTGAGGGCTATCCCGCCGAGCGCGAGCACAACGGTCGCCGTGAACAGTGAGCGGCCGAGCCGGCGGAATTCCTCGGCGCCCTGGCCGAGCACGGCGGGGGCCCATGACCGGCTCACCGCGAGTGTTCCGAGCACCAGCAGCTCGGTGCCGAAGGCGAGGATTCCCCATTTCTCGTGCCAGTTGGCCGCGTCCCGGGCCCCGAAGAAGTTGCCTATCGCCGCCACCACGAGGGCGGTGGACACGGTGTCGCTGATGATCACGGAACGGCGGTACCGCTGTTCCCAGTCGCTCGCGGGCCGGGTCGTCGACCCGTTCGCCAGACGCCCCCGCGCCGACCGAAACGGCTCGACTAATTCCCCCTGTTGCACTGGACCCCCCCAGTTCGCCAGTCGTCCGACGAGTGCGCCGAACACTGTTCTCTCCCGGGAGACGCCCCTGCCCCCCGTGCCGCGCCGTTCCTCCCCTCGGGAGGCCCCCGCCTCCCGCGCACATGACATCCCGGCTACTTCAGCGCTGTTGGACAACTCCCCCTGGCGGCAACGGAGTCGCACGTCCGGCCACGCTCACGGGGTGCGCGGAAGCCCTGGAGACCTCGGGTGCTCCCCGCACCCGAGACCCCTGCCGGGCCTCAAGAATTGATCATCCCCACGCGTGGCGCGGGGGACGCGACTGCTGGCTCTTTGTGACGCCGGACGTACGAATCATTGTTGGTCGCCTCGTGTCCGATCAGCTGAAGCACGGTCAATCTAGACCATCGGGACCAGAATTGAGGAGGGGATGTGTGTAATTTGTGTTCAAGCTTTGGGACAGGATCCACCGGCTGGTGACGGCCTGCGGAAGGCTTGACAGCGGCACGTCGGGTGCCGCAAGTCGCGGAGGGCGTCGACGGTCCGCAAGAGCGTCACGATGAGGGCGTTCTCGCAGGTGAAGCCGTCCATCGGGGTCGGGCGGCGCAGTTGCTCGCGGTACGGCGCGGGCTCCGCGAAGTGGGCGGCGGCGGGCGTCTGGCCGCCGGCCCCGTCCAGATCTTGCCCGGTGTCACGTGGCCGAAGTAGGCGGGCCCCGTCGGTCGTCTTCCCGGTGGCGTTCCACAGCTCTCGCACAGACTGACAGCCGCCGCTCGTCAGGAGCCTCAGGGCGCGGGCGCGGGAGTGTGCGGGAACGCGGCCGAGAGATCGGCCTCGACGCGGGCGGCGCACTCGCGCAGCGCGGGCAGCAGGGCGTCCCTGCTGTGTTCGGGCGGCTCGGGGCCGGCGTGCAGCGCGATGTTCAGGGCTGCCGCGGCGCGCCCGGTGCGATCCCTGACCGGTACGGCCAGTGACCGCAGCCCGGCCTCCAACTCCTGCTCCACCAGGGCGAATCCATCACGGGCGGCCCGGTCGAGAGCGGCGGCGAGCGCCGTGTGCGAGGTGAGCGTGTACGAGGTCAGGGCCCGCGGCTGCGCGTCCCGGATCCGCTCCCGCCGCTCGGCCTCTGGCAGGTCCGCGAGCAGGACCCGGCCCATGGACGTGGCGTAGGCGGGCAGCCGGGTACCGGGTGTGATCCGGGCACTGGTGATCTGCTCGGTGGCCACGCGGGCGACGTAGCGGACCTCGGCACCGTCCAGCACCGCGAGCGAGGCGGACTCCCGCACCTGTGCGACCAGGTCGGCGAGATGCGGCTGGGCGATCTCGGCGAGGGTCAGGGTGGACAGCCGCGCGTATCCCAGCTCCAGGACGCGCGGGGCGGGCAGGAACCGGCGCCCGTGCTGGTCCACGTACGACAGCTCGCGCAGGGTCAGCAGGTTGCGGCGGGTGCTGGGGTACGACAGCCCGGCGGCCTCCGCGGCCTCGGCGAGGGTGAGTCCGCCGGGTTGCCGGCCGAGCGCGGTCAGCACGGCCAGGCCCCGGGCCAGCGCCTGCAGGAACGACGGGCCCAGTTCGGACTTGGCGTCGGTGTAGGCGGGCGTGGCGGGCGGCGCCGCCCCGGACGGGATGCCGGAGGTGTCGTACAGCGCCAGGGCGATGTCCTCGGCGGCTTCGGTCATCGCGGTCAGGGCGTGCTCGCGCAGCTGGTCGGCGCTGTGCCGGCTGGTGTGGGCGAGCACGCTGATCGCGCACACGGGCCGCCCGTCCGGCGCCCGCACCGGGACCGACAGCGCGACCAGGCCGGGGGCCACGAGCTGGTCGTCCAGCGCCCAGCCGGCCGCGGCCGTGCGCGCGGTCCAGGCGGTGAAGTCAGCCTCCGCCTGTTCGGGGCGGGGCGCGGCGCTGCGGGTGGGAACGGCCGGGAACCCCGCGTCGAGCGGGTCGGCGGCGTGCCGGGCCCGCCAGGTCTCGTACGTGTCCGGGGTCCAGGCGGTGGCGAGGACGGCGCCGGCCGCGCAGCGCTCGGCGGGCAGCAGATCGCCGACGCGGAAGCCCAGGGGGATCATCCGGCCGGGCGGGACGGCCGTACCGACGATCCGGGCGTCGCATCCGTCGAGGACGATCGCCGAGACCGACTCGTCCAGCGTCCGGGTCAGCCGTTCCAGGCTCGGTCGCAGCGCCCGGGCGTAGCCGCTCGCGTCGAGGTAGGCGTTGCCGAGTTCCATCAGGCGCGGTGCGAGCGTCAACGCGCGTCCCTCGGCGCGCAGATGGCCGAGATGGACCAGGGTGGCGGCGACCCTGTCGACGGCCGAGCGGGCCAGGCCCGTGGCGCGGGCCAGGTCGCCCGGCCGCATCGGCTCCGTCGAGGCGGCCATGATCCGCAGCATCGCCAGACCGCGCTCCAGCGGGCCGACGGCCTCCAGGCCGGATGCCTCCGCCTCGTCGGACGTCACCGATCTCCTCCCGTGCTTCCTGCTTCCCGGCGCATCAGGCCGTTCTCCTGCCCGTCGTCAGGAGAACGCTACCGGCCATTGACAGCCGTCACAGGGTCCCGCAGACTCGGCTCACTCGCTGAATGAATGATAGTTCACTCAGCGAAAAAGTATCGAGTCGGTCGGGTGCGCCGCGGTGGATGCGCGCACCTGACCCCACCCCCTCCCCGCCCTTCCCCGAGGACTCCCATGAGCACTTCCGCCCAGAGCCGCGCGGACCTCGTGCGGCACACCGGCTACGAGTTCGCCCTCACCACCGTGCTTCTCTTCGCCGTGGTCAGCCTGGTCCGCTGGCTCGCCCTCCCCGGGTCCCCGCTGGCGATCACCGACCCGCACGCCCTGTTCGCCGTCGCGGGAGTCGCGGTCGCGGCACTGATAGCGGCGCTGATGTACTCGCCTCCCGGCCGCGCGTCCGGCGGCCACCTCCACCCCGGCGTCACCGTCTTCCTGTGGGCGTGCGGCCTCTTCCCCCGCCGCGCGGTCCTCCCCTACATCGCCGCCCAGCTCGCCGGATCCGTGGCCGGAACCGCGCTGGCCGGGGGCGTCTGGGGCGAACCCGTGCGGCAGATCGGCCACGCCGCCGTGCACCCCGCGGCCGGGACCGGCCCGGTCGAGCTGTTCCTCATCGAGGGCGGCGCACTCGCCGCGGTCTTCGTGGCGGTCACCCTGGTCATGGCGAGACCCGCGCTGCGCGGACTGATCCCGGCGGTCATCGGAGTCGGTGTCGGCGTGGTCATCGCCACCCTGGGCACCGTGACCGGCGCGAGCATCAACCCCGCGCGTGCCTTCGGCCCGGCCCTGCTCTCCGGCCACCACGAGCACTTCTGGAACTACATGATCGCGCCGCTCGTCGCCCCGGCGCTGGTCGGCCTCGCCCACCGGGCGCTGACCCCGCGCGGAACACCGAAGGCGTCGCCGTCCGAGGCGTGAGCCGTACAGGCACGCCCTCCCGGCATCCGCCGCCCCCCAACCCCTCGCTCTCATCCCGTACTTCAGGAGCAGCACCATGTCCGTCACACGAGGACTGATCATCAACGGCCGGGAGGTCGCCGCCTCCTGCGGGCGCACCGCGTCCGACATCAACCCCTGGACCGGTGCCGTCTGCGCCGAGGTCGCCGCCGGCACACCGGACGACGTACGCCGGGCCGTGGACGCCGCCGACGCCGCGTTCGAGTCCTGGGCCGCGACCAAGCCGGCCGAGCGCCGCCGGATCTTCCTGCGTGCCGCACAGCTGATGGGCGAACGCGCGGAAGAAGTGGTGCGGTTGATGGCCGAAGAGGTCGGCGGCGTCGCGCCCTGGGCCGGCTTCAACGCCCGCCTGGCCGCCGACATCCTGCTGGAGGCGGCGGCGGAGGTCACCCGGCCGACCGGCCGGATCCTCGCGACCGACGCCGACGGCGTTCACTCCGCCCAGGTACGGGTGCCGAAGGGAGTGATCGCCGCGATCTCGCCCTGGAACGCGCCGGTCATCCTCGGCGTCCGCGCGGTCGCGATGCCGCTCGCGATGGGCAACACCGTGGTGATGAAGCCGAGCGAGGACGCGCCCCTCGCCTGCGGGCTGCTGATCTCGGACGTCCTGCACGAGGCCGGCCTGCCCGCCGGCGTGCTCAACGTCGTCACCAACGACCGCGCCGACGCCGCCGAAGTGGTCTCCGCGCTGATCGCCGACCCCCGGGTACGGATGGTCAACTTCACCGGTTCCACCGAGGTCGGCCGCGCCATCGGCGTCCAGGCCGCCCGGCACCTCAAGCCCGCCGTGCTCGAACTCGGCGGCAAGAACGCCCTGTTGGTGCTGGAGGACGCGGACGTCGACTACGCGGTGGACGCCGCGGTGTTCGGCTCCTTCATGAACGCGGGCCAGATCTGCATGTGCGTGGACCGGGTCATCGTCCATCGCGCCGTGGCCGACGCGTTCACCGCGAAGTTCGCCGACCGCGTCCGGGCGCTGCCGTGCGGCGATCCGAGCGACGCGGGCACGGCGGTCGGCCCGGTGGTCAACGCCGCCGCCGCTCGCCGGATCTCCGCTCTGGTGAAGGACGCGGTCGCGAACGGCGCCCAACTCGCGGCGGGCACCGGCGAAACAGAGGAGCGCGGCACCCTGATCCGGCCGGTCGTACTGACCGGTGTCACCCGCGAGATGAAGATCTACTACGACGAGATCTTCGGCCCCGCGACGGTCGTCCACGTCGTCGACGGCATCGACGAGGCCGTGGCCCTGGCCAACGACACCCCCTACGGGCTGACCGCCGGCGTCATCACCGAGAACCTGGCGACGGGCCTCGAGGTCGCGGGCCGCCTGCGTACCGGCATCGTCCACGTCAACGACCAGTCCATCGCGGACGAGCCGCAGGCACCCTTCGGCGGAGTGAAGAGCTCCGGCTACGGACGCTTCGGTGGGCAGGCGGGCGCTGAAGCGTTCACCGACACCCGCTGGATCACCGCGCAGGCCGTCGGGCACGCCCACTACCCGATCTGAACCGAGGAACCCGCCCCGTGAGCCCGGCCCGGGGACTCACACCGGAGGTGCCGTCCCCGCCTGCTCGCTGACCATGTACCGCGCGTACCAGTCCGGCCAGTCGGGGTCCTCCGCCCCCGTGCGGGCCTCGTGTTCGCCGTGGGCCGCGGCAGCCCGGCGCAGGGCGCCCGCCAGGTCCTGGGACGAGGAGAAGTCCGTGGTCGCCGGGTCCAGGCGGCCCGGGAGTCTGCTGGTGATCTCCTGCAGCACCCAGCCGTTGCCGTCCGGGTCGTCGAACGACAGGAAGGAGCCGTAGCTGCCGTGTTCCGGGTCGGGGCCGGGGACCCGGGCGTCGGTCCCGCCGTGGTGGAAGACACCGCCGGAGTCGTGGAACACCTCGCTCGGGTCGGCGCCGTTGCGCTGCAGTTCGGTGTGGGCGGCCTCGATGTCGTCGACCACCAGGTGCAGGCCCCGGGCCGAGCCGGGTGCCTGCTCGGTCACGGACGTACCGAAGATGACCGACGCCGGTGAGCCGGGCGGGGTCAGCTGGAGCACCCTGAAACCGCCGTCCTGGGCGATATCCGCGTCGAGTCTCCAGCCCAGCGCCGTGTAGAACTCCTTGGCCCGGTCGACGTCGGCCACCGGGACCACGACGACCTCCAGTTTCATGTCCATGGTGTGGCTCCTCGTGTCGGAGGACGGCTGCGACGACGGACGCCGGTCGTGGGCCGATCAGTGCGCGACGAGCTGCTGGCCGCCGTCGATGTCGTAGGTGGCACCGGTGAGGGCGCCGTTGGTCATGATGTGCAGGGCCAGGGCGGCGACGTCCGCCGGTCCGACCACCCGGCCGATGGGCAGTGTGCTCCTCAACTGCTCCCGGCGTGCCTCCAGTCGGTCGCCCAGGAGGGAGGCCGACAGGGGGGTGTCCACGAAGCCGGCCGCGATGAGGTTGACCCGGACCGGGGCGAGCTCCAGTGCCAGGTTCGCGGTCAGCGCCGGGAGCGCCGCGGTGAGGGCGCCCGTCACGGCCATCCCGAGCGCGGGCCGCCGGGCGCCGGTGCCGCCGATGAACAGCAGCGCTCCGCCGGCCCTGACCTTCTCCCGGCTCGCTCGCGCCGCCGCGAGCAGCATCGCGAGACGCCCGCCGAAGTCACGCCCGCCGGCGGACAGGTCGAGGTCGGACAGGGGCGAGTACACCGGGCTGCCCGCCGTCACCAGGACGTGGTCGATCTGCCCCGGCAGGTCGAGCAGGAAGCGCTCCATGCGCTCGGGGTCCATGGCGTCGAACGCGGCCGTGCTCAGCGGGTTCAGTTCGTCCGCCGCCCGCTGCAGACGTTCGGCGTCGCGAGCCGCGAGCACCACCTCGCCGCCGGCGGCACGCACCTGTCGCGCGGTCTCCAGACCGATACCCGAGCTGCCGCCCACGATCACGACCGTCTGCCCGGCCGGCCCTCCGGATGCCGGAGGGACTCCCTCTCCTGCTCGGGGGCTCGCGTTCACAGGAGGTCACCACCGTCCGCATGGGGTTTCCGGGCGTACTCTCGTGCCCCCTCGGCGGCGGCAGGAGGCGGTGTCGCGTCCTCCGCCACGGGCTGCCCGGCCCGAGACCCCAGTCTGTCACCCGTCCGGCCGAGTCGCACCCGGGCCGGACGCCGGCCGCCGGCCGTGGCCGCGAGGGATCACGGGGCGCCCCGGTCGGGCAGCTCCTCCGCGATCCGGGACTCGTGGTCCGTCTCGGTGCCGAGGGCGAACTCGCGTGCGTAGGCGGCCTCGTCGAACGTGTCGCGCAGACGGCCGGCGATGCGTTCCACGTCGCCCCGTTCGGCGGGAGGGTGCGGAGCGCCGGCGCGTTCCCTGGTCGCCGCCGCGGTGCCGAGCAGGCGGATCGCCCGCAGCGGTGACCCGGCCAGGGAGTACGCGCCCGCCAGTCCTTCCAGGGCCAGGGCGACCGAGCGGGGGTCCGTCGTCGTCGCGGCGGCCTTGAGGCCGTCCCGGTGGTGTGCGAGGGCGCCCTCGGCGTCGCCGCGCTGTTCGGCGATGAAGCCCAGCTCGGCCAGGACCAGCGCGAGGCCCGGACCGTCGCCGCGCCGCCGGTTCCAGGCGAGCCAGGGCCGCAGCCACTCCTCGGCGGCGGCGAGCCGGCCCTGACGCCGGGCGCTCAGCGCGAGGCCCAGCGCGGCGAACTGCTCGGCGGGCTGGTTGCCCTGTTCGGCGGCGATCCGCAGGGCACGCGTGTGCAGGTCGTCGGCCTCGTCGCTGCGCCGCGTGAGCAGGGCGATCCTGCCGAGACCCGACAGCTTCGCCGACATCTCGGGCCACATCTCCAGGGCCTGGGTGATCCGCAGGCTCTCCCTGTGCAACCGGGCCGCCCGGTCGTAGTCGCCGTTGATCTCGGCGAGCCTGCCGAGCAGGTCGGCCGTCTTCAACCGGCCCCACAGGTCGCTCAGTTCCGCGAAGTGGACGCGGGCCTCCTCGGCGTTGCCGCGCAGCCCCTCCAGGTCGCCGCGCGCCAGGGCGAAACAGGCACGCGTGGTCAGCGAGGCGGCCATGCCCCACGCGTCGCGCAGGGTGCGGAAGCGGGCGAGGACGTGCTCGACCCGCTTCTCGCCCTGGGCCAGCGCCCCCACGGTCCACTGCGCGTGCGCCAGGAACCACTGGGCTCTGGTCGACTCCGGGCCGGACTCGGGCGGGTACTCCTCCGGAGCGTCGCACCCCCGGTCGTGCTCGCCGAGCAGCAGGCGGATGCCCGTGTACCAGAAGACGGCCTCCACGCGTTCCTCGGGCGCGGCGTCGCCCGGCGTGTCCAGGGCCGTCGCCAGCGCTCTGCCGGCCTCGCCCAGCCTGCCCCGGACGTACCAGTACCAGGTCAGCGAGTTGACCAGGCGCAACGCCTCCTGCGCCGCCCCGGCGCGCGCCGCCTCGGCCAGCGCGCGCTGCACATTGCCCGCCTCCGGGTCGAGATACTGGAACCACCGGGCCTGCTCCCGCTCGTGCAGATGCGGCCGGGCGCGCTCGGCGAGGCTGACGCAGTGACGCAGATGACGGGCGGCGGTCCCGGCGTACTCGCCGGACTCGGTGAGCCTGTCACGCGCGTAGACCGCGACCGACTCCAGCAACCGGTAGCGCGGACCGTGCGGGCCGTCGGTGCGGACGGCCAGAGAGCGCTCCACGAGCAGGCTCAGTGCGTCCAGTACGTCCGCCGGGGACACACCGTCGCCGGAGCACACCTCCTCGGCGGCCCGCAGCCCGCATCCCTCGCTGAACATCGACAGCCGGCGCAGCACGGTCCGCTCCCGGACGTCGAGCAGGCCCCAGCTCCAGTCGAGCGTGGCCTGGAGCGTCCGATGCCGTGAAGGGGCGTCGCGGTAACCGCTGTTGAGGACCCGGAAGCGGTCGTCGAGCCGGTCGTGCAGCTCCCGGATCCCCAGCGACCGCACACGGGTGGCGGCCAGTTCGAGGGCGAGCGGGATGCCGTCCAGGCGCCGGCACACATCGGCGACGAGCGGGGCGGTGGTCGCGTCGAGCACGAAGTCCGGGTCCGTCGCGGTGGTCCGGTCGACGAAGAGACGGACCGCGCCCGCGCTCGCCAGCGCCTCGAGGTCCGGGCCGTCGACCGGGGGCAGCGACAACGGCGCCACCGGGTAGACCGTCTCGTCCCGGGTGCGCAGCGGTTCCTGGCTGGTCGCCAGGATGTGCAGATACGGCGCCCTGCTCAGCAGGACACCGGCCAACCGGGCGACGGCCTCCACGACATGCTCGCAGTTGTCCAGCACGAGCAGCAGCCGCCGGCCCGCCAGGGCGTTCGCGAGACGGTCCGTCGGGCCCGCGCAGCCGTCGTCCGAGATGTTCTCCCGGATTCCCAGCGTCGCCATCACCTGCTCGGCCAGCGACTCCACGCCGGCGAACCGCTCCAGGCCCCCGGTGTCCGCCAGTTCCACCAGCCAGGTGCCCTCGGCGAAGGCGCCCGCCATGCTCTGTGCCGTGGCCTGCGCGAGACGCGTCTTGCCGACCCCGCCCGGGCCGGTGAGTGTCACCAGACGGCGCCGGGAGAGCAGCGTCCGGATCGCCCGGACGTCCTCTTCGCGGCCCACCAGCGGCGAGGCCGAAGTCGCGGGTTCCGGCGCCACCACCACGGCCGCCGACGTTACGGACGGCTCCGGCCGGGCCAGGACCGGGTCGTGACGCAGGATGGCCTGTTGCAGCGTCTCCAGCGGCGGCCCGGGCGTGAGTCCCAGCTCCTCGTCGAGCCGGCGCCGCAGATCGTTGAAGTGGTCGAGCGCGTCGGAGGAGCGGCCCGCCTGGTACAGCGCCCACATCAGCGCGCCCCGCAGCCCCTCACGCAACGGGTGCTGCTCCACCAGCTCGGTCAGCTCGCCGACCAGCAGGCTGTGCTCGCCCAGCTCCAGCCTGACCCCGGCGTGCTCCTCCACCGCGGTGAGGCGCTCCTCCTCCAGGCTCCCCGCCGTCGGCCGTACGCACGGCTGATCCGCGAACTCGGCGAAGGCGGGGCCGCGCCACAGCGCCAGCGCCTCGGTGTAGGAAGCGGACCGCTGCACGGGGTCCTCGACGGCCCTGGCCCGGGTGACCAGTTCGCGGAACCGGCCGGCGTCCAGCGCGCCGGCGGCGATGTCCAGGACGTATCCGGGCGCCCGGTGCGCGACCAGGTCACGGGCGCCCGGCTCCGCGTCCTGGAGCGCGCGCCGCAGCTGGGACACCTTGGCCTGGAGCGAGGCGGTCGGCCGGGCCGTGAACGTCGAGCCGCCCCACAGGTCCTCGATGAGCCGGCCCGCCGGGACGACCTGCCCCTGATGCGCGAGCAGATCGGCGAGGAGCATGCGGACCTTGACTTCGGGCACCCGCACGAGACGTCCCTCGTCCGTGCGCACCTCCAGCGGTCCCAGCACCCCGAATTCCATGATCTCAGCGTAACCGGCCGCCGCACGGCGTGACTTGTGACGAAAGGGCCTCGGCCATCCTTCCGAAGTGCGTCGACGCGGCAATTGTGAAGTCGTCCGAAGCGAATCCGAATGCGTCCGAAGCGCATCCGAAGGGGCAGATGCCAGCCTTCCCGGAGAAATTCGGTCCGGCACGCGGGGTGCGCCGACGCGGCCGCGTCCCGGCCCGTTCAGCACAACACTTCCGTACTGGAGGAACTGATTCATGGGTGACAACCACACCTCGGTGTCGGTGCTCGGCCTCGGCCTCATGGGGCAGGCCCTGGCCGCCGCCTTCCTGAAGGCGGGTCACGCCACCACCGTGTGGAACCGTTCGGCGGACAAGGCCGACGGCCTCGTCGCGGACGGCGCGGTCCTGGCCGCGAGCCCCGCCGACGCCGTCGCCGCGAGCGACCTGGTGGTCGTGTGCGTGTCGACGTACGACGTGGTGCACGACGTCATCGGCTCGCTGGGCGACGCCCTGCGCGGCAAGACCGTCGTCAACCTGACCACGGGCTCCTCCGAGCAGGCCCGGCAGACCGCCGAGTGGGCGCAGAAGAACGGCGCCCGGTACCTCGACGGCGCCATCATGATCACCCCGCCCGGTATCGGCGCCGAGACCTCCGTTCTCTTCTACGCCGGCGACAAGGCCGTCTTCGACAGCCACGAGCCGGTGCTGAAGCTGCTCGGCGGCGGCACCACGTACCTCGGCACCGACCACGGCAAGCCCGCCCTGTTCGACGTGTCGCTGCTCGGCCTGATGTGGGGCGCCCTCAACAGCTTCCTGCACGGCGTCGCCATCGTGGAGACCGGCGGCGTCAAGGCGCAGGAGTTCCTGCCGTGGGCCCACATGTGGCTCGACGCCATCAAGATGTTCACGGCCGACTACGCCGCGCAGATCGACGCCGGCGACGAGAAGTTCCCGGCCAACGACGCCACCCTGGAGACCCACCTGGGCGCGCTCAAGCACCTCGTCGAGGAGAGCGAGGCGCTCGGCGTCGACACCGAACTCCCCAAGTACTCCGAAACGCTGATGGAATCCATCATCGCCCAGGGGCACGCCAAGAACAGCTACGCCAGTGTCGTGAAGGCGTACCGCCGCCCGAAGAAGTGACCGGGTCCGGTATTCGCCGAACCCCCTGACGAAGGGGCCGGTCCGAATTCCCTGTCGGAACCGACCCCTTCCGCACACCGGAAACCGGCATCGCAGGAAAGGAGCCGACGTCGGCCATGGCGTACGTCCGGACAGGCGCTATCCAGGAGGGCCGGACCGGGTGGGACAATCCACATCCCGGTCCCCTCCGGCCGCGCGAGGGCCGCCGGGGCATCGGGGGAGGACCGAAAGGAACCGTCTGCATGATCCGGTGGGTGTCCCTCAGCGCCGAGGCAAGGCCCGTACCCCGCCCCGTGGCCACGCCGTTGGTGTGGGCCACGGCCTTCGGCGGAGCTCTGATCCTGGTGGCGGTGCACAACCTGCTCATGGGTCCGGACCGACCCGGGTTCGCCCTGGCCTCGCTGTCCCTGCTGGCCGCCCTGCTGGGGCTGTGCGCCCGCCTCTCCGCCGCTCCGGGCACGGCGCTGCTGTGCTGGCTGTTCCTCAACGGCTTCGCGATCCCGCCCGCGGGCACCCTCACCTGGGCCGGGTCCCGCGACACGGTCTGGCTCGCCTGTCTGCTCACCGCGAGCGTCGTCGGCACGATCCTGGCGAGGATCGTCCATGCCCGAGCCGCCTACCGCCGCGTCACCGCGGGCACGGCGCAGCCCACGGCCGGCCCGGTCGACCGGCGCGACCCCTTCTGACGGGCGCCGCGAGGGCCTCGGGCGGGTGGCCGCCCCGGTCGTCGGGCGACGGTCCGCGGTGGGGCGCGGACTCCGTCCCGGGATCGTCGGCCGCGTACTAGCATCGGGACCAGGAACGAGCGGCTGATCGTCGGCCGGTGCGCCGGAGGAGTGCTTCAACCGCCCTCATGGCCGGCGATGACCGCCATCGATGAGGAGGCCGTCCCTTGCAACCCGTCACGCTGATCACCGGCGGTTCGACCGGAATCGGTGCTGCCACCGCTCGCGCCCTGCTGGAGCGGGGACACCGTGTCGCCGTCACCGGCCGGAACGCCGACCGGCTGGCCGCCTTCGCCGCCTCCGCGGACGCGGGGGAGCGGCTGATGACACTCACCGGTGACAGCAGCGACGAGAACCATCTCGCCTCGGCCGTGCGCGCGCTCGTGGACGCGTGGGGCCGGCTGGATCACGTCATCGCCAACGCCGGGTTCTCGCTGCCCGGCAACCTGGAGAACCACGAGCCCGGGGCGATGCGTTCCATGATCCTGACGAACGTCCTCGGCCCGGCCCTGCTGGTGCGGGAGACGCTGCCGCATCTGCGGGAGTCCAAGGGCCGGATCGTGCTGGTCGGTTCGGTCGCCGGCGTCCGCAACACCCCGGGCAACCTGTACTCGGTCACCAAGTGGGCCGTGCACGCCCTGGCCGAGAACACCCGGCTGCTGGTCTCCAAGGACGGAGTCGGCGTCACGCTCGTCGCCCCCGGCGTCGTGGACACCCCGTTCTGGAACGAGCGTGGCGGCGTCCCCGAGGCGGCACCGGCGATGACCGCCGAACAGATCGCCGACGTGATCGTCTTCGCCCTCGAGCAGCCCGAGGGCGTGGACATCAACCAGCTGACCATGCGGCCGGCCGGTCAGGTCAACTGACCTCGCAGCGCCGGGTGAGCGCGGGATGCGGAACGGCCCGTCGGGCAACCGACGGGCCGCCGCGAAGGGCCGAGGCCGGGTCAGAGCACGAAGGTCGTACCGTTCCTGCCCAGCAGATAGCCCATCTGTAAGCGGTTGCGCGCGCCCAATTCCTGCTTCATCGACGCGATATGCGTCTGCAGCGACCGTTCGCTGATGCCGAGCCGCCGGGCTATCTGCTTGTCCGGATAGCCCTCGATCAGCAGGCGCTTGATGGACGTACGGATCGCGGGGATCACCTCGTCCGCGGCCTTCGCCGCGTGGTGCGGCACGAAAGGGAAAGGCTGGGCCCGGTCCCACGACCGGTTGAACGTGTCGCGCAGGAACCGGACGACGGCCGGCTCCCGCACCGCCGCCGCGGAGGTGCGGTCCTCGTTCGCCGCGATGAACGCGACGTCGTCCACGATGACGAGCCGGTCGAAGAACTCGTCGAGCGTTCTCACCGACGCCCCGAGTCGGGTCACTTCACGCACGTATTCCTTGGTGGCCTCGTCGAAACGCGTGCTGTGTTGGTAAAGTGTCCGCATTGCGGCACCCGCGGATATATGCCGGCGCACGCTTTCCAGGGCGTCTTTGAGAACTCCGCTCGGGCGGGAACCGTCCGGCTGTGCGGTGAGGATTTCCCGGGTCGCTCCCGAAAGGGCTTCGTTGATTGCCTCGGAGATATCCGGCAGGCCGTGGATGTAGCGGATGTCTGAGCGCTGACCGCTGTCCTGCGGCAACGTGCTGTTCAACCGGCAGACTTGTTCATCTGCGAGTCGGCTCAGTTCTGCGAGATGTCCGACCATTCCGCGGAAGAACTCCTGAGGCTCCGCCGAGTTACTCGGCAGCGCGACGCGATGATGGTTGGTTTGGGCGTTTTCATCATCTTCCGAGTCGTTTGCGTCCTTCACTCTTCCCCCTGGTTATGCCCGTTTTGCATGGATATGGACCATGCGGTTTCCGGTACTGCGGAAACCCGAACCATCTTAGTGCTTTGCCCGCCGGGTGCGGTCGCGAAATATTGGAGGCACCGAAAGGTCTCTGGGGGGAGAGATCCGGTCCGAACTCCCTTCCAGCTTGGAATCCTTAAGAGGAGTTTGGTTTTCATGCTTCAGGATCAGCGAGCGTTCGCTCGCGCAGCCCGCGCCGTGTTTCGCGGCAACGTCGCCGGTGCGGTCGTCGCGATAACTCTCGGACTCGGCCTGCCGGCCGCGGCCGCTGTCGCGGCGCCGGCGACCGGGAGCGCGGGGACGACTTCCGTGTACGCGGGGGACGTCGGCTGGAACGGGCCGAAACCGAACGCAGCATTCTGACCGATTTCCGCCGGGCGGGAATCACCACGAACCACCTACGCCGAGCACGGTCGGCACCTCCGCAGCTGTTCGACAGCGAAGACGACGACGTCGGGCGGGACAGCGCCGCGTCGACCGCTGCGGATCACCCAGGACCCGCGCGACATTCCGCGGCCCGAAGTCACTCACTCGTACCCGACAAGGACGGCGTGCATCGTCATGCCCGGACCCGGTCGCGAGTGCAGTCCCAACGAACCCTGCCGAGCTCAGAGCTAGATTTCGAGGAACTTCTGTGTCTTATCGAGTCCTGGTGGTGCAGCCGGCGTTCTCCGCGAACGCCTATGTCGTACACGCCCGTTCCCTCGGGTGGGACGTCGTGGTGGCCTCCTACGAGAAGGAGGGCCGCCACGTCGCCGACGCCGTGCGTTCCCTCGCCACGGAGATCGTCACGGTGGACACCAACGACATCGCCGCCCTGGAGGCGGCTGTCGAGGGTGCCCACCGGCGGAACCCCATCCACGCGGTCGTCGCCGGCGGTGAGTACTACGTGCCGGCCGCCGCACGGCTGTCGGCCCTGCTCGGGCTGCCCGGCCTCGACCTCGCCGCCGTCGACAAGGTCCGCCACAAGGCGAGCATGCGCGAGGCGGTGGCCGCGGCCGGTCTGGAGGTTCCGAAGTTCACCGTGGTCGGCGATCCGGCGCAGATCGACGACGCCTGCGCGTACGTCGGCTTCCCCGCGGTCATCAAGCCGGTCGACTCCGGCGGCAGCGTGCACGTCTCCCGCGTCGACACCGTGGAGGAGGCGCGCGCGGCGCTGGCCGCGATGCACGCCGAGGAAGGTCTCGAGTTCGACCGGCCGCTGACCACGGACGCGATCCTCGAACAGTACGTGCCCGGCGCGGAGTACAGCGCCGACGGCTATGTGCACGACGGCGAAGTCGTCGTCGTGGCCGTCACGCGCAAACTCCTCGGCCCCGAGCCCCGGTTCCTGGAGCTCGGACACCTCACGCCGGCCCCGCTCGACGAACCCACCCGCGACGAGGTGACCTCGTACGCCACCGACGTCGTCCGGGCCGTGGGGATCACGACGGGGCCGTTCCACTGCGAGCTGCGCCTCGACGAGGGCCGCCCGGTGCTCATGGAGGTGGCCGCGCGCCTGCCCGGTGACAAGATCACCGAACTCATGGAGATGGCCACCGGCCTCGTACTGCCGGGCCGGGTCCTCGCCGACATCACCGGCGCCGACCCGGTGGGCGCCCGGGCCCACCGGGAGCCCGTCGCCAAGGCGGCCGGCATCCGCTTTCTGACCGCGGGCGGAGCGGGCTCGTACACACGGCTCGACGGCTGGGAGGAACTGACCGCCGAGCCGTGGGTCGTGGCGAGCCCCGTCCTCATCGAACCGGGCGCCGGGATCAAGACGGACGAGGCGGACTACAGCTGCCGGGTCGCCGCCGTGATGTTCACCGCGGACTCCCCCGAAGAGGCCCACGAACGCTGGTCCGAGATCGGTGACCGGGTGCGCGTTCTCGGCGCCTGAACCTGAAAGGGAAAACCAACATGGACGCTCTGCGCTTTCACTGGTGTTCGCCCCCCGACACGGGGCAGTCGACGCCGACCGACACGTACAAGATCGGCAAGCTCGACATGGGCGAGGTCGTCGACTTCGTCCAGGAGGCCGAGGAACTCGGCGTCGACAGCCTGCTGTTCGGCATCTCCAACTACCTGCCCGACCCGCTGCCGGTGCTCGGCGCGCTCTCGCAGGTCACCGAACGCGTCAAGTTCATGCTCGCCTACCGTCCCGGCCTGATGTCGCCGACCCTGTTCGCCCAGGTCGTCAACACGCTGTCCTGGATGTCGGACGGGCGCATCTCGCTGAACATCGTCTCCGGCATCTCCCCCGCGGAGCAGGCCGGTTACGGCGACTTCCTCAGCCACGACGAGCGGTACGCGCGCTGCAACGAGTTCCTGGAGGTCATCCGCGGCCTCTGGGAGGGCGAGTCGCCGCTCAGCTACGACGGCCACCACTACACCGTCAAGGACGCGGCGCTCGGCCTCGGCCACAAGGACGGCGGCAGGCCGGAGATCTACATCAGCGGGGCGTCCGCCGTCGCCCAGCAGACGGCTCTCGCCTCCGGCGACTGCTGGCTGCGCTACGGCGACACCCCCGAGGGGATCGCCGAGGCGGCCCGGCCGCTGATCGAGAAGGGGTGCCGGGTGGGCACCAGGATGCACGTCCTGGCCAGGCCCACGCGCGAGGAAGCGGTCGCCGAACTCGCCCACCTCATGCGCAACCCGGACGAGGACCACGCGGCGTGGATCCGCCAGTGGGTGAACACCACCGACTCCGAGGCGGTGAAGTCCTCCTACAAGCTGGCCGACGAGGCCGCCGACGAGTGGCTGTCGCCCTACATCTGGACCGGTGCCGTCGCCTACCGGGGCGGCCCGGCGCTGTGCATCGTCGGCAGCTACGAGGAAGTGGCGACGTACGTCCACAGCTACAAGGCCGCCGGCATCAGCGAGTTCATCTTCTCCGGCTGGCCCACCCGCGACGAGATGCGGAACTTCTTCACCAACGTCGTCCCCCTGATCCGGCGCCTCGAAGAGCAGTCGTCATGAGCGAGCACGGTGAGCGGGAGCTGCTGCTCGTCGGCGTCGGGATGATGGGCCGCCCGTACGTGGCGGCCGCCCGGCGGCTCGGCCTGCGGGTACGCGCCATCGAGGCCCGGGACTGGGCCCACGCGATCGAGGACCTGGTCGACTCCGTCGAGCCGAGCGGAGGCAAGTACGGCTCGCTGGACGAGCTGTGGGCCGAGACCGTCCACGCCGCCGCGCTGGAGAGCCGGCCGGACGGAATCCTCGCGTTCACCGAATCGCACGTCCTCGGAGCCGCCATGGCCCAGGACCGCTTCGCACTGCCCGGGCCGTCCCTGCAGGCGGCCGTCGTCTCCCGGAACAAGGCACTGCAGCGCGGCCGCTTCCGCGCCCACGGGATCGGCCAGCCCGAGTACCTCCTCACCGACGACCTGGCGGCCTCCGCCGAGTGGGCCGGCGCCCGGCTCCCCGTGGTGGTGAAGCCGCTGTCGTCGGCGGGCAGCGACGGCGTCGAGCTGGTGCCCGACGCCGACGCCTACGACGGGGCCGCGCTCCGCCGGGCCGCGGAGCGCACGCTGCTGGTGGAGAGCGCGCTCGACGGCCCCGAGTACAGCTGGGAGGCCCTGGTCCGGGACGGCGAGATCTGGTTCGCGAACCTGACCGCCAAGACCACCACGGGCCCGCCCCGCTTCATCGAGCTCGCGCACCGCGTCGCGGCGCCGCTGCCGGCCGAGGACGCCGAACGGGTCGCCGAGCTCGGCCGGTCCGTCCTGTCCGCCATCGGGATGCGCACCGGGATCGTCCACCTGGAGTTCCGGCTGACGAGCGCGGGGCCCGCGGTGATGGAGGTGGCGGTCCGCACGCCCGGCGACTACATCATGGAGCTCTGCTCCCTGGCGTACGGGATCGACTGGCACGAGATGGTGGTGCGGCTCGCCGTGGGCGCCGCACTGCCACCGCCGCCGCAGGGCCCCGTACGGCACGCCGCCAGCCTCTTCGTGGTCTCCGACCCCGGCGAGGTGATCGCCCTGGACGGGCTGGAGGAGGTCCGGGAGCACCCCGCCGTCGTGGACGCCGCGTTCAGGGTGGCCGTCGGTGACGCCGTCGCCCCCGCCTCCTCCTCCCTCCAGCGGACCGCGTACGCGGTGCTGGCCGCCGACTCGCCCGAGGAACTGGAAGAAGCCATCGCGTTCACCCGGCGAACCCTGTCGATCAAGACGGTTCCCGCGGCGACTGAGGAGTGACCCGTGCACATTGTTGTCGTCAATCGCTGGCCCCGGTTCACCGACGGACAGCGCTGGGACTTCTCCCTCGGCCGCTTCGAGGAGCTCATCGACCATGAGCGGCATCGCGTCAGCTACGTCGTCGACCCGGTCGGCGCCACCGGCGTGCTCGCGGATCCCGCGCACATCGCCGCTCTCGTCGAGGTCGGCGACGTCAACGACTTCGACGCGCTGTGCGGAGCGGTCCGTGAGGTCGCGGACCGGGTGGGCCCGGTCGACCGGCTCATCGCCGTCTCCGAGTTCACGCTCGGCATCGCGGCCGAGGTGCGCGAGGCGCTCGGGATTCCCGGGCCGCGCCCCGCGGACGTCGCGGTCTACCGCAACAAGCTGAGGATGAAGGAGCTGGTCGCGAAGGCCGGCATCCGGGTGCCCCGGTTCGCCTCCTGCGACAGCGCCGACTCCGCCGTGGCCTTCGCCCGGACGACCGGCTACCCGCTGATCCTGAAGCCGGTGTCCGGCGCGGCCAGCATGGGAGTCCACCGCGTCGACGACGAAGGCACGCTCGCGAAGCTGCTGGAACAGATCGACACCGACGACTACGAACTCGAGGAGTTCATCGAGGGATCCATCCACCACGTCGACGGATTCGCGGACGAGAACGCCGGTATCCCGTTCATGGCGGTGTCCCGCTACATCAACGACTGCCTCGCCTTCGAGGCCGGCGGTCAGCCGCTCGGTTCGGTCGTCGTCCAGGAGTCCCCGCTGCGCGGCCGCGTCGAGGAATTCGCGCGGCGTTGCGTGTCGGCCCTGGGCATGACGTCGATGCCCTTCCACCTCGAACTCTTCGTCACCGCCGACGAGGACCTGGTCTTCCTGGAGATCGCGGGCCGTATCGGCGGAGCCGAGGTCCCGTATCTCACGGAGAAGCTCTTCGGGGTCAACCTCTTCGAGGTGTGGCTGGACGCCCTCTGCGAGGGACGGGTGACGCTGCCGCCGATGTCGGGAGACCCGTCCGGCGGCTGGCTGATCATCCCGAAGCCCGACGGCCTCCCGGCGCGGGTCGTCACCTCGACCCCGATGCGCGACGACATCGCCACGGTCTGGCGCGAGTTGGTGCCCAGCCCCGGTGAAGTGCTCCAGCCGGGCGGCAGCTACGACGCCGTGCACAGCGGCCGGTTCATCCTCACCGGCGACGAGGCGGCCGTGGAAGAGGACATTCGCAAGATCATCGCCGGATTCCACATCGAGATCGTTCCGGTGTCGGAGTGAGACGTCTCGCGCCGCGCCCCGGCCGGCGGAGCAAAAGGGAGCGACCGAACAGATGACCACGGGATCAGTGCTGCACCGAAGGCTCTTCGCCTGCGGTGTCCTCCTCGGAATCGTCGCAGAGCAGATGGTGTTGTTCGCCGTTCCTCTGCTGATCTTCCAGGACACCGAAGAGGTTTCCGCGCTCGGATTCGCCTATGCCATCGAGTGGCTGCCCGCCCTGCTGGCGTATCCGTTCGCGGGACTCCTCGCCGACCGGGACGGCGGCTCACGGCTGTTCTCCGTCGTCACCGCGGGCCGCGGGGTCGTCCTGGCCGGCGCCCTCGTCGGCTGCCTGGCCGCGCCCTCCCTGCTGACACCGATCCTGATGACCTCCGGGGCGCTGCTGTCCCTGCTGATGGCGCCGGTGCGGATGTCCGTCGAGAAAGTGGTGCCGCAGCTCGCCAAGGGCACCGAACTGGCCAAGATCCAGGGCCTGGTGCAGAGCATGGAGGTGTCGGCGATGGCCGTCGGCCCCGCCCTCGCCATGCTCGGCGTGGCCTTCCTCGACAAGGTCTGGCTGCTGGGCGGCGCCTCGGCGATCTTCCTCGCCGCCGCGGCCTGCTGGCTGCCGCTGCCACGCGGACTGCGCACGCCCAGCAGCGGCGGAGCGCGCGAGACACTCGCCGAACTCCGCCTGGGCTGGTCCCTGCTGGTACGCAGCCGCCCGCTGGTCCTGCTGGCCTCGCTCAACTTCTCGATCAACCTGGTCTTCGCCACGGTGCTCGCCGCGAACGCCGCACTCGTCACGGGTGTCTTCCACGCCCCCGAGTCGTCGTTCGCCCTGCTCAACATCTGCATCGGCGTACTCGGAATCGTCAATCTCCTGGTGATTCCGTTCCTGCTCCGCTGGGTCGACGTGCGGATGCTCGGAGTCTTCGGCCTCGCTCTCCTCTGCTTCTGTCTGCTGCTCATCGGATTCGCCAACTCCATGCTCCTGTACGCCCCGGCGTTCGTGGCGGCCATGGTCGGCGTGACGTACTTCAACGTCTTCAACCGGACGCAGCGGATCAAGGTCCTGCCGGAGGAGCACCTGGGAAAGGTGATGGGGCCGTTCTATCTGCTCAACATGCTGGCCCTGCCCATCGCGGGCCTTCTCGTGGCCGGCTCCGGGGCCGGCGTGAGCCCACAACGGCTCGTCCTCGTACTCGCGATCGCTCTCACCGCATTCGGCGCCATCATGCTGCCTCTGACGGTACGTGCTTTCGGCCTCGCCATAGCCGCGCGGGAGGAAACTCTCGTGGGCGCCACCGCCGAATAACAGGGGATTTCATGCACGTAGGTTCTGCACGGTTCAGCGAACTCTTCGGCTCGTTCCCGACCCCGATTGCGATCGTCACCGCAACGGATGCGGAAGGAGAGCCGTACGGATTCACCAGCAATGCGGTGTGCGCGGTGTCGGCGGCAAATCCGTCACTGCTCATCTCCGTGGGCAAGGGCTCGCGGACCCTGCCGGCGATCATGTCGAAGCAGGCGTTCGCGGTGAACTTCCTCGCCGCCTCCGGGCGGACCGCCTCGCAGGTCTTCGCCAGCAAGGCCACGGACAAGTTCGCGGACATGGCCTGGCGGCCCTCGGCCGTCGCGGAAGGCGCACCGCTGCTCATCGACATCGCCCTCAGCTATGCGGAATGCAAAGTGGAGAACGCGATCGAGGTGGGCGATCACTGGCTCTTCATAGCCCGGGTGGAAGGCAGTGCCGTCTTCCCCCGTGAACCCTTGCTCTACCGTCGCGGCGACTACGGTTTCTGGTCGCCACAGAATATCGACGCCGAAGAATTGTCGGCCGTCCGATAAGGCGCCGGCAGCACTCTCGATCATTCGAACAGAAAGGCATGGCATGGACATCGGAGCCGTAGACCACGTCGAGTTCTACGTCGGGGACGCCCAGCAGTCCGCTTTCTATCTGTGCACCGCGTTCGGTTTCCGAATATGCGGGCAGGCCGGCCCCGAGACCGGGCAGCCGCACCACCGTTCGCTGCTGCTGCGCCAGGGCGGCATCGAGGTCGTCCTCACCTCCGCCCTGAGCCCCGCCCATCCGGCGGCGGCGTACGTGGCGCAGCACGGCGACGGTGTCGCCAACATCGCCTTCGAGGTCACCGACGCCGCCAAGGCATTCGAGCTGGCCGTCGAGCGCGGCGCCACCCCGGTCGAGCCGCCCGCCGTCCACAGCAAGGACGGCACCGAGGTGGTCACCGCGTCGGTCCTGGGCTTCGGCGACGTGGCCCACCGCTTCGTCCAGCGCTCGGGCGACCGCGAGCAGTTCCTGCCCGGCGTCATGGACATCATCGCTCCGGACCCCGACGAGGGCGAGCACCTCCTGAACACCGTCGACCACGCGGCGATCTGCCTGCCCGCCGGTCAGCTGCGGCCCACGGTCGCCTTCTACGAGAAGGTCTTCGGGTTCTCCCAGATCTTCGAGGAGTTCATCGAGGTCGGCACCCAGGCCATGGACTCCAAGGTGGTGCAGAGCCCGTCCGGGAAGGTGACCTTCACGCTGATCGAGCCGGTCACCGACCGCGAGCCCGGCCAGATCGACACCTTCCTGGCGCGCCACGGCGGCGCCGGCGTCCAGCACCTGGCGCTGCTGTGCGACGACATCGTCGGCACCGTGCAGACTCTGGAGAACCGGGGCGTGAAGTTCCTGCAGACGCCCGCTTCCTACTACGACCAGCTGCAGGAGCGCTTCGCGACCATGAACCTCCAGGTCGAGGACCTGCGCCGGACCAATGTGCTGATCGACGAGGACCACTGGGGCCAGGTCTTCCAGATCTTCACCCAGTCCCAGCACGTGCGGAAGACCTACTTCTGGGAGGTCATCGACCGGCACGGCGCCCGCACCTTCGGCAGCGGCAACATCAAGGCGCTCTACGAGGCCGTGGCCCGTGAGAAGGCCACCTCCTGACCCGGGTAGCTCGCACCACCGTCCATCGATCCACGTACGCGTAAGGAAGACCATGACTGTGCAGGACTCCCGGAACTTCACCCTGACCGACGAGGAGCGCGCCCTCCTTCCGACCGACGAGGACGTCGACTTCTACGCCGAGCACGGCTGGTACCTGTCGAAGAAGCTGTTCACCGACGAGGAGATCGAGCAGCTGGAGGCCGCGAGCGAGCGTTTCTACGCCGGCCACCGCGACCGCACCCTGCCGACCCGCCCGCCCAAGCTGGCGTACTGGGAGCCGGAGCACGGTCCCGTGCAGCGGCACAACGACTACATCCACTACGAGGACGACACCATCGGCCGCATCCTGCGCAAGCCGCTGCTCGGCGCGGTCGCCGCGCGGCTCGCCGAGGCCCAGCAGATACGCGTGTTCCAGTCGACCCTCATCTACAAGCCGCCGGTGGCGCAGGAGCAGTCGAACATCGTGCCCTGGCACTTCGACCGGCACTACTGGTCCACGTCGACCTCCGAGCGGATGCTCACCGCGTTCATCCCCTTCCACGACTGCGACGAGGAGATGGGCACCATCACGATGGTCGACGGCAGCCACGTGTGGAAGGAGACGGCCGACAACGACAGCACCTCGCTCCACTTCGCCGAGCGCGACCGCTCCGAACTGGACGAGATGCTGGAGGAGAACGCCGCGTACAACGGCGTCGAGGTCCGCAAGATCCCGGTCGTCATCCCCAAGGGACACGTCAACTTCCACCACTGCCGCACCTACCACGGCAGCGGTGCCAACGTCAGCGACCGTCCGCGCCGCGCCATCTCCTTCCACCTCCAGGACGGCGAGAACCGCTACCGCGACTTCCGCCGCACGGACGGCACCCAGGTCGCCTACAACCACGACGTGCTCGTCCGCCGCGGTGCCGACGGCAAGCCCGACTACAGCGACCCCGAGTTCCTGCCGCTGCTGTGGAGCAATCACTGATGCGCAGTGCCGCAGTGGTCGGAACCGGCCTGATCGGTACCTCGATCGCCCTGGCCCTTCGGGGCCGGGGCGTGACCACCTATCTGATCGACACCGACCCCGAGGCGGCGCGCATCGCCGCCGACCTCGGGGCCGGCATCGCGGGCCGGCCCCGCGAGCCGGTCGATCTGGCCGTCCTCGCGGTGCCACCGCAGCACGTGGCGGCGGCGCTCAAGGAACACCAGGCGCAGGACCTCGCCCATGACTTCACGGACGCGGCGAGCGTCAAGGAGCTGCCGCAGCGTCAGGCGGCCCGCACCGGCTGCGATCTGACCCGTTTCGTCGGCGGGCACCCCATGGGCGGCCGGGAGCAGTCCGGGCCGCTCGCGGCGAAGGACGACCTGTTCCAGGGCCGGCCCTGGGTGCTCACTCCCTCGCCCGAGACCCGCGTACAGGCCGTCGAACGCGCGCGGCGGCTCGCCGAGTTGTGCGGCGCCCGGCCCGTCGTGATGGCCCACGCGGAGCACGACCGGGCGGTCGCGCTCACCTCGCACGCCCCGCACCTCGTGTCGAGCCTGCTCGCGGCACGTCTGCTGCACGGTGAGCCCTCCCAGCTGGGGCTCGCGGGACAGGGACTGCAGGACGTGACCCGCCTCGCCGCGGGCAGCGCCGACCTGTGGACCGACATCCTCGGCTCCAACGCCGTGGCCGTCGCCGACGTCCTCGCCGAGTTCGCGCACGACCTGCACCAGGTGGTCGACGCCCTGCGCGGGCTCGGCACCGTCCGCGAGCCGGAGCAGCGGCGCGCCCACACGGACCTGCTCTCGACGGCCCTGGTCCGCGGCATCCAGGGCCGGGCCCGCATCCCCGCCCGCAGCACCACACCCGGACCGCATCCGAGTACGGCCTACGCGACCGCGCCGAGAGGAGCCTGAACCGGTGACACAAGCAGCGCCACCACACCCGCAGGTCCTCGCCCTCGCCGAGCTGCACGGATCGCTCAGCGACCCGGTCCTCGACGCGATGAACTTCCTCAACGAGGTCGTCGGCCGCTTCCCCGACGCCATCTCCTTCGCGCCCGGCCGGCCCACCGAGGGCGACTTCGAACCGGAGGACCTCGCCCGCCACCTCCTGACGTACACGACGTACCTGGAGAAGGAACTCGGCTGGTCCCGCGACCGGGTGCGCACCCAGCTCTTCCAGTACGGCCGCACCAACGGACTCATCCACGAACTGATCGCCAGGACGGTCGCCAACGACGAGGGCATCCACGTCCCGCCGGAGGCGATCGTGGTGACGACCGGCTGCCAGGAGGCCATGCTCCTCACCCTGCGGGCGCTCTTCGCCCGCCCCGAGGACACCCTGCTGGTCAGCTCCCCCTGCTACGTCGGCATCACGGGCGTGGCCCGGCTGCTGGGCATCCGGGTGCGCCCCGTGCCCGAGGGCCCGGCGGGACCGGACCCGCAAGCCGTGACCGAGGCGGTGCGTGCGTGCCGCGCGGCCGGTGAACGCCCCCGGGCGTTCTACGCGGTTCCGGACTTCGCCAATCCGTCGGGGGCGAGCATGAGCCTCGCGGCCCGCGAGCGGCTGCTCGACGTGGCCGCGGACGAGGACCTGCTCGTCCTGGAGGACGACCCCTACGGGTTCTTCGTCCGCACCGGCACGGCCCGCCCGACGCTGAAGGCCCTCGACCGGGGCCGGCGCGTGGTGCATCTGGGCTCCTTCGCCAAGACGGCGCTGCCCGGCGCCCGCGTGGGCTACGTCATCGCCGACCAGGAGGTCCTCGGCCCGGCGGGCGGGCGCTCGCTGCTCGCGGACGAGCTGTCGAAGATCAAGAGCATGACGACCGTCAACACCTCGGCCGTCAGCCAGGCCGTCATCGGCGGACTGCTCATCGAGAGCGACTGCCGGCTCCGTGAGGCGAACTCCCGCACCATCGCCCACTACCGCACCACCATGGACACCCTGCTCGACGAGCTGGAGCGGCACTTCCCCGCGCAACGCCGCGCGGAGCTGGGCATCTCCTGGAACCGTCCCGACGGCGGCTTCTTCGTCGTCGTCGACGTCCCCTTCGCCGCCGACCACCAGGCCCTCGAACTCTCCGCACGCGCCTTCGGCGTGCTGTGGACGCCGATGTGCGACTTCCATCTGGACGGGGGCGGCACCCGTCAACTGCGGCTGTCGTGCAGTGCCCAGACCCCGGAAGCGATCACCGAGGGCATCGCCAGGCTGGCCGCCTTCATCACCGCGCAGATCACCGGGCCCGCCGCCTGACCGCTCGCGGCGGACCGACTGCGTTTTTCACCCATCACCGCACGGAGAACGGAGAGAACAAGGTGCTGACGCTGCGCGCGTACGAGGCGGCGGCCAAGGGCCGGTTGCCGGGACCGGTCTGGGACTTCCTCGCGGGCGGCAGCGGCACCGAGTCGATGCTGACGGCGGGGCGGGAGGCGCTCGACCGCATCCGGCTGCGGCCGCGTTGTCTGGTGGACGTCTCCCGCTGCGACCCCCGCACGGAACTGCTGGGTGCGCGGCTGGCGGCTCCGCTGGGCATCGCCCCCATGGCCTATCACCAACTCGCCGACCCGGAGGGCGAGGTGGCGACCGCTCGCGCCGCGGGCGAGGCGGGCGCGCTGCTCACGGTCAGCATGTTCGCGAGCCGGTCCCTGGAGGACATCGCGGCGGCGGCGAGCGGCCCGCTGTGGCTCCAGCTGTACTGGCTCAAGCGCCGTGACCTGCTGGCGGACCTCGTCCACCGGGCCGAGGCCGCCGGCTTCCGCGCGCTGGTCCTGACGGTCGACGCACCCCGGGTCGCGTCCCGCCCCCGGGACGCCGCCAACGGCTTCGCCGTTCCTCCCGGCATCCGGGCGGTCAACCTCTCCGCGGAGGTCATGGCCGCGTCGCACGGCAGCCGGGACGGGGAATCGGCCATCGCCAGGCACTCGATGCAGCAGTTCGACGCCTCCATCACCTGGGACGACCTCGCCTGGCTGCGGGAACTGACGTCCCTGCCGCTGGTGTTGAAGGGTGTCCTGACCGCCGAGGACGCCGAGCTCGCCGTCGAGCACGGCGTCCGCGGGCTCATCGTCTCCAACCACGGCGGCCGCCAGCTCGACTTCGCAAGAAGCGCCCCGGAGTGCCTCACGGAGATCGTGGACGCCGTGGACGGCCGATGCCAGGTCGTCCTCGACGGAGGGATCCGGCACGGCGCCGACATCGCCAAGGCCCTGTGCCTGGGGGCGGACGCGGTGATGACGGGCCGCCCGGCCCTGTGGGGTCTCTCCCACTCCGGCGCCGAGGGAGTCGCGGGGGTCCTGCGCCTGCTCATCGACGAGTTCGAGGAGGTCATGGCCCTGATGGGCGCACCGACGGTCGCCGACTTCGTACGGTCCGGCGTCACGTTGCCCGCCTGCCGTCACTCATGACCGTGCCCCGCGTGCCTGTTGGGGCTTCCTTCCCTCGGAAGGGGGGTGCGAACGGGGGGAGATCGGGAAACCCGGCGCGTCAAAGGATGATTTGGGTCATTTCTCACTAATGTCCATTTCCGGTAAGGAGTCGCTCCTTCACGTCACGCACCCACCTCGCTTCACCGGAGATGACATGCGCAAGCTTCGTAAGGCCGCCGTCCTGGTCGCCGCCCTCAGCAGCGTCGGCATCCTGTCCGCCGGTTCCGCCCACGCCGCGGGCATGGACGGCGACGGCCGGGGCAACGACTACAAGGTCCAGCAGAGCACCCAGTGCAAGTCCCACGACCTGAACATCGACATCCTCGGTGTGGTCGGCATCCTCAACGGCGTGCTCGGCAACGGCCTGAACGGTGAGGGCAACCCGGCCAGCCAGAGCACCCACCTCGGTTCGACGATGGGCTGCAGCAACACCGCCTTCTGAGGACGAGTCCCACCTCGCCCCAGAGGCAACGGGCGGGCGGCGCGCCGCGCCGGCCGCCTCTGTGTTGTGCCGCACCGTGTGCACCTGCCGCGAGCGTGAGGACGCGCCCCCGGACCTGCCGTGACGATCTCTCTCCGGTCACCTCGGTGTACCTGGAAACTGTTTTTTGATTCCCCTTGTGAACGTCGCCGTGGTGATTCGGTCAGGCAGGTGGGAAACGGGTGCTGGCGGGGCTCCGGATTCATTGATCATTCCCTTGAAACGCCTGTCGAGCGCGAGGTTCCTCACAGTGGAAGGTGCCTCCCGGACAGCCTTCTGAGAGAGATTCGCGGTGGTAGCCTCGAATGAGTGAGCAGTCGAGTCGTCGTCAACGGTGTCCGGCAGCACAATCTCCGTGATGTGTCCGTGGAATTTCCCGGAGGCGCGCTGATCCTCTTCGCCGATGTTTCGGGTCCGGGAAGTCGAGCCGCGCGTTCGACGTCATTTCCGTAATTCCTCGGCCGACTGCGGAGGGAGGCCGTATGAGCGTGCTCGAACGGGACGGCGCATCCGCGCCGCCTCCGTCGCAGGACCAGGAGACCGACGGTCCGCGGCCGCAGCTGGAGGGGCACGGCGGCAGCACCGACCCGGTGAAGGACTATCTGCGCCTCATAGCCCGCGTCCGGCTGCTCACGGCGGAGCAGGAGGTGGACCTCGCCCGCCGCATCGAGGCCGGTCTGTACGCCGAGCGGCTTCTCATGGAGGGCCGGCCCGGGCACCGGGCGGAGGAGCTGGTGTCTCTCATCGAGGACGGCCGGCGGGCCAAGGCGCATCTCACCGAGGCCAACCTCCGGCTGGTCGTCTCCGTGGCCAAGCGGTACACCGGGCGCGGACTGGACTTCCTGGACCTCGTGCAGGAGGGCAACGCCGGGCTCATCCGGGCGGTGGAGAAGTTCGACTACGCCAAGGGCTTCAAGTTCTCCACCTACGCGACCTGGTGGATCAAACAGGCGGTCACCCGCGCCCTCGCCGACCAGAGCCGCACCATTCGCATTCCCGTGCACACCGTCGAGATCATCAACCGGGTGGCCCGCGCGCGCCGCGAGCTGATGCAGGACACGGGCCTCGTGCCGACACCCGAGGAACTCGCCGGAAGGGCCGAGATACCGGTGGAAAGGCTCGTCGAGATCGACGCCTACACCAGGGAACCGGTCTCCCTGCACGCCGCCCTCAGCGAGGAGGGCGACGGCGAGTTCGGCGACCTCATCGAGGACACCGACCTGCCCTCTCCCTGGCAGGCGGTCACCCACCATCTCCTCCAGGACGCCGTCCGTGAACTGCTGACCGGCATGACCGCCCGCGAGGCCGGCATCATCGCCCTGCGCTACGGCCTCACCGACGGCCGCCCCCGGACCCTGGAGGAGATCGGCCAGGTCTACGGCGTGACCCGCGAGCGCATCCGCCAGATCGAGACCAGGACGATGAGCAAGCTCCGCCACCCGTCCCGCTCCCAGGCTCTGCGGGACTACCTCGACGACCTCTGACACACCCCCGGCGTCAGCCGCCGGCGGGCTCGAAGTCGCTGATGACATAAAGGGCTTCGTCGTCGATCGCGTTCTCCGCCCAGTCCAGTGAGATCCGCTCGGGACGCCCGTCGCGCGCGTACTCCACCTCGGCTGTGTCCGCGTCCTCCCGCCTCGCCTGCTCCCACTCGGCCAGCAGGTCCCCGATGGTGGGGACCGTGTCGGGAACGTCGTCGACGACGCGCCTGCCGCTGTCGTCCAGGCCCACCGCCTTCACTACGGCTCCGTCGCGGACGGTGATCCGGAAGGCACCGATCAGGCTCCGCTCCCCTTCGCTCGACCGGAGCGTGTAGGCGTACGAGTCGGGCTCGCGCCAGGAGGCGGCCGTCGCCTCGGACTCGGGTTCGGGCTCGTCGGCGCAGCCGGCGGCCGCGCACACCAGCCCCCCGACCAGTACGGCACGGAACACGACGCGGGCACGGACGCGTACGGCGGTCATGGCGGCACTCCCTTCGAGGATCGGTACCGCTATGACGGCGTTCGGGCGCGGAACGTTCGACGGCCGCGCCGACTCCCACGGCGGACCGCTCGCGCAATCCCGAACTCCTGGGAGAGGGCGGGCAGGTGGCGCAGGTACTCGCCCAGCGGTTCCGGCGCCACCGCCGAGTCCCGCCGGTCCCGGCGCCGCCCGGGTGCCCGCGACCGCGCCGGGGACTACTCCGGTGCCGGCTCCCCGGCGAAGTCGGGGATCAGCGCGCACATCGCCTGGCGCTGGGTGGGGCCCATGAACCGGGTCAGCGCCGCCTTGACCGTCTCGGCGAGGACGGCGGAGGCGTCCTTCAGGAGGGTGCGGGCCTTCTCGGTGAGGGTGACCTCGACGCCGCGCTTGTCGCCGCAGACCGACTTGCGGGTGACCAGACCGGCGTGCTGGAGGCAGGCGATCTGGTAGGTGAGGCGGGTCTTGGGGCGGCCGAGGAGCTCGGCGATGCGGGTCATCCGCAGGGCCTGGCCGGGGTCCGCGGCGAGCAGGCACAGGACCAGGAACTCGTCGTGCGAGACGTCGAGACGTTCCTTGACGACGCCGCGAAGTTCCTGCTCGACGGCTCCTGTCGCGGCCAGCATCAGCATCCAGGCGTGCAGCTCGACGGGCAGGAGTCCGTCGCCGGAGGCGGAGGGGCAGTCGGAGTGGTCGGCCATGAATGCGAGTGTAGCCGTTGTTCAAATTTGGAGTATCGGCTAGCGTGGTGTCGTCCAAATTTGGATTACAGATCCCGGCAGGCCCCCTGTGATGCCCCCGATGCTCAGGAGTGAACGATCATGACCGTCGCCGTCGAAACCGGAACCTGGCAGCTCGACAGCACCGCCTCCACCGTCGCCCTGCGGCACCGGACCATGTGGGGCCTGGTCACCGTGAAGGGCGCCTTCGCCGCCGTCACCGGCACCGGCGAGGTGCGCTCCGACGGCTCCGCCGTCGGCACCCTCACCCTGGACGCCGCCTCCCTGGACACCCGCAGCGCCAAGCGCGACGAGCACCTGCGCTCCGCCGACTTCTTCGACGTCGCCAACCACCCCGAGATCACCTTCGCGGTCCGCAGTGCCGAACTGCGCGACGGCGAGGAGGTGCACGTGGTCGGTCAGCTCACCGTCCGGGGCGTCAGCCGGCCCAAGTCCATCACCGCCCGCCTCGTCGGCGCGGACGGGACGTCGCTCACCCTGGAGACCGAGTTCACCGTGGAACGCGAGCAGTTCGGCATGAGCTGGAACCAGCTCGGCATGATGCGCGGCCTCACCACCGTCACCGGCACGCTCCGCTTCACCCGGACGGCCACGGCCTGACGCCGGCGCTCGCGGGCCGGCACCCGGGACGTGAGAGCGGTACGCGGCGCCGGCGTCACCTCAGTAGACGTCCCGCACGTACCGCTTCGCCGCCGCCAGCTGCTTCACGTACGCCGACGCCTCGGCCTCCGCCAGCCCGCCGTGCGCGACCGCGATGTCCCGCAGCGCCCGGTCCACGTCCTTGGCCATGCGCGAGGCGTCGCCGCAGACGTAGAAGTGGGCGCCGTCCTGCAGCCAGCGCCACAGCTCGGGGCCGTGCTCGCGCATCCGGTCCTGGACGTACACCTTGTTGCGCTGGTCGCGGGAGAAGGCCGTGTCGAGCCGGTCCAGGGTGCCCTCGCCGAGCAGCCCGGTCAGCTCCTCCTCGTAGTAGAAGTCGCTCGCCCGGTGCTGCTCGCCGAAGAACAGCCAGTTGGGTGCCCGGTGTCCGAGCGCCCGCCGCTCCTGGAGGAAGCCGACGAAGGGCGCGACACCGGTGCCGGGTCCGACCATCACCATCGGCGTCGAGGCGTCCGCGGGCGGCCTGAAGTGCGGGGAGCGCTGCACGAACACCGGCACCTCGGTGTCCGCCGCGGCATCCGCGAGGAACGGCGAGCAGACCCCGCCGCGTGGCTGCCCGCGCAGGTTCTCGTACCGCACCACGGACACCGTCAGCGCGACACCGTGCGGGTCGACGAGCGGGCTGGACGAGATCGAGTACAGGCGCGGCTGGAGCTTCTTCAGCGCCCCCGCCCACTCGCCGGCACCCGCCCGCACCGGGTGCTCGGCGATCACGTCCACGGCCTGCCGCCCCCAGCTCCACTGCGCGAGGCCGTCCTTGTTGTCCGGCCGCAGCAGCCTGCGCAACTCCCGGTCGTCGCGGACGCGTTCGGCGACGAAGCGCAGCAGGTCCGGGGTGATCCGGGTGATGTCGAGGTGCCGGTGCAGGGCCTCGGCGAAGGAGGTCGCGCCGACGCCGTCCACCTCCACGGACGCCGACCCGTCGACGCCGGTGACCGCGAGCCACTCCTCCACGAGTGCGGGCGAGTTGACCGGCCGGATGCCGAGTGCGTCGCCCGCCTCGTACGTCAGCGAGGTACCGCTGGTGTCGAAGGTGAAGCGGCGCACCTCCTTGCCCGCGTCGGGCCGGCTCAGCAGCCGGTTGCCCACCAGACGGGCCGCGGCGGCGGCCGGCCCGGTCCCGGCCTTCGGCCGTACGGCAGCGGGGACCTCGGCGCCGCCCAGCGCGGTGAGGACCTGGTCGAGCCAGGCCCTCGCGGACGGCTCGTAGTTCGGCTCGCAGTCCGTGCGCGGGGCCAGCCGCACCCCGCCCAGCTCGTCGAGCCGTGCGTCCAGGCGCCGCCCGTGCCCGCAGAAGTCGTCGTACGAGGAGTCACCGAGGGCGAGCACCGCGTACCGCGTCCCGTCCAGCCGCGGAGCGCCGTCGTCGGTCAGCGTGTCCCAGAGCCCGGAGCCGTTGTCGGGCGCGTCGCCGTCGCCGAACGTGCTGGTGATGAAGAGCAGGTCGGCCGTGCGGGCGAGGGTGCCGACGTCGGCCTCGTCCATGCCGACCAGGGTGGCCCGGTGCCCCGCCGAGCCGAGCCGCTCCGCGGTCGCGGTGGCGAACTCCTCGGCGTTGCCGGTCTGCGAGGCCCACAGCACCACGACCTCACGACCGGGCAGGGCCGGCGCGGCGGGGGTGCTCGCCGACCGCGAGTACATGCCGGCGAGGACACCGTTGACCCACGTCGCGTGCTCGGGGCTGAAGGGCGCGCCCGGCGGCAGGACAGGGATGCCGGGCGCGCCGGTCTCGATGCCGGCGAGGAAGCCGGTCAGGTAGAGGCGTTCCTGGGCGGTCAGCACGGGCGGCGGCGCGGGTTCCAGCCCGAAGGGACCCGCCGGGCCCGGAGTGACGGCCGTCGGCGTCAGCGCCCGCACCGGCGCCTCCGGCAGGGGAGCCGCGACCCTCGTCAGGGACACGGCGCAGACCTTGAACTCCGGCTGGAAGGAGATCGGATCCACCGCGTCGCCGGTCACCGCGTTGACGCTCAGATACTCCCCGAACAGGTCGTTCCAGTGGAACGGCGCGAAGGCACCCCCCGGCCGCACCCGCTCGGTCACCACGGCCGGCAGTACCGCCCGCCCCCGCCGCGAGGCGACCTCCACCCGGTCACCCTCGGCGATCCCCAGCTCCCGCGCGTCCCGCGGATGCACCTCCACGAACGGCCCCGGGTTCAGCTTGTTGAGCTTGGCGACCTTCCCGGTCTTCGTCAGCGTGTGCCACTGGTGCTGCACCCGCCCGGTGTTCAGCACGAACGGATAGTCGTCGTCCGGCATCTCGGCGGCCGGCAGATGCGGACGCGCGTGGAAGGCGGCCCGACCGCTCGCCGTCGGGAAGCGCAGCCCGCCGTCCGCGTCGACGTACCGGATCGGATTGCGCTGCGGCCCGTCCACCTCGGCGGCCGGCCACTGCACCGGCGTGGCCCGCAGCCGCTCGTACGTCACCCCACGCAGATCCCAGCCCGTCACCGGGTTCCAGGCCCGCCGTATCTCCTCGAAGATGTCCTCGGCGCTGTCGTACGAGAACCCCTTCTCGTACCCCATCGCACACGCCACGGCCGCGATGATCCGCCAGTCGGCCATCGCCTCGCCCGGCGGGTCCGCCACCGCCCGGGTCAGCGTCAGACCGCGCTCGCTGTTGACGAACACGCCCTCGCCCTCGGTCCACATCGCGCCGGGCAGCACGACATCGGCGTACGCGTTGGTCTCGGTCTCGCCGAACACGTCCTGCGTGACGACGAACTCGGCGGCCTCCAGCCCCTCGATGACGGTACGGCGGTTGGCGACCGAGGCGACGGGGTTGGTGCAGATGATCCAGCAGGCCTTGATCTCACCGTCGGCCATCTTCTGGAACATCTCGACGGTGCCCCGGCCCACGCCGTCGGCGCGCAGCGTCCCCGGCGGCAGCTCCCACAGGTCCTCGACGAAGGTCCGTTCGGCCTCGACGAGCACCGATCGCTGCCCCGGCAGCCCCGGCCCCATATAGCCCATCTCGCGGCCGCCCATGGCGTTGGGCTGCCCCGTCAGGGAGAAGGGACCCGAGCCGGGGCGGCAGATCGCGCCGGTCGCCAGATGCAGGTTGACCAGGGCATTCGTGTTCCAGGTGCCGTGCGTGGACTGGTTGAGCCCCATCGTCCAGCAGCTCATCCACTCGCCGGCCTCGCCGATCAGCCGGGCGGCCTCACGGATGTCGTCCTCGGCGAGACCGGTGATCTCCGCGACGGCGGCGGGCGCGTAGTCGGCGAGGAAGCCGGGCATCGCCTCCCAGCCCTCGGTGTGCGCGGCGATGAAACCGGCGTCGGTGTGTCCGTTGTCGAGAAGCAGCCGCAGCAGACCGTTGAGCAGCGCGAGGTCGGTGCCCGGCGCGATCTGGAGGAACAGGTCGGCCTTGGCGGCGGTGGCCGTGCGCCGCGGATCGACCACGACGAGCTTGGCGCCCGCCTTGACCCGCTCCATCATCCGCAGGAAGAGGATCGGGTGGCAGTCGGCCATGTTGGAGCCGATCACGAGGAAGACGTCCGCCCGGTCGAAGTCGTCGTACGACCCGGGCGGCCCGTCGGCCCCCAGCGACAGCTTGTAACCCGCCCCCGCGCTCGCCATGCACAGCCGTGAGTTCGACTCGATCTGGTTCGTCCCCACGAACCCCTTGGCCAGCTTGTTCGCCAGGTACTGGGCCTCCAGGCTCATCTGCCCGGAGACGTAGAAGGCGACCGCGTCGGGTCCGTGCTCGTCGATGATCGCGCGGAGCCGGTGCGCGGTGCGGGCCACGGCGTCCGCCATCGGGACCGGGCCGGGCTCCGCACCGCGCTCGCCCCTGACCAGCGCCGTCGTCAGCCGGCCGGGCGCGGCCAGCATCTCGGCCGTCGTCGCGCCCTTCGTGCACAGCCGGCCCGCGTTCGCCGGGTGCGCCTTGTCACCGGACGCCTTCAGGACCGTACGCCGCCCGTCGGGCCCCATCCCGACGTCCAGCAGGATTCCGCAGCCGACCCCGCAGTACGCGCAGACGGTGCGGACCTGGGACGTGGAGGTGGTCGAGGTCACGCGTTGCCTTTCTCGGGCTGCCGGGGTGCTGCCTGGAGCGTACGAATTGCCCGTTACGTCGATGTCACATCCCTTGATCATGAGGAGTTACGTGGGACACACAGTCGCCCGTCGTGCGATGTGAGGGCCTTGCGGTGGCGCGATGTGGGGGGCGTGAGGCAGTCGCGCACCGTGTCGCTGTTGGGCCGAACGGGTGACTTGGCGTAAGAATTGGCTGGTGCAGGCATTGAAGGCGAGTCAAGGCGGGGGGAGCCGGTGAACAGCCACGACGTCACCGATGAACAGTGGGAGGGGCTCGCCCAGGTCGTGCCGCTGCGCGGCCGCGACGCGTGGCCGTCGGCGGTGAACCATCGTGCGATGCCGGAGGCGGAGACGGAGCCCCGCCGCCGCTTCGTCGTCCTGCGGGTCAATGTGTTCGGCGACGCCCGCGAGGTGGCCGAGACGCTGATGGCGGGGATCCCGGTGCTGCTGGATCTGACCGGTGCGGAGAACGAGGTCGCCAAGCGCGTCCTCGACTTCAGCACGGGCGTCGTCTTCGGCCTGGGCAGCGGAATGCACCGGGTGGACCGGAACGTGTTCCTGCTGACCCCGCCCGGCACCGAGGTGAGCGGGCTGATGGAGGGCGCCGGGGTTCCCGGCACCTGAGGTCCGGGCCCCGCGGTCGCCCGATCGTAGGAAGGGCTCCCGGGTGGAACGGTTCGCCCGCCGGCGGGGGGCCTACGGTCCCGACATGGGCGTGTCGTTTGTGTCGGGTGCCGGTGCCGTCTCCTTGCCGCTTCAGGGGCGCCGGGCGGGTGGTCCGTCTCCTGAACGCGGGGTGGGTGATCCGTCGCCCGAGCGCCGGGTGGGTGATCCGCCGCCCGAACACCGGGTCGGTGATCCACCGCCCGGCGAAGGCCGGTTGGGACCGCCCCGCGAAGGTCCGTCGGGTTCGCGCGGCGAAGGTCGGTCGGGTTCGCGTGGCGAAGGTCGGTCGGGTTCGCGTGGCGAAGGTCGGTCGGGTTCGCGTGGCGAAGGTCGGTCGGGTTCGCGTGGCGAAGGTCGGTCGGGTTCGCGCGGCGAAGGTCCGTCGGGTTCGCATGGCGAAGGTCCGTCGGGTTCGCGTGGCGAGGGTTCTTCGAACGCACCGACCGCCGAGTGTCGGCCGGGTGACCCGCGCTCCGAGCGTCCGCCGGGTGAGTCCGGAGCCGCAGGCGGTGTGCCGCATCCCTGCCGGCCCCGGCTGACCGAGCTGCGGCTGTCCGCGTTCGCCCGGCATCGGCGGGCCGCGTTCCCGCTCGGGCCGCTCACGTTCCTCGCCGGGCCGAGCGGCAGCGGGAAGACGACCGCGCTGCGGGCGTACGAGGCGCTGGCACGGCTCGGTGGCGGCGCCTGGATCGGCGAGGCGTTCCCGGAACCGTCGGCGTACGTCCCGGAGCGGGCGCGGCCCGACGCCCAGCGGCGGCGCGGCTTCCGTATCGGGTGCACGGCCGATGGCCCCGAGGGGCCGGTCCGGCTGGACGTCGCCGTGCAGGTCGAACCCGAGCTGCGGATCGTGGGGGAGCGGCTGAGCGGGGGTGGCGTCGTCCTGCTGGAGACCGCTCTGCGCGATCCGAGCCGCCCCTGTGTGCAGGCCGCCTGGCACACGGCGGGCCAGGCGCCGGTGACCCGGGCTCCCCTGCCCGACGACCGGCTCGGTACCGCCCTGCTGCCGTTGCGCGTGGCCGGCAGGACGGACGGGCAGCGGCGGGTGCTCGCCGCCGCGGAGCAGATGGTGGTGGCGCTGCGGTCGGTCTTCGCCGTCGACCCGCGGCCCGAGCGGATGCGGGCAGCGGTGCCGGTCGGGTCCGGGCGGCTGCTCGGCGGGTGCGACAACCTCGCCGAGGTGCTGTGGCGCACCCGCGCCGAGTGCGGACAGCGGCATGCGCTGCTGGTGGCCGCGGCGCGGGCGGGCTGCGCGGGGGACGTGGCCGACGTGATCGCCGAGGTGCTCGGGGACGGGACGGTGCGGGGCGTCCTGGACCGGGGCGACGGGGTACGGACGGAGCTCGGCCGCCTCGGGTACGGCGAGTTGCGGTATCTCGCGCTGTCGCTGGTCCTGTTGACGGGACCCGGGGTCCTGGAGGTCGACCCCGTGGGAGAGGTCCCCGCGGCGATGCAGACGCTGACCGTGCTGGCGGACGGTCTCGACCGGGGGCTCGACCCCGCGCAGTCAAGGGAGTTGGCCGGCCTCGCGGGCAGGATGTGCGAGCGCGGGCACATCCGGCTGCTCGGGTCCGTGAGCGACGCGTCGCGGGTGGCCGGGGCCGGCGGCGTCACGGTGGTACACCTGGAGCCGTGACCGAACCCCTTGACGTGGCCAAGCTCCAGCGCAGGCTGACCGAGTTCGCCGCCGCCCGCGACTGGCAGCCGTACCACACACCGAAGAACCTGGTCGCGGCGCTCAGCGTCGAGGCGTCCGAACTCGTCGAGATCTTCCAGTGGTTGACGCCGGAGGAGTCCGGGCGGGTCATGGAGGACGCGGACACCGCGGCGAGGGTGACGGATGAGGTCGCGGACGTCCTGGCCTATCTGCTGCAGCTCTGCGAGGTGCTCGGGATCGATGCGCTGGCCGCGCTGGACGCGAAGATCGACCGCAACGAGCAGAGGTTTCCCGCGCCCTAGGGGAGGGGCGCGCACGTTTCCCGCCCCCGGACGACGGGTTGGAAGCGTGTAAGGAAGGCGGACGTCCGCTTTAACTCTGCGTATCCATTCAGCTGACCGCAACCGAAAAGTTGTCCACAGATTTCCGTCTTCCTCTGGCTTTTCGTCTCAGGGCCCTTCACGCTGGGTAGTGAACAAGGGAGTTCGGGCGGACGCGTGGGCAGCGCGTCCAGACAGACGGGGACTGCGGATGGACGCGGTGCGGCTCATCGTGACGAGCAGGCGTGCGCTGGCGGGAAGTGGGGGCGCGCCGGAAATCATGACCGAGGTGTGGCAGGCGCAGGCCCTGGCTCAGGCGATCGGCAGCCGGTTCGCGGTCTTCGGTCCACCCGAACTGCGCGGTGAGGCGCTGGGGCTGACGGAGCTGGCGGGGCGCGGCTGCGGGGTCCTGGACACACCGGATCTCGCGGACGGCGCCTTACGGGCGGCCCAGCTCACGGAGCTGGGCGACGCACGGCAGGCACTGCTGAACCTGGGGAGCCTGCTGGGCGAGGCCGGCATCGCCCTGGTCGGCCTGGCCAGCGCCGCGGACGACGAGGCGACGTACTGGCAGTGCATGGAGGCCATCGACGCGGCGGACGAGTCCCGGGACCGGGTCCTCGAGATGCTGCGGAGACTCGCGGACCGGGATCAGGTGCTGGCGGAGCGGGAGGCCGGGTAGCCCCCGGCACGACGACCACGACAGCGCCGAGGGCCCGGTCAGCTCAGCGGCGGGCCGGTCAGCCCGCCTCGCCCTCCTGCTGCGCGCCCCGGCCGGGACCACCGGTGGCCTGCAGATCCGCGTCCAGGGCCGACAGGTCCGCGTTGAGGGCTGCCATCAGCTCCTCCATCTGCTGGAGCAACCCCTTCGGCCGACCGCTCCCATCGCTCTGCTGTGGCGCGTATTCCTCGGACATGACGGCCTCCTCGGGCCTCCGGCCCCCCCCCAGTGGCAGTGGGCCGACACGGTGACGTCCCGGCGCCGACCGGCCGGGACGAGGGCCGGGCGGACCGGCTCCGACCGAGCCAACGATCACCGTCGGGGGCGGTCACTGGCCCGGGCTGACGGCGGCTTCGGCGTTGACGGAATTCACCCGACCGGGTTTGCGCGGGCCAGGGGGACCGGTGCGGTCGGCAGGTGTCACGGCGTGCAGGATGGAGCCATGGATCTTCGCGTCTTCACCGAGCCCCAGCAGGGGGCGACCTACGAGACCTTGCTCACCGTGGCGAAGGCCACCGAGGACCTCGGATTTGATGCCTTCTTCCGGTCCGACCACTATCTGAAGATGGGTTCGGGCGACGGTCTTCCCGGGCCCACCGACGCCTGGATCACGCTTGCGGGCCTCGCCCGTGAGACCAAGCGGATCCGTCTCGGCACCCTGATGACCGCCGGCACCTTCCGGCTCCCCGGCGTTCTCGCCATCCAGGTCGCCCAGGTCGACCAGATGTCCGGCGGCCGCGTCGAACTCGGCCTCGGCGCCGGCTGGTTCGAGGAGGAGCACAAGGCGTACGGCATTCCGTTCCCGAAGGAGAAGTTCGCGCGGCTGGAGGAACAGCTCGCCATCGTCACCGGGCTGTGGGCGACCGAGGCCGGCGAGACCTTCGACTTCCACGGCTCCTACTACGACCTCACCGCCTCGCCCGCCCTGCCCAAGCCCGCCCAGCGCAGGATCCCCGTGCTGATCGGCGGCCACGGTGCCACGCGTACACCGCGGCTGGCCGGCAGGTACGCCGACGAGTTCAACATGCCGTTCGCCTCGATCGAGGACAGTGAGCGCCAGTTCGGCCGGGTGCGCGCCGCCGCCGAGGAGGCCGGCCGCAAGGGAGACGACCTCGTCTACTCCAACGCCCTCGTGGTGTGCGTGGGCAAGGACGACCAGGAGGTCGCCCGCCGTGCCGCCGCGATCGGACGCGAGGTCGACGAGCTGAAGGTCAACGGGCTCGCCGGTTCCCCGGACGAGGTCGTCGAGAAGATCGGCCGCTACCGGGAGGCCGGCTCGCAGCGGATCTACCTCCAGGTCCTCGACCTGGACGACCTGGACCACCTGGAGCTCATCTCCTCCCAGGTCCAGTCCCAGTTGTCGTAGTGATCGTGCCCGCGGCCCCCGGGGAAGTGCTCCCCGGGGGCCGCGGCGCGCGGCGCCCCTCCCCGTGAACGCCTGCCAAGCCGGGCGGGACGGGAGAAAAACCGCAGGTGGTCATGGTGTCCGCTCGGTAGGTTGTACCGGCGGCGCACAGGCGCTGCAGAACCGATCCGAAGGCCGACCACGTGTTCCTGACCATCACCACCACCGGGACCCCAGAACGCCCCGCGACCGATCTCGGCTTCCTGCTGCACAAGCATCCCGAGAAGGCCCAGACGTTCTCCACCTCCTACGGCACGGCCCACGTCCTCTACCCCGAGGCGGACGCCCAACGCTGCACGGCCGCGCTGCTGCTGGAGGTCGACGCGGTGGCGCTGGTCAGGCGCGGCAAGGGCAAGGGCCGCGGCGGCGCCCCCGACGCGGCACTCGCGCAGTACGTCAACGACCGCCCCTACGCGGCCTCCTCGCTGCTGGCCGTGGCGCTGAGCGCCGTGTTCTCCAGCGCCATGCGGGGCGTGTGCAACGCCCTGCCCGAGCGTGCGGCCCAGCCGCTGCCGCTGCGCGTCGAGGTACCCGCGCTGCCGGCCCGAGGCGGTCAGGAGCTCGTGCGCCGCCTGTTCGAGCCGCTCGGCTGGGCCGTGACCGTGGAGCCCGTGCCGCTGGACGTGCAGTTCCCCGAGTGGGGCGACTCGCGCTATGTCCGGCTCGTGCTGGAGTCGCAGGCGCTGACCCTCGCCGAGGCGCTGCGGCACCTGTACGTCCTGCTCCCCGTCCTCGACGACGCCAAGCACTACTGGGTCGCCCCCGACGAGGTCGACAAGCTGCTGCGAGCCGGTGAGGGCTGGCTGCCGGTCCACCCGGAGCAGAAGCTGATCACCAGCCGGTACCTCTCGCGCCGCTGGTCGCTGACCCGCGAGGCGATGGAGCGACTGGAACTCGTCCGCCTCGCGGAGGCCGACGACAGCGAGGTCGAGGACATCGACAACGCCGTCGAGGCGGAGACCGAGGCGGAGGAGAAGCCGACCCCGCTCGCCGTGCAGCGCCGGGACGCGATCCTCGCCGCGCTCCGGGCGTCCGGCGCCGCGCGCGTGCTCGACCTCGGCTGCGGACAGGGCCAGTTGGTGCAGGCCCTGCTCAAGGATCCGGCGTTCACCGAGATCGTGGGCGTGGACGTCTCGATGCGGGCACTCACGATCGCCGGGCGGCGGCTGAAGCTGGACCGGATGGGGGAGCGGCAGGCCGCACGCGTGAAGCTCTTCCAGTCCTCCCTCGCCTACACCGACAGCCGGCTCAAGGGCTACGACGCCGCCGTGCTGAGCGAGGTCATCGAGCACCTCGACCTGCCGCGGCTGCCCGCCCTGGAGTACGCCGTGTTCGGAGCCGCGCGCCCCCGCACGGTCCTCGTGACGACCCCGAACGTCGAGTACAACGTCCGCTGGGAGACCCTGCCCGCCGGGCACGTCCGGCACGGCGACCACCGGTTCGAGTGGACGCGCGAGGAGTTCCGCACGTGGGCGGAGGCGGTCGCCGAACGGCACGGGTACGGCGTGGAGTTCGTGCCCGTGGGACCCGACGACCCCGAGGTGGGGCCACCGACGCAAATGGCCGTGTTCGTGCGGAACGTGAACGACGAGAAGGAGGCGAAGGCAGCATGAGCCGGGCAACGAACGGGCGTGTCCTGCCCGTCACCGACCTCTCCCTCGTCGTCCTCGTCGGCGCCTCCGGCTCCGGCAAGTCCACCTTCGCGCGACGGCACTTCAAGCCCACCGAGGTGATCTCCTCCGACTTCTGCCGGGGCCTGGTCTCCGACGACGAGAACGACCAGAGCGCGACCCGGGACGCCTTCGACGTCCTGCACTACATCGCGGGCAAGCGCCTGGCCGCCGGCCGCCGTACGGTCGTCGACGCCACCAGCGTGCAGCAGGACTCCCGCCGGCAGCTGATCGAGCTGGCGCGGCAGTACGACGTGCTGCCGATAGCCATCGTGCTCGACGTCCCCGAGGAGGTGTGCGCCGAGCGCAACGCGGCCCGCACCGACCGGGCCGACATGCCGCGCCGGGTCATCCAGCGGCACATCCGCGAACTGCGCCGCTCGATCAGGCAGCTGGAGCGCGAGGGCTTCCGCAAGGTCCACGTCCTGCGCGGGGTGGAGGACGTCGAGAACGCAACGGTCGTCACAGAGAAGCGCTTCAACGACCTCACCCACCTCACCGGCCCCTTCGACATCGTCGGAGACATCCACGGCTGCGCGTCCGAACTGGAGGCACTGCTCGGCAAGCTCGGCTACGCCGACGGCGTGCACCCGGACGGCCGTACCGCCGTCTTCGTCGGCGACCTCGTCGACCGCGGCCCGGACAGCCCGGGGGTGCTGCGCCGCGTGATGTCGATGGTCAAGTCGGGCAACGCGCTGTGCGTGCCCGGCAACCACGAGAACAAGTACGGCCGCCACCTCAAGGGCCGCAAGGTCCAGCACACCCACGGACTCGCCGAGACCATCGAGCAGATGGAGACCGAGAGCGAGGAGTTCCGCGCCGAGGTGCGGGAGTTCATCGACGGCCTCGTCAGCCACTACGTCCTCGACGGCGGCCGGCTGGTGGTCTGCCACGCCGGTCTGCCGGAGAAGTACCACGGCCGTACGTCGGGGCGGGTGCGCTCGCACGCGCTGTACGGCGACACCACCGGCGAGACCGACGAGTTCGGGCTGCCCGTGCGCTACCCGTGGGCGGAGGACTACCGGGGCCGCGCGGCCGTGGTGTACGGCCACACTCCCGTGCCGGAGGCGTCCTGGCTGAACAACACCATCTGCCTGGACACCGGCGCCGTCTTCGGCGGCAAGCTGACCGCGCTGCGCTGGCCGGAGCGGGAGCTGGTCGACGTACCGGCCGAGCAGGTCTGGTACGAGCCGACGAAGCCGCTGCGGACCGAGGCGCCCGGCGGTCACGACGGCCGGCCGCTCGACCTGGCGGACGTGCACGGCCGCAGGGTCGTGGAGACCCGGCACCAGGGCCGGATCGCGATCCGCGAGGAGAACGCGGCGGCGGCCCTCGAGGTCATGAGCCGCTTCGCGGTGGACCCGCGCCTGCTGCCGTACCTCCCGCCGACCATGGCACCCACGGCCACCTCGCACGTCGAGGGCTACCTGGAGCACCCGGCGGAGGCCTTCGCGCAGTACAAGGAGGACGGCGTCGAGCGGGTCGTGTGCGAGGAGAAGCACATGGGTTCGCGGGCCGTGGCCCTGGTGTGCCGCGATGCCGAGGCGGCGCGCAAGAGGTTCGGTGTGGACGGACCCACCGGTTCGCTCTACACCCGCACCGGCCGCCCCTTCTTCGACGACGCGTCGGTGACGGAGACGATCCTCGACCGGATCCGTACGGCGGCCGGCGAGGCCGGGCTGTGGGACGAGCTGGAGACGGACTGGCTGCTGCTCGACGCCGAACTGATGCCGTGGTCGCTGAAGGCGTCGGGTCTGCTGCGCTCGCAGTACGCGGCGGTCGGCGCCGCCTCCGGGGCCGTGTTCCCCGGCGCGGTGGCCGCGCTGGAGGGCGCGGCGGCGCGTGGCGTCGACGTCTCGGACCTGCTGGCGCGCCAGCGTGAGCGGGCGTCGGACGCCGCCGCGTTCACGGAGGCGTACCGCCGCTACTGCTGGACCACGGACGGCCTGGACGGCGTACGTCTCGCCCCCTTCCAGCTCCTGGCGGTCCAGGGCCGCAGCCTCACCGGGCTCCCGCACGACGAGCAGCTCGCGCTCCTCGACCGCCTGGTGGAGCACGACGGCAGCGGTCTGCTGCAGACCACCCGGCGGCTGTACGTCGACACCGGTGACCCGGAGTCGGTGCAGGCGGGCGTCGACTGGTGGCTGGAGATGACCGGCCGCGGCGGCGAGGGCATGGTCGTCAAGCCGCTCGGCGCGATGGTGCGCAGCCCCCAGGGCCGCCTGGTGCAGCCCGGTATCAAGTGCCGGGGCCGTGAGTACCTGCGGATCATCTACGGTCCCGAGTACACGCGCCCGGACAACCTGGACCGTCTGCGCAAGCGGTTCCTCAACCACAAGCGCTCCCTCGCCGTCCGCGAGTACGCCCTGGGGCTCGAGGCCGTGGACCGGCTGGCGGAGGGAGAGCCGCTGTGGCGGGTGCACGAGGCGGTGTTCGGGGTGCTGGCGCTGGAGTCGGAGCCGGTGGACCCCCGGCTGTGACGGGCGGTGCCGGGACGGCCGTCAGGTGACGAGCCGCAGCCGCTCCCGGCACACCCCGACGCGGACCGTCTGACCCCAGGTCAGCTCCACCGCGTCGGACTCCATACCGTCCCCGAAGGCCACCAGCCGCTCGGACTCGACGGTCAGACGCAGCCGGGTCGCGGCGGCGAGTTCCCCTGCCACCAGGGACGTACCGGTGGCAGGGGAGGGCCAGGCCTCCCGGACGAACCACAGCAGGCGTTCGTCGGTGGGGGAGGGCAGCGGCAGCCGCCCTCCCCGTTCCTGCCACACCGACCGGATCCAGCCGGTCGCCCCCGTCCCGGTGCCGATCAGCACCCCGGACGAGGCCTGGGCCTCGACGACACCCCCGTCGCCCTCCAGGCCCAGGCGGTATCTGGCCGTCTGGTGACCGACGGCGCCCAGGTAGATCTCGTTGAGCGCCACCAGACGCTGTGTGTCGTCGGCGACGGCCTCGACCATGGTGAGTTCGTCGACGTCGCCCCTTCCGGATTGCGTGGACGCGAACAATCCGGCCGCGTCCGCGGGACGGTGCCGCACCAGCACGCCCGGATTGCGGCCCGGGTCGGCGTCGATGCCCAGCACCGGCTGCCCGGCGAGGTACTTGGCCACGTTCGCGACCAGGCCGTCCTGCCCGACCACGACCACCACGTCCTCCGGCCCGAACAGGAACCGGTCCAGGTCGGCCCGCTCCACCCGGGTCTGACGCCAGGTCAGCGGAATCGCGGAGGTCACCTCTGTCAGCGCCTGCCGCGCCCGGCGGTGGCGTTCGGCTACCTCCTCGATGTCCCGGCCCCGGGAGGAGAGGAAGAAGGCGGCCTGGCCGTGCGTGCCGTGCCGGGCCACCAACTCCTCGTACTCCGTGGTGCGATGGACGAGGACGACCCGCGGGGCGAGGCTCACTCCTGCTCCCGCGCGCCGAGCCGGGCGAGCAGGCCCGTCAGCACGTCCGGCGACACCGTGACGCTGTCGATCCGCGGCAGGTTCTCCGCGAGCCGCGTCCCGGTCAGTGCGTGCAGCGTCGCCACGTCCACGTCCCCGTGCACCCGCAGCCAGGCCGCCTGGGCCTTCGCCCGCGCCTCGCCGACCTCTCGCGCGCCCTCGGCCTCGGCCTTGGCCAGCCGTACCGAACGCGTGGCCTCCGCCTCCGCGAGCCGTACGGTCCGGGCGGCCTCCGCCTCGGCCCGGACCGCGTCCGCCGCCGCGTGCTCCTCGGCCTCGCGCCGCGCGTTCGTGCCGCGCTGGTCCACCAACTGCTCCTCGCGGCGGGCGAGTTCGATCTGGCTGGCCAGTTCGTTCTCGGCGATGGCCCGCTCCCGCTCGACGGCGACGGCCCGTCGCTCGTACGTCGCCCGGTCCGCCTCCTGCTGGATCTGCTCACGGGCCGGCGTGCGCAGCGCCCGCTCCACCTCCGGTTCCGGCCGCAGCGCCACGACGCGGACGGCGACCACCTCGATGCCGGTCGCGGGAAGCCGCGGCTCCCCGGCGAGGCCCTGCGCGATCCGCTCCCGTACCGCCGCCACACCGTCGACCAGCGCCGCCGACAACGGCGTACGGGACAGGACGTCCAGCGCGTGCTGCTGGGCCGTCTCCGTGAGCAGGGTGCCGAGCTGCTCCAGAGGCGCGGCGCGCCAGGCGCCGGAGTCCGGGTCGATCGAGAAGTCGAGGCGGGCGGCGGCCACGGCCGGGTCGCTGATCCGGTAGGTGACCGTCGCCTGGACGGCCACGTCCTGGAAGTCGGAGGTGCGGGCGTGGAAGGTCATCGCCAGTTCCCGGTCGTCGACCGGGACCTCGGAGATCGCGGCGGTCAGCGCGCGGAACCAGAAGCTGAGCCCGGGGCCGTCGTGCAGCAGCCGGGTGCCCCGGTGGTGCCGGATGTGCGCCGTGGGCGCGCCCCGCAGATGGCGCCAGCCCAGGCGCCGGGTGATGTCGGCCATGAGGCCCCCCTCTTTTTCGTCATGTGGACGATAATCGTCCGGACCGCTTGTCGTCAAGAGGACGAAAAGAAGAGGGTGGCAAGCAGGGGGTGAACCGGCCCCGCGATGGTCAGGATGGAGGCATGGGATTCCATGTCGACTCCGAGGCCGGGCGGCTGCGCCGCGTCATACTGCACCGGCCCGATCTCGAGCTCAAAAGGCTCACCCCCAGCAACAAGGACGCCCTGCTCTTCGACGACGTGCTGTGGGTGCGCCGGGCGCGCGCCGAGCACGACGGTTTCGCCGACGTGCTGCGGGACCGCGGGGTCATCGTCCACCTGTTCGGCGACCTGCTCACCGAGGCCCTGGAGATCCCGGCGGCCCGCGCGCTCGTCCTGGACCGGGTCTTCGACGAGAAGGAGTACGGGGTCCTCGCCACCGACCACCTCCGTGCCGCCTTCGAAAGCCTGCCGGCGCCGGAACTGGCCGAGGCCCTCGTCGGCGGCATGACCAAACGGGAGTTCCTGGAGGCGCACCTGGAGCCGACCTCCGTGCGCTTCCACGTCATGGAGCTGGACGAATTCCTCCTCGCGCCCCTGCCCAACCACCTCTTCACCCGGGACACCTCGGCCTGGATCTACGACGGCGTCTCCGTCAACGCCATGCGCTGGCCCGCCCGGCAGCGGGAGACCGTGCACTTCGAGGCGATCTACCGGCACCATCCGCTGTTCCGTGAGGAAACGTTCCACGTCTGGTCCGAGGGGCAGGCCGACTTCCCCTCCACCATCGAGGGCGGGGACGTCCTGGTGATCGGCAACGGCGCGGTGCTCATCGGCATGAGCGAGCGGACCACTCCGCAGGCCGTCGAGATGCTCGCCCACAAGCTGTTCGCCGCCGGGTCGGCACACACGATCGTGGCCCTCGACATGCCCAAGAGACGTGCGCTGATGCATCTCGACACCGTGATGACGATGGTCGACGGCGATGTCTTCACGCAGTACGCCGGGCTCGGCATGCTCCGCTCGTACACCATCGAACCGGGCACCGGCGAGAAGGAGCTCAAGGTCACCGACCACCCGCCGGAGCACATGCACCGCGCGATCGCCGCCGCCCTCGGGCTCAGCGAGATCCGGGTGCTCACCGCGACCCAGGACGTGCACGCCGCCGAACGCGAGCAGTGGGACGACGGCTGCAACGTGCTGGCGGTCGAACCGGGTGTCGTGGTGGCCTATGAACGCAACTCCACCACCAACACGCATCTGCGCAAGCAGGGCATCGAAGTGATCGAGATCCCGGGCAGCGAGCTGGGCCGGGGGAGAGGGGGGCCGCGGTGCATGAGCTGTCCGGTCGAGCGTGCGGCAGTGTAGTGCGCGGTCCGGAGACCTGTGGGTATGCGGCCGCATAGAAATGCCGATAGTCGTATAGACTTCCAGCGTCCCTGTTCACGTACTTCTGGAGCGCCCTCATGGCGACTGTCCCGAACGCCCTCGCCGGCCGCCACTTCCTCAAGGAGCTCGACCTCACCGAGCAGGAGTTCCTGGGGCTGATCGAGCTGGCCGCCGAGCTGAAGGCCGCCAAGAAGGCCGGGGTCGAGATGCAGTACCTCCGGGGCAGGAACATCGCGCTGATCTTCGAGAAGACCTCGACGCGTACACGTTGCGCGTTCGAGGTCGCCGCCGCCGACCAGGGTGCCTCCACGACGTACCTGGACCCGTCCGGCTCGCAGATCGGGCACAAGGAGTCCGTGAAGGACACCGCGCGCGTGCTCGGCCGGATGTACGACGGTATCGAATACCGCGGGGACAGCCAGGCGAAGGTGGAGGACCTGGCCGTCTACTCGGGCGTGCCCGTCTACAACGGTCTGACCGACGACTGGCACCCCACCCAGATGCTCGCCGACGTGCTCACCATGACCGAGCACTCGGACAAGCCGCTCAAGGAGATCGCCTTCGCCTACCTGGGCGACGCCCGCTTCAACATGGGCAACTCCTACCTGATCACCGGCGCGCTGCTGGGCATGGACGTCCGGATCGTCGCGCCCGAGGAGTACTGGCCGAACGACGGCGTCGTGGCGCGGGCCCGGAAGCTCGCGGAGGACAGCGGCGCCGTCATCACGCTGACCGAGGACGTCTCCGACGGTGTCCGCGGCGCCGACTTCGTCGCGACCGACGTATGGGTCTCCATGGGCGAGCCCAAGGAAATCTGGGCCGAGCGGATCGCCGCGCTCGGCCCCTACGCGGTGACCATGGACGTCCTGCGGGCCACCGGGAACCCGGACGTCAGGTTCCTGCACTGCCTGCCGGCCTTCCACGACCTCGGCACGACGGTCGGCCGCGAGATCTTCGAGCAGCACGGCCTTCAGTCGCTGGAGGTCACGGACGAGGTCTTCGAGTCGGAGCACTCGGTGGTCTTCGACGAGGCGGAGAACCGGATGCACACGATCAAGGCCGTCCTGGTGGCCACGCTCGGGCGCTAGCCGCGCGGCGGCGCCGCCGCGTGCCCCCGGGGCGTCACAGCGGGCGGCGCTGGGCCGGTACCACCGGCAGTCTGAACCACACCGCCTTGCCGGAGCCCGTCGGGCGGTGGCCGCAGGACGAGCTGAGGGTGCGGATCAGGAGCAGACCGCGGCCGTGCTCCTGCCACGGGTCGGGCTCACCGGCGGTGGGATGGGTCAGGTTGCCCGGCGGGGCGGGGTCCGGGTCGTGCACCTCGACCTGGCAGCCCGACGGCAGCAGCTCCACCACGAGCTCTATCGGGCCGCTTCCCGCGGTGTGCTCCACGGCGTTCGCGACCAGCTCCGCCGTGAGCAGCTCCGCCGTGTCGCAGTCCGCGGCATGCTCCAGCTCCGCCAGCGCCGTACGGACCAGTGCGCGTGCGACAGGCACGGCCGCGGTGGTGTGCGGCAGCGCGATACGCCATGAGGCGGAAGCGGCGGAGCGATCGTGCAAGGCGGGTCCGTTCATGAGCAGGCTGTCCTGCTTTCAACCTTATGAATGGTACGGCGCCACCCAGCGGAACCGCTCGTCGGGCGCCGTTCGGGACCTGCGGCCCCGACTGACATGCGGCTTACCCAGATGAACGGTCGGCCGCGCACGGCTGATCCCGCCGTTACGCGGGTGTCGCCGAGCCGTGACGGATGTGACGCCGCCGGGTCGAGCCACTCCGGGTATCGCGCGGTCGTGACGACGGTCAAAGTTGGGTGATAACTTCGAGGAGGAGCTCGAAGGGTAGAGCTCACTGAGCCAGTGCCCGCCGTCCGCCCGAGGAGGCCGCACGTCATGAGTCCCTTCACCGGCTCCGCCGCCCGCACCCCCGACTGGAAACACCTGCGGGTCGAGCACGCCGACGGGGTCGTCACCGTCACCCTCGCCCGCCCCGAGAAACTCAACGCGCTCACCTTCGGTGCCTACGCCGACCTGCGCGATCTGCTCGCGGAGCTGTCCCGGGAGAAGGCGGTACGGGCCCTGGTGCTGGCCGGCGAGGGCCGCGGCTTCTGCTCCGGCGGCGACGTCGACGAGATCATCGGCGCGACCCTCGCCATGGACACCGCCCAGCTCCTCGACTTCAACCGCATGACCGGACAGACCGTGCGGGCGATCCGCGAGTGCCCGTTCCCGGTGATCGCGGCCGTGCACGGGGTGGCGGCGGGCGCCGGCGCCGTACTCGCGCTCGCGGCCGACTTCCGGGTCGCCGACCCCACCGCGCGCTTCGCGTTCCTCTTCACCCGGGTCGGCCTGTCCGGCGGCGACATGGGCGCCGCGTATCTGCTGCCCAGGGTCGTCGGCCTCGGCCACGCGACCCGGCTGCTGATGCTGGGCGAACCGGTCCGGGCGCCCGAGGCCGAGCGGATCGGCCTGATCAGCGAGCTGACGGAGGAGGGCGGTGCGGACGAAGCCGCGGCGACCCTCGCCCGCCGCCTGGCCGACGGCCCGGCACTCGCCTACGCCCAGACCAAAGCGCTGCTGACGGCCGAGCTGGACATGCCGCTGGCGGCGGCCGTGGAGATGGACGCGTCGACGCAGGCCCTGCTGATGAACGGCGAGGACTACGCGGAGTTCCACGCGGCCTTCTCGGAGAAGCGCCCGCCGAAGTGGCAGGGGAGGTAGCGATGTCCTCGACCAAGGGGACTGCAGCACCCTCAGGGGCGCGGGACCGTGTTGAATCTGCGGCTACCGCCGCGCGGGCGCGACCAGCCACGGGCGACCCGCAGCCGCCGACGAACAGCGGCCACCCCCTGCGCGTCGCGATCATCGGCGGCGGACCCGGAGGGCTCTACGCGGCGGCGTTGCTCAAACGCCTCGACCCCGCCCGCGAGATCACCGTCTGGGAACGCAACGCCCCCGACGACACCTTCGGCTTCGGCGTGGTTCTCTCCGACGAGACCCTCGGCGGCATCGAACACGCCGACCCCGTGGTCTACGAGGCGATGCAGAAGGACTTCGTGCGGTGGGACGACATCGACATCGTGCACCGAGGAACCCGGCACACCTCCGGCGGCCACGGATTCGCGGCCCTGGGCAGGCGCCGCCTCCTGGAGATCCTGCACGACCGCTGTCACGAACTCGGCGTGGAACTCCGCTTCCGCGCCGACGCCCCCGACCCGGCCCGGCTCGCCGTCACACACGACCTGGTCATCGCCGCCGACGGTGTGAACAGCACCACCCGCGCGACCTACACCCATGTGTTCCGGCCCCATGTGGCCACCCACCAGTGCCGCTACATCTGGCTGGCCGCCGACTTCGCCTTCGACGCCTTCCGCTTCGAGATCGCCGAGACCGAGCACGGCGTGATGCAACTGCACGGCTACCCGTACGCGGCCGACGCCTCCACCGTGATCGTCGAGATGCGCGAAGAGGTCTGGCAGGCCGCCGGGTTCGCGGAACTCGACGAACAGGGATCCGTCGACCGCTGCGCCAAGATCTTCGCGGAGGCGCTGCGCGGACGGCCCCTGAAGTCCAACAAGTCGGCCTGGACCACCTTCCGCACGGTCGTCAACGACCACTGGTCGCACCGCAACATCGTGCTGCTCGGCGACGCCGCCCACACCGCCCACTTCTCCATCGGCTCCGGCACCAAGCTCGCCGTCGAGGACGCCCTCGCGCTCGCCGCCTGCCTCGAGGAACAGCCCGACCTCACCAGCGCGCTCGGCGCGTACGAGGAGGAGCGCAAACCGGTCGTCGCCTCCACCCAGCGGGCCGCCCGCGCCAGCCTGGAGTGGTTCGAGAACCTCGGGCTCCACCTCGGCCAGCCCTCCCTCCAGTTCGCGTTCAACCTGCTCACCCGCAGTCGCCGTGTCACCCACGACAACCTGCGCCTGCGTGACGCCGGCTTCACCGAGGCCGTCGAGCGCGACTTCGGCTGTCCCCCCGGCACACCGCCCATGTTCACCCCGTTCCGGCTGCGCGGCCTGACCCTGCGCAACCGGGTCGTCGTGTCCCCCATGGACATGTACACGGCCACGGACGGCGTCCCCGGCGACTTCCACCTGGTCCACCTCGGCTCACGCGCCCTCGGCGGCGCCGGCCTGGTGATGACCGAGATGGTGTGCGTCAGCCCCGAAGGGCGCATCACCCCCGGCTGCACCGGCCTCTACACCGGCCGGCAGGCGGACTCCTGGAAACGCATCGTCCAGTTCGTGCACGACCGGGCACCCGGCACGGCGATCGGTGTGCAACTGGGTCACAGCGGACGCAAGGGCTCGACCAAGCTGATGTGGGAGGGCATGGACGAGCCGCTGGACGACGGCAACTGGCCGCTCGTGGCCGCCTCCCCGATCCCCTACAAGCCGAACAGCCAGACCCCGCGCGAACTCAGCCGCTCCCAGCTCACCGACATCCGCGAGCAGTTCACCTCCGCCGCCTGGCGCGCCGCCCGGGCCGGCTTCGACCTGCTCGAACTGCACTGCGCGCACGGCTATCTGCTCTCCGGCTTCCTCTCCCCGCTCACCAACCGGCGCACGGACGCCTACGGCGGCTCCCTGGAGAAACGACTCCGCTTCCCGCTGGAGGTCTTCGACGCCGTCCGCAGCGTATGGCCCGAGGAACGGCCCATGACCGTCCGTATCTCCGCCACCGACTGGGCCGAGGGCGGCACCAGCGCCGAGGACGCCGTGGAGATCGCCCGCGCCTTCGCCGCGCACGGAGTCGACGCGGTCGACGTGTCGACCGGTCAGGTCGTGGCCGACGAGCGGCCTGAGTTCGGGCGGTCGTACCAGACGCCGTACGCGGACCGGATCCGCCACAGCACCGGCCTGCCGGTGATCGCGGTCGGCGCGATTTCCTCCTGGGACGACGTCAACTCCCTGATCCTGGCGGGCCGTACGGACCTGTGCGCCCTCGCCCGGCCCCACCTCTACGACCCGCACTGGACCCTGCACGCGGCGGCCGAGCAGGGCTACGACGGTCCGGGTGTCGTCTGGCCGGCGCAGTACCGGGCGGGCAGCCGCCGACCGCAGACCGGACGCACGGACGCCCCCAAGCCTCGGCTGACGCTGGGGACTTGAGGGCTGTACGGCTCGTGGGTTCCTGAGGCTGTGGCTTCGTGGGTTCCTGGGGTGATGGGCTCGTGGGCTCGTGGGGTCGTGGGCTCGTGGGTTCGAGGGCTCGCGGGCTCGTGGGTTCGAGGGCTTGTTGTGCCCGTGTGGTCCGTCGGTGTGTGCGGCTCGGTTTGCCTGTGCGGCTCGGTCGGCCCGTGCGGTCGTGCGGTCGTGCGGTACCGGGTGTTTACAGCTCGACCATGCCCGCGGTCAGCGTCGTGCCGTCCGCCGGGTCGATGAGCAGGAACGCGCCCGTGCTCCGCGAGGTGGCGTAGTCATCCACTGCCAGCGGCCCGGCCGTGCGCAGGCTGATCCGGCCGAGGTCGTTCGCGGTCAGTTCGGCGGCGCCCGCCAGGTCCTTGACGACCGCCTGCACGGTCCGTGTGGTGTGCCGCACGAGCACGCGGTCCCCGACCCTCAGCGGCCGGTCGGTCAGATGGCAGACCGCGGCCCGCACCTCCTGCGTGAGCGCCGGGACGTCGACGCCCGCGGTGATCATGTCGCCGCGCGAGACGTCCCGCTCGTCGGCGAGACGCACACTGATCGACTGCGGCGCACGGGCCAGCGCGACGCCCGTGCCGAGCACGTCGATGCCGGTGATCTCGGACGTCGCGCCGGACGGATGGACGGTCACCCGGTCGCCGACCCGTAGCGCTCCGGACGCCAACTGACCTGCGTAGTACCGGACATCGCCGTGCCGTATGACGTACTGGACGGGGAAGCGGGCGGGCGCGTCCGCCGGGTCGGCGCCGACCGGGACGTTCTCCAGGAACTCCAGGAGCGCCGGGCCGGTGTACCAGTCCATGTGGGCCGAGCGTTTTACGACGTTGTCGCCGGCCAGCGCCGAGACGGGGATCGGGGTGAAGCCGGGCAGATCCAGCTCGGCCGCGTGGCCCGCGAAGTCCTCGACGATCCGGTCGAACTCCTTCTCCGCGTAACCCACCAGGTCCATCTTGTTGACGGCGAGGACCACGTGGGGGACCCGGAGGAGGGCGGCGATGGCGGCGTGGCGGCGGGTCTGTTCGACGACGCCGTTGCGGGCGTCGACGAGGATCACCGTGAGTTCGGCGGTGGAGGCGCCGGTGACCATGTTGCGGGTGTACTGCACGTGGCCCGGGGTGTCGGCGAGGATGAACCGGCGTCGGGGTGTGGCGAAGTAGCGGTAGGCCACGTCGATGGTGATGCCCTGCTCGCGTTCGGCCCGCAGGCCGTCGGTGAGCAGCGCGAGGTCCGGGGCGTCCTGCCCGCGCGAGGCGGACGCGCGCTCCACTGCCTCCAGCTGGTCGACGAGGACCGACTTGGAGTCGTGCAGGAGGCGGCCGACGAGCGTGGACTTGCCGTCGTCGACGGAGCCGGCGGTGGCGAACCGCAGCAGGGTCGTCTCGGAGAGTTCCGTGGTCGTGCTCATGCTTAGAAGTACCCCTCGCGCTTACGGTCTTCCATCGCGGCCTCGGACATCTTGTCGTCGGCGCGGGTCGCGCCGCGCTCGGTGAGCCGGGAGGCGGTGATCTCTGCGATCACCTTGTCGATCGTGTCGGCGGCGGAGTCGACCGCGCCGGTGCAGGACATGTCGCCGACCGTGCGATAGCGGACCTGCCGCTTCTCGACGACCTCATGCTCGCGGGGGCCGCCCCACTCGCCGGCGGTCAGCCACATGTCGCCGCGGCGGAACACCTCACGCTGATGGGCGTAGTAGATGTTCGGCAGCTCTATGTGCTCGCGGGCGATGTACTGCCACACGTCCAGTTCGGTCCAGTTGGAGAGGGGGAACACGCGGACGTGTTCGCCGGGGGCGTGGCGGCCGTTGTACAGGTTCCACAGTTCGGGGCGCTGCCGGCGGGGGTCCCACTGGGAGAACTCGTCCCGGAGGCTGAAGACGCGTTCCTTGGCGCGTGCCTTCTCCTCGTCGCGGCGTCCGCCGCCGAAGACGGCGTCGAACTTCTCGCTCTGGATCTTCTCGGTGAGGGGGAGGGTCTGGAGGGGGTTGCGGGTGCCGTCGGGGCGTTCGCGCAGTACACCGCGGTCGATGTAGTCCTGTACGGAGGCCACATGGAGGCGCAGTCCATGTGCGGCCACCACACGGTCGCGGTAGTCGAGGACCTCGGGGAAGTTGTGCCCGGTGTCGACGTGCAGCAGCGAGAAGGGGATCGCCGCGGGGGCGAACGCCTTCAGCGCCAGGTGCAGCATGACGATGGAGTCCTTGCCGCCGGAGAACAGGATCACCGGCCGCTCGAACTCGCCCGCCACCTCGCGGAAGATGTGCACCGCCTCGGACTCCAACGCGTCCAGATGCGAGAGAACGGACCGCGTCACACCAGCCCCCGCTCCGCCAGCACGGCATACACGGCGTCGGTCGACTCCTGCGGCGACTGGAGCTGTGTGGCGAGGACGAGCGTGGGATCCACGGGCGGCTCGTACGGGTCGTCGACTCCCGTGAGCCCGCTCAGCCGGCCCGCGGCCTGCCGGGCGTACAGCCCCTTCACGTCCCGCTCGCTGCACACCTCGACCGGGGTCGCCACATGCACCTCGATGTACGGCGTCCCGCTCGCGTCGTGCCGCTTGCGGACGGCCTCGCGGCTGTCGGCGTACGGCGCGATGACCGGCACGACGGACAGCACACCGTTGCGCGCGAGGACCTCCGTGACCAGGCCGATGCGCTGCACGTTGGTGTTGCGGTCCTCCCGTGAGAAGCCCAGGCCGGCGGAGAGGAAGCGCCGGATCTCGTCGCCGTCGAGGACCTCCACGCGGTGCCCCTCGGTCTTCAGACGGTCTCCGAGCAGCCGGGCGATCGTGGTCTTGCCCGCGCTCGGCAGCCCCGTCAGCCAGACCGTGGCTCCCCGGGTTCTTGGCGTGGTGGTCATGCGCAACAGTCCTCATCTCTTACCTGCGGAACACCCGATGGACGCTAGGTAAGAAAGTTGAGAGGAGACGCAGAGGAACCTGAGGGTTCCGTTAGTGGCGCACGGTGCACCGGGGATCACAGACCGGCGTACGTCGCTCCCGCGTCCCGCAGGCGCTCGTGCAGTCCCCGGAAGACGGCCGCCGAGCGCGCGCCCGGCCAGTCCTCGGGCAGCAGCCGGGCGGGCAGCCCGGGGTCGGTGTAGGGGAGGTGGCGCCAGGAGTCCAGGGCGAGGAGGTAGTCGCGGTAGGCCTCCTCGGGCGGGGTGTCGTCCCGCCGCTCCCAGCCGTGCAGCACGGGCGCGTGCCGGTCGAGGAACGCGTCGTGCTCCTTGGCGATCGCGGCGAGGTCCCACCAGCGGGCGACGGCCTCGGCGGTCGGCGTGAAGCCGAGGTGCTCGCCGCGGAAGAAGTCGACGTACTCGTCCAGGCGTAGTCGCTGCAGGGTGTGCCGGGCCTCCTCGTGGAGCCGCGCCGGCGCGATCCACACCCCCGGCGCCGCCGTCCCGAAGCCCAGGCCGGCCAGCCGGGAGCGCAGTACGTGCCGCTTCTGCCGCTCCGACTCCGGGACCGAGAACACCGCGAGCACCCAGCCCTTGTCCTCCGGCGGCGCGGCGGAGTAGATACGGCGGTCGCCGTCGTCGAGCAACTGCCGGGCGTCCGGCGACAGTTCGTATCCGGCCGCGCCCAGCGCCGTACGGGCCGGCAGCAGCAGTCCGCGCCGCTTCAGCCGGGACACCGACGAGCGTACGGACGGGGCGTCCACGCCGACCGCGGCCAGCAGTCTGATCAGCTCCGCGACCGGCACGGGGCCGGGCATGTGGCGGCCGTAGGCGCCGTAGAGCGTGACAATCAGAGACCGCGGTGCATGCTGGTCGGACACGTTGATCATCTTAGGTCGTACGGATCACTGCCGGTCACCCCGTGGGTCGACGCCGTCGCGCAGCCGGAACCGCTGGAGCTTTCCGGTCGCCGTGCGCGGCAGCGCGTCCAGGAAGACGATCTCACGCGGTGACTTGTACGGCGCCAACTCCGCCTTCACGAAAGCACGCAGAGCCTCGGCGTCCGCTCGCGCACCCTCTCTGAGCACGGCGTACGCCACCACGATCTGACCGCGCGCCTCGTCGGGCCGGCCCACCACCGCCGTCTCCAGGACGTCCGGGTGGCGCAGCAGGGCCTCCTCGACCTCCGGGCCCGCGATGTTGTAACCGGCCGAGATGATCATGTCGTCCGCGCGGGCGACATAGCGGAAGTAGCCGTCACTCTCCCGGACGTAGGTGTCGCCGGTGACGTTCCAGCCGTGGCGCACGTACTCGCGTTGCCGGGGGTCGGCGAGGTAGCGGCAGCCGACGGGGCCGCGCACGGCCAGCAGCCCCGGCTCCCCGTCGGGCAGGTCCTGCCCCTCGTCGTCGACCACACGCGCGTGCCAGCCGGGGACCGGAACGCCCGTCGTCCCGGGCCGGATGTGCTCGTCGGCGGCGGAGATGAAGATGTGCAGCAGCTCGGTGGCACCGATGCCGTTGATGATGCGCAGCCCGGTCCGCTCGTGCCAGGCCCGCCAGGTCGCGGCGGGCAGGTTCTCGCCCGCCGAGACACAGCGCCGCAGGGAGGAGATGTCGTTCGAGTCGAGTGCGTCGAGCATCGCTCGGTAGGCCGTCGGGGCCGTGAACAGCACCGACACCCGGTGTTCCGCGATCGCGGGCAACAACTGCTTGGGACCGGCCTGTTCGAGAAGCAGGGCGCTGGCGCCGGCCCGCATCGGGAAGACGACGAGCCCGCCTAGCCCGAACGTGAAACCGAGCGGGGGACTGCCGGCGAAGACATCGCCCACATGTGGTCGCAGCACATGTTCCGAGAAGGTGTCGGCTATCGCGAGCAGGTCCCGGTGGAAGTGCATACAGCCCTTGGGCCGTCCGGTGGTCCCGGAGGTGAAGGCGATGAGCGCGACGTCGTCGGACGCGGTGTCGGCGGCCGGGTACGGCGTGTCGGGTGCCGGGCGGCGCAGCAGGTCGTCGGGGGCGTCGCCGCCGTACGTCGTGATGCGCAGGTCGGGTATCTCGGCCTTGGCGAGGTCGTCCACGGTCCGGATGTCGCACAGCGCGTGCCGCACCTGGGCGATCTCGCACATGGTCCGCAGCTCGTGCGGGCGCTGCTGGGCCAGCACGGTGACGGCGACCGCGCCCGCCTTCAGCACCGCCAGCCAGCAGGCGGCCAGCCAGGGTGTGGTCGGGCCGCGCAGCAGGACCCGATTGCCCGGGACGACACCGAGATCACCTGTGAGCACATGGGCGAGCCGGTCCACCCGGGCCCGCAGTGTGCCGTACGTCCATGTGTCGCCGGACGGGGTGTGGAACACGGGCCGCTCGTCGTCGGGGCCGTCGAGCAGTTCGGCCGCGGCGTTGAGCCGTTCGGGGTAGTGCAGCCCCGGCAGGTCGAAGCGGAGCTCGGGCCACTGGTCGGGCGGTGGCAGATGCTCGCGGGCGAAGCTGTCGACGTGGGCGGAGCGGTGCAGACCGGCCATGGCGGTTCGCCCCCTTGCCTTGTGGGCTGCCTTACGGGCGTCGTGCTTGTGGGCGTCGTGGTGGGCTCGCAGAGGGAGCGTATCGTGTTGGTGACGACAGTCAATGGGGCGCGATATCGTCGAGGGGACCCGGTCGACAAGGTCCGCCGAGTGGGTCCGTCCCGGACGGCTCCCAGGGAGGTCGGCAATGCCCGCATTCTCACTCGATCCGTCACAGACCGCCTGGTGTGCCGAACTGCGTGACCTGGCCGCCGAACGGCTGCGCCCGCTCGCGGACAAGGGCGAGGAAGGGCACGTCAACCGGCCCCTGGTCGCCGAACTCGGGCGGCTGGGACTGCTGGAGCGGCTCTTCACCTCCGGCGCGTTCGACCTGTGCCTCATGCGCGAGTCCCTCGCCTACGCCTGCACGGAGGCCGAGACCGCGCTCGCCCTCCAGGGACTGGGCGCGCATCCCGTCCACGCCCACGGCACGCGGGCCCAGCGGGAGCGCTGGCTGCCCCCGGTGGCCGAGGGAAGCGCGGTCGCGGCCTTCGCGCTCAGCGAGCCGGGAGCGGGCTCGGACGCGGCGGCACTGGAACTGCGCGCGGAGCGGGATGCCGCGGGACGGGATGCCGTGGAGCCGGATGCCGCGGGGCGGGGTGTCGCGGGGCGGGATGCGGCAGGACCGTCTGCCGTAGGGCCGGCTGACGGAGGGCCCGCTGCCGCAGGACCGTCTGCCGTACAGCCGCCTGACGGAGGGTCGGCCGCCGCAGGACCGTCTGCCGTGGAGCCGGGTGGCGGAGGGTCGGCTGCGGCCGGGCTGTCCGCGGCCGGGCCCGGGCAGGCGCCGGTCGCCGAGTCCGACGGCTCCGCCCGCTGGCGGCTGACCGGTGAGAAGTGCTGGATCTCCAACGCCCCCGAGGCCGACTTCTACACCGTCTTCGCCCGCACCACCCCCGGCGCCGGCGCCCGCGGCGTCACCGCCTTCCTGGTCCCCGCAGACCGCCCCGGCCTCACCGGCAGCGGCCTCGACATGCTCTCCCCGCACCCCATCGGCAGCCTCGTCCTCGACGCCGTCCCCGTCACCGCCGAGGACGTGCTCGGCGAGCCCGACCGGGGCTTCCGGGTCGCGATGGGGACCCTCAACCTCTTCCGGCCCAGCGTCGGCGCCTTCGCCGTCGGCATGGCGCAGGCCGCGCTGGACGCGACCCTCGCCCACACGGCCGGACGGGACGCGTTCGGGGGCAAGTTGAGGGACCTGCAGACCGTCGCCCACCAGGTCGCCGAGATGGCCCTGCGCACCGAGGCGGCCCGCCTCATGGTGTACGCGGCGGCCACGGCGTACGACGAGAAGGCCCCCGACGTGCCGGGGCGCGCGGCGATGGCGAAGCTGCTCGCGACGGAGACCGCGCAGTATGTCGTCGACTCGGCGGTCCAGTTGCACGGGGCCCGCGCCCTGCGCCACGGCCATCTGCTCGAACACCTCTACCGCGAGGTGCGCGCACCGCGTATCTACGAGGGCGCCAGTGAGGTGCAACGCGGCATCATCGCCAAGGAGTTGTACGCGACCATGGAGGCCGGCCAGTGAGTACCGAGCGCATCGACCCGCCCGAGCTCTCCCCGCCCACCGGCTTCTCCCACGCGGTCGTCGCCACCGGCTCCCGCGTCGTCTTCCTGGCCGGGCAGACCGCGCTCGACTCCGACGGCAAGGTGGTCGGGGAGACACTGCCGGAACAGTTCGAGCGGGCGCTCGGCAATCTGCTGACCGCACTGGCGGCGGCCGGCGGGACACCGGCCGACCTCGCCCGGGTCACCGTCTACGCCACGGACGTGGCGGCCTATCGCACCCATGCCGCCGAACTCGGGCGTGTGTGGCGCCGGTTGGCGGGCCGGAACTTTCCGGCGATGGCGGTCGTCGGGGTAGTGCGCCTGTGGGACGAACAGGCGATGGTGGAACTCGACGGCTTCGCCGTACTGCCCTAGGACTTCGCGGCGTCGCCGTCAGGGTCGGCCGTGCTGTCCCGGAGCCCGGCCGAGTGGTCGCGGGACTCGGCCGTACCGCCGTCAGGATCGGCCGTACCGTTGTGCGTTCGGCTCACGCAGCCATCGCGAGGCGCTCGGCCGGCACCCGGTGCGGGGCGATCACACGGCCGTCCGGCAACAGCTCGCCGCTGTCGTCGAACACGATGGCGCCATCGCACAGCAGGCTCCACCCCTGCTCGGGGTGTGCGGCCACCACATGAGTGCTGTGGTCGTCGGAGGAGGAAGGGCACGAAGGCTGGTGTGAACACATGGCGCACCTCCACATAGGGCGGACGAGCCGTGTGGGTCGTCCATATGGGTAGACCATGCTCCTGCCGCGAACTCATCGGAACGGCCCGCTGTGAACCGTGACAACACGCGGACAACTCTCTGACCGATCCACGAAGGTCGGGGCGGACTCGCCACCGAAGGAGTGACGATCACGCCCCCGGGCGCACCCGCCGGGTACGAGTGGAAGGCCCCACTCCGCCCACCGGGAGGTCATCCCATGCCCCTGCGTCCCGCTCTCGCCACCGCCGTCGGCGCCGCGCTCTTCCTGCTGGTCGCCGCACCCTCGGCGCCCGCCGACTCCGACAGGACCACCGAGGCCGAGGAGACCGTGACCGAGTCCGTGACCGTCGACGGCCCGGCCCGGCTGGCCGCGGACGGCAACGTCACCGTCTCCGGCACCTACCGCTGCGTCGACAGCAAGGGACCGACGTTCGTGAGCGCCTCCATCGGCCAGCGGTCCTCCAGCGGCCGGTACGCCATCGGCGGCACGGTCGCCGAGTGCGACGGCAAGAAGCACCGCTGGGAGAACAAGAGCAAGCCCGCCGCGTCCACCCTCAAGCACGGCAAGGCCGATGTCGAGGCCACCATCGTGGAACTGCGCCCCACCGAGGGCCTGGGCGGTCTGCCGCTGCCCCACTTCCACGCGCTGCTGAAGAAGAACGTCGCCCTGTCGAAGGCGTGACGGCGGCCCACCGCGTCGTCACCGGCCGCGCTGCTCCCCGCCGTACGGGCCATTCACCCGCGCGTCGCGCACATGGCGGACACCACGCGCCGCGCCCTTCCCGACCGGAAGGGCGCGGCGCGTGGTGCGTGCGGTTCAGGACCCGGCCCGGGCACGGGTGGCCAGGTCCAGCGCGATGTCCGTGAGCATGTCCTCCTGCCCGCCGACCATCCGCCTGCGCCCCGCCTCGACGAGGAGGGCGCGGGTGTCGAGGCCGTGGCGGGCGGCGGCCGCCTCGGCGTGGCGCAGGAAGCTGGAGTAGACCCCCGCGTAGCCGAGGGTGAGGGTCTCGCGGTCCACTCTGACCTCACGGTCCTGCAAGGGCCGTACGAGATCGTCGGCCGCGTCCATGAGGGGGAACAGATCACACATGTGGTCCCACCCCATGAGGTCGGCGACGGCTATGAACGCTTCCAGGGGGCAGTTGCCCGCGCCCGCGCCCTGCCCGGCCAGTGAGGCGTCCACCCGTACCGCGCCGCTCTCGACGGCGACGACGGTGTTGGCCACTCCTAGGCCGAGGTTGTGGTGGGCGTGGATGCCGAGTTCGGTGTCCGGGTCGAGGGCATCGCGGTAGGCGCGGAAGCGGTCGCGGACGCCGTCCATGGTGAGACGGCCGCCGGAGTCGGTGACGTAGACGCAGTGGGCACCGTACGACTCCATCAGTTGGGCCTGACGGCCCAGCTCCGCGGGTTCGGCCATGTGGGACATCATCAGGAACCCGGCGACGTCCATACCCAACTCCCGCGCTGCGGCTATGTGCTGGGCGGCTATGTCGGCCTCGGTGCAGTGCGTGGCCACGCGTACCGAGCGGATGCCCAGGCTGTGTGCCTGCCGCAGGTCGTGCAGGGTGCCGATGCCCGGCAGCAGCAAGGTCGTGGGCACGGCCTGCCGTGTGGCGTCGACGACGGACTCGATCCACTCCCAGTCGGTGTGGGCGCCGACGCCGTAGTTGATGCTGGAGCCGGACAGGCCGTCGCCGTGGGCGACCTCGATCGCGGCCACGCCGGCGGCGTCGAGCGCGGCGGCGATGGCGCGGGCCTGGGCAAGGGTGTAGCGGTGCCGGACGGCGTGCATGCCGTCCCGCAGGGTCACGTCCTGCACGTACAGACGGGTCATGGGGCCGCCACCTCCGGGGCGCTGGGGGTTCCCCCGCTCGACCGGAGCCGGGAGTGGGGGAGGGCGGCCATGCGTTCCGCGGTGCGCAGCGCGGCCGACGTCATGATGTCGAGGTTCCCGGCGTACGCCGGCAGGTAGTGCCCCGCGCCCTCGACCTCCAGCAGGACGGTGACCTTCAGGGCCTCGCCCGCGCCCGGCGCGAGCGCGCGAAGGGGGTCGTCGGACCGCACCCGCTCGAACTGCACCCGCTGCTTGAGCCGGTAGCCGGGGACGTACTCCCGCACCCGTCCGACCATCTCCTCGACCGAAGCGGTGACCGCCTCGGTGGCGCAGTCGGAGACCAGGCAGTGCACGGTGTCCCGCATGATCAGCGGAGGGTCGGCCGGGTTGAGGACGATGACCGCCTTGCCGCGGGTGGCGCCGCCGACCCGTTCGACGGCGGCGGACGTCGTCTCGGTGAACTCGTCGATGTTGGCGCGGGTGCCGGGGCCTGCGGAACGGGAGGCGAGGGACGCCACGATCTCGGCGTAGTGGACCGGGGTCACGGCGTTCACCGCGGCGACGACCGGGATGGTGGCCTGGCCGCCGCAGGTGACCATGTTGACGTTCGGGGCGTCGAGATGGGCGTCGCCGTTGACCGGCGGGACGACGTACGGGCCGAGGGCGGCCGGGGTGAGGTCGACCAGGGTGCGGCCGAGCGGGCGCAGCACCGCGTCGTGACGGCGGTGGGCGCGGGCCGAGGTCGCGTCGAAGACGATCTCCACGTCGGCGAACTCGGCCAGTGCGACGAGCCCTTCGACGCCGTCGTGGGTCGTGGCGACCTTCAGCCGGCGGGCGCGGGCGAGGCCGTCGGAGGCCGGGTCGATCCCGGCCATGGCCACGAGGTCCAGCGACTCCGACAGCCGCAGGATCTTGATCATGAGGTCGGTTCCTATGTTGCCGGAACCCATGACGGCGACCTTGGTGCTCACAGCGTGGCTCCTTCCTTGGCGAAGCCGACCCGCACAGAGCCCAGCCCCGAGACATGTGCCTCGAACACATCCCCCGGTGCTGCGGGCGCCATCGGGCCGAGCGCGCCGGTCAGCACCAGGTCGCCCGCGCGCAGCGGATCGCCCCGTTCGGCGAGCGTGGAGGCCAGCCACACCGCCGCGTTGAGGGGGCCGCCGAGACAGTCCGCGCCCGTGCCCTCGGAGACGGTCTCGCCGCCCCGCGTCATGGCCATCGACACCGTCCGCAGGTCGAGGGCGGTCAGCGGTACGGGGGTCGCGCCCAGGACGTACAGGCCGCAGGAGGCGTTGTCCGCGACCGTGTCGAGCAGGGAGATGTCCCAGCCCCGCACCCGGCTGTCGACGATCTCCAGTGCGGGCAGTGCGAAGTCGGCGGCCCGCAGCACGTCGACGACCGTGCACGCGCGGTGCGGCAGATCCCGTCCGAGCACGAGCGCCACCTCGGCCTCCACCTTGGGCTGGAGCAGCCGCCCGACCGCCACCTCACCCCCGTCCGGCACGGCCATGTCCGCGAACAGCGCCCCGAAGTCCGGCTGATCCACGCCGAGTTGGCGCTGTACGGCCACGGAGGTCAGGCCGATCTTGCGGCCCACGACACGGCGGCCGGCGTCCAGTGCGCGCCGGACGCCCAGCTGCTGCACGGCGTACGCCGCCTCCAGGTCGCCACCGCCCTCGAACAGCCCACGTACCGGAGGGCACGGGGCCCCGGTGCGGGCGGCCTCCGCGAGCAGATCGGCGGCCTTGACGACGGCGGGCGGGGTGACGCCCGGCGGGAGGTGGCCGTCGGCAGGTGGTATCGGCATGGGGGCCTCCAGGGAGGGGGAAGGGGCGGTGGGCGACGGGGCCGGCCTCGACGGCCGGCGAGCCCTCGTCGACTGCCGGGCCGTGCACGACCGGGTGAGCCATCGATGACGGCTCGCCCGCGGTCGCGGCTGCCCTCGATATAGACAGGCCCTCCCCGAGGAAGCCAAACTTTGTTCCGTGACACGGAACAACACGGGCGGCAGCATGCTGGACAAAGCTGCGGTCATCCTCGACTCCTTCCGTCCGAGCGGTGGTCCGTACCGTCTGTCGGAACTCTCGGTGCGCACCGGTCTGCCCAAGCCCACGGTGCACCGGCTGGCGGCGGACCTGGTCCGGCTGGGCTGGCTGGAGCGCTCGGGTGCCCGGTACCGGCTCGGGGCGAAACTGTTCGAGCTCGGCTCGCTCGTCCCGCACCGGCTCGATCTGCGCGAGGCGGCCCTGCCATTCCTGCAGGACCTGTTCGAGGCCACCCGCGAGACCGTTCACCTGGGGATCCGCGACGGCATGGAGGTGGTCTACCTGGAGCGCATCCACGGCCACGAGGCGCTCCAGCTGCCCTCGCGTATCGGCGGCAGCCTGCCGCTGACCTGCACCGGCGTGGGCAAGGCCCTTCTGGCGTTCTCCGGCGCCGAGCTGACCGAGGAGGTGCTCGCCGGTCCGCTGCCGAGCCTGACGCCCCACTCGATCACCGACCCGGACCGGCTGCGCATGGCCCTGGAGAAGACCCGGGTCTCTGGCCTCGCCTACGAGGAGCAGGAGGCGGCAGCCGGCGTCAGCTGCATCGCGGCACCGGTCTTCGAGGGCGGCACCGCGGTCGCCGCGCTCTCGGTCGCGGTCCCACGCTCCCGCTTCAGCCCCGCCCAGCTGGCGCCCGCGGTACGGACCGCCGCGCTGGGCCTGTCGCGGGTCCTGCGCGGAACGCCCTGACGGAGCCCGCCACCCGCACGCCTGCCCCGGGGAAGGCCGAGTGGGCGGGGACGGCCGAGTGGACCGGGACGGCCAGGCGGGTCGGGACGGCTGAGCGGGCGGGCGAGGCGGCGCGAGCCGAGCGGGCGGAGTGGGCGGAGTGGGCCGGGAAGGCGGCGCGAGCCGACCGGGCTGAGCGGACCACAGAGACGGAACGGGCCGGGAAGGCCGAACGCGCCGGGAAGGGCGAACGCGCCGGGAAGGGCGAACGCGCCGGGGAGGCCGAACGGGCCGGGAGCGCGCAGCGGGCCAAGACGGCCAGGGCAGCCGGAGCCGTACGCACTGAGGCATCCGCGAGAGCGGCGTACCGTCGACTGTGTGGAGCCCACGGCCGCCGGTCTTCTCTCGCGCGCGGCGCACGAGCTCGGCGCGCGGACCGACGAGCTCTCCGCCGAGGTGGAGCAACGCCTGCGGTGGGAGCTGCCCGAGCTGTGGGAGGACCCGGACGTGGCCCGGACGGCCGCCGAGAACGTCGTCGAGCACGTCGTCGCCGCCCTGTCCGGGCTGGAGCAGGCCGTGGAGCCGGATCTGATCGAACTGCCGCCCGCCGACGTGGAACGCGCCCGGGTGCTCGCCCGGCACGGCACACCCCTCAGCACCATGCTGCGCGCCTTCCGGCTGGCGGAGGAGGTCGTCATCGACCGGCTGGTCGAGGAACTGCCCCGGCTCAGCCAGGACGCCGAGCAGGTCAGCGCCGCGGCCCGGCAGCTCAACGTCATCTCGACGAAGTACGTGGACCGGGTGTCCGAGCAGGGCGTCCTCACCTTCCAGGCGGAGCGGGACAAGCGACTGCGGTGGCGGTCGGCGATGGTGAACGAGGCCAGCATGTGCATCGGCACCACGCTGGACATCGCCCGTACCACCCAGGAGCTGGCGGACTTCGCCACCGAGCAGTTCGCCGACCTGGTCACCGTCGACCTGCTCGACACCGCGCTGCGCGGACAGGACGCCGCGGACGAGGGCCCGACGATGCTGCGCCGGATGGCCCAGGGACCGGACGCGGACGAGGCCGGGCCGGAGCCGCGGGTCGAGCTGCGGGAGCTGTACGCCTGCCCGGAGGGATCGCCGTGCGCGGACGCCCTGAGCAGCGGGCGGCCCAGTCGCCCGCAGCCCGACAGGTACTCCGGCGGACCGCGAGGGCTCTCCACCCTGGTCGTGCCGTTGCGCGCCCGGGGCACCACGCTGGGCGTCGCCCAGTTCCACCGCTACGGCACCGCCACGCCCTACGACGACGAGGATCTGCTCCTCGCCCAGGAGATCGTCGTGCGGGCCGCCGTCGCCGTCGACAACGCCCGCCACTACACCCACGCGCGCGCCACCGCGGTCACCCTGCAGCGCAGCCTGCTGCCCCGGGAGGCGCCGCAGCAGTCGGCCGTCGACGTCGCCTACCGGTACCGGCCGGCCGGCTCCGAGGCGGGGGTGGGTGGCGACTGGTACGACGTCATCCCGCTGTCCGGTGCGAGGGTGGCCCTCGTGGTGGGCGACGTGGTCGGGCACGGCATCCGCGCCGCGGCCACCATGGGACGGCTGCGGACCGCCGTACGCACCCTGGCCGACATCGATCTGCCCCCCGACGAACTCCTCACCCACCTCGACGACGTCGTGCTGCGACTGGCCACCGAGGCGTGCACGGACCCGGACGCCGACCCCGATGCCGACGTCGGCCGGGACAACGGCGCCACCTGCCTCTACGCCGTCTACGACCCCGTCGCGCGCTGCTGCACCCTGGCCCGCGCGGGGCATGTGCCGCCGGCCGTGCTGGTCCGTGACGGCACCGCGGACGTCTTGGAGCTGCCTCCCGGCCCGCCGCTCGGGCGAGGGGGCCTGCCGTTCGAGACGTTGGAGGTCGACCTGCCCGAGGGCAGCCTGATCGCGCTGTGCACCGACGGCCTGGTCCAGGCGCGCGGCCCCAGGACGGCCTCCGGGGACGCCACCGGAGCACCGGCCCCCTCCACCGAGCCCGGCACGCGAACCCCGGACCGCACCCCCGACCGCACCGCACACCGCACCCCCGACCGCACCGCACACCGCACCCCCGACCGCACCGCAGACTGCACCCCCGACCGCGCCCCAGGCCGCACTCCCGACCGAGCCCCAGACATCGACGCCGGTCTCGCGACGCTGCGGCAGGTCCTCGCCCGGCCGGCCCCCTCCCTCGAGGCGGCCTGCGACGCCGTGCTGGAGGCCCTGCTGCCCACCCGGCCGGACGACGACATCGCCCTGCTGCTCGCCCGCACCCGCGCGCTCGGCGCCGACCGGGTCGCCACCTGGGAGTTGGAGGCCGACCCGTCGGTCGTGGCGAAGGCCCGTTCGGACGTGTCCCGGAAGCTGACCGACTGGGGGCTCGGGGAACTCGCCTTCGTCGCCGAGCTGGTGGTGAGCGAGCTGGTCACCAACGCCATCCGCTACGGCAGTTCCCCGATCCGGCTGCGCCTGATCCATGACCGCTCCCTCCTGTGCGAGGTCTCCGACGCCAGCAGCACGACCCCGCATCTGCGCCGGGCGCGCGTCTTCGACGAGGGCGGACGCGGGCTGCTGCTGGTCGCCCAGCTCGCCGGGCAGTGGGGCACCCGCCACGCCCGGCGCGGCAAGACGGTCTGGGCCGAACTGAGCGAGGACGCGGAGATCCCCGTGATGGCCTTCGAATAGGGCGGGACCGACCGCGGCGGACCGCGGCGGTGTCACTAGTCGCCGGGCTGGACGAGTCTGAAGAACAACCGGGCACCCGCCCGCTGCGCGGACTGACGCAGCCGTACCGGCAGCGGCCGGGACACGGCCGGTGCCGGGGTGCCCTGGGCCAGGCGGGGGAAGAGTGCCTCGGCGTTGCCGCGGTTGACGGCCGCGAGGGTGCCGGGGCCGACGCCGTCGTCCAGTCCGTTGGCGAAGTACTGGCCCGCCGCGGCCGGCGCGAACGGCCAGTCGCTGCCGAACAGCACGTGCCCCGGCCGGGCGAAGGCGAGCAGCGTGGGCAGGGCGGCCGGGCTGGAGGACAGCGCGGTGTCGAAGTAGAAGCGCCGGAAGTCCTCCAGGACGTCCCGCGGGCCGCGTCCGATGTCGGCGGCGATGGCGACGGCCATGCGGTGGGAGGCGTACGGCAGGAACCCGCCGCCGTGACTGAGGACGAACCGGATGTTCGGGTGGCGGCGCGGGACGCCGTTGCGGACCAGCAGGTAGGCGGCGCGGGTGGTGTCGAGGAGGAAGTCCGCGGCGAACGGCGGGATGCCCTCGACGGCGGGCGCGGGGAGGTCGGCCGGGTGGACGAACACGACGGCGCCGTGGTCGTCGAGGACCCGCCACAGCGCGTCCTGCCCCTCGGCGCCCAGATACGGGCCCTGGTTGTTGGCAAGCAGGGTGACACCGTCGGCGCCCAGCTCGGTCAGCGCCCGTTCGGCCTCCCGCGCCGACGCGGTGACGTCGGGCATGGGCAGGGTGGCGAACCAGCCGAAGCGGGACGGGTGTCGCGCGGTCAGGGCGGCGGAGTGTTCGTTGAGCCGCCGGGCCAGATCGGCTGCCTCGGCCGGATCGGTGAGGAAACCGGTACCGGGGGTGGAGACCGACAGGATCGCCGTCTCGGTGCCCAGCAGGTCCATCTGCTCCAGCGCCGCCCCGGGACTCCAGTCGGGCAGCGCGCGCCCGCCCGCCTCGACGATGCCGGACCTGGCGAGGGCCTCGCGGTACAGGGGCGGAACGAGGTGCTGGTGGACGTCGATCCGGCGGGGTGCGGTGGTCATGGCGCGGCCTCTCGGCGGTCTCGGGGGAGCGGGCGTACGACGGCTTGCGCGGATTCCGGGCCCGCTTCCAGGGCCTTGCCGAACGCGGCGAGGCCGACGGCCGGCCCGACGGCCGCAACGGCCGGGTGTACGCAGGTCAGGGTCATGCGGGTGATGCGCGCTTTCTGCGCGCCGTCCGTGGCCTGGTCATGAGGGCTGCCCTTCCCGTCGTACCGGCACTTGACCGGCCCTGGCGTCGAGCTTACCGTAGCGTCCATTCCAATTGGAGTGAACGCTACAGCAATGAGCCGTGACGTGCTGCGACGAGCCGCGCAGAGCCACGAGAAGCAGCGAAGAACCACGCCAGGGACGACAGTGAGGTGGCCTGATGAGCGAGATCAGCGCCGGGACCGGAGCCGGGGCCGACGACGAGGACGGCGACGCCGTGTACGACGTGGTGGTGATCGGGTACGGCCCCACGGGAGTGACCGCCGCGAACCTGCTCGGCGCGGCGGGCCTGCGGGTCGTCGTGCTGGAGCGCGACGCCGAGATCTACTCCCGGGCCCGGGCGATCTCCACCGACGAGGAGGTCCTGCGGATCTGGCAGCGCACCGGCCTGGCCGACCGGCTGAAGCAGGACATGCTCGCCGACCGGCCGCTCGACTTCGTCGACGCACGCGGCCGCGCCTTCCTCAGCGCGCACCCCACCCCGCGCGGCCACGGCCATCCGCCGCAGATGTTCCTCTACCAGCCCGCGCTGGAGCAGGTCCTGCGCGACGGAGTCGACCGCTACCCCGGTGTGGAGGTGCGGCTGGGGCACGAGTGCCTGCGGCTGCGACAGGACGCCGACGCGGTGGAACTGACCGTCGTGGGCACCGCCGACGACTCCGTACGACGCCTGCGCGCCCGGTACGTCATCGCGGCCGACGGCGGCTCCAGCCTCACCCGCGCACAGCTCAACGTGGGTTACGAGGGCCGGACGTACGAGGACCGCTGGGTCGTCATCGACACCAGGATGATCGAGCCCTGGCCCGACCACGACCGGCTGCGCTTCCGCTGCGACCCGGCACGCCCCGCGGTCGACTGCCCCACCCCGCTCGGGCACCACCGCTGGGAGTTCCCGATCCTGCCCGGCGACGACGAGCGGCGTCTGACGACCGACGAGGCGATCCACGCGCTGGTGTCCCGGTACGGCATCGGCGCGGACCAGATCGAGATCCTGCGCGCCACCGTCTACAGCCACCACGTCCGCTTCGCCGCCCGTTTCCGGGTGGGCCGGGTCTTCCTCGCCGGTGACGCCGCCCACGCGATGCCGCCGTGGATCGGTCAGGGCATGGCCGCCGGCGTGCGTGACGTGGCGAACCTGTGCTGGAAACTCGACGCGGTACTGCGCGGAGAGCTGCCCGAGTCGCTGCTCGACAGCTACGAGACCGAACGCAAGCCGCACGTCAAGGAGGTCACCCGACGGGCGGTCTTCGTCGGCCGGATCATCACCGAGCGGCGCCTCGCGGTCACCCGGGTCCGGGACTCGGTACTGCCGCTGCTGAACCACGTCCCGTCCCTCGGCGGCCGGCTCCAGGACTCCCAGTGGATCCCCGTCGCCCGCTACTCCGACGGCTTCCTGGCCCGCCCCCGCGCCAGGCCCCGTACGGCGGCCTCCCGCACCACGGCCCCCGGCCACCAGATCCCCCAGCCCCGGGTCACCGCCCCCGACGGCACCCGGGTCCGCCTCGACGACGTGCTCGGCGGCCGCTGGCTCCTCCTGCACACCGCACCGCCCACCCCGCAGCCCGCGTGGGAACGCTGCGGCGTGCCCTCCCTGACCGTCCTGCCGGCCGGCTCAAGTCCCGCCGAGGGCGCGGTCGTCGACAGCGACGACGTGCTGCGGGTCTGGATGACCCGGCACCGCGCCGCCACCCTCGCCCTGCGCCCCGACGCCTACGTCTACGCGGCCGCCCCCGACGGCGCGCCGCTGCCGCCGCCCCCGGCCGGATTCGCCCCGGCCCCTCGCGCGAACGCCGCGCCGGCCCCTCGCGCGAACGCCGCGCCGGCCCCGACCGCCACCGTTTCGCACGCGACTCAAGGAACGCCATGAGCACGCACACCCCACCGCCGCCGATGCGCGAGTCGCTGGTCGACGTCCTCGGCCGGAAGATCTTCGTCGCGGAGACCGGCGACGGCCCGCCCGTCCTGCTGCTGCACGGCGGCGGCCCCGGCGCGTCCGGCGTCGCCAACTACGCCCGCAACATCGCCGACCTGGCCAAGGAGTACCGGGTCATCGTCCCCGACCTGCCCGGCTACGGCCGCAGCAGCAAGGGTGTCGACGGCGCCGACCCCTTCGGCCACCTCGCCACCGGCATCCGCGGCCTGCTCGACGAACTCGGCCTGGACAAGGCCCACCTGGTCGGCAACTCCTACGGCGGTGCCTGCGCCCTGCGCCTCGCCCTGGACACCCCCGACCGGGTCGACCGGATGGTCCTGATGGGCCCGGGCGGTGTCGGCACCACCCGCGCCCTGCCGACGCCGGGCCTCAACAGCCTGCTCGACTACTACTCCGGGGACGGTCCTTCGCGGCTGAAGCTGGAGAAGTTCATCCGCACCTACCTCGTCTTCAACGCCGCCGACGTCCCCGACAGCGTCATCGACGCGCGCTACCGCGACAGCGTCGACCCGGAGGTGATCGCGGCCCCGCCGCTGCGCCGCCCGTCCGGCCCGAAGGCGCTGCGCACGTTGTGGCGGATGGACTTCACCCGCGACCACCGGCTCGCCCGTCTGCCGGTGCCGACGCTGGTCCTGTGGGGCGCGGCCGACAAGGTCAACCGCCCGTCCGGCGGCCGGATGCTGGCCGACCGCATGCCCGACTGCGACCTGTACGAGGTCGCCAACACCGGGCACTGGGTGCAGTTCGAACGCGCCGAGCTGTTCAACCGGCTCTGCGCCGACTTCCTGGCGGGCCGCCGATGACCCCGTACGTCTCCCCGTCCGTCTTCGGCGCGGTGCACCTGGGTTACGTCGTCATCGAGACCGACCGGTTCGCCGACTGGCGCCGCTTCGGGACCGACGCCGTCGGCATGCACCACGACGACCTCGACACCGGCCTGATGCGCTTCCGCCTCGACGACCAGGAGTGCCGGTTCCTGCTGCGGCGCGGGCCGGCCGAGGACGTCGTCGCCACGGGCTGGCACGTCGACGACCACACCACCTTCGAGCAGATCGAGGCCCGCGTGCGGGCCCACGGCGTGCCGTGTGCCGAGGGCAGCGCGGAGGAGGCGGAGACGCGCGGGGTCGAACGCCTGCTGCGCTTCCCCGGCCCCAAGGGCATCACCCAGGAGATCTACACGACCCCGCTGATCTCGCCGCGGCCCCTGAACATGCTGGCCTCCGGCTGGGTGACGGGCGACTCGGGCATGGGCCACATCGCCCTCACCTCCACCAGACCGGCCCTGATGCGCGGCTACTTCGACACGGTCTTCGACGCCCGCCTCACCGACTACATCGACGAGACGATCAGCGGAGTCAAGCTCAAGATCCGCTTCCTGCGCGTCAACGAACGCCACCACTCCATCGCCATAGCCGCCGTCCGTGGCCTGCCGATCGACCCGATCCGCACCCGCGTCCAGCACCTCAACGTCCAGGCCGCCACGCTCGACGACGTCGCCCGCAGCTACCGGCGCGTCCACGAACTCGGCTTCGAGATGGCCCTGTCCGTGGGACAGCACACCAACGACAGGGAGCTCTCCTACTACGCCCGCACCCCGTCCGGATTCGAGTGGGAGGTCGGCTGGAACCCCGTCGTCGTCGACGAGTCCACCTGGGAACCCGGCACCCACCAGGGCATCAGCGTCTGGGGCCACACTCCCGTGGGGCAGACCATCGTCGACCGACTCGAGCAGTTCCGCCTCGCGGCCCGCTCCCTGACCCGCCCCGAGCAGACGGTCCCGGCCCTCAGCGGCCCGGGCATCCCCGACGACTGATCCACGCCGACCCGTGTGCGGGCAACACAACGGGCCCCGTCTTTCGACGGGGCCCGTGATCGAGCGCCGGGCAGGCCTTGCACCTGCATCTCCCCACAGGAAGTGGGACGTCTTTCCTTGGACCACCAACGCAACACCAGCCAACCGAAGTTCCGGCGACCAGCTCTGAGAGAACTCTAACCCATATGGCCGAGTGCCTCGCACACCCCCTGGGAGGGTCGAGGACGACTGGGTACGAGGTGGCCTTGTCGGCGAGGAAATCCTGATCGGGGGCCGTCGCTGTCTCCTGCCGACCTTGAATCCATTCTCGCGGTCGCCCCGGATTGGGCCCTCCGAGGGCTCTGAGGATCCTCTGCTACGTGTCCTTTTGCGAATCGAAGCCCCGTCAGCGGTGCATGCCCGAAGTCCCAGGGAAGTCCCAGAGGTGCCGCCGCACCCTGTCCGCCCCGCCAAGCGGCACGTCGGACAGCATGCGGCGGCATCCGCGCATCAGATGTCCCGGAAGATCTCGATCTGCGCCCCGATGGAGTTCAGGCGCTCGGCGAGGTCCTCGTAACCCCGGTTGATGACGTACACGTTGCGCAGGACGGACGTGCCCTCCGCCGCCATCATCGCCAGCAGGACGACCACGGCGGGGCGCAGGGCCGGCGGGCACATCATCTCCGCGGCGCGCCAGCGGGTGGGGCCCTCGACCAGGACGCGGTGGGGGTCCAGCAACTGGAGGCGGCCGCCGAGGCGGTTGAGGTCGGTGAGGTAGATCGCGCGGTTGTCGTAGACCCAGTCGTGGATCAGGGTCTTGCCCGAGGCGACGGCGGCGATCGCCGCGAAGAACGGGACGTTGTCGATGTTCAGGCCCGGGAACGGCATCGGGTGGATCTTGTCGATCGGCGCCTCCAGCTTGGAGGGCCGGACGGTGAGGTCCACCAGCCGGGTACGGCCGTTGTCGGCGAAGTACTCGGGCGTGCGGTCGTGGTCGAGGCCCATCTCCTCCAGCACCGCCAGCTCGATCTCCAGGAACTCGATCGGCACGCGACGCACCGTCAGTTCCGACTCCGTCACCACGGCGGCGGCCAGCAGGCTCATCGCCTCGACCGGGTCCTCGGAGGGGGAGTAGTCGACGTCGACGTCGATGTTCGGGACGCCGTGGACCGTGAGCGTCGTCGTGCCGATGCCCTCGACCCGCACGCCGAGCGCCTCCAGGAAGAAGCAGAGGTCCTGGACCATGTAGTTGGAGGAGGCGTTGCGGATGACGGTGACGCCGTCGTGCCGCGCGGCGGCCAGCAGCGCGTTCTCGGTCACGGTGTCGCCGCGCTCGGTCAGCACGATCGGCCGGTCGGGACGTACGCCGCGGTCCACCACGGCGTGGTACTGGCCCTCGGTCGCCGCGACGTCCAGGCCGAAGCGGCGCAGCGCGATCATGTGCGGCTCGATGGTGCGCGTACCGAGGTCGCAGCCGCCGGCGTACGGCAGCTTGAAGTGCGTCATGCGGTGCAGCAGCGGGCCGAGGAACATGATGATCGAGCGGGTGCGCACGGCGGCCTCCGCGTCGATCGCCCCCATGTCCAGCTCGGCCGGCGGCACGAGCTCCAGGTCGACGCCGTCGTTGACCCAACGGGTGCGCACGCCGATGGAGTTGAGCACCTCCAGCAGGCGGTACACCTCTTCGATGCGGGCGACCCGGCGCAGCACTGTGCGCCCCTTGTTGAGCAGTGAGGCGCACAGCAGTGCCACGCAGGCGTTCTTGCTGGTCTTGACGTCGATCGAACCGGACAGTCGACGTCCGCCGACGACCCTCAGATGCATCGGACCGGCGTAGCCCAGCGACACGATCTCACTGTCGAGGGCTTCACCGATTCGGGCGATCATCTCAAGGCTGATGTTCTGGTTGCCGCGCTCGATGCGATTGACGGCGCTCTGAGAGGTGCCGAGCGCCTCGGCCAGCTGCGCCTGTGTCCAGCCACGGTGTTGCCGGGCGTCACGGATGAGCTTGCCGATGCGTACGAGGTAATCGTCTGCCATGAGGTTGAGGCTATCTCAGATATGAGATGGCACATTCTCAGGGGGGCCATTCGGGTGACGTGCCGTCAACGCCGCCTGGCGGTACGGGTGCGACGCCACCCGAAAGGTCCGGGCAAATCCATCGATGTCGTACGACGTCCGGTGCTGCTGTGGGTGTGTCGCGGGCCGTTCCTGCCGCCCGTGGTGATGGACCAGGAGCGCCGGTTGATGTTCAGGCGCACGCCGGGCAGGATGCGAAAACTCTTACGAAATGTCAGAGGCATGGATGCTCCTTCCGGAGTCCGGAGTCGAGTGCGTATCCCTCGGTTACCCCGACTCGGCGAACTGATGGCATGTCGGAATGCCGGAAGGGCGGGCACGACGCCGTGAGCGTCGTGCCGGCCCTTCCGGCAGGTCCTTGGTCCGGTGGGTCAGTCCGTGCCGGACTCCATCGCGGCGCGGTCCAGGAGCGCGTCCTCCTCGGAGACCTCGCCGCGCGAGGCGATGGCCTCGGCGCCGCCCTCGGGCAGCTCCGGCATGGTGCCGATCAGCCCGGTCGCGGCGGCCTGGGAGGCGCCGACGGTGGGGCTGCCGGTGCCGATCAGGCCGAGACCGACGTACTGCTCCAGCTTGGCGCGGGAGTCGGCGATGTCGAGGTTGCGCATGGTGAGCTGGCCGATCCGGTCCACCGGGCCGAACGCGGAGTCCTCGGTGCGCTCCATGGACAGCTTGTCCGGGTGGTAGCTGAACGCCGGGCCGGTCGTGTCGAGGACCGAGTAGTCCTCGCCGCGCCGCAGCCGCAGCGTCACCTCGCCGGTGACCGCGGCGCCGACCCAGCGCTGGAGCGACTCGCGGATCATCAGCGCCTGCGGGTCCAGCCAGCGGCCCTCGTACATCAGCCGGCCGAGCCGCCGGCCCTCGTTGTGGTACTGGGCGAGGGTGTCCTCGTTGTGGATCGCGTTGACCAGACGCTCGTACGCGGCGTGCAGCAGGGCCATGCCCGGCGCCTCGTAGATGCCGCGGCTCTTGGCCTCGATGATCCGGTTCTCGATCTGGTCGGACATGCCCAGGCCGTGGCGGCCGCCGATGGCGTTGGCCTCCATCACCAGGTCGACGGGGGAGGCGAAGTCCTTGCCGTTGATCGTGACCGGCCGGCCCTGCTCGAAGCCGATCGTGACGTCCTCGGGGGCGATCTCGATGGAGGGGTCCCAGAACTTCACGCCCATGATCGGCTCGACGGTCTCGACGCCGGTGTCCAGGTGCTCCAGGGTCTTGGCCTCGTGGGTGGCGCCCCAGATGTTGGCGTCCGTGGAGTACGCCTTCTCCGTGGAGTCCCGGTAGGGCAGCCCGTGGGCGAGCAGCCACTCCGACATCTCCTTGCGGCCGCCCAGCTCGGTCACGAAGTCCGCGTCCAGCCAGGGCTTGTAGATCCGCAGGTTCGGGTTGGCGAGCAGGCCGTAGCGGTAGAACCGCTCGATGTCGTTGCCCTTGAAGGTCGAGCCGTCGCCCCAGATCTGGACGTTGTCCTCGAGCATCGCGCGCACCAGCAGCGTGCCGGTGACGGCACGGCCCAGCGGCGTGGTGTTGAAGTACGCCCGCCCGCCGGAGCGGATGTGGAAGGCGCCGCAGGTCAGCGCGGCCAGGCCCTCCTCGACGAGGGCGGCGCGGCAGTCGACCAGGCGCGCGACCTCGGCGCCGTAGGCCTTGGCGCGGCCGGGCACCGAGGCGATGTCGGGCTCGTCGTACTGGCCGATGTCGGCGGTGTAGGTGCACGGGACGGCGCCCTTGTCGCGCATCCAGGCGACCGCGACCGAGGTGTCGAGACCGCCCGAGAAGGCGATGCCGACGCGCTCGCCGGACGGGAGGGAGGTGAGGACCTTGCTCATAGGAAGAGTATGCATCAGAACGCATGGTCATGCAATGGGGGTATGCGGAATCCAGGAATGAGGGCATGTCGAAGCCCCGGGCATGACCAGCCCGGCCCCATGTACTAGAGTTATCTCGACATCGAGATATCTGCCGAGGTGCACCGCAGCCGCGCGGCATCACCGGTCTCGCGGTAAGGGTTACCTAACTTAGCCTTACCTTAGCGGATCGGCCAAGATGCCGTGGCGGCAGGATCGTGGTGGTACGCGCACATCAATGAAGGAGACTGTCGTGTCGGCGAACAGCTTCGACGCCCGCAGCACGCTGCGCGTGGGCGACGAGTCGTACGAGATCTTCCGGCTGGACAAGGTCGAGGGCGCCGCGCGCCTCCCTTACAGCCTGAAGGTGCTGCTGGAGAACCTCCTCCGCACCGAGGACGGCGCGAACATCACCGCCGACCACATCCGCGCCCTCGGCGGCTGGGACTCCCAGGCCCAGCCGTCGCAGGAGATCCAGTTCACGCCGGCCCGCGTGATCATGCAGGACTTCACCGGCGTGCCCTGTGTCGTGGACCTCGCGACCATGCGTGAGGCCGTCAAGGAGCTCGGCGGCGACCCGGCCAAGGTCAACCCGCTCTCCCCGGCCGAGCTGGTCATCGACCACTCCGTCATCGCCGACAAGTTCGGCACCCACGAGGCCTTCGCCCAGAACGTCGAGCTGGAGTACGGCCGCAACAAGGAGCGCTACCAGTTCCTGCGCTGGGGCCAGACCGCCTTCGACGACTTCAAGGTCGTCCCGCCCGGCACCGGCATCGTCCACCAGGTGAACATCGAGCACCTCGCGCGTACGGTCATGGTCCGCAACGGCCAGGCCTACCCCGACACCCTCGTCGGCACCGACTCGCACACCACCATGGTCAACGGCCTCGGCGTCCTCGGCTGGGGCGTCGGCGGCATCGAGGCCGAGGCCGCCATGCTCGGCCAGCCGGTCTCCATGCTCATCCCGCGCGTCGTCGGCTTCAAGCTGACCGGTGAGCTCCAGCCCGGCACCACCGCCACCGACCTCGTGCTGACCATCACCGAGATGCTCCGCAAGCACGGCGTCGTCGGCAAGTTCGTCGAGTTCTACGGCGAGGGCGTGGCCGCCACCTCCCTCGCCAACCGCGCCACCATCGGCAACATGTCGCCGGAGTTCGGCTCCACCGCCGCGATCTTCCCGATCGACGACGAGACCCTGAACTACCTGCGCCTGACCGGCCGTGACGCCCAGCAGGTCGCGCTCGTCGAGGCGTACGCCAAGGAGCAGGGCCTCTGGCTGGACCCGAAGGCCGAGCCCGACTTCTCCGAGAAGCTCGAGCTGGACCTCTCCACGGTCGTCCCCTCCATCGCCGGCCCGAAGCGCCCGCAGGACCGCATCGTCCTCGCGAACGCCGCCGAGCAGTTCAAGACGGACGTCCTGAACTACGTCGCCACCGCCGACGAGGCGGGCGAGGAGTCCTTCCCGGCCTCCGACGCCCCGGCCGCCACCAACGGCGTCCCGAGCAACCCGGTCACCGTCACCGCCCCCGACGGCTCGACCTACGAGATCGACCACGGCGCGGTCACCGTCGCGGCCATCACCTCCTGCACCAACACCTCGAACCCGTACGTCATGGTCGCCGCCGCGCTGGTGGCCAAGAAGGCGGTCGAGAAGGGCCTGACCCGCAAGCCGTGGGTCAAGACCACCCTCGCCCCGGGCTCCAAGGTCGTCACCGACTACTTCGACAAGGCGGGCCTGACCCCGTACCTCGACAAGGTCGGCTTCAACCTCGTCGGCTACGGCTGCACCACCTGCATCGGCAACTCCGGCCCGCTGCCGGAGGAGGTCTCCAAGGCCGTCAACGACCACGACCTCGCGGTCACCTCGGTCCTCTCCGGCAACCGGAACTTCGAGGGCCGTATCAACCCCGACGTCAAGATGAACTACCTGGCCTCCCCGCCGCTGGTCGTCGCGTACGCCCTCGCGGGCTCCATGAAGGTGGACATCACCCGTGACGCCCTGGGCGCCGACCAGGACGGCAACCCGGTCTTCCTGAAGGACATCTGGCCCTCCGAGGCCGAGGTCAACGACGTCGTGGCGAACGCCATCGGCGAGGACATGTTCTCCAAGTCCTACTCCGACGTCTTCGCGGGCGACGCCCAGTGGCAGGCCCTGCCGATCCCGACCGGCAACACCTTCGAGTGGGACGCCGAGTCGACGTACGTCCGCAAGCCCCCCTACTTCGAGGGCATGACGATGGAGACCACCCCGGTCTCCGACATCGCCGGCGCCCGCGTCCTGGCCAAGCTCGGCGACTCGGTCACCACCGACCACATCTCGCCCGCCGGCGCCATCAAGGCCGACACCCCGGCCGGCAAGTACCTCACCGACCACGGTGTGGAGCGTCGTGACTTCAACTCCTACGGCTCGCGCCGAGGCAACCACGAGGTCATGATCCGCGGCACGTTCGCCAACATCCGCCTGCGCAACCAGATCGCGCCGGGCACCGAGGGCGGCTACACCCGCGACTTCACCCAGGCCGACGCGCCGGTGTCGTTCATCTACGACGCCTCGCAGAACTACCAGGCCGCCGGCGTCCCGCTGGTCATCCTGGGCGGCAAGGAGTACGGCTCCGGCTCGTCCCGCGACTGGGCGGCCAAGGGCACGGCCCTCCTCGGCGTCAAGGCCGTCATCACCGAGTCGTACGAGCGCATCCACCGCTCGAACCTCATCGGCATGGGCGTCCTGCCGCTGCAGTTCCCGGCCGGCCAGTCGGCCGACTCGCTCGGCCTGACCGGCGAGGAGACCTTCTCCATCACCGGCGTGACCGAGCTGAACGAGGGCACCACCCCGAGCACGGTCAAGGTCACCACCGACACGGGCGTCGAGTTCGACGCGGTCGTCCGCATCGACACCCCCGGTGAGGCCGACTACTACCGCAACGGCGGCATCATGCAGTACGTGCTGCGCAGCCTGATCCGCAAGTAAGCGGTACGGCACGGCAGTTGAGGGCCGTATCCCCGAGCGCCGGGGATACGGCCCTCGTCGTTCCCGTCCCGTGACATCGCCGGGGCTCAGCCGGAACACAGGGTTCCCCCAGCCTGCCGGGACAGGATCGGGACATGACTGGCACCGCTGGGTTCCGCACCGGACGCGTCCGTGTGCTCATCGTCGACGACGAACCCGCGCTCCTCGACATCCTCCGCGCGGCCGTCGAGGAGGCGGGCTGGCTGGCCTGTCCGGCGCCCGACGGACACAGCGCGCTGCGGAGCGCGCGCGGCTGCCCGCCGCACGCCGTCGTGCTCGACGGGATGCTGCCCGACCTCGACGGCCTCCAGGTGCTGCGCCGCCTGCGGTACGACGACCCGCGGCTGCCCGTCCTGATGCTCACCGCCCGCGACGCCCTGGAACACCGGCTCGACGGACTCGGCGCCGGCGCCGACGACTACGTCACGAAGCCGTTCTCCCTGGAGGAGGTCGTGCTGCGGCTGCGCGGGCTGCTGCGCCGAGCCGGCGCGCAACGGGCCCGCGGCGACGAGTCCGTGCACGTCCTCGGCGACCTGGTGCTCGCCGCGGACAGCCGCGAGGTGCACCGCGCGGGCGAACCGATCCCGCTCACCGCCAAGGAGTTCGACCTACTCAGCCTGCTGATGGACCACCCGCGGCAGGTGCTGAGCAAGACGCAGATCCTCGACCGCGTGTGGAGCGCGTCCTTCGACGGCGGCGGCAACCTGGTGGAGGTCTACATCTCCGGCCTCCGCCGCAAGATCGACAGGGGCCGGGCGCCGATGATCCACACCGTGCGCGGCCTCGGCTACACCATCAGGCCCGTGGAGGACGGCAGATGAGCGCCCGCCGGCGCCTTCGCTCCCTGCGCACGCGCCTGCTCGTGTTCATCGGCCTGACCCTCGCCGCCGTGTGCGCCGCGATGGCGCTGACCACCGTGTTCGTCCAACGCGCCTATCTGCTGGGCAACCTGGACGAGAGGGTCGGCAACGCCGCCGAGCGCAGCCTGGGCGGCGCGCGCCTCCACCCCGAGCTGTCGGACGACCTGAGCTTCCTCATGGAGAGCGGCCATCCGACCGGCATGCTCGCCGCCCGGCTCGACGCCGACGGGGACGTGAGCAGCGCCGAGGTCGTCCGCCAGGACGCCCCACCGCGCGCCCTGACCGCAGCCCAGCGCACGGCCCTCGCGGGTGTCGGAACGGACGGCGCGATGCACACCGCGACCGTGCCCGGCCTCGGCACCTACCGGGTCACCGTCGCCCGCAGCGGCGGGATCCGCGTCCTGACGGGCCTCCCGATGGACGACGTGCAGGACATGATCAGCGGCATGGTCGTGGTCGAGGCGGTCGTCGCGGCGGCCGGCCTCGCCGTCGCGGGCGGCCTGTGCGGCGTGGTCATACGACGCCAGCTGCGGCCCCTCGGCCGGGTCGCCGCCACCGCCGCCGAAGTCTCCCGTGCCCCCCTCGACCGGGGCGAGGTCAGCGCCCTCACCCGTGTCCCGGCCCCGGACACCGACCCCGCCAGCGAGGCAGGCCAGGTCGGTGCCGCCCTCAACCGCATGATCGACCACGTCGAGTCCTCCCTCACCGCACGCCGGCGCACCGAGGAACGCATGCGCCGCTTCCTCGCCGACGCCAGCCATGAACTGCGTACACCGCTCGCCTCGATCGCGGGCTACGCCGAGCTCATGAACCGGGGCACCGACCGCATCGAGCCGGTACTGGCCTGGCGCCGGGTCTCCGCGGAGTCCGCGCGCATGACGGGCCTGGTCGAGGATCTGCTGCTGCTGGCCCGGCTCGACGAGGGCAGGCCCCTGCACGCCGCCGAGGTGGACATGGCGGCGCTCGTCGCGGAGGCGGTCTGGGACGCGCGGGCCGCCGGGAGCGGACACGACTGGCAGCTCGAACTCCGCCTGGACGGCACCCCGCTGGTCCTCGGCGACGCAGCCCGGCTGCACCAGGTGGTGGCCAACCTGCTGGCCAACGCGCGGGTGCACACGCCCGCCGGCACGAGGGTCGTCGTGGTCGTGGAGGCGGGGGACGACCGGTGCGTCGTACGCGTCCGTGACGACGGCCCCGGCATCCCACCCGCCCTGGTCCCGACGGTCTTCGACCGCTTCACCCGCGCCGACACCTCCCGCACCCGAGGCACCCCGCGCGACGGCGGCTCCGGACTGGGCCTCGCCATCGTCGCGGCGATCGTCGCGGCGCACGCCGGGCACATCGAGGTCGAGAGCGCCCCGGGCCGCACGGAGTTCACCGTGGGACTGCCCCTAGCGGACTCGCTGCCGACAGCCCTGTCACCGGACGCGGCGACCGCGGGGCAGCGGGTGTGAGGAGCCGGTGCCCCGGAGGTCTCAGCGTGAGAGCGGAACGGCGGCCTCCTCCTTCGGCACCGTGCGCGTCGTGCGAAGCGGCGACAGGAAGGCGGGGACGGCGCTCAGCGTCATGCCGGCCGCGCCGATCGACAGGGTGCCCGCCGCGCCGAACACCGAGCCGAGCGTGCCGCCCAGCACCCCGCCCAGCGGAATGCCGCCCCAGGAGACGAACCGGGCCGTCGCGCTCACCCGGCCCAGGAGCCGGTCCGGCGCGAGTGCCTGCTGGAAGCTCGACTGGGCGATCACGCGGACGACTCCGCCCAGCGAGAGGGCGGCGAGCCCGACGCCCGCCAGGCACACGCTCCACCCCGGTCGGGCCACCGCCATCACGGCCGTCGGCGGACAGGTCACGAGCGGCGCGAGCCAGATGACCCGCCCCTGCCCGACCCACCTCGACACCCTGGCCGCCACCAGCGCGCCCACCAGGGCACCACACCCCATGCCCGACAGGACGACGCCGATACCGAAGGGCCCGAGGCCGATCTCCCGGTCCAGGAAGACCAGCAGCATGGCCTGATACACGATCAGGAAGAGGTTGAAGATCGCGTCACCCAGCATGATCGCGCGCAGGCCGGGATGCCCCAGCACGAAGCTCAGCCCTTCCCTGATGTCCCGCCCGAGCCGGGGGCGCCCGCCCGGCGCCGGTTCCGGCTCGCGTCCGCGGATGCCGAGCGCCAGCACTCCCGACAGAGCCATCCCGACCGAACTCGCCAGCACCGTCGCGGGGGCTCCGACCCAGCCGGCCATCGGTCCCGCCAGCCCCGGCCCGCCGATACTGGTCACCGAGCGGATCGCCGAGAGTTTCGAGTTGCCCTCCAGGAGATTGCCGCGCCCCACCAGATGCGGCAGGTAACTGACATGGGCGACGTCGAAGAAGACGGTCAGCACTCCATGCGCCAGGGCGGCCGTGTACAGCCACCCGATGGTCAGCAGATCCGCCCACCAGGCCAAGGGCAGCGTGAGCAGGACCAGCGCTCGCGCCAGATCGGTGCTGATCATCACCGATTGCTTCCGCATCCGGTCCACCCACGCCCCGGCCGGCAGCCCGACCAGCAGCGAGCCCGCGGTGGTCATCGTGGTCAGCAGCCCGACCTGGAACTCGTCGGCGTGCAACGCCGTGATGGCGACCAGCGGCAGAGCGAGAAAGGCGATGCGGTCGCCGAGCTGCCCGAGGGCGGTGGCCGCGAACAGCCGACGGAAGTCCCGGTCGCCCAGCAGACCCAGCCGCGAGGAGATCGCGCTGCGCGTCATCTAACGCTCCCGGTCCACCGCGAACTCGTAGGCCACTTCCCGCCGTACGTCCGGGATGACCATGTCGGCGGTCTCCACCGGGCGCCCGTCCACGTCGTAGAGGGTGCGCTCGATCCGGAGCACCAGATCGCCGACCCCGATCCCCAGGAGGTTCGCCTGTTCCCGCGTGGCACGCGCCGGGCGTGGCAGCTCGACGACCCTCTCGACGTCCACGCCGACGGAGCGCAGCCGCTCGACCACTCCCCTTCCCGCGAGCGGCCCCTTCTCGGGCAGCATCACCGGGGTTCCCGCGGTGATGGCCATCGGCTCCCAGGAGTTCGAGAGCTGGACCGGCTGACCGTCGGCGAGGAACTCGTACCGGGTGCGGACACAGAGGTCACCGGGACCGATCGCGAGCCGCTCGGCGATCGCCGGGGGAGCGGCAACCCGCACCTCGCTGTGCGCGTCCCAGGCCCCGGCCCTGCCCCGCTCCTTCAGGGCGGCGAGCGAGTGAGCGCCGTGTCGCGAGCGGACCATCCGCAGACGCTCACGTGGCACCCGGACGTAGGTCCCCGAGCCCGCGCGCCCTTCGAGGAGGCCCTCCGCGATCAGTTGGTCCACGGCCCGCTGAGTGACGTTCCGCCCGACCCCGTACGCCTCGGCGAGCATCGCCCGCGACGGCAGGCGCTCCCCGGTCGCCCACTCGCCCGCGACGATCCGGGCGTGCAGGGCGTCGGCCACTGCCAGGTAGGGGGCCTCTCGGGGCATGCGCGACTCTCCGTTGCTCCGCTGCACGGCAGCTGGTGATTGCGGGCGGAGTTGGGAAGCTACTGCACCGCGCGGAGGCTACTGGAGCAGCACTACGCTCGGCGTCCGCGGTCCGGTGCGGCGGGCGGCCGTCTCCGCCGAGGCTCCGAAAAGTCACCGGCAGGTCGGATCAGCCGGCCCCGACGAGGTCCTTGCCGTAACAGATCTCCACGTACGGGCCCGCGCAGTACGCGGGGATCTCGCGGTAGCCGTTGCGCACGTAGAGCGAGCGGGCCTCGATCAGGTCGAGGCGGGTGTTGAGGACCATCCGCGAGGCGCCGAGCCGGCGTGCCTCGGCTTCCAGCAGCTCCAGCAGGAGACCGGCGCCCTTCCGGCCGCGGAAGGCGGGGCGCAGATAGACGCGGGTGAGCTCGGCGCGCCCGGGATCCAGCATCAGCAGCCCGCCGCAGGCCGCCGCCGTGCCGTCGAGACGGCCCACGACGAACTGACCCGTGGGCGGGGTGAGCAGTTCGGCACCGTCATCCCGCAGGCCCGCGTCGATCTCCTCGGAGGTCGCGGGCCGCTTCCAGTAGCGGCTGGCGACCTCGTCGTAGTAGTCGCGGCGCAGGCCGGTCGCGTCCGCTGTGCCGACGGGTTCGGGAGCCAGGTGCCAGGAGGTCATGGGAGTGCTATAGCCCGGGTGCGACGCCGCCACCAACTGGTTTTGAGGGGCACGACGGGTGCGTGGGACGGGAGTGGACGTTTCCATGGGCCCGGTTCGGGGAGTGGGGTGGGAAAGGGCCCGAAGAGCGAGGAGTGCCGGACGTGATTCGAAAGCTGCAGGCGGTCGCGCTGGACTGTGCCGATCCGGTACGGCTGGCCCAGTTCTACGCGGAACTGCTCGGCGGCCGGGTGGTCGCGGACCCCGATGACGCCGACTGGGTCGAAGTGCACGGGTTCGAGGGGACACCGCTGGCCTGCCAGCGGGTGGACGGCTACCGGCCGCCCCAGTGGCCGGGCCAGGAACGGCCGCAGCAACTGCACCTGGACTTCGACGTGGACGACCTCGACGGAGAGGAAAAGCGGGCGCTCGCCCTGGGCGCGACCGTGCTGGAGCGCACGGACCAGCTCCGCCCCGAGGCCAACTGGCGCGTCTACGCGGACCCGGCCGGCCACCCGTTCTGCCTCTGCTTCCACTGAGCCGGCGCCCCACCACGACGGCGCCCCACCACCCCGGCGCCCCACCACCCCGGCGCACCAGCCGCCGAGGCCGCGGCACGGCCACCGACCCCTCCCGCACGGGCGCCGACGGCTTTGTACGGCCGCAGACCCTCCCTGCGGCCGCCGCCCCCTCCCCACGGCCGCCGCCGAACCGTCCGCCCGGGCCCCGAGCAGGACACTTCCGGCCTGCTCCGGGCCAGTTCACCGCCGCCGTTGCCCCGGCCCGCTATTCGGTTGCCGCAGGTCGGCCCGGTCGGATAGGAAGCCTGCATGCTGAAGGGGAACAAGGTCGGGCTCCGGGCCCGGCACGAGGACGACATACCGGTCCTGCTGGCCGAGCTCTACGACGACGTCGTCAACTCCGCGCGGGCCGAGAGCGGGCCGTGGCGGCCGATCAGCCCCGGTTCGAAGGACCCGCGCCTCGTGGTGGACGACAAGGAGCAGGGGCACGTCCCGTTCTCCGTGGTGGAACTGGACGGCGGCACGCTGGTCGGCACCGCGACGCTGTGGGGCATCGACAACCACAACCGGAACGCGCACATCGGGCTGGGGCTGCTGCCGTCCTCGCGCGGCAAGGGCTACGGCACCGACGTGGTCGCGGTGCTGTGCCACTACGGGTTCGTCGTGCGCGGTCTGCAGCGGCTGCAGATCGAGACGCTGGCGGACAACGCCGCGATGCTGCGCGCCGCCGAGCGCAACGGCTTCGCCCGCGAGGGCGTGCTGCGCTCCTCGGCCTGGGTGATGGGCGAGTTCCTGGACGAGGTCCTGCTCGGGCTCCTCGTCCAGGACTGGAAGCCCGACGCGAAGGGCTAGGCCCCGCGGCCCGGTTGCGGGCGCCCCGGCCGAACACCGCCGGTCCGCCTGCACGGCGGCCGGGCCGTCCGACCGATCACCGTCCGGTCACCGTCGCCTCGGTCGTCCTGGGATCAGCCGCCGCGCTGTCGTCGGTGGCCGCGGCGTGGCCGGAATCCGAGTTCAGGGCGTCGCGGACGGCGGCCAGGATGTCCTCGGTGCCGGCGCCCAGGGCCCGGGCCGCGGAGGTGAAGTCCCGGGCGAGCGTGCCGAGTCGGTGGGCGTCGTGGGCGTGCGGACCGGACGGGAGCCCCGCCACCCGGGTGCCGGCGCCACGGCGGGTGCGGATCAGTTCGGCGGCCTCCAGCTCGCGGTAGGCGCGGGCCACGGTGCCCGGTGCCAGACCGAGGTCGGCAGCGAGTTGCCGCACGGTCGGCAGTCGCTCGCCCTCGGTCAGCCGGCCGGTGCGGATCAGCGCGGCCAGCTGGGCACGGATCTGCTCGTACGGGGGCACCTGGCTGGTGGTGTCGACGCGGACGGCGCGGTCACTCATCGTCGAAGCTCCCCTCGTCGGCCACGTCGTCGTCCACCGCTCGCGGCGCCACCACGGTCACCAGCGACCACCCGAAGGTGAACACGCTCAGCAGCCCCAGGGGGCAGATCACCACTATGGTGGCCGCGCCCAGCAGGCCGGCGCAGGCTCCCTCCATGAGCGAGATGAGAAGCATCAGCACGACGAGGAGCACCTGGCTCGACACCAGCAGCCCCCAGGCTCCCATGATCGCCCAGGCGCGGTCGCGGCGCTGCTGCTGATCGCCGGGTCCGAAGGCGATACGGCGCAGGGCCCAGACGCAGGCGGGAGTTCCGACCGCGAGGGCGGCGAACATCGGGCCGCTGTAGTACAGGCCGGGCCACGGCCCGAGGGACGTGCGCACCCCTTCGCAGACGACGTCGATGGCACGTCCCGCCCCGCCGGCCCGGTCGGGGCCGGAGGAGGCCGTGACGGCGCCCATGAGCAGCAGCGCGACGAGGGAGCCGGCCTGCAGCAGGAGCAGGGGCGCCATGCGGGGCGGCACGTGGTCCCGGACCAGACGCGGGGCGAGACTCGCGGTGCGCACCGCTTCCTGGGGACGCAGGGTCAGGGCGTCGCCGACCAGGACACCGCCCACGGCGCACAGGCCGAACGCGGTGATGGCGAACACGAGGGGGATCGTGATGTCGCCGCTCTCGATGGTGAGCAACTGCTGTGCGGCCACGATGCCGATGGCCAGTCCGGACCAGCGCGCGTAGTGGTCGGCGTGGTCGAGCAACCGGGACTGGAGCGGGACGGTGTCGAGCACGTGGAGATCCCCCAGGGCCATCTTGTACCAAACGGTGGGTACAAGATGCCCTGCCCGGGAATCTTGTGTCAATCGCTCGATACAAGCGGAACGCCAACGGCTCGGGCGGGCCGGTGGTGACACCCCAGGAGCCCTGACACCCCATGGGCCCGCGGGGTGGTGACGCCCCGTGGGTCCGCGGGGTGGTGACGCCCTATGGGTCCGCGGGGTGGTGACGCCCTATGGGTCCGCGGGGTGGTGACGCCCTATGGGTCCGCGGGGTGGTGACGCCCTATGGGTCCGCGGGGTGGTGACGCCCTATGGGTCCGCGGGGTGATGACACCCCATGGGCCCGCGGGGCGATGACACCCCATGGGCCCGCGGGGCGATGACGCCCTCCTTGGACCCCCGCGGTGGCGGCACCCTCCTTGGACCCCGGGGAAGGCGACGCCCTTGAGCCCGCGCGCCCGACTCGCTCCCGCGCCAGGCGTTTACAACCACGCTCCACGGCGCTACCTTCCGCAACAGACGGGGTGGGAGCGCTCCCATCCGTGGCGGACCGGAACCCGCCACCTCGAACCGCTCCCACCCCGCCCCTTCCGCGGGCCGCAGTCCGGAAGGCCGGCTCGCGCGCCCGCACGCACACCACCCATACCCGCAGCCGTACGGCCCGTACCCGAAGGAACGGACTCTCCTGTCATGATCCTGACAACACCGCCGTCCCGCGGGGGCGCCCCCACACCCCCGCCCCGCCGATTAACCCTCGCCACCCGCACCAGAGCACTCTTCCTCGTTCTGATCTCCCTGCTCGCGACCATTCCCGCCGTCGCCCTCGTCATGACCGCCGGTGGCGAGGCGGAGGCGCACGGCACCCCCATGAAGCCCGGCAGCCGGACCTTCCTGTGCTGGCAGGACGGCCTCACCGACACCGGTGAGATCAAGCCGGTCAACCCGGCCTGCAAGGCGGCCCAGCAGGTCAGCGGGACCACGCCGTTCTACAACTGGTTCTCCGTGCTGCGCTCCGACGGCGCCGGCCGCACCCGCGGCTTCGTGCCCGACGGCGAGCTGTGCAGCGGCGGCAACACCAACTTCACCGGCTTCAACACCCCCGGCAAGGACTGGCCGCTCACCCATCTGACCTCGGGTGCGACCGTCGACTTCTCCTACAACGCCTGGGCGGCGCACCCGGGTTGGTTCCACGTTTACATCACCAAGGACGGCTTCGACCCGACCCGCACCCTCACCTGGGACGACATGGAGGCCCAGCCCTTCCTGAGTGTCGACCACCCGCCGCTGAACGGCTCCCCGGGCACGGTCGAGGCCAACTACTCCTGGAGCGGCCGGCTGCCCGCGAACAAGTCCGGCCGCCACATCGTCTACATGGTCTGGCAGCGCTCGGACAGCGCGGAGACCTTCTACTCGTGCTCCGATGTCGTCTTCGACGGCGGCAACGGCGAGGTCACCGGCATCAAGGAGCCCGGCAACCCGACCGACCCGGTGCCCGGCCAGTGCTCCGCCGGCCGCCGCACGACCGGCAGTTGGTCCGGCGGCTACCAGTCCGAGGTGACCGTCACCAACACCGGCGACGTCCCGATGCTCGGCTGGATGGTCGACTGGACGCTCCCGGCCGGCCAGAAGGTCGACAGTCTCTGGAGTGGCAACGCCACCTACACCGGCCAGGACGTGATGGTCCACAACGCCGACTGGAACGGCTCCCTCGATCCGGGGGAGAGCGCGACCTTCGGCTATGTCGTCACCGGATCGGGCGGCGACAGCGCGACGGCGCTGCCCTGTCGAGTGGGCTGAACCGTCGCTCCGGGCGGACCCGGTGGGCGTGAGCCGACGTCCACCGGGTCCGCGAGCCGGACGAGCCCGAGGGGGGGGAAGTGGGATCGTCCGGTGGGGGAGTGGCTTGTGCGAGGTCGCGGTGCGACAACGTTGTCAAATGGTCTGTCGCATGACTCTACCGCTTCAACGGACAACGATGTCAAGCCAGTTGGACGTCAAGTGACCTTCGGCATCCCGCAGATCAGGACCTGAGCAGGACCTTCCGCTGCCCCATCCAGGTGACGGCCCCTCGTGGCCGGCCCGTCGACGCGCCCTTCCGTGGTACCGGTGTCACACGCTACTGTCCCTGCGGCTTGTGCGACCTGTGGTGCGCGACCCGTCCGAAGGAGGAGGGGCCGCGTCATGCGTTTCCGTCCCATGTCCCTGCTGCTCGCCGCCGTGCTGGCGGTCGGCAGCGCCACTCCCGCCCTCGCGGCGCCGGCGGCGCCCCCGGATCTGCTCAAGGACCCGACGCCGTACGTCGATCCGCTGATCGGCACCAGGAACGGCGGCAATGTCTTCCCGGGTGCCGTCACCCCGTTCGGCATGCTGTCGTTCAGCCCCGAGAACACCAGAGGTGACGCCACCCGCACCGCCGCGCCCGGCGGCTATCACTACGACGCCACCCGCGTCCGTGGCTTCAGCCTGACCCACATGTCCGGCACCGGCTGCGCGGGCGGCAGCGGTGACATCCCCCTCTTCCCGTATGCCGGTGAGGTCACCTCGTCGCCCGCGAGCGACACCAAGGACGCCGTCTACGCCTCCGACTTCAGCCATGCCGACGAGCGCGCCGAGCCCGGCCGCTACCGCGTACGTCTCGCGTCCGGTGTCACCGCCGACCTCACCGCGACCGCCCGTACCGGCTCGGCCCGCTTCGGCTTCCCGGCCGACAAGCCCGCCTCGCTGCTCGTGCGCACCGCCAACTCCGAGGTCGGATCGACCGATTCGACGGTCCGGATCGACCCGGCGAAGCGGACGATCTCCGGATCCGTGACCTCCGGCAACTTCTGCGGCTACCTCGACCCGGAAGGCCGACGCTCCTACTACACGGTCCACTTCACCGCCCGCTTCGACCGTGCCTTCAAGACCACCGGCACCTGGAAGGACGAGCAGCTCAGCCCGGGTTCCACCGCGGCGAGCGGCGGCACGGGCGGGTTCGGCACCGGCGGACGGCCCGTCGCGGGCAAGGGCGCGGGCGGATACGTCGAGTTCGCGCCCGGCACCGGACCGGTGAACGTCAAGGTCGGCATCTCGTACGTCAGCCAGGCCGGCGCCGAGGCCAACCTCGCGGCGGAGAACCCGCCGCACCGCTCCTTCGACGCCGTCGCGGACGCCGCGCGGCGCGCCTGGCGCGACCGCCTGTCCGCGATCCGGGTCGGCGGCGGCACCGACGCCGAGCGCACCACCTTCTACACGGCGCTGTACCACGCCCTCCTCCATCCGAACGTCATCAGCGACGCCGACGGCCGGTACCGGGGCTCCGACGGCCGGGTCCACTCCGTCGGCCGCGGCCACCGGGCCCAGTACGGCACCTTCTCCGGCTGGGACGTCTACCGCGACCAGGTGCAGCTGCTCACGCTCCTCGATCCGCGCGTCGGCTCGGACATCGCGCAGTCGCTGTACGAGCTGGCCGAGCAGAACGGCGGTGTCTGGGACCGCTGGCTGCACGGCGCGAGCGGCACGCACGTCATGAACGGCGACCCCTCACCCATCGCCCTGGCCGGTATCCACGCCTTCGGCGGCACGGACTTCGATCTGCGCGGAGCCCTGCGATCCCTGGTGAGGGCGGCGACCGTGCCGACCGAGAAGGACCTGTCGGCGGCCGGGAAGCCGGTGCTGTCGGTCGGTCAGCGTCCCTCCCTGGACAAGTACCTGAAGCACCACTACATGCCGTCCGTGTCGAACGCGTGGGGCGGGGCCGCCGAGACGCTGGAGATGTCCGGCGCCGACTACGCTCTGTCCCGGCTGGCGGCCGAGGCGGGGCAGCAGGACACGGCGAAGACGTTCGCCGACCGCTCCCAGTGGTGGCAGAACAACTTCAACGTCGCCGCCACGGAGAACGGCGGCTACATCGCCAACCGCAAGGCCGACGGGAGCTGGGTCACCGGCTTCACCCCCGCCACCGGCAACGGGTTCGTGGAGGGGACGGCGGCCCAGTACACGTGGATGGTCCAGCACAACCCCGCCGGACTCTTCGCGGCCATGGGCGGCCGTGACGCGGCCGTGCGGCGACTCGACGCCTTCTTCCACGACGCCGACGGCGGCTGGGCCTTCACCGGCAGCGGTGGCGACAAGTCCGAGATGGACAACGAGCCGTCCATCAACGTGCCCTACCTGTACGCCTACGCCGGCGCCCCGTCCAAGACGCAGGAGACGGTCCGCGCGGCGATGCGCGCGCTGTGGTCCACCGAGCCCGGCGGCATCCCCGGCAACGACGACCTGGGCGCCATGTCGTCCTGGTACGTCTTCTCCGCGCTCGGCATGTACCCCCAGGTGCCCTCCCGTGCCGAACTGGTCCTCGCCTCACCGCTGTTCCCGCGCATCGAGATCGACCGACCGGGCGGCGGCGACATCTCCGTGCGGGCACGGGGCGCCGCGGCGGACGCCCCGTACGTGCGCTCCCTGACGGTCAACGGCCGTGCCGGCGAGCGACCCTGGCTCCCGGCGTCCTTCGTGCGCGACGGCGGCCGGCTGGACTACACCCTGTCCGCCACGCCCGACCCCGCCTGGGGCGCCTCCGAGGCGCCGCCGTCCTTCCGGGCGGGCGAGCAGCCGTACCAGATCGGTGTCGGCCCGACCACCGCGACCGTCGCGCCGGGCGGGAGCGCCGAGGTCGGCATCCGTGCCCTGTCGATGAGCGGGGGAGCGGGCCCCGAGGTGCGCTTCCGGGTCGACGCGCCCGACGGAATCACCGCGACGCCCGCCGAGGGCACGGTGACCGACGGCTCGCGGAAGATCGAGCTGAGGGCAGCGAAGGGCACGAAACAGGGTTTCTACTCCGCCGAGATCACCGTGACCTCGGACGGCACCTCGTACGCCCAGCCGGTGTCCCTGACGGTCGCGGCACCGGGCACGCTCCTCGCCGCCTACAACAACACGGGGGTCTCCGACGACGCCGGTGACCATGACGAGGCCGACTTCGACGGGGGCGGCTGGAGCTACTCCCGGCAGGCCCTCGCCGCCGCCGGTCTGACGCCCGGCGGGCAGGGCACGGTGGGCGGCCTCGCCTTCACCTGGCCCGACTCGCCGAACGGCCGCCCGGACAACGTCTCGGCGGCGGGGCAGACCGTCGAACTCGCCGAGCCAGCCGCCCGGTTGTCCTTCCTCGGCAGCGGTGTCAACGGCAACCAGCAGGCCAAGGCCACCGTCACCTACACCGACGGCGGCACCGACACGATCGACCTCGCCTTCACCGACTGGACCGTGGGCGGCGGCGCCGGAACGGTCCAGTACGGCAACGAGGTCGTCGCCAGGGCCGCCTACCGGAACGTCGCGGGCGCGGACCGGGACCCGGTCGACACCTACGTCTTCGCCACCGAGCCGTTCACGGCGCCCGACGGCAGGACCATCGCGCGGGTGAAACTGCCGGACGACACCGACCTTCACGTGTTCACCCTGGCGCTGGGCTGACCTCCTGAACCAGGTCGTACGAAACGCCGTCGCCCGGCCCGGGGTCACATGCGACACCGGACCGGGCGACGGCTTCCGTCACGTCCCACCCGACTGCTCAGCCCAGCAGTTCGACCTCCGCCACGGTCGCCTCACCGTCGAGGACCAGGCGGTACTTCCCGTACGTGCCCGGTGACGCCACGGAGAACGCCCGTGTCTGCCGGTCCCAGGCGAAGGACTGCCCGGAGCGCTCGTCCAGCGTCCGCCATGTGGTGCCGTCCTTCGACGCCTGCAGCTTCCAGCCGGTCGGCGCCTTCGTACGGTCCGACGGCGACGTCAGCGTGTACTGCACCGCCCTGGCGCCCTCGGACACCGGCAGATCCACCGACGTGACGCTCGCCTGGGTCGCCGAGGTGTTGTCGAACAGCGCCCCGTCACCCTTCAGCACGTCCGCACGGGGCGTCGGCACCTCGTCGTCCTGGGCGATCGACACGGGCGCCGCGTTCTTGCCGGTGCCCCACGAGGAGGGCCGCGACCCCATGTCGAAGTCCAGCACGCCGCCCTTCGCGAGCAGCGAGTGCGGCAGCGCCGTCGACTTCCACGGCACCCCGTTGACCTTGAGGCCCTGGACGTACACATTGCGGGCGCTGTTCTTCGGCGCCCTGACGACCAGCTCCCGGCCGTTCTCCAGGTGGACCGTCGCCTTCGTGAACAGGGGCGAGCCGATGGCGTACTCGCCGCTGCCCATCACCAGCGGGTAGAAGCCCAGCGCGGAGAACAGGTACCAGGCCGACTGCTCGCCGTTGTCCTCGTCGCCGTGGTAGCCCTGCCCGATCTCGCTGCCGACGTACAGCCGCGACAGCACCTCACGGACGTTCTTCTGGGTCTTCCAGGGCTGACCCGCCGCGTTGTACATGTAGTTCGCGTGGTGGGCGACCTGGTTGGAGTGGCCGTACATGCCCATCCGGACGTCCCGCGCCTCGGTCATCTCGTGGATGACGCCGCCGTAGGAGCCGACGAAGTCGGGCGAGGCCGTCTCCGGGGTGGCGAAGTACTCGTCCAGCTTGTCCGCGAGACCGCTGCGGCCGCCGTAGAGGTTCGCCAGACCGCGGCTGTCCTGCGGGGCGGTGAAGGCGTAGCCCCAGCCGTTGGTCTCGGTGTAGTCGTAGCCCCACACCCGCGGGTCGTACTTCGAGGACTCGACGCGCCAGTCGCCCTTCTCGTCGCGGCCCTGGAAGAAGCCGGCCTTGGAGTCGAAGAGGTTGACGTAGTCCTGCGCGCGGTTGAGGAAGTACGCCGACTCCTCCTGGTACCGCTTGTCGCCGGTCTTCTTGTACAGGGCCTGGCCCATCTTCGCGATGCCGTAGTCGTTGAGGTAGCCCTCCAGCGCCCACGACAGGCCCTCGTGCGTCTCGGTGTTCGTGTAGCCGAGGAAGGGCGAGGTCGCCATGCCCTTGCGGCCCACGCCGGACGACGGGGGCACCACGGTCGCGTTCTTCACGGCCGCGTCGTACGCCGACTTCGCGTCGAAGTCGACGCCCTTGACGTAGGCGTCCGCGAAGGCGACGTCCGAGGACGTGCCGGTCATCAGGTCCGCGTAGCCGGGGGAGGACCAGCGGGAGGTCCAGCCGCCGTCCTTGTACTGCTGCACGAAGCCGTCGACCATCTCGCCCGCCTGGCTCGGCGTGAGCAGCGAGTACGCCGGCCAGGTGGTGCGGTAGGTGTCCCAGAAGCCGTTGTTCACGTACACCTTGCCGTCCACGATCTTGGCGCCGGTGTGCGTCGGGGTGTCCGGGTTCGGCATCGGCGAGAACGGCGACGCGTACTGGTACTTCGAACCGACCTTCTCGAAGCCCGAGTTGGGGTACAGGTACAGCCGGTACAGGCTGGAGTACAGCGTGGTCAGCTGGTCCTGCGTGGCGCCCTCGACCTCGACCTTGCCGAGGAGCTTGTCCCACTGGCGCTGGGCGCGCGACTTCACCGTCTCGAAGGAGGCGCCGTCGACCTCCTGGCGCAGGTTGTCCTTCGCCTGGTCGACGCTGATCAGCGAGGTGGCGAGGCGGAGCGTGACGGTCCGGTCGTCCCCGGCGTCGAAGCGCAGGTGCCCCTTCACCCCACTGGAGGAACCCTCGGTCACCGGCTTGTCGAAGGTGCCGTACACGAACAGCCGGGTCGCACCCGTCGACAGCCCGGACTTCACGTCCGAGTAGCCGGTGAAGGTGCCGCTCTCCTTGTCGAGCGTGAGCCCCGCCTGGTCCGTCACGTTGTCGAAGAGGACGCTCGCGTCGTCACCCGGGTAGGTGAAGCGCAGCACCGCCGCGTGGTCGGTCGGGGCCATCTCCGCCTTGAGCCCGTTCTCGAACCGCACCCCGTAGTAGTACGGCCGCGCGGTCTCGTTCTCGTGCCGGAAGGCCAGCTCGCGCGCCTCACGCCCGGTGTCCGGGGTGCCGGCGGCGGCCGACGGCATCACCTGGAAGGTCTGCCGGTCACCCATCCAGGGGCTGGGTTCGTGGCTGGCGCTGAACGCCTGGATCGTCGGCAGGTTGTCGGCGTTGTTCGAGCGGGCGTAGTCGTACAGCCAGCTCAGCGAGCCCGCGTTCGTCACCGGCGTCCAGAAGTTGAAGCCGTGCGGCACGGCCGTCGCCGGGAAGTTGTTGCCGCGCGAGAACCCGCCGCTGGAGAGGGTCCCGCGGGTGGTGAGCGCGTAGTCGGACAGATGCGCCTTGGGCTTCTCGGGAGCCACCTGCTTCAGCGCGATGTCGTCCAGCCAGCCCCGGAACTTCGCCGGGCCCTTGGGGGAGTCGTAGGCCACGAGTATCCGGTCGACGGTCTTGCCCGCGGCGACCGACCCGATGCGCGAGGCCACGTTGTTCCACTGGTTGACGTAGAGCACCTTGGCCGCGCCCTGCCCGCGCGGCGTCAGCGGGAAGCCGTGCTGGTCGGCGGCGCCGAGGTCGCTCAGATAGGTGCCGTCGGTGAAGGCGAGGTCGACGGAGACGTTCGTGGCGTCGTAGTCGAGGTCGCCGTCCGCCATCGACGGGAAGACCCGGTAGGACAGCCGGGTGTCCCGGCCGACGGCGACGTCCACGTCGTAGACCTTGTTGTACGAGTACGCCCGCCCGTCCGCGGTGTGCCGGCCGGCGTACCTGAGGGCCCGCTTGCCGGTGAAGCCGGCGCCCGCCTTCGCGGTCGGCGAGCCGCTCGGGCCGCGGTCGACCAGGGAGAGCATGTCCTGGGGTATCGGTGCGTCGCCGCCGCCCGTGGAGAACTGGACGTCGGCGAGCTGGAGGATGCCGGAGGCGCCGTTGTTCGCGGTCACCTCCAGGCGGAAGTGCTGGTATTCGGCCGATTCCGCGAGGTCGTACGTCTTCGTCTGGAACCGCTCGGAGAACGTCTCACCCGAGCGGGTGTCGACGGTCTTCCAGTCCTTGCCGTCGGAGGAGCCCTTCAGGGTCCAGTCCCGCGGGTCGCGCTCCGCGTAGTCATTGGCGGACGTGAGCGCGTACTTGGCGATCTTCACCGGCTTGTCCAGGTCGAACTCGACCCATCCGGTGGTCTCGAAAACCAGCCACTTGCTGCTGGGCTCCCCGTCGACGAGGTTCTCCTTCACCTCGCCGCCGCCGGAGTTCTCCCCGTTCGCCCGCACGTCCGTGACATGGTCGGTCACATTGCCCGGGATGCCACTGCTGTAGCCGCCGTCCACGCCGGAGGCGCGCTTGCCGCCGTCCGGTGCGGTGTCGACGGTGTTGAGCCAGTCGGGTGCCGGGTCGTCCGCCTCGAAGGACGACGCGAACTCCCGGTCCGCCGCGGCGGGCGCTTGGGGCAGGGCGACCGCCGCGCCCTGCGAGCCCACGGCCAAACAAAAGGCGGTCGCCGACACGACCGCCGTACCCCATCTGTGCCGAGCTCTCTGCTGCATAAGCCGGTACCCTCCCTGCGCACGGGACAACGTTGTCAATTCGCTGCGCAAGGATCAGTTGTGGCTCAAGTGCCAAGTATTGTCAAGGGTGTTGGCTGTGGCATTCGGGGCTTATGTCGCGGATTTTTCGGGCAAGCGGCGCACAGGCCCCTCATATTTCCGTGAGGTCTCAACTCGGAAAAGACCACCGGCCAACCTTGCATTCGATCTTGCTCCGCTGGCGGGAAGTGGACTATACCTGTCGGCACTTCACATGATTCCGCACTTCCTGCACGACCCCAGCTTGACCCGATCGCGGTGCCGGCGGTGATCCGGTGCACCGCCTGAGTCCTGGAGAAGGCGAGGACTTGAGCATGGGATCCACTTCCGCCCAGAACCCCGAGAACAACGGCTCCGCACGTGTCGGACGTCGCGATCTGATCAAGCGGTCCGCCGCGCTCGGCCTGATCTCCGTACCCACCATGAGCTTCCTTTCCGCGTGTGCCAGCGGCGGGGGCGGCGGCAACGGGGACAAGGCCAAAGAGGGCAAGAAGACCGCGAAGAACCCGCTCGCGGTCAATGACACCGCGCAGATGGAGTTCGTGCTGTTCGACGGCGGCTTCGGCAAGGAGTACGCCGAGGACGCCGTCAAGATCTACGAGAAGAACTTCCCCGAGGTGACGGTCAAGTTCTCCGCCACCCAGAAGATCCAGTCCACCCTCCAGCCCCGCTTCAACCAGGGCACCCCGCCGGACCTCATCGACAACTCCGGCGCCGAGCAGATGGACATGGGCGTCCTGGTCGGCAAGGACCAGCTCGCCGACCTCACGCCGCTGCTGGACGCCCCGTCCTACGACGACCCGAGCAAGAAGGTCCGCGACACGCTGCGGCCCGGCATCGTCGAGATGGGCCAGTTCGACGGCGAGAAGGTCTGGATCATGTACTACGCCTACACGGTGTACGGCGTCTGGTACTCGCAGAAGGCCCTGGACTCGCTCGACGAGCAGTACCCCGAGACCTGGGACCAGATGCTCGCGGTCTGCGAGAAGGCCAAGAAGAAGGGCATGGCGGGCTGGACGTACGCGGGCAAGTACCCGTACTACCTCCCCTTCTCGCTCTACCCCATGATCGGCAAGGTCGGCGGGGTCGAGGTCCTCGACGCCATCGACAACCTGGAGCCGAACGCCTGGAAGCACCCGGCGGTCAAGGCCTGCTTCGAGGCCTACTACGAGCTCTACAAGAAGGGCTACGTCCTCAAGGGCACCCCGGGCCTGGACCACATCCAGTCGCAGACCGCGTGGGCCCAGGGCAAGGCGCTGTTCATCCCGAACGGCTCCTGGGTGGAGAACGAGTCGGCGAACGTCATCCCCAAGGACTTCGACCTCGCGGTGTCCGCGCCGACCGGCATCGACTCCTCCGACAAGATGCCCTTCGGCACGATCTGGGCCTCCGGCGGTGAGCCCTTCATCGTCCCGGCCAAGGCGAAGAACACCGCCGGCGGCATGGAGCAGCTGCGCATCATGCTGAGCGAGGCGAGCTCGAAGAACTTCACCAGCAAGGTCAAGTCGCTCACCGCCTACAACGGCGGCACCGACGGCATCACCCTCACGCCCGGTCTGAAGTCCGGCGTCGCGGCGCTGGACAAGGCCGGCCAGAACGTGGTGAACCCGCGCCTGCAGGACTGGTACGTCCAGCTCCAGAAGGAGAAGATCGGTGTCTCCGGTCTCGGCGAGATGATGGCCGGACGCCTCACCCCGGCCGAGGCCATCAAGAAGATCCAGGGCTTCGCCGACGAGGCGGCCAAGGACACGTCGATCAAGCACTACAAGCACCAGTAGGTCCCATGAGGACCCGTCACCAGCGGCTGCACCCGCGCGCAGATCGGGGTCGATAGCAATGCAGCACGGCAAGTACAAGTTCATCGTGGGGTTCCTCGCGGTGCCCCTGGGGCTGTACGCGCTCTTCGTCGTCTGGCCGTTCATCCAGTCCATCTACTACTCGTTCACGGACTGGACGGGGCTGAGCCCCGAATTCAAGATGGTCGGCTTCGACAACTACGAAAGGATGCTCGACGACGACATCTTCTGGAAGTCGTTGCAGCACAGCCTTTTGTTCGCGTTGTTGCTGCCGCTGGTGACACTCAGTTTCGCGTTGTTCCTCGCCTTCATGATCAATGTGGGCGGCCGGCGCAGAAAGGGCGGCCCGGCCGTCACCGGTGTCCGCGGGTCCTCGTTCTACAAGATCGTCTATTTCTTCCCGCAGGTGCTGTCGATCGCGATCGTCGCGCTGCTGTTCGCCTTCGCGTACAACCCGGACAGCGGAGCGATCAACTCGATCCTGCGCGGGATCGGACTCGACAGCGTCCAGCCGCTCTGGCTGGGCGACCCGAATCTCGCGCTGTGGGCCGTGATGGGCGTGATCGTCTGGTCCACGGTCGGCTTCTTCGTGGTCCTGTTCTCCGCCGGTATGGCCTCCATCCCGGCGGATCTGTACGAGGCCGCACTGCTCGACGGAGCCGGCCGCGCCAGTACGTTCTTCCGGATCACCCTGCCGCTGCTGTGGGACACCGTGCAGTCCGGCTGGGTCTACATGGGCATCCTCGCCCTCGGCGCCGAGTCGTTCGCGGTCGTACACATCATGACGACCGGACCCGGTGGCCCCGACTACTCGACCACGGTCATGGTCCTGTACGTGTACCAGAAAGCGTTCCGGGACGGGCAGGCCGCCTACGCCACCACGATCGGTGTGGCCCTGCTCGTCGTCACGCTGGCCTTCGCCGCGATCGTCATGCGGCTCGGGCGGCGCGAGCGGCTGGAGTTCTGACAGATGAAGACGACCGAGACCACCGCTCCCGTACCGGCCGAGTCCGGGATGCCGATCACCAAGACCGGGGTGCCGGCGAAGGCGCCCGCCAAGGAGAAGAAAGAGGGCTCCGTCCTCAATGTCTTCTCCCACGGCGTCCTCGTCATCTGGGCGTTCATGGTCGCCATGCCGCTGCTGTGGGCGGTGATGACGTCCTTCAAGGACGACGCCTCGATCTTCGGCTCCCCCTGGTCACTGCCGGACAAACTGCACTTCTCGAACTGGTCGCGGGCATGGACCCAGGCCAACATGAGCGACTACTTCCTCAACACCATCCTGGTGGTGGGAGGTTCGCTGATCGGCACCCTGGTGCTCGGTTCGATGGCGGCCTATGTCCTCGCCCGGTTCGACTTCCCGGGCAACCGCTTCATCTACTTCCTGTTCATCGGCGGCATGAGCTTCCCGATCATGCTCGCGCTGGTCCCGCTCTTCTACGTCGTGAACAACATGGGACTGCTCAACACGATCCACGGGCTGATCCTGGTCTACATCGCGTACTCGCTGCCGTTCACCGTGTTCTTCCTCACGGCGTTCTTCCGCACGCTGCCGACATCGGTGGCCGAGGCGGCCTTCGTCGACGGTGCCTCGCACAGCCGCACGTTCTTCCAGATCATGCTTCCGATGGCCAAGCCGGGGCTGATCAGCGTGGGCATCTTCAACTTCCTGGGCCAGTGGAACCAGTACATGCTGCCCACGGTCCTCAACACCGATCCCGACAAGCGCGTCCTCACCCAGGGCCTGGTGCAGCTGGCCGTCAGCCAGGGCTACAAGGGCGATTGGTCCGGCCTCTTCGCCGGTCTGGTGATGGCGATGCTGCCGGTGCTCGCGGCCTACATCATCTTCCAGCGCCAGGTGGTGGCGGGGCTGACGGCGGGAGCTCTGAAGTAGTCCGGGGCCGCGATGTGACGTAAGTCGAACGTAGCGCTCCGAAACCGCTCGCGTGCACGCCGTTCCCCTCCCTGGGAGCGGCGTGCACAGGTGTGTGCACGTACCCGGATCCGGTTCAACCTCTTGACGGGAGGCAACCCGAACGGCTCAGCTTAGAGTTCACTAGTTGGACACGAACGGGGCCTCATCGATGCGGTCCCGCGCGCAGGAGGTCGTCGTGGAGACTCCGGGGTCGCAGTCGTCGCTGCACCGAGCCAATCTGGAGCGGGTCGTGCGGGCCGTACGGCTGGCCGGATCTCTCACCCAGGCCGAGATCGCGAGGACCACCGGTCTGTCCGCGGCCACGGTCTCCAATATCGTCCGTGAACTCAAGGACGGCGGAACGGTCGAGGTCACCCCCACCTCGGCGGGTGGCCGCCGGGCCCGCAGCGTGTCGCTGAGCGGGGACGCCGGCATCGTCATAGGGGTCGACTTCGGCCATACGCATTTGCGCGTCGCGGTCGGGAACCTCGCCCATCAGGTACTGGCCGAGGAGTCCGAGCCGCTGGACGTGGACGCGTCCTCGACGCAAGGGTTCGACCGCGCCGAACAGCTGGTCAACCGGCTGATCGCGGCGACCGGCGTCGACCGTTCCAAGATCGCCGGGGTCGGTCTCGGTGTGCCCGGCCCGATCGACGTGGAGTCCGGCACGCTGGGCTCCACGGCCATCCTGCCGGGCTGGACCGGCACCAAGCCCGCCGAGGAGCTGGGCGGCCGCCTGGGCGTGCCCGTGCACGTCGACAACGACGCCAACCTGGGCGCCCTCGGCGAGCTGGTCTGGGGCAGCGGGCGGGGCGTGCGGGACCTCGCGTACATCAAGGTGGCCAGCGGTGTCGGCGCCGGCCTGGTGATCAACGGCAAGATCTACCGCGGCCCGGGTGGCACGGCGGGAGAAATCGGGCATATTACTCTTGATGAATCCGGCCCGGTCTGCCGCTGCGGAAACCGGGGCTGCCTGGAGACCTTCGCGGCCGCGCGCTATGTGCTCCCGCTGCTCCAGTCCAGCCACGGCACCGATCTGACCATGGAAGGCGTCGTACGGCTGGCCAGGGACGGAGATCCGGGCTGCCGTCGGGTGATCGCCGACGTCGGCCGTCACATCGGCAGCGGAGTCGCCAATCTGTGCAACCTCCTGAACCCGAGCCGCGTGGTCCTGGGCGGTGATCTCGCCGAGGCCGGTGAGCTGGTCCTCGGGCCCATCCGGGAGTCCGTCGGCCGCTACGCCATCCCCAGTGCCGCGCGTCAACTGTCCGTTCTTCCCGGGGCACTTGGCGGCCGCGCCGAGGTGCTCGGCGCACTCGCGCTCGCGCTCAGCGAGATGGGTGATTCGACCCTTTTGGACAGCACCCTGCATGCCGCTGCCCCTGCCTTCACTTAGAGAACGGATGGCACCGTTGCCAACCCGTTAAGGATTTACTTCTTGACGTCGCACGTGCGGCCGAGTTGACTTCCAGCCACCTCGGCCGCAAGGACGCGGCCTCGTCAGGGAGGTTTCTGAAGTGAACACGCGCATGCGTCGTGCCGCCGTTGCCATTGCCGCCGGTGCGATGGCCATCTCGCTGGCTGCCTGCGGCAGCGCCGAGGAAGCGGGCGGCGACAACGACTCCACCGCCTCCGCGGCCAAGGGCGACGACATCAAGGTCGGTCTCCTGCTCCCGGAGAACCAGACGGCCCGCTACGAGAAGTTCGACCGGCCCCTGATCGAGAAGAAGATCAAGGAGCTGACGAACGGCAAGGCCACGATCGACTACAACAACGCCAAGCAGGACGCGAACCTGCAGGCGCAGCAGGTCGACACCATGATCACCAACAAGGTGGACGTCCTGATCCTGGACGCCGTCGACGCCAAGGCGATCAAGAACTCGGTCCAGAAGGCCGTCGACGCCGGCATCAAGGTCGTCGCGTACGACCGCCTGGCCGAGGGCCCCATCAGCGCCTACACGTCCTTCGACAACGTGGCGGTCGGCAAGACGCAGGGTGAGGCCCTGCTGAAGGCCCTGGGCGACAAGGCCACCAAGGACTCGAAGATCGTCATGATCAACGGTTCGGTGACCGACCCCAACGCCGCCATGTTCAAGGAGGGCGCGCACTCCGCCCTTGACGGCAAGGTCACCATCGCCAAGGAGTACGACACCAAGGAGTGGAAGCCGGAGAACGCCAACTCCGAGATGGAGGCCGCGATCTCGGCCGTCGGCAAGAACAACATCGCCGGCGTCTACTCCGCCAACGACGGCATGGCCGGCGGTATCATCACCGCGCTCAAGGCCGCGGGCATCAACGTCCCGGTCACCGGTCAGGACGCCGAGCTGGCCGCCGTGCAGCGCATCGTCGCCGACGAGCAGTACATGAGCGTCTACAAGCCGTACGCCCCCGAGGCCGACGCCGCCGCCGAGATGGCCGTCGCGCTCGCCCAGGGCAAGTCGCTCGACTCCATCGCCAAGGACAAGGTCGACAGCGGCAGCGAGAAGGGCATCCCGGCGGTCCTCGTCCCCGTCACCTCGCTGACGAAGGACAACATCAACGACACCGTCATCAAGGACGGCGTCTACACGGCCGACGAGATCTGCACCGGCAAGTACAAGGCCGCCTGCGACAAGGCCGGCGTCACCGGCTGACCGTAGCGGTACCGCAGCCCCAGGTCCCTTTCCAAGTGCGGGAATTCGTCCTTGAATTCCCGCACGGGACATGACTGCACAAGACTCCTCCGGCGCCTCGCGTATACGTCAGCCCCGCAAGCTCGGCGCGGGGCGCCGGACGGAACCCCCCAATTTTTCCTTGCACAACCCTTCCGCCGGGTCAGGCGGCGAAGGAGATGGTTCACGTGTCCGCTACGCCCGTGCTGGCGTTGCGCGGGGTCTCCAAGCGGTTCGGTGCCGTTCAGGCGCTCACCGACGTAGAGCTTGAGGTCCACGCCGGTGAAGTGGTCGCCCTGGTCGGCGACAACGGTGCCGGAAAGTCCACGCTGGTCAAGACGATCGCCGGCGTGCACCCCATCGATGAGGGCGTCATCGAATGGGACGGCAAGGCCGTCTCGATCAACCGGCCGCACGACGCCCAGAGCCTGGGCATCGCGACGGTCTACCAGGACCTCGCGCTGTGCGACAACATCGACGTCGTCGGCAACCTCTTCCTGGGCCGCGAGCTGAAGAAGCGCGGCATCCTCGACGAGGTCGAGATGGAGCGCCGCTCGCGCGAACTGCTCCAGACGCTGTCGATCCGCATCCCCAGCGTGCGCATCCCGATCGCCTCGCTCTCCGGCGGTCAGCGCCAGACCGTGGCCATCGCCCGCTCCATGCTCGGCGAGCCCAAGCTGGTCATCCTCGACGAGCCCACCGCCGCCCTCGGCGTCGAGCAGACCGCCCAGGTCCTCGACCTGGTCGAGCGGCTGCGCGAGCGCGGGCACGCCGTGATCCTCATCAGCCACAACATGGCCGACGTGAAGGCCGTCGCGGACAAGGTCGCCGTGCTGCGCCTCGGCCGCAACAACGGCGTCTTCGAGGTCAAGACGACCTCGCAGGAGGAGATCATCTCCGCCATCACCGGCGCCACCGAGAACGCCGTGACCCGCCGTGCGGCGCGCACGAACGGGGAGGTTTCCAAGTGAGCATCGACAAGACCTCCGCCACGGCGCAGGACCACGAGGTACTCAACACCGAGGCCGCTTCGGCCGCGGTCACCGCGGTCGACCCGCGCCTGCTGGTGCAGGAGCAGGGCCTGGCCGGCTACGTCACCGAGTTCCGGCGCAAGCTGAAGGCCGGTGAACTGGGCTCCCTGCCGGTCATCCTCGGCCTGGTCGTCATCTGCGTCATCTTCCAGAGCCTGAACTCCGCGTTCCTCTCCGCGCAGAACATCAGTGACATCACCGTCACGATGGTCGGCACGGGCATGATCTCGGTCGGCATCGTCTTCGTGCTGCTGCTCGGCGAGATCGACCTCTCCGTCGGCTCGGTCAGCGGCGCCTCCAGCGCCCTCGCGGCCGTCCTCGCGGTGAACCAGGGCTGGCCCGAGTGGGCGGCCGTACTCGTCGCCGTCGCGGCGGGTGCCGTCATCGGCGCGGCGCACGGCTTCTTCTTCGCGGTGCTCGGCGCCCCGGCGTTCGCCGTGACGCTGGCCGGTCTGCTGTTCTGGCTCGGCTTCATGCTCCAGACACTGGGCGAGAACGGCACGATCAACCTCGACAGCGACGGCCTGATCGGCAAGCTGACGACGTACTTCTTCACGGACGTGGCGGCCGCGTACGGCCTGGCGGCCGTGATCACCGCGGTGTTCTTCATCACCTCGTTCCTCGGCAACCGCCGCCGCGAGGCCGCCGGCATCCCGTTCCGGCCGCTGAGCGACACCCTGCTGCGTACGGGCCTGCTGGCCGTCGTCTCCTTCGCCGCGGCGATCATGTACAACCAGTACAAGGGCCTGCCGCTGGCCACGGTGATCTTCCTGGTGTTCCTGGTCCTCACGGACTTCGTGCTCCGGCGTACCGCGTACGGCCGCAAGATCTTCGCCCTCGGTGGCAGCGTCGAGGCCTCGCGTCGTGCCGGTATCAACGTGACCGCGGTGCGCATCTCCGTGTTCGCGATCTCGGGTGGCTTCGCCGCCATCGGTGGTCTGTTCCTGGCGTCGAAGATCGCCTCCGCGAACCAGAGCGCCGGTACCGGTGACCTGCTGATGAACGCCATCGCGGCGGCCGTCATCGGTGGTACGTCGCTGTTCGGTGGGCGCGGCCGTACCTGGAACGCGCTGCTCGGTGTGCTGGTGATCGTCTCGATCCAGTACGGCCTCCAGCTGGAGTCCATCGCCGAGCCGGTGAAGTACATGATCACCGCCGGTGTTCTGCTGACGACCGTGGTGATCGACTCGATCACCCGGAAGACGCAGAAGACCGCGGGTCGCGCATAGCGCGGAGCGCCGTAGGGGCGTGGGTGAACTGGCGAGTGCCGGTCCGTTGTGGCCGGTCGCGCAGTTCCCCGCGCCCCTTTCCGGTGTTGTAGTACAGGGCGTCACCGGGTAGAGCCGAATGCGTGATGTACGTCGCCGGGGCCGGGAACCTTCCGCCTGAGCGGAACATTAGACTCGACAAGCCCGGCAACAGCTCGAACAGCTCTACTGCAAGGAGGCACGGGTGCCGCTGCTGACCCGCATCACGGGACCGCGCGATCTGGACCGGCTCAGCCCTGAGCAGCTGGACCAGCTGGCCGAGGAGATCCGGACCTTCCTCGTCGAGGCGGTTTCCAAGACCGGCGGCCACCTCGGCCCCAACCTCGGTGTGGTGGAGCTGACCATCGCCCTGCACCGGGTCTTCGAGTCGCCGAAGGACAAGGTGCTCTGGGACACCGGCCACCAGTCCTACGTCCACAAGCTGCTCACCGGCCGTCAGGACTTCGGCAGGCTGAAGATGAAGGGCGGCCTGTCGGGCTACCCCTCGCAGGCCGAGTCCGAGCACGACGTCATCGAGAACTCGCACGCCTCGACGGTCCTCGGCTGGGCCGACGGCCTCGCGAAAGCCAACCAGCTGCGCAAACGCGACGACCACGTCGTCGCCGTCATCGGTGACGGCGCGCTGACCGGCGGCATGGCCTGGGAGGCGCTGAACAACATCGCCGAGGCCAAGGACCGCCCCCTGGTCATCGTCGTCAACGACAACGAGCGGTCGTACGCGCCCACCATCGGCGGCCTCGCCAACCACCTCGCGACGCTGCGGACGACCGACGGGTACGAGCGCTTCCTCACCCGCACCAAGGAGATCCTCGACCGCACCCCGGTGGTCGGCAAGCCCCTCTACGAGACCCTGCACGGGGCCAAGAAGGGCCTGAAGGACTTCATCGCGCCGCAGGGCATGTTCGAGGACCTCGGCCTGAAGTACGTCGGCCCGATCGACGGACACGACATCGAGGCCCTGGAGTCCGCGCTCGCGCGGGCCAAGCGCTTCGGCGGCCCGGTCATCGTGCACTGCCTCACCGAGAAGGGCCGCGGCTACCAGCCCGCCCTCCAGGACGAGGCCGACCGCTTCCACGGCATCGGCCCCATCCACCCCGACACCGGCCTGCCCATCAAGGCCTCGGGCGCCGACTGGACGTCCGTCTTCGGCGACGAGATGGTCGAGCTCGGCCACGAGCGCGAGGACATCGTGGCGATCACCGCGGCGATGCTCCAGCCCGTCGGCCTGAAGAAGTTCGCGGACACCTTCCCGGACCGGATCTACGACGTCGGCATCGCCGAGCAGCACGGCGCCGTCTCCGCGGCGGGCCTCGCGACCGGCGGCGTGCACCCCGTCTTCGCCGTGTACGCCACCTTCCTCAACCGGGCCTTCGACCAGGTCCTCATGGACGTGGCGCTGCACAAGTGCGGCGTCACCTTCGTGCTGGACCGTGCCGGCGTCACCGGCACCGACGGCGCCTCCCACAACGGCATGTGGGACATGTCGATCCTCCAGGTCGTCCCCGGACTCCGGCTCGCCGCACCGCGCGACGCCGACCAGGTGCGGGCGCAGCTGCGCGAGGCCGTCCAGGTGAAGGACGCGCCGACCGTCGTCCGCTTCTCCAAGGGCGCCGTCGGCCCCGCCGTGCCCGCCGTGGGCCGGGTGGGCGGCATGGACGTCCTGCGCGAGCCGGGTACGGACACGCCGGACGTGCTGCTGGTCTCCGTGGGTGCCCTCGCGCCCATGTGCCTGGAGATCGCCGCTCTGCTCGACAAGCAGGGCATCTCCACCACCGTCGTCGACCCGCGCTGGGTCAAGCCCGTCGACGAGGCCATGGCCCCGCTCGCCGAGCGCCACCGCGTCGTCGTCACCGTCGAGGACAACTCCCGCGTCGGCGGCGTCGGCTCGGCGGTCGCCCAGGCCCTGCGCGACGCGGGCGTGGACGTCCCGCTGCGCGACTTCGGCATCCCGCCGCGCTTCCTCGACCATGCCTCCCGCGCCGAGGTCATGGCCGAGATCGGGCTCACCGCACCCGACATCGCCCGCCAGGTCACCGGTCTCGTCTCCAAGCTGGACGGCCGGTTCGACCGTACGGCCGCCGAGGTCGACTCGGTCGAACCCGCGCGCGACTGACCTCCGCTGACGGCCGGATGGGCCGGTTTCACCACCCATGACGGTGGCGAAACCGGCCCATCTGTGTGAATCCGCCCACGCCGGGGCAGGCGTACCACGCCCCCTCTCGATCATGTCGAGGACGACAAGTGGGAGGTACGACCGTGAGCAGCACACTCTTCCGGACGAAGAGAGTCGAGCAGTCCATCCTCGATACCGAGGAGCCGGAGCACGCGCTCAAGAAGTCCTTGTCCGCGCTGGACCTGACCGTCTTCGGCGTCGGTGTCATCATCGGCACCGGCATCTTCGTGCTCACCGGCACCGTCGCGAAGGACAACGCCGGACCCGCCGTGGCCCTGGCGTTCGTCGTGTCCGGCGTCGCCTGCGCGCTGGCCGCGCTCTGTTATGCCGAGTTCGCCTCCACGGTCCCGGTGGCCGGGTCCGCGTACACGTTCTCTTATGCCTCGCTGGGTGAACTGCCCGCCTGGATCATCGGCTGGGACCTGGTCCTGGAGTTCGCACTCGGGACGGCGGTGGTGGCCGTCGGCTGGTCGGGCTACATCCAGTCCCTCATGGACAACGCGGGCTGGACGATGCCGGACGCGCTGGGCAGCCGGGAGGGCGCCGACGCCTTCGGGTTCGACATCCTCGCCGCCGCGCTCGTCCTGGTCCTCACCTTCATCCTCGTACTCGGCATGAAGCTGTCCGCGCGGATCACGTCCCTGGTCGTCGCCATCAAGGTGGCCGTCGTCCTGACCGTGATCATCGCCGGCGCCTTCCTGATCGACGGCGACAACTACGACCCGTTCATCCCCAAGACCCAGACGGTGGAAGCCGCCAGCAATCTCGACGCCCCGCTGATCCAGCTCATGTTCGGCTGGGCCCCCTCCAACTACGGCGTGATGGGCATCTTCACCGCCGCCTCGGTCGTGTTCTTCGCCTTCATCGGCTTCGACGTGGTGGCGACGGCCGCCGAGGAGACCAAGAACCCGCAGCGCGACATGCCGCGCGGCATCCTCGGCTCGCTCATCATCTGCACCACGTTGTACGTCCTCGTGTCCATCGTGGTCACGGGCATGCAGCACTACACCAAACTGTCCGTGGACGCCCCGCTCGCCGACGCGTTCAAGGACACCGGGCATCCCTGGTTCGCGGGCTTCATCAGCTTCGGCGCCGCGGTCGGCCTGACGACGGTGTGCATGATCCTGCTGCTCGGCCAGACCCGGGTGTTCTTCGCGATGAGCCGCGACGGACTGCTGCCGCGGTTCTTCTCCCACGTCCACCCGCGGTTCAAGACCCCGCACCGGCCGACCATCCTGCTCGGCGTGATCATCGCGATCCTCGCCGGCTTCACCCCGCTGACCGAACTCGCGGCGCTGGTGAACATCGGCACCCTGTTCGCCTTCGTGGTCGTGGCGATCGGCGTGATCATCCTCCGCAAGACCCGCCCCGACCTGCACCGGGCCTTCCGCACCCCCTGGGTGCCGGTCATCCCGATCCTGTCGGTGTGCGCCTCGCTGTGGCTGATGATCAACCTGCCCGCCGAGACCTGGGTCCGCTTCGCCATCTGGATGGTGGTGGGCTTCGGCGTGTACTTCGTCTACGGCCGCTCCCACAGCCGCCTGGGACTGCACGAGGAGATGACCGAGGCCGAGGTCGAGAAGGGGGAGGGCTCGGGCACCGCTTAGCCCGAACCGACGGCACAGGGCCGCGTACGGCAGCCGGCTACGGCCGGACCGGACGCGGCCCTGCCATGTCCGCCACCGTCACGGCCGGACTGTGCGTGGCCCTGCCCCGTCCGCCATCGTCATCGGCCCATCGGCCCATCGGCCCATCGGCCGGACTGTGCGCGGCCGTGCCCCCTCCGCCACCGTCACGGCGGTACCGTGCGTGGCCCTCCCACGTCCGCCACCCTCACGGCCGTACCGTGCGTGGCCCCGCCACGTCCGCGCCCAACTCCGTCACCCGCCGTCGCAGTTCCCGGTCCGCGGTCACCACCAGGCAGGACCGCCCGGCCGCCCGCGCGACCAGCTCGACCATGTGGTCGTCCCCGCTCCCTGCGGCGGACTCCACCTGCACCCCCGGCACGCTCTCCACGCCCCGGGCGGCTCCCTCCACGACGAGCACGATCTCCACGGGCCCCGCGTGCCCCGGCACGCCGTCCGCCGCCAGCCGGTCCCGCAGCCGCTCCGCCGCCCCCCGCCGGTCCCGCCACCACCCGTCGGGCACCGACCCGATGACGTTCGCGGCGTCGACGATCACGAGCAGGGGGACGTCAGCGTTCATGCGGCAAGGGTCGCACGGCGGCCCGGGGAGGAGCCCGGCCCGCTCACTCCGCGGCCCCCTCCTCGAAGCTCGCGAAGTACGCCGCCGCCATGTCCTCGTCGCCGTGCCCCTGCGCCGTGGCCCGTTCGAAACGCTCGGCGCTCGCCGCCGCCACGTCCAGCTGTACGCCGTGCCGTGCGCCGGCCTCCACGATGAGCCGCGCGTCCTTCGCCGCCGTACTCACCGCGAAGGCGGCCGGGGACAGCTTGCCCTCCAGCACCAGTCCCGTCTTCGCCCGCAGGTAGCCCATGTCGAGCGGCCCGCCGACGATCACCTCGAAGAAGCGCTGCGGGTCCACGTCGAGGGCCTTGGACAGGGCCAGCACCTCGCCGGCGGCGTTCGTCACGGCGAGCACCCAGCTGTTGGCGACCAGCTTCAGCCGGGTCGCGGTGCCCGCCCCGCCGTCCTCCCCGGTCCACACCGTACGGGCGCCGACGGCGTCGAACACCGGCGTCACCGTCCCGCGGCCCTCGGCCGGCCCCGCCGCCAGGACGGTGAGCTGACCGGCCTCGGCGGGCTGGCGGGTGCCGAGGACGGGGGCGTCGTAGAAGACGAGGCCGTGTTCGTCGGCGAAGGCGGCCAGGGCGGGGACGGCGTCGATCCCGGCGGTCGTCGACTGCATCCAGACGGCGCCCGACCGCAGTCCTGGTGCCGCCTCCCGCATGACTTCGAGCGTCGCGGGACCGTCGTACAGCATGGTCAGGACGACGTCGGCGCCCTGGACCGCCTCGGCGGGGGTGCCGGTGACGAGGGCGCCGTCGGCGGCCAGGGGCTCGGCCTTGGCCCGGGTGCGGTTCCAGGCGCGGACGGTGTGCCCGGCCTTCGCGAGGTTGCGGGCCATCGCGGCGCCCATGATGCCGGTGCCCAGAACGCTCACGGTGAGCTTGTCGGTCATGACGTCGACTTCCTGTTCTCGTGCGGACGTTGCTGCTGTGATCCAGCTTGCCTCGCACTTGTGGAGATACCGCGGACCCCTGAACCGGCCGGGGAGTTGGCGTGGGGCGCGGGTTACCTGACGAGGCGTCGGGCAGTTCAGCGTTCGGGCATTCGGAATTCACCGCTCCTTTCCCGAATCCCCATAGCTTGACGTGTCCATAGCGGATCTTGGTCGGATGGTGACCGGGGTGGGGGAGGGGCCGTGAGGGTTCGTCATGCGCGGGGCCGCAGGGGGGCGGGCAGATCCGTCGCGTCCGTCGCGGTGGGGATGGGGATCGCCGTGACCGTCGGCCTGCTGCCGATGGGGGCGACACCGGCGGTCGCCGCCGGGCGGGCGGCGGCCCAGGCACCGGCTGCGACCGGGCCGGCGTCCGGGACGGAGGAGGCCGCGGTGGCGGCCACCGAGGAGGAGGCGTTCGCCCGGGCGAAGCGGCTGGGCAGGAACGTCGAGGTGCTGTCGCTGCGTGGTGAGAGCACCGACGTGTACGCCACGCCCGGCGGTGATCTGGAGTCGCGCGAGTATCTGCGTCCGGTGCGGACCCGGGTCGAGGGGGAGTGGCGGTCGATCGACACCGCGCTCACCGAGGTCGATGGGGGCATGATCGCGCCGAAGGCTGCCTCGGTCGGGCTGGCGTTCTCCGGTGGCGGCGAGGGGCCGCTGGTGCGGCTGGAGCGGGCGGGCCGGACCCTGGAGCTGTCCTGGCCGGGCCGCGTTCCGGCGCCCCGGCTCGACGGTGACACGGCGACGTACGCCGACATCCTCCCGGACGTCGATCTGCGCCTCGCCGCCCGGCCCGAAGGCTTCACCCAGCTGCTCGTCGTCAAGTCGGCCGAGGCCGCCGCCGGCGACGAACTCGCCGAGCTGCGGCTGAAGTTGGGGACCGAGGGGCTCGTGACACGGGAGACCGCGAACGGTGGCCTCGCCGCGGTCGACGAGGGGTCGGGCGGGGTCGTGTTCGAGGCGCCCCGGCCGGTGATGTGGGACTCCAGCACCGCGGGAGCGCAGCAGGAGCCGGCCGCGACGGCGGTGAAGCCCGCGTCCTTCGCGGCCACCGAGGCGGGCGAAGCCACCGGCACGGGAGCCACCGGCACGCGAGCCACCGACAGCGAAGCCACCGGCACCGAGCCGACCGGCACCCATCCGATCGGCAGTGAGTCGACCGGCACCGAGGCCGCCGGATCAGAGCCCGCCGGATCCGAGCCCGCCGGTACCGACTCCGGCGACGCCGAGCCCACCGCCGCCGACTCCGGCCGCGTGGAACCCATCGGCGTCGACATCCCCGCCGGCGGCGACGAGCTCGTCCTCACCCCGGACAAGGACCTGCTCACCGGGTCCGACACCGTGTACCCCGTCTTCATCGACCCCCAGTGGTACTCGCCGAAGGCCACCGCGTGGACCATGGCCTCGCGGTACTGGGCGGGCTCGCCCCAGTGGAAGTTCAACGGCGACTCGGACGCCGGGCTCGGCTACTGCGGCTGGAACTACTGCAGCCCGCAGGACGTGAAGCGGCTCTTCTACCAGATCCCCACCACCAAGTTCGCGGGCCGCAGCATCCTGTCCGCCGAGTTCGTCGTACGGAACACCTGGTCGTCCTCCTGCGAGGCGCGCGAGGTGCAGCTGTGGCGGACCAAGGGGATCAACTCCTCCACCACCTGGAACACCCAGGACGACTCCGGTTTCTGGATCGACCACCTGCAGAACCGCAGCTTCGCCCACGGCTATGACGGCTGTGCCGCCGCCGACGCGGAGTTCGACGTGAAGGACGCGGTGGCGATGGCCGCGTCGAAGAAGTGGCCGCAGATCACCTTCGGCATGCGCGCCAGCGCCTCCGGCGAGAGCGACCGCTACAGCTGGAAGCGGTTCTCCGACGACGCGTTCCTGCGCGTGCGCTACAACCGCCCGCCGCCGCGGATCTCCACCTCGCAGCTCACCATGGACCCCGGCGGCACCTGCGAACCGAACGAGACGCGGGTGCGCGTGCGCTCCCGCGCCACGGTCCGCGCCAACAACGTCACCGACCCCGACAAGGACCGCGTCCAGGTGCAGTTCCGCGCGGTGTGGGACGCGGGCGACGGCTGGAAGCAGCACTGGATCTCCGCCAAGAGCACCGACAAGGCATCCGGTTCGGACTTCTCCGTCCAGCTGCCCACCTCCATCCCGCAGAACAAGACCGTCGGCTGGCAGGCGCGGGCGTGGGACGGTGGCCAGTGGTCCGCCTGGAGCTACCAGAACGCCCACAGCTGCCACTTCGTCTACGACACGACCGTGCCCGTCGGCCCGTCCATCGCCTCGTCGCAGTACCCGAGCTCCGACCCCGCCGACCCGAACGACCCCTGGTGGGACGGCGTCGGCCGGTACGGCACCTTCTCCATCGACACCTCCTCCGGTGACGTCACCAAGTACTGGTTCGGCGTCAACGGCTCGCCCAGCAGCGCCCACACGCTGACCACCTCCGGCGGCGGCGCCAAGACCATGAAGTTCATGCCGACCAAGCCCGGCGTCAACTTCATCACCGCCCAGGCCTTCGACGCCGCGGGCAACGGCTCCGAGACCCGCACCTACTACTTCCGGGTCCGCTCCGGCCAGCCCGACCGGCTCGCCTGGCAGATGGACGAGGGCGCCGGCGCGGGCCAGGTCAACGGCGCGGGCGGCGAGTGGCCCGCCACGCTGAACGGCGGTCTGCAGCCGGGCGGCGAAGGCGTCGCCGGCCACGGCCTGGAGCTGGACGGCGTCGACGACCACGCGGCCAGCGACTCCCCGGTCCTGAACACCGCCAAGAGCTTCACCGTGTCGGTGTGGGCGAAGCTGCCCGCCAACCCGACCGGCGCGCCCGTCGCGGTCGCCCAGGCCGGCTCCAGCACCAGCGGCTACGAGATCTACTACTCCACCGCGCTCGGCGGCTGGGTCTTCCTGCGGCACACCGCCGACGCCTCCGGCACCTCGGTGGCACGGGCCGTGCAGCCTGCCTGCGCGAGCGGGGACACCGCCTGCCAGTCGGCCCGCACGGGCACCTGGACCCACCTGGTCGGCGCCTTCAACTACCCCAGCCAGCAGCTGAAGCTGTACGTCAACGGCACGCTCGTCGCCACCGCCCCGTACACCACCACGCCCTGGGACGCCCGCGGCCGCACGATCCTCGGCGCCGCCTCCCACTACGGGACCGTGGAGGGCTTCTTCAAGGGCTCCCTCGACGAGGCGCAGTTCTTCGACTACCAGCTCACCGACGCCCAGGTGACCCAGCTGCACAACCGGCAGCCGGTGAGCAGCGCCCGCCCGGCCAAGCTGGTCCTCCCGATGGACGAGGCCGCGACCGACGTCGCGCTGACCGGCCGTGCGCAGCAGGCCCCCGCCCAGCTCATCGGCGGTGCCACCACCGGGATCGGCGGAGTCAACGGCCGGGCGGTGCAGTTCGACGGCGTCGACGACTACGCCACCACCGGCCGTCCGATCATGGACACGGCGCAGAGCTTCGCGGTCTCCGCCTGGGTGAAGCTGCCCAAGGACAAGGAGGCCAAGGCGATGACGGCCGTCGCCCAGGCCGGCACCGTCAACCCCGGTTTCGAGCTGTACCACTCCACCGCGCTCGGCGGCTGGGTCTTCATCCGCGAGCAGAGCGACACGACCGCCTCCACGGTCGTGCGCGTCACCCAGTCCGCCTGCCCGGCCAACACCAACTGCGCCGCGGCACGCCTCGGCGAGTGGAACCACGTCGTCGCCGTCCAGGACGTCGACGCGGGCAGGATCCTGCTGTACGTCAACGGTGTCCTGGAGGGCACGGCCACCTTCACCACGCCGTGGCTCGCCGTCGGCCGGGTCACCCTCGGCGGCACCTACCGCGCCGACGGCACCCTGGGCAGCCCGCTCAAGGGCGCCATGGACGACGTACGCCTCTACGACCGGGCGGTCTCCGACGACGAGGTGCGTCAGCTGTTCAAGCAGCGGCCGCTGGTCACCAGCCGCTGGAAGTTCGAGACCGCGTCCACGGCCACCCCGCCGGTCACCCCGGACGCCGGTCCCGCCGGCGCGGGGCTGAGCCTCAACAACGGCGCCGGGCTGGGATCCGGCTGGGTCGACGGCGGCCTGAACCTCGACGGCGTCGACGACTACGCCACCACCGCGAGCGGCACCGTGCCCCTCGACACCGCGGCCAGCTTCACCGTCACCGCCTTCGCCCAGGCCTCGGCCCGGCCCACCGGCCAGGTCGCGCTGCTGAGCGCGCCGGGCACGAACAAGGACGCCTTCTCGGTCCGCTACGTCCCGAGCAGCACTCCCGACACCAACGGCGGCCGCTGGCGGATCATCACCGCCGAGGCGGACAAGGCCGACGCCGGAACCGTCGAGGTGGAGAACGGGCAGTTCTACGGCCCCGAGGACTGGACCCATCTGGCCCTCGTCTACGACGGCTTCGCCCGCGAGATACGGCTGTACGTCAACGGCGAGCTGGAGGAGGTCGCCTGCCAGGACGCCGACGACGACGGCGAACCCGACGTCAGCGGCTGCACCGAGCAGGTGTCGTACTCCGAGAACGTGCTGACCTTCAAGGCCGTCCAGTCCCTGCGCATCGGCCGCGACCGGGCCGGCGCCTACTTCCCGGGCGCCCTCTCGGACGTGTGGACGTTCCAGGGCGCCCTCAGCGACGCGCAGATCGGCCATCTGTCGCTGGGCATGCCGGGTGTCGCCACCGAGGTCCCCGGCACCGACTGACCGGGAACGCTGCCGGCCCGTCGCCTTCGGCGCGCGGGCCGGCAGCGCGCTGCGAACTTTCGCACCACTCTCACCGCGAGTGAATCCGAGGGGAACGATGAGGGATACGGCACGAGCGGGCCGCGCGGCCCGATGGAGACGGACGACAGCGCTGGCTTCCGGGATCGTCATGATCGCGACCGTGCTCCAAGGGGTCACCGCACCCGCGGGCTCGGGTGCCGTGGCGGACGACGGCCGCGGACGGCCGGCGTTGCCGAAGGCGGAGCGGCCGGTGGCCGGCGCCGCGGTGACGAGGACGAAGCCACGCACGGTGGAGCGCGGGCCGCGCACCCCGCGCACCGCTCCGAAGTCCGCGTGGCCGAAGGCGGGTTCGGGCCGGGTGACACTCACCGGGACCCCGGCGGGCGCGAAGAGCGCTGCTCCCGCTCCGGCGAGGGCCGGGAAGCTGCCGGTCTCCGTCGGCGCGGCCAAGGCGCGCGGCGCCGCCGGTGCGGTGCGGGTCGAGCTCGCCGGGCGGGGACAGACCGAGAAGGCCGCGGTCGACGGGCTGCTCGTGACACTCGCTCCCGAGCGCGCTGGCTTCGCCGCCGGCGCGGCCCGGGTCCGGGTCGACTACCGCGGACTCGCCCAGGCGTACGGCGGCGGCTACGGCGCCCGGCTCACCCTGGTCGAGCTGCCCGCCTGTGTCCTGAAGACCCCGGAGCGGGCCGAGTGCCGTACCCGGAAGCCGGTCGAGGCCGTGAACGACACGGAGGGCGGTGCGCTCACCGCCTCCTCGGTGCGGTTGACGGCCGCGCGGCCGACGGTGCTCGCGGCGGTCGCGGACGACAGCGCGGCCACCGGTGACTACAAGGCGACCACGCTCGCCCCGTCCTCGACCTGGCAGACCAACCTCAACACCGGTGACTTCGCCTGGTCCTACGACATGGGCGTCCCCGAGGTGCCCGGCGGGCTGAAGCCGAGCATCGGACTCGGCTACTCCTCCGGCTCGGTCGACGGCCGCACCGGCGAGACCAACAACCAGTCCTCCTGGATCGGCAGCGGCTTCGACATGTGGCCGGGCTACATCGAGCGCCGCTACAAGCCGTGTGCCGAGGACGGCGTCGAGAACGGCGACGGCATCAAGCCGGGCGACCTGTGCTGGGGCTACGACAACGCCTTCATCAGCTTCAACGGCAAGGGCGGCGAGCTCGTCCCCACCGGCACCGCGGGCGAGTTCAAGCTCCGCCAGGACGACGGCACCCGCATCGCGCGGCTGACGTCCACCGACCGGGGCAACGGTGACGACAACGGCGAGTACTGGCGGCTCACCGACCCCGACGGCGTGCGCTACTACTTCGGCTACCACCGGCTGCCCGGCTGGGCCGACGGCAAGAAGACCACCAACTCCACGTGGGCCGCGCCGGTGTTCGGCGACGACTCGGGCGAGCCCTGCCACGCGTCCGCCTTCGCCGACTCCTGGTGCCAGCAGGCCTGGCGCTGGAACCTCGACTACGTCGTCGACCCGCGCGGCAACGCGATCGCCTACTACTACACGCCGGAGAAGAACTCCTACGGCCGCAACCTGAAGGCCGCCGACGACACCCGCTACACCCGCGGCGGCTACCTCGACGAGATCCAGTACGGCCTCAAGTCGTCCTCGATGTACGGCACTCCGGCACTCGCGAAGGTCAACTTCACCAACGCCGAGCGCTGCCTGCCCGACTCCCGGACCACCTGCTCGTCCATCTCCACGGACTCGGCGTACTGGTACGACACACCGTGGGACCTCAACTGCGACGAGGGCAAGGACTGCGACAACGGCCGCCTCTCGCCCACGTTCTGGACGCGTAAGCGCCTCAGCGAGGTGACCACGCAGGTCATCGACGCCGCCGGCGCCTACCAGAAGGTCGACTCCTGGAAGCTGACCCACCGCTGGGGCATGGCGGACATCGACTACCAGCTGCTGCTGGACTCGATCCAGCACACCGGCCACAGCTCCACGCCGGCGATCACCCTGCCGAAGACCACCTTCAGCTACACCCAGCTGGAGAACCGGCTCGACAGGACCGGTGACGGCTTCGCCCCGTTCATCAAGGACCGGCTGTCGACGGTCGCCGACGAGTACGGCGGACAGATCGACGTCGGCTACTCGGCGCCGGCCTGCGACTGGGCCGCGCTGCCCGCCGTGCAGACCAACACCACCCGCTGCTTCCCGCAGTACATCGGCGGCAGTGCCACCGACGACCCCGACCGGCACTGGTTCAACAAGTACGTCGTCACCTCCGTCACCGGCACCGACCGCACCGGCGGGGCACCGGACCAGGTCACCCGGTACGAGTACCTGGGCGGCGCGGCCTGGCACTACGACGATGACGACGGTCTGACCAAGGAGAAGACCAAGACCTGGTCCCAGTGGCGCGGTTACGGACACGTGCGGGTCAAGACCGGCGGCCAGGGTGGCGACGCGGCGATGAAGTCGCAGTCCGACACCTACTTCCTGCGCGGCATGGACGGCGACCGCGAGTCCCCGACCGGCGGCACCAAGAACGTCAGCGTCACCCTCGGCGAGGGCGAGGGTGACCCGATCACCGACCACGAGGCGCTCGCCGGGACCGCGTACAAGACGGTCGGCTACTCCGGCAACGGCGGCCGCGTCCTCACGAAGACCGTGAACCGCCCCTGGTACCACCAGACGGCCAAGAAGACCCGCGACTGGGGCACCGTCACCGCCAACTTCACCGGCATCGCCGACACCAGGACCTGGACATCCCTGGACGACGGGGCGGGCAGCTCCTGGCGGACCACCTCCACCGCCACCTCGTACGACACAGTGGCCGGCCGCGCCACCCGGATCGACGACTTCGGCGACACCTCCACCGCCGCCGACAACCGCTGCACCCGCACCACGTACGCCACCAACACCACGGACAACATCCTCAACCTGCCCGCCCGGGTCGAGACGGTGGCCAAGGCGTGCGACGACCCCGTCGACCGTGCCAAGGACGTCATCTCCGACGTCCGTTCGGCCTACGACGGCGGCGGCTACGGCGCGGCCCCGACCAAGGGCGACGTCACGGCGACGGCCCTGCTGAAGAAGCACGACGGCACCACGGCCACCTACCTGGAGTCCGGAGCGACCTTCGACTCCTACGGCCGGGTCCTCACCAGCACCGACCTCACCGCGAACGTCACGGTCACCGGCACCGCCGCACCCGTACGCACCGCGCGCACGGACGGCCGCACGACCACCACCGACCGCACACCGGCCACCGGGTTCGTCACGAAGACGGTGACGACCACCCCGCCGGCGAAGACCGGGGACGCCACCACGGCTCTGGCGAACACCACGACCCACGGCGCGCGCGGTCTTCCGCTGACCCAGACGGACCCCAACGGCAAGGTGACCACCTTCGCCTACGACGCCCTCGGCCGCTCCACCAAGGTGTGGCTCGCCGACCGGCAGACCACCCTGACACCCAGCTACGAGTTCGACTACCTCGTCACCGACGGCCAGCCGGTCGCGGTCGCCACCAAGGCGCTCGGCACGGGCGGCAGCCAGGTCACCGCGTACAGCCTGTACGACGGGTTCCTGCGGCAGCGGCAGACGCAGAAGCCGGGCCCCGACGGCGGACGGCTGCTCTCCGACGTCTTCTACGACGAACGAGGGCTGTCCGCCAGGACCTTCGACACGTACTACGCCACCGGCGCACCGTCACGGACCCTGTTCAAGCCCACGGACGCGCTCTCGGTCGAGACCCAGACCCGCACCACGTTCGACGGCATGGGCCGCCCGACGGTGAACGAGCAGGTCGCGGGCAACGGCGACGGCGGCCCGGTGCTCGGCACCACCCGCACCCTCTACGGCGGCGACCGCACCACGGTCATCCCCCCGGAGGGCGGCACGGCCACCACCACCGTCACCGACGCCCGAGGCCGGACCACCGAACTGCGCCAGCACCACACCCGCTCCGCGCAGGCCGCGTTCGACACCACGCGCTACGGCTACACCCCGCGCGGCGAGCTGGAGAAGCTGACCGACCCGGCGGGCAACGTCTGGAGCTACACGTACGACCTGCTCGGCAACGTCAGGACGGCCGTCGACCCGGACAAGGGGCCGAGCTCCACCGAGTACGACGACCGCGGTCAGGTCCTGTCGGTCTCCGACGACCGTGCCACCGACCTCTACTACGTCCGCGACGGGCTCGGCCGCCAGACCGAGCTGCGGGAGAACAGCGCCACCGGCAAGTTGCGCGCCAAGTGGGTCTACGACACCGTCAGCGGCGCGAAGGGCCACCTGGCCGAGTCCACCCGCTACGTCGGCTCCGAGGCGTACACCAGCAAGGTCGTCGCCTACGACCGCCTGTACCGCGTGCTGCGCTCGACCGTGACGATCCCCGCGAGTGAGGGAGCGCTCGCCGGCACCTATCTGTCGGCCACCGCGTACAACGTGGACGGCTCGGTGCGCACGACCGGCTCCCCGGCCGCCGGCGCCCTGCCCGCCACCACGGTGGCGTTCACCTACGAGGACCAGACCCAGCGGCCGATCGCGCTCAGCGGCAGCCAGGGGATCGACGTCGCCACCAGCTACAGCCTCACCGGCAAGCCGCTGCAGTTCGAACTGTCCAACAACGGCGGCAAGAAGACCTGGGTCACCCACACCTACGAGTGGGGCACCCAGCGCCTCGCCACCTCCCGGGTGGACCGTCAGGACGTGCCGGGCGTCGACCGGAACAACACCTACGGCTACGACGAGACGGGCAACGTCCTGTCCGTCTCGGACGTCTCCCGCTCCGGCACCGACACCCAGTGCTTCACGTACGACCACCTGCGCCGGATGACGACGGCGTGGAGCCAGTCCACGACGACCTGCGCCGCGGCTCCCAGCGGGCAGACGGTCGGCGGTCCCGCGCCGTACTGGCACTCCTACACCTACGACAAGGTGGGCAACCGGGAGACCGAGACCCTGCACGACGTCACCGGTGACACGGCCAAGGACACCGTGCGCACCTACGACTACCCGGACCCGGGCAAGCCGCGTCCGCACGCCGTGAACACGGTGACCCAGACCGGGCCCGGCGGCACCGCGCAGGACTCCTACGGCTACGACGTCGTCGGCAACACCGACACCCGCACCCTCGCCGGCACCACCCAGGACCTCGACTGGGACGCCGAAGGCCATCTGGTCAAGGTGACCAAGCCGGTCGAGGGCAAGCCGGACGACATCACCGAGTACGTCTACGACGCGTCCGGCAACCGGCTCATCGCCCGCACGTCGAAGGAGAACACCCTCTACCTGGGCGCCACCCGGATCACCGTGGCCAAGGGCAGCACCACCGCCGAGGCCACCCGCACCCTGGACCTCGGCAGCGGGCACCAGGCCGTGCTCGCCAACGACGGCTCGGTCTCGTTCACCATCGCCGACAACCTGGGCACGGGACAGCTGGCGGTCGACGCGGGCAGCCAGCAGCTGACACAGCGTCGCATGCTGCCCTTCGGCGGAAGCCGCGGCACCGAGCCGAGCAACTGGCCCGGTGTGCAGGGCTTCGTGGGCGGCGTCGACGACAGCGACTCCACCGGGCTGCAGCACCTCGGCGCCCGTGAGTACGACCCGGCGACCGGCCGGTTCCTCTCGGTCGACCCGCTGCTCACCCCCGGCGATCCGCAGGCGCTGAACGGCTACGCCTACGGCAACAACAGCCCGCTCACCTTCAGCGACCCCGACGGCCTGCGCTGCATCCACGGCGCGCCCGGCGGCGGCGCGGACGGCATCTGCGCCGGCGTCCCGGGCGACACCGACGGCGTCATCAACAGCGACTCCAACAACTGCCCGACGCACAGCACCTCCTGCAACGAGACCGCCCGCCAGATGGCGCGGGAGGCCAAGCGGAACGGCACCTACGGCAAGAAGCCCATCATCATCCAGCCCAAGGGTGACTCGATCACCATCCAGGGCGTCTACATCCCGACCCAGGCGGAACTCGCCGAGCACTTCCCCTACTACCACGAGCGCCTGGACTACCAGCACAACCTGATGAACTGGGCGCGGGCCCGGTGCACCGGACTGACCGTCTCGGGCTCGGAGTTCTGCTCCGCGGTGGGTGAACTCGGCTGGTTCGGCGACCAGAACGGGCCGGGGATCCTGGAGGTCCTGGGCATCGACGACTACGTCGGCTGCGCCACGGGCTCCGGCAGCGCCTGCAAGGCCGCGGCGATCGACGCGGGCATCGCGGTGGGCACCGGCCTCCTCGGCAAGGGCGCCAAGGTCGTCTTCAAGGGCTTCAAGGCGGCCCTGAAGAAAACGGATTCCATCCCGATCCAGTGCCTCGTCGGAGGCGGCCGGCACAGCTTCACGCCCGGCACGCACGTGCTGATGTCCGACGGATCCACCAAGCGGATCGAGGATGTCCGGCTCGGCGACGAGATCGTGGTCACCGACCCGGCGAGCGGCCGGACCACCACGCGGACCGTCGTCGCCACCATCATCACCAAGGACGACAAGCACTTCGTCGACCTCACGGTCTCCCGCGCGGGCGCCCGTGGCACGGAATCGCTGACATCCACGACCACGCATCCGTTCTGGTCGCCTTCCGAAGGCGCCTGGATCGACGCCGGCCGGCTCGCACCGGGCATGACCCTGCGCACGGTCGACGGCGGCACGGTCCGGGTCGAGAAGACCCACGAGTTCCACAGGCTCCAGCGCACCCACGACCTCACCATCGACGACATCCACACGTACTACGTCGTCGCCGGTACGACCCCGCTCCTCGTCCACAACGACGACGGCGGGTTCGACTGGGAAAAGGGTCTCGCGGAGATGAAGGAGACCTGGGACAACGGTGACCTCGACGACGACGGCAAGCACTCCCCGCGCGGCAACCAGGCCGAGAACAAGGAGTTCAGGGATGCGCTGAGGAAGATCGAGGGCGAACTCGGGCGGACCGTCACCCCCGCCGAGCGCCGCATGCTGCACGACCGGATCACCGGCCGCGGCTACGGCTACCATCGCATCGTCGAGGAAGGCAGGGGGTTGTTCGGTGGCTGCTGATGTGCGGGCCGACGAGATCGCCGGGATCCTGACGGGCGCGGTCGTCCGTTCCGTCGGCAGGGCCGCGGACATGGGGGTCGTGGAGTTCGACGGCCCCCGGGGCGAGACCGTCATGATCCATCTGCAGTGCCCGTTCAGGATCGTGCAGGACGGGACGATCCTCCTGGGGTCCGCGGACATGCGCCATGCGCAGAAGGGAGCGGGACCGCGGGCCTTCGACGAGTTCCGCATGATCTACGACGCCCGGGCCGCCAAGCTCAGCGCGATTCTCGGTGAACTGCGGCCCTCCGTCGTCGGCGTGGGCGTGGGGGAGGCAGGCGAGCTCACCGTGACCTGGGAACCCGCGTTCCGGCTCGTGGCGTTCCCCGACTGCTCGGGGCAGATCGAGGCCTGGCGGGTACTCGTCCGCGGCGGCCCTCACCACGGGTTCCCACCGGACACCGTCTGACCTGTTCCGCCATCGTCACCCGGCCCCCGCTCCAGGTCACCTCGGAGCGGGGGCCGACCCATGCCCGCCGCCGGCGGACCGATGCCGTGCGCCGAGAAGTGGGGGCGGGACACGAGGGCGGGCCCGCCCCGCATATGGTGATCCGGTGAACGGCGACTGGCTCATTCGCGGCCGTGACGGCCGCCTCAGCGTCTATCTGCCGACCGAGGACGCCCTCCTGTGCCGGGCGGAACTCGGCCCCGGCGGCCCCTGGGAACCCCCGCGCAAGGTCGGCGGCGACCAGAAGCTGCGCCCCGGCCCCGCGGTCGGCCAGGGCGCCGACGCCTATGCCCACCTGGCCGCCTGGCGGCCCACCAAGGAGGGTGAGGCGGGCCTGGTCCACTCCACCCACTTCCGGCCCCGTCTGGCCCCGCTCGACTGGACGTCCATCGGCCACCCGGACAAGACCGGCGACCGCACCGGCACGCCCGCCGTCACGGTGGACGCCCAGGGGCGGGCGCACGTCTTCGTGCGCAACCGGCAGGGCGGCGTGAGCATGCGCGGCCAGAAGGAGGTGGGCGGCTGGGGCCCCTGGCGCGACCTGAAGGGCGCCGAGGTCGACGACCGACTGGCCGCGGTGACGGGGGAGTCGGGACGGGTCGAGCTGTACGCGGCCGTGCCCGGCGCCCTGCTGCACTGGCGGCAGGAGAAGCCCGGCAGCGTCCCGGTCCTGGAGGAGGCGATGGAGACCCCGGTCCGCCCGGGCACCCTGCACGCCCTGGCCACCTCCGCGGACCACACGACCCTCTTCTACGCCGACGACTCCGGCGACCTGTGCGCCTGGCGCCCCGGCACCAAGCCGGTGACCCTCCTGACGTCCGCCGGTCCCGGCCCGGTGACCGCGATCCGCTGCGAACTCGACGGCCACGACTGCACGTTGCTCGCCCAGCGCTCGGCGAGCGGCCGCGTCGCCTTCGCCGCGTACCCGACGGAACAGGAGGCGGCGGGCGCGTGGTGGACCGAGTCGGGCCCGCAGCTCCCGGCGGACGCGGTGGTCGCGCTGGCGGTGGACGAGGACGGCCGGGTCGTGGCGGCAACGCTGTCACCGTCGAACGACCAACTCCTCCTCACCCGCCGCAAGGACGAGCCGGGGCTGGCCCTGGAGGCGTGGCGGGAGGTCTGACCGACCGCCACGCGCCGCTACGGAGTCCCGCACACGAAAGGGCCCCTGCCGGAGCAGGGGCCCTCACTCGTGTGCGAGTCGTGTTACGCCGGGACCGACGCCACGCCCGGAGCCAGGAACTTCTTGCCGTTCACGCGCTCGGAGACACCCTCGCGGTCCAGGTACGGCGTGATGCCGCCCAGGTGGAAGGGCCAGCCGGCGCCCGTGATCAGGCAGAGGTCGATGTCCTGCGCCTCGGCGACGACACCCTCGTCGAGCATGAGCCCGATCTCCTGGGCGACGGCGTCGAGGACACGGTCGCGGACCTGCTCCTCGGTCAGGACGGAGTCGCCCTGCTTCAGCAGCGCGGCGACCTCGGGGTCCAGCTCCGGCTTGCCGGAGTCGTAGACGTAGAAGCCGCGCTTGCCCGCCTTGACGACGGCCGCGAGGTTCGGGGAGACCGTGAACCGGTCCGGGAAGGCTCGGTTGAGGGTCTCCGAGACGTGCAGGCCGATGGCCGGGCCGACCAGTTCCAGCAGGACCAGCGGGGACATCGGAAGGCCCAGCGGCTCGATCGCCTTCTCGGCGACCGCGACCGGCGTGCCCTCGTCGATGACGTTCTGGATCTCGCCCATGAAGCGGGTGAGGATGCGGTTCACGACGAACGCCGGGGCGTCCTTGGTGAGGACCGCGGTCTTCTTCAGCTTCTTGGCGACGGCGAAGGCCGTGGCCAGCGAGGCGTCGTCGGTCTGCTCGCCGCGGACGATCTCCAGCAGCGGCAGGATCGCGACCGGGTTGAAGAAGTGGAAGCCGACGACCCGCTCGGGGTTCTTCAGCTTCGACGCCATCTCCGAGACGGAGAGGGAGGAGGTGTTCGTCGCGAAGATCGCGTGCGCCGGGGCGACCGCCTCGACCTCCGCGAACACCTGCTGCTTGACGCCGATCTCCTCGAAGACCGCCTCGATGACGAAGTCCGCGTCGGCGAAGCCCTCGGCCTTGTCCAGGACACCGGTCACCAGCGCCTTGAGGCGGTTGGCCTTGTCCTGGTTGACACGGCCCTTGCCGAGCAGCTTGTCGATCTCGGCGTGGACGTAGCCCACACCCTTGTCGACACGCTCCTGGTCGATGTCCGTGAGGACGACCGGGACCTCCAGGCGGCGCAGGAAGAGCAGCGCGAGCTGGGAGGCCATCAGACCGGCGCCGACGACACCGACCTTGGTGACCGGGCGGGCCAGGTTCTTGTCCGGCGCGCCGGCCGGGCGCTTGCCGCGCTTCTGCACCAGGTTGAAGGCGTAGATGCCGGAGCGCAGTTCGCCACCCATGATCAGGTCGGCGAGCGCCTTGTCCTCGGCGTCGTAGCCCTGCTGCAGGTCGCCGTTCTTGGCGGCGGCGATGATGTCGAGGGCGCGGTAGGCGGCCGGAGCGGCGCCGTGCACCTTGGAGTCCGCGATGAAACGGCCCTTGGCGACGGCCTGGTCCCAGCCCTCACCGCGGTCGATCACCGGACGCTCGACCTCGACGTCGCCCTTGAGGACGTTCGCGGTCCAGATCAGCGACTGCTCCAGGAAGTCCGCGCCCTCGAAGATCGCGTCCGCGATACCGAGGTCGAAGACCTGCTGGCCCTTGAGCTGCTTGTTCTGGTTGAGGCTGTTCTCGATGATCACCTGGACGGCCTTGTCGGCGCCGATCAGGTTCGGCAGGATCGTGCAGCCGCCCCAGCCGGGGACCAGGCCGAGGAAGACCTCGGGGAGCGAGAACGCCGGCAGCGCCTTGGAGACGGTGCGGTACTTGCAGTGCAGACCGACCTCGACGCCACCGCCCATCGCGGCACCGTTGTAGTACGCGAAGGTCGGCACGGCGAGGGCCGCGAGGCGCTTGAAGACCTCGTGGCCGCCCTTGCCGATGGCCAGCGCGTCCTTGTGCTCCTTCAGCAGCTCGACGCCCTTGAGGTCGGCGCCGACGGCGAAGATGAACGGCTTGCCGGTGATGCCGACGCCGACGATGTCGCCGGCCGCGGCCTCCGCCTCGACCTGGTCGATGGCGGTGTCGAGGTTGGCCAGCGACTGCGGGCCGAAGGTGGTCGGCTTGGTGTGGTCGAAGCCGTTGTCCAGCGTGATGAGCGCGAAGCGCCCGGCGCCGAACGGCAGGTCGAGGTGGCGTACGTGCGCCGACGTCACGACCTCGTCGGGGAACAGCTCGGCCGCTCCCTTGAGAAGCTCAGCGGTGCTCACTTGTCGCCTCCGGCGTCCTTGTGGTGCGGGTTCTCCCAGATCACCGTGGCGCCCATGCCGAAGCCGACGCACATGGTGGTGAGGCCGTAGCGGACCTCCGGCTGCTCCTCGAACTGGCGGGCCAGCTGCGTCATCAGACGGACGCCGGAGGAGGCGAGCGGGTGGCCGAAGGCGATGGCGCCGCCGTACTGGTTGACGCGCTCGTCGTCGTCCGCGATGCCGTAGTGGTCGAGGAAGGCCAGGACCTGGACGGCGAAGGCCTCGTTGACCTCGAACAGACCGATCTCGGAGATGTCGAGGCCCGCCTTGGCGAGGGCCTTCTCCGTGGCCGGGATCGGGCCGTAGCCCATGACCTCCGGCTCGACGCCCGCGAAGGCGTAGGAGACCAGGCGCATCTTCACCGGGAGGTTGTTCTCGCGGGCGAAGTCCTCGGAGGCGATGAGGGAGGCGGTGGCGCCGTCGTTCAGACCGGCCGCGTTACCGGCGGTGACCCGGCCGTGGACGCGGAAGGGGGTCTTCAGACCGGAGAGGTTCTCCAGCGTGGTGCCCGGGCGCATCGGCTCGTCGGCGGTGACCAGGCCCCAGCCCGTCTCGCCGGCCTCGGGGTTGGTGCGCCGCACGGAGATCGGGACCAGGTCGGCCTGGATCTTGCCGTTGGCGTACGCCTTGGCGGCCTTCTCCTGCGAGCGCACGGCGTACTCGTCGGCGCGCAGCTTGGTGATGTGCGGGTAGCGGTCGTGCAGGTTCTCCGCCGTCATGCCCATGAACAGGGCGGACTCGTCGACCAGCTTCTCGCTGACGAAGCGCGGGTTGGGGTCCACGCCCTCGCCCATCGGGTGGCGGCCCATGTGCTCGACACCACCGGCGATGGCGATGTCGTAGGCACCGAAGGCGACCGAACCGGCGACCGAGGTGACGGCGGTCAGGGCGCCGGCGCACATACGGTCGATGGAGTAGCCGGGCACCGACTGGGGCAGACCGGCGAGGATGCCGGCGGTGCGGCCGATGGTCAGGCCCTGGTCGCCGATCTGCGTGGTCGCGGCGATGGCGACCTCGTCGATCTGCTTCGCGTCGAGACCGGGGTTGCGGCGCAGCAGCTCCCGGATCGCCTTCACGACGAGGTCGTCGGCGCGGGTCTCGTGGTAGATGCCCTTCGGGCCCGCCTTGCCGAACGGGGTGCGGACGCCGTCGACGAAGACGACGTCCCTGACGGTACGAGGCACGATGGCTCTCCTCCAGAGGTGCGGGATCTGCACTGCTGCGGCACGCAAGCGCTGAGCGCGCGCTCAGGCTCATGCTACTTATGAGTAACGTAGCTGCACAGTCCTGGAGGATGGAGCGGCGAAGGTCACACTCGATCGGGGGTCGGAGCCACGCCGCCCAGGGGCGCGGGGAACTGCGTGACCAGCCCCCATGCGCCCGCACGAGACCTCACCGAGGCGGAGCCGTGGACCCCCTGGGAGTCAGCACGGGGGTGGGCACCGGATGCGACCCCGCCCCGTCCCCCATGATCACCCCGAACAGGGTCCGGGCCACCTCCGCCCCGAACCCGTGCACGTCATGGCTCATCGCCGACAGCGTCGGATGCGTCAGCCGGCACAGCTGCGAGTCGTCCCACGCCAGCAGAGACACGTCCTCCGGCACCCGCAGCCCCATCTCCGCCGCCACCGCCAGCCCCGCCACCGCCATGATGTCGTTGTCGTACACGATCGCCGTGGGCCGGTCCTCCGGTGCCGCGGCGAGCAGCGACCGGGTCGCCCGCGCCCCCGCGTCGCCCGAGAAGTCCGTCGCGACCTGCCACGCCCCCGCCAGCGCCAGCGCACCCGCGGCCTCGTCGAACGCGGCCGTACGGATGGCCGTGTGCCCGAGTGCCGCCGCCCCGCCCACCCGCGCGATCCGCCGGTGCCCGAGCGCGGCCAGATACCGCACGGCCTCCGTCACGGCGGTGGCGTCGTCCGTCCACACCGACGTCAGTCCGCCGGTCAGCGAGGGGTGTCCGACCGCGACCACCGGCATCCCGAGCCGCTCGACCGTCGCCGGCCTGGGGTCGTCCGCCCGGAAGTCGACCAGGATCGACCCGCCGATCTGCCGCCCGCGCCACCAGGTGTCCTGCAGCCCGGCCTCCTCCTCCACGGTCCGCACCAGCCGCAGCAGCAGCGAGCAGGAGTGCTCGGTCAGCACGCTCTCCACGCCCGAGACGAACTCCATGTAGAACGGCTCGAGCCCGAGCAGCCGGGCCGGCCGGCAGATCGCCAGCCCCACCACGTCCACCCGCGACCCGGCCAGCGTCCGCGCCGTGAGGTTCGGCGCCCAGCCGAGCTCCCGCGCGGCCCGGAAGATCCGGTCCCGGGTCGCCTCGGACAGACCGGGCTTGTGGTTGAAGGCGAGGGAGACGGCACCTTTGGACACACCGGCACGCGCGGCGACGTCCTTGATGGTGACGCGCGAGGTCGTCATCGGGAGGGCTCCATGCAGTACAGGGCGGACCGGGCGGCGGCCGCGTCAGGAGTCTCCCAGCCACTCACCCCGATGGTCACCTCCTCGCCCGGCAGCAACGTCACCAGCCCCCGGTCGGCCCGGGCGTCCGGGTGCAGCCGATCGGCCTGGAGCAGCAGGTCCCGTACCAGGGTGCGGGCCGTGACCAGCACCCCGCCCGGCACGAGGGCGACGTCGAACTCCGGCCGGGGATACGGTACTTCGCGATCCGGCGCGGGAAAGTGCACGGCACGTGAACCGTCCGCGTCCGCCACGAGGAACTCCTTCGGCCCGACGGGTTCCAGCTCCTTCGGCACGCCGAGCCGGGCCACCGCACGCCGCCCGGCGCCGAAGTCCACACGCGTCTCGCCGAGCACCGTCCCCTCGACCGACATCCGCCGCAGCCGTGCCGTACCGGTCCAGGCCCGGGCGGCCTGGTTGACGACGGCCAGCTCCAGCCCCCGCTCCCGCTCCCCCAGCGTCAGCAGCCGGTCCGCGTACAGCCGCCGCAGCTCGTGGTAGAGCGGCTTCTCCCGCCCGTCCCCGTCGATCGCCGCCCAGGAGGTCACCGGCCAGCAGTCGTTGAGCTGCCAGACGACCGTCCCCGCGCACACCGGCCACCGCGACCGCCAGTGCTCGATCCCGGCCGCGACGGCCCGCGCCTGATTGACCTGGGTGAGGTAGTGCCACCGGTCGAAGTCCCGCGCGGAGCCGTTCTCGGCGCCCTGCTCGGCCAGGGCGAAATGCCGCTCCAGCCCCCGCCTCAGCTTCCCGTTCCCGTCGTCCGCCTTCTGGTGGTGCAGCATCCCGGGGGAGTCCGGCGCGAGCTTTTCACCCGGCAGCGCCCGCCGCAGCGTGGCGTACGCGGGCGGCGCCTGCCAGCCGAACTCGGCCACGAAGCGCGGCACGCTCAGCCGGTAGTCGGCGTAGTCCCGCCGGTTCCACACCTCCCAGGAGTGGTGCGTGCCATGAGCGGGATCGTTCGGATGCCGGTCCCACGTCCCGGACCAGGGGCTGCCCGCCGTGTACGGCCGCGTCGGATCCAGCTCGGCCACCACCCGCGGCAGGACGCCCAGGTAGTACCCCTCGCCCCAGGAGTCCCCGGCCAGCCGTGGCTCCCAGCCCCAGTCCCGGAACCCCCACAGGTTCTCGTTGTTGCCGTTCCACAGCACCAGCGAGGGGTGCGGCATCAGCCGTACGACGTTCTCGCGGGCCTCGGCCTCCACCTCCCCGCGCAACGGCTGCTCCTCCGGGTAGGCCGCGCACGCGAACGGGAAGTCCTGCCACACCAGCAGCCCCAGTTCGTCGCAGGCGTCGTAGAAGTCCTCGCTCTCGTAGATCCCGCCGCCCCAGACCCGTACGAGATCCACGCCCGCGCCGGCGGCCTGCCGCAGCCGGGTGCGGTACCGCTCGCGGGTCACCCGGGACGGGAACACGTCGTCCGGGATCCAGTTGACGCCCCGCGCGAAGAGCCGCTCGCCGTTGACGACGAGGGTGAAGCCGGTGCCGTGCTCGTCCGCGGAGCGATCGAGCCCGACGGTCCGGAAGCCGATCCGGCGCCGCCACGCATCCAGTGCGGCATCCCCGTGCAGCAGCCGCAACTCGACGTCGTACAGGGGCTGTTCGCCGTAACCGCGCGGCCACCACAGCCGTACGTCCGGCACGGTCAGCCGTACGGTCCCCTCCGTCCCGTCGATCTCGGCCCGCGCCCGCACGCCCGCGACCGTCGCCTCGATCGTGAGCGGCGCCTCGACCCGGGTCCGCTCCACGTCGACCGCCAACTCGACCTGCCCGGTGCCCTGTTCGACCCGCACGACGGGCCGCACGCGCGCGATCCGTGCCGTCGACCAGTGCTCCAGCCGAACCGGCCGCCAGATCCCGGCGGTCACCAGGGTCGGCCCCCAGTCCCAGCCGAAGGAGCAGGCCATCTTGCGGAGGTACTGGTAGGGCTCGGCATAGGCGGCGGGCCGCTCGCCCAGCCTGCCGCGCATGGCCTCCGCCTCGGCGTACGCGGAGGCGAAACGCACCGCCAGCCGCCCGCTCAGGCCCGTGACGTCGAAGCGGTACGAGCGGTGCATGTTCCGCACCCGGCCGAGGACCCGGCCGTCGAGCAGGATCTCGGCGACGGTGTCGAGCCCGTCGAAGACGAGGTCGCTCTGCTCATGGGCGGAGGCGGCGTCCAGATCGGTCTCGTACGTCCAGTCCCGTCGCCCCACCCACGCCACCTCGGTCTCGGCCCGCCCGAGAAAGGGGTCCGGGATCACTCCGGCGGCCAGCAGGTCGGTGTGCACACAGCCCGGCACGGCGGCCGGCAGCGCGGCGGCCGCGCCCTCGGGGTGTCGCAGGATCCATCCGTCGGTGAGTGGTGTCGCCTGAAGCATGCGCGCACTCCTAAACCGATTCATCCCAGTACTGGGAAACAGTTTGGCATCGTTGGCGAGATAGGGACTTTACCGGTTAAGAAAACGTTGTCAGAGTTCCGAACCAGCCAACCCGCACATGCTCGTCCTCGTCCGTCCCCAGAACGGAGCTGACGCACATGAACCGCCGTACAGTCCTCGCCATCGCCACAGCAGCCCTGATGCTCTCGGCGTGCACCGGCACCGGAGGAAGCTCGAAGGGCGCGGAGGCCAAGGCGCCCGACGACCCGTCAGAGGTGAGCGGCACCATCACGGTCCTCACCCATCGCACCGACCTCGTCCAGGACGGAACGATGAAGGCGTACGCCGACGAGTTCGGCAGGACGTACCCGAAGGTGAAGGTCGAGTTCGACGCCGTCACCGACTACGAGGGCGAAGTCAAGATCCGTATGAACACGGAGAACTACGGCGACGTCCTCATGATCCCCGGCGTGATCGAGAAGAAGGACTACCCGAGGTTCTTCGCCTCCCTCGGCACCCCGGCCGAGCGGAGCAAGAAGTACCGCTTCACCGACTACACCACCGTCGACGGCAAGGTCTACGGCCAGAGCCCGCTCGGTGCCGTCCCCGGGTTCATCTACAACAAGAAGGTCTGGCAGCGGGCCGGCGTCACCGACTGGCCCACCACGCCGGACGAGTTCCTCGACGACCTGAAGGCCATCAGGTCCAGGACCGACGCCGTCCCGTACTACACCAACTTCAAGGACATGTGGCCGCTCACCCAGTGGACCCAGGTCAACGGCTCGGTCAGCTGCGACGAACAGGCCACGACCAGGCTCGCCGAGGGCGACCCGTGGGCCGAGGGCGCGGACCTGCGCACCGCCGACACCCTGCTGTACGACATCGTGCGCGAGGGCCTGATCGAGAAGGACCCCACGACCACCAACTGGGAGGCGTCCAAGCCCCGTGTCGCCAAGGGCGAGATCGCCACGATGTGGCTCGGCTCCTGGGCGGTCATCCAGATGCGGGGCGCGGCGGAGCAGGCCGGCGCCGACCCGGACGACATCGGGTTCATGCCGTTCCCGGCGCAGAAGGACGGAAGGTTCTGCGCGGTCGCCCTGCCCGACTACAACCAGGCCGTCAACATCCACTCCGAGCACAAGGAGGCGGCCCGCGCCTGGCTCGACTGGTTCACCGACAAGTCCGGCTACGCGGCGGACAACCTGGCGCTGTCCCCGCTCAAGGACGCCCCGCTGCCCGACGTCCTCGCGCCCTACGAGGAGCGGGGAGTCGAGCTCCTCGACCTCGACGACACCAAGGGCGCCGAGGTGAAGTCCATCGACAACCGGTCCGAAGTGGGCATCAACAAGCCGGACTACCGCCAGGACCTGGTCGACCTCGCGCGCGGCGCCACCAAGGGCAGCCTGGAGGACTTCCTGGCCGGCCTCGCGAAGAAGTGGACCGACACGCAAGCGTCCCTGGGGTCCTGATGACGGACACGACCGAGAAGGCGGCCGTCCAGCCCGCCCCCGGGCCCCCGGTGCCCGGACCGGCCCCCGCCCCGCGCCCGGCACGGCTGTGGCGAGGGGCCACCCCCTGGCTGTTTCTGCTCGCGCCGCTGGCCCTGCTGATCGTCTTCACCTGTGCGCCGATCGCCAACATGGTGGCGTACAGCTTCACCGACTGGGACGGCGTGAGCCCCGAGCTGCACTACACGGGCACCGGGAACTACACCGAACTCCTCACCCGCCCCGACCTGTTCGAGGTGTTCTGGGTCAGCGGCTACTACCTGGCCGCCTCCGTGGTCCAGATCGTCGCCGCCCTGTACTTCGCCACGATCCTGAGCTTCGACGTCCGCTTCCGGAACTTCTTCAAGGGCGTGCTGTTCTTCCCGTATCTGATCAACGGCGTCGCGATCGGCTTCGTCTTCCTGTACTTCTTCCAGGACGGCGGCACCCTCGACTCGGTGCTGAGCCTGTTCGGCGTGCACACGGACCGGGCCTGGCTCGGCACCCCGGCCTCCGCGAACACCTCGCTCGCGGCGGTGTCCGTCTGGCGCTACCTGGGCCTGAACTTCGTCCTCTTCCTCGGCGCGATCCAGTCGATCCCGGGGGAGCTGTACGAGGCGGCCGAACTGGACGGCGCGAACCGCTGGCAGCAGTTCCGCCACATCATCGCGCCCGGCATCAAGCCGGTGCTGTCCCTGACCGTGATCCTGTCGGTCTCGGGCTCGCTGTCGGTCTTCGAGATCCCGTACATCATGACCGGCGGGGCGACCGGCACCGAGACCTTCGTGATCCAGACCGTGAAGCTGGCCTTCCAGTTCAACAGGACGGGGCTCGCCTCGGCGGCCGCTGTCGCGCTGCTGCTGATCGTCCTGGCGGTCACCTGGGTACAGCGGCGCCTCGTCCCCGACGACAAGGCGGACCTCGTATGACGCGCCGTACCGCAGCCCGCGCCCTGATGTACGGGTCGCTGATCGCCGCGACGGTGGTGGTCCTGCTCCCACTGGCGGCCGTGGTTCTGACGTCCCTCAAGTCGGAGCGGGAGATGGCGAACGGCAGCGGGGCCCTGGACCTCCCCGCCGACCTGCTGAACTTCTCCAACTACGCGACGGCGTTCCAGGACGGCCGTATGCTCTCGGCCTTCGCCAACACGGCGGTCATCCTGCTCCTCGCCATCGGCGGCACGGTCCTGATCGGCTCGATGACGGCGTACGCCATCGACCGCTTCACGTTCCGCTTCAAGAAACTGGTCGTGGCCCTGTTCCTGGTCGCCGCGCTGGTCCCCGGCGTCACGACCCAGGTGGCGACCTTCCAGATCGTCGACAGCCTCGGCATGTTCGACAGTCTCTGGGCGCCGATCGCCCTCTACATGGGCACCGACATCGTGTCGATCTACATCTTCCTCCAGTTCGTCCGCTCCATCCCGGTCTCCCTGGACGAGGCGGCCCGCCTGGACGGCGCCAACGCCTTCACGGTCTACCGCCGGATCATCTTCCCCCTGCTGAAGCCGGCCATCGCGACGGTGGTGATCGTCAAGGGCATCACCACCTACAACGACTTCTACATTCCGTTTCTGTACATGCCCTCGGAAGATCTTGGCGTGATCTCGACGTCGCTGTTCCGCTTCAAGGGCCCGTTCGGCGCCCACTGGGAAACGATCTCGGCAGGAGCGGTCCTGGTGATCCTGCCGACACTGATCGTCTTCCTGCTCCTGCAGCGGTTCATCTACAACGGCTTCACGAAGGGAGCGACCAGGTAGGCGCCCCGTCCGAACCGCGCGAGCGGCCACAGGTGCCCGCGGTCGCCGTACCGGGAGAACCGGTGACGGCGACTAGGCGGACAACGCGGCCACCAGGACCGGCGTGACCTGCTCGACCTGCCACGGCCGCGCGCCGTGGCCGGCGAGCGCCTCCGCGACCGTCTCCGCGCTCACTTCCTTCGGCGGCTCCCAGCAGACCCGCCGCACGGTGTCCGGGGTGATCAGGTTCTCCTGCGGCATGTTGAGCTGCTCGGCCAGCACCGAGACCGCGGCCCGGGCGGCGGCGAGCCGGGCCGCGGCGGCCGGGTCCTTGTCCGCCCACGCCCGCGGCGGCGGCGGACCCGCGACGGGCTGGCCGGGCGCCGGAAGCTGCGCCTCGGTCAGGGCCTTCGCACGGTCGACCGCGGCCTGCCACTGCTCCAGCTGCCGTCGGCCCATCCGGTGCCCGAAGCCGTTGAGCGCGGACAGGGCGTGCACAGTGGCCGGCAGGGCGAGCGCCGCCTCGACGATGGCCGCGTCGCTGAGCACCTTGCCCGGCGAGACGTCCCGCTTCTGCGCGATCCGGTCCCGTGTCTGCCACAGCTCCCGCACGACACCGAGCTGCCGCCGTCTGCGCACCTTGTGCATCCCGGAGGTGCGCCGCCAGGGGTCCTTGCGCGGCTCGGCGGGCGGCGCGGACGCGATCGCGTCGAACTCCTGCCGCGCCCACTCCAGCTTCCCCTGCCGGTCGAGGTCCTTCTCCAGGGCGTCGCGCAGGTCCACGAGCAGCTCGACGTCCAGCGTCGCGTACCGCAGCCAGGGCTCCGGCAGCGGGCGGGTCGACCAGTCGACGGCCGAGTGGCCCTTCTCCAGGACGAAGCCGAGCACGCTCTCGACCATCGCGCCGAGACCGACCCTGGGGAAGCCGGCGAGGCGTCCGGCCAGCTCGGTGTCGAACAGCCGGGTCGGCACCATGCCTATCTCACGCAGACAGGGCAGATCCTGGGTGGCGGCGTGCAGCACCCACTCCACTCCGGCCAGCGCCTCGCCGAGGCCGGACAGGTCGGGACAGGCCACGGGGTCGATCAGCGCGGACCCCGCGCCCGCGCGACGCAGCTGCACCAGATAGGCGCGCTGGCCGTAGCGGTAGCCGGAGGCGCGTTCGGCGTCGACGGCGACGGGGCCCGAGCCCGCGGCGAAGGCGGCGATCACCTCGGCGAGCGCGGCCTCGTCGGCGATCACGGGCGGAATGCCCTCGCGGGGCTCCAGCAAAGGGATCGGCGCCTCCGTAACAGAAGATCCGTCGTCTTCCGGAGGGGCGCCTCCGGTGGTTCGCAGTGAACTGTCTGCTGCGGTTTCTTGGGCGTCGGTCACATGTCAAGGGTATCTGTGTATGGACAGCGCCCGCCGACGGAACGTTCCGTCGGCGGGCGCTCAAGGGTCGTAAACCAGTCAGTCAAGTGAAGGATCCGGCTCACGACGGACAGGGGACGAGACGGGGATCAGCGGCCGATCCCGTTCACGTCAGTGAATGATCAAGCGTTGAATCGATGGCGGCAGGGCTCGATGGGGTGGGCTCAGTGGATGATGCCGGTGCGCAGCGCCACGGCGACCATACCGGCGCGGTCTCCGGTGCCGAGCTTGCGGGCGATGCGGGCGAGGTGGCTCTTGACGGTCAGGGCGGACAGGCCCATCGAGACGCCGATCGCCTTGTTCGACTGGCCCTCCGCCACCAGCCGCAGTACCTCGACCTCACGGCCGGACAGCTCGCGGTAGCCGCCCGGGTGGCTCGGGGCACCCGGGTGGCGACGGTGCATACGGGCGGCGGCGGCGCCGATGGGGGCAGCACCGGGCCGGGTGGGGAGCCCGACGTTGGTGCGGGTACCGGTGACGACGTAGCCCTTCACACCGCCGGCGAGGGCGTTGCGTACGGCACCGATGTCGTCGGCGGCGGACAGGGCGAGGCCGTTCGGCCAGCCCGCGGCGCGGGTCTCCGACAGCAGGGTGAGGCCGGAGCCGTCGGGAAGGTGGACGTCGGCGACACAGATGTCGCGGGGGTTGCCGACGCGGGGACGGGCCTCCGCGATGGACGAGGCCTCGATGACATCGCGCACACCGAGAGCCCAGAGATGACGGGTGACGGTGGAGCGGACGCGGGGGTCGGCCACGACCACCATGGCGGTCGGCTTGTTCGGGCGGTAGGCGACCAGGCTTGCGGGCTGCTCGAGGAGAACGGACACCGGGCCTCCTGGGGTGCGGGGACGGCTTTCAAGGTCACAGTCGTCTTCGGCACCAAACCTCTGGCCCTTTAGGGAAAGATCACGATTTAGTGAGTAACAATTGGGGCAATTCAGACACGTGGTCGATCGTTCGGTGAAGGAATCGCATCGACCATGGACTGTTTCCTGACCGAAAGTGGCCGTATCGACAAAGTGACGGTCAAGCGTCCGGCCGTCGGATGCCGTGCGGGCTCACCGGGACTGCGGGTCGCGGCGCTGCGGCAGGGTCACCACCGACGCGTCCCCGGGACCGGCCGGCGGCAGACCCGCGATCTGGGCCAGCAGATCGCACCAGGACGCCAGATGCGCCGCGGTGTCCGGGACTCCGCCCAGGCCCTCACGCGGGGTCCAGGAGGCACGGATCTCGATCTGCGAGGCCGCCGGCCGCTCGGACAGGCCACCGAAGTAGTGGGAGCTCGCGCGCGTGACGGTGCCGCTCGGCTCGCCGTACGACAGCCCGCGCGCCTGGAACGCGCCGGTCAGCCAGGACCAGCACACCTCGGGCAGCAGCGGGTCGGCGGCCATCTCCGGCTCCAGCTCCGCGCGCACCAGCGTCACCAGCCGGAAGGCGCCCCGCCAGGCGTCGTGGCCCGCCGGGTCGTGCAGCAGCACCAGCCGGCCGTCGGCCAGGTCCTGGTCGCCGTCGACGACGGCCGCCTCCAGGGCGTACGCGTACGGGGCGAGCCGCTGGGGCGCCTTGGTCTGCTCGACCTCGATCTGCGGCCGCAGCCGACTCGCCCGCAGTGCCTCGACAGCGGCACGGAAAGCCGCTGGAGCCGTACTGTGCGCATGCCGGTCCCCCTCCCCGGCCTCCTTCGCGTCATCCGTTCCGCCCGTACCGTCCGACAGTCTTCCCTGAGCCGCAGCCATGCCGGGAAGATTAAGGGGAACGACGGCTTCGTGCAGGGAGGGACACCCGGACAACACGGCAACCCCGGCGCTCGGGCCGTCGCGGCCGTGCGAGACTTGCCCCCGTGAGTGCCAACCAGACGCCGCCGTCAGCCACGTACGAGTCCGCCTTCCTGAAGGCGTGCAGGCGCGAGCCCGTGCCGCACACGCCGGTGTGGTTCATGCGGCAGGCCGGGCGCTCGCTCCCCGAGTACCGCAAGGTGCGCGAGGGCATCGGCATGCTGGACTCCTGCATGCGGCCCGAGCTGGTCACCGAGATCACCCTCCAGCCCGTGCGCAGGCACGACGTGGACGCGGCGATCTACTTCAGCGACATCGTCGTGCCGCTCAAGGCCATCGGCATCGACCTGGACATCAAGCCCGGCGTCGGCCCGGTCGTCGAGCGGCCCATCCGCACCCGCGCCGACCTCGCCCAGCTGCGCGACCTCACGCCCGAGGACGTCTCCTACGTCACCGAGGCCATCGGCCTGCTCACCGCCGAGCTCGGCGCCACCCCGCTCATCGGATTCGCCGGCGCGCCTTTCACCCTCGCGAGTTACCTCGTCGAGGGCGGTCCGTCCCGCACGTACGAGAACGCCAAGGCGATGATGTACGGCGACCCGGAGCTGTGGGCCGACCTGCTCGACCGCCTCGCCGACATCACCGCGGCCTTCCTCAAGGTGCAGATCGAGGCCGGCGCCTCCGCCGTCCAGCTCTTCGACTCCTGGGCCGGCGCCCTCGCGCCCGCCGACTACCGCCGCTCGGTGATGCCCGCCTCCGCGAAGGTCTTCGACGCCGTCGCCGGCTACGGCGTCCCGCGCATCCACTTCGGTGTCGGCACCGGTGAGCTGCTGAAGCTCATGGGCGAGGCCGGCGCGGACGTCGTCGGCGTCGACTGGCGCGTTCCGCTCGACGAGGCCGCCCGCCGGGTCGGCCCCGGCAAGGCGCTCCAGGGCAACCTCGACCCGACCGTCCTGTTCGCCACCCCCGAGGCGGTCGAGACCAAGACCCGCGAGGTGCTGGACGCCGCGGCCGGCCTGGAGGGCCACGTCTTCAACCTCGGCCACGGCGTCATGCCGTCCACCGACCCGGACGCCCTGACCCGGCTGGTCGAGTACGTCCACACGCGGACCGCCCGCTGAGAAGCGCTCGCCACCGCACTCCGTAGCGTCGTCGGTCCTGCTGCCGCGCGAGCACCTCAACGAATGGTGGATGCGGCGGCCCGCCGCGGGTCAACCAATGGTGGAGTGCGGAAATACATCATTGGATGGATGACAGGGCTCGGCGATGGCTGAAAAACTCAAGCCAGAGTTGAGCGGATCAAAAAACTCCTGTCGCCGGCCAACGGTAGTTCCCTGGAGTCACTGATCCTTTCGAATGGTGCGTTCCTGCTGACCGGCAGGAATGATTCCATTGTGCGTCGGACTCGGGGGAGCGACACTTGCAAATCAATATACTGGGCCCGGTTTCCGTCGTCGCAGATGGGCAGATACGCGCCATTCGAGCCAACAAGGTCCGCGCCATGCTCGCCACCCTTGCGCTGGAGGCGGGGCGGGCGGTGTCCAACGAAGACCTCGTCGACGAACTGTGGTCCGGGCGGGCCATCCGCAACGCCCGAAACGCGTTGCAGGCCACCGCGACCCGACTGCGCAGGGCGATCGAGCCCACCTCGAGCCGGCGCGGCGGCTCCGTGCTGCGCGGGGTGAACAACGGCTACCTCCTGGAGGTGCCACCGGAGTGCGTGGACGGCAACAGGTTCCTCGATCTGGCCTCCCAGGGGGCCGTGCACCTGCCGAGGCGGCCCGAGCGCTCACGGGAGGTCCTGCAGTCGGCTCTCGATCTCTGGCGCGGTCCTGCCCTCCTCGACGCGGGCGACGGCCTGCGCGTGCGGGGCGCGGCGGCCCTCTTCGACGAACGCCGGCTGACCGCCTGTGAAGACCTGGTCGGCGCTCTGCTGTCGGTCGGCGACGAGGGCCGCGCGATCGCGGAACTGCGCCAGTTCGTCGCCCTCCACCCGCTACGGGAACGCTTCTGCGAACTCCTCATGGTCGCTCTGTACCGCGCGGGCCGGCAGGGGGAGGCGCTGGACCTCTTCAGGTGGGCCAGGCGGCGACTCGACGAGGAACTGGGGATACAGCCGGGAGCGCCACTGCAGCGCCTGCACGCCGAGATCCTGGCCCAGGACCCGGCACTGAGGCTGCCGGCCGCGGTCCTGCCGAGTCAGGGCGAACCCGCGGCGGTCAGCAGGTAGCGGACGGCCCGGCGCGTCGAGGCCGGGCTCGCGCCGATGTGTTCGTCCGCCACCCGTGTTCTCCTGTTCCCCGCCTTCGGTCCATGCGGAATTCGCGCGGGTGACGGGCCGAACGACTTGTAGGAGAGACCGCATCATGCCCTCCGATTCGGAATTGCGCCGCGACGAGTGCGTGTCCCCTGATGAGCCTGTGGCGATCGTGGGGATCGCGGCCCTTTATCCCGGTGTTTCGGGAGCGGACGAGTACTGGGAATTACTGAATCGGGAATTCTCGTGCGGCGTCGGGGATCCCGCTGCCGGTTCTCTGGACGACCTGCGCATCGACATTGCCCGATTTGGTATTCCGCCGGCGCAGGCGGGGGCCATGGCCCGTATGCAGGTCCTCATGCTGGAGGCGGCACGCCAGTGCCTGTCGGACGCCGGGCATCCAGGACAGGCACTGCCGGCGGACCGTACCGATGTCATCACCGGCACCTGCTTCGGCCTGGATCGCCAGCACGCCAACGCGCTGCGGATCGCAGCCGGCCGCTACGCCCACGAGGTCGAGCTGGCGGCCGTGGCGGAAGGCGTCGACGAGGCGGCGGCGCGGGCGGCCGCCGGCGAACTGCGGTCGCTGGTGGCACGGCACACGGGCGCCTCCCCGCACGACCGGGTGGGCGAGATGGCGAGCACGATCCCCGCCCGGATCGCCACCGCCTTCAGATTCCGCGGCCGCACGCTCGCGGTCGAGGCGGCGGAGGCGACCTCGTTCGTGGCCCTCGACCATGCGGTGCGCAACCTCCGCCGCGGGGTGTCCGACGCGGTCCTCGTGGTCACGGGACAGCGGTGGGAGAGCCCTTTCCTCACCAGCGCTCTGCGGGCCAAGGGACTCATGGGTCCGACGAGCCGGGGTACCACCGGGCACGAGCCCGGCCGGGTCGGCGAAGGCGTCGGTGCCCTGTTGCTCAAGCGGCTCTCCCGCGCCGTCCGGGACGGCGACCGGACCTACGCCGTGATCCTCGACTCCTCCGTGCGCCATGACTCCCGTCCGGGCGCCTTCCGCTCCTCACGCTCCGCCGAGGTGCGCCGCTCGCTCGCGCGGGCGTCCCTGCGCGCTGCCGCGGTGCGACCCGAGTCGGTGACGTACGTGGAATGCGTGGGCTCGGCCGTCGCCGCTGAGGCCGAGGCGGAACTGGAGGCGCTGGCAGGGCTGCACGGGGGTGCCGCTTCGGCGTCCGTGGCCGTGGGCAGCGTACGGGAGCGGCTGGGGAACACCTTCGCCAACGCCGGTGTCGCCGCCGTCACCAAGGTCGCTCTCGCCCTGCACCACCGGCGGATTCCTCCCCAGCGCGCGCTGGGCGGCGCAGTCGAGAGCGGTCCTCCCGGCGGCACACCGCTGCGGCTGCCGGCCCGGAGCGAGGAGTGGCGCGCGAGCGCCGATGCCACTCCGCGCCGAGCCGCGGTGCTCGGAGCCTCGTTCACCGGGACCGTCTGCCACCTCGTGGTCCAGGAGTACGCGGATGACGGGGCCGGCGCCGCCGCAGAGCCGACGGGGCCGGGCGAACGCCGTGCGTCGTCCACGCCGGGCCGGGTCCAGGGAACCGGGGGCGGGACCACGGCCGTGCCGTGCCCGGAACCGATCGCGGTGGTGGGAGTCGCCGGCCGCTTCGCGGGCGCGGCCGACGCCGACAGCTTCTGGCAGGTCGTCAGCTCCGGCGAGACCCGCATCGGCCCTGTTCCGGAGTCCGTGCTCGACCGGGAGCTGTACTACGCACCGGGAGCCCTCAGTCTCACCCACAGCTACACCGACCACGGCGGTCATGTGCCGGTGCCGCAGGAGCCTCCCGGCGACGTGCGGATCATCCCCTTGCGCCACGCGGCCATGGACGACACTCAGCGCCTTGCGCTCGCCGTGGCCGCCGAGCTGTTCCGGGGACGCGCGGCGCACCCGGGGACAGGCGGTGCGGCCGGACGGCTCACCGGCACGGGACTCGTCGCGATCGGCACCAATCTGGGTCTGACGCGCGAGCGCCGTGCCCACGCGGAGATGTCCCTGCGGTCCTGGGACGAGACGGTCCTGCGACTTCCCGGCTTGGACGGTCTGTCGGCACTGCAGAAGAAGGCCCTGCTGGAAACGGTGCGCGAGAGGATGCCGGGGGCGCCGGACCACGCGATGTCACCGGCTGCCCTCGACGGCTGCCTGGCGAGTGGCGTCGCGGCACTGCTGGCCAACGAGTACCGGCTCGACGCCGTGCCCCTCGGTGTCGAGGCCGCGTGCGCCTCGTCCCTCGCGGCGCTCGACCTCTGCGTCGGCGCGCTTCGGCAGGGGACCGCGGACTTCGCCGTGACGGGCGGGGTCGAGCTGGCCTGCAACACCCGGGACATGGTGCTCTGTTCGGCGCTCGGGCTGCTGTCGCACAGCACGAACGCACCCTTCGACCAGGCGGCCGACGGCTTCAGCCCGGGCGACGGGTGTGGCCTCTTCCTGCTCAAGCGGTACGGCGACGCGCGCCGCGACGGTGACGACATCGTCGGACTCATCAGCGGCATCGGGGCGTCCAACGACGCCAAGTCCCTGATCGCCCCGGACGTGGAGGGGCAGCTGCTGGCCATGCGACGAGCCTTCGCCGAGGTGGACTTCGGGCCGTCCGCGGTCGACTACCTGGAGGCGCACGGCACCGGGACCAAGGTCGGAGACCGGGTCGAGATCGCGGCCGCGGCACGGATGTACGGCGGCGAGCAGCGTTCCCGACCGCTGGAGATCGGGTCGGCCAAGTCGTTCTTCGGCCACACCTTCGCGGCCGCGGGCAGTGCCGGGCTGTTGCGCACGCTGCTCGCCCTGCGGGCAGGGACGCTGCCGCCCAACGCCAACCTGCGGACCCTGAATCCGGCGCTCGACCTCGACGCCGTCCCGGCCGTCGTCCCGACCGCACCCTCGCCGTGGCACCGCCGGCCCGGGCAGCCGAGGCGGGCGGCCGTCAGCTCCTTCGGCACGGGAGGCATCAACTACCACGTACTCGTCGAAGAGCACCTGGACGGAGCGCGATGAACTTCGAATTCGACGCGGACACCGAGGAGATGCGCGCGATGGTCGTCGCGTTCGCCCGGCGCGAGCTCGACGGCCGCAAGGACGCCGAGCGCACCGTGTTCGACGCCGGTGACTTCCGCAGGCGCTGGCGGCTCGCGGGCGCACAGGGGCTGGTGGGGGGTGCGGTACCCCTGGAGTACGGCGGCAGTGGTCTGGACGCGGTCACCTCGTCCGTCGTCATGGAGGCACTGGGCTACGGCACCGAGGACACCGGGTTCGCCTTCTCCGTCGCCGCCCATCTGTTCGCCTCGGCGATGCCCATCGTCGAGTTCGGGACGGAGGAACAGAAGCGGGAGTGGCTCCCCGCGCTCTGCTCGGGAGAGCGGATCGCCGCGCACGGCATCACGGAGCCGGAGGCGGGATCCGACGCGCTGAACCTGCGAACCCGCGCGGAGCGCAAGGGAGACGCGTACGTGCTCCAGGGCAGCAAGTGCTTCACGACGAACGCTCCCGTCGCCGACACCTTCGTGGTGCAGGCGGCCACCGAGCCGAACGGGGGCTTCTTCGGACTCACGGCGTTCATCGTCGAGGCCGGCACCCCCGGACTCAGCGTCGGTCCGGTCTACGACAAGGTCGGACTGCGTGGATCGCCCACGGCCGATGTCCACTTCGACGCCTGCGTCGTCCCGGCCCGACAGATGCTCGGCGCCGAGGGCTCGGGGGCCAGTGTCTTCTCCGCGTCCATGAAGTGGGAGCGCGTCTGCCTGTTCGCCATATACCTGGGCGCGATGCGCCGCATCCTGGAGTCCACGATCGAATACGCCGGGGAGCGCGAACAGTTCGGTTCCCCCATCGGCGGCTTCCAGGCGGTCAGCCACCGGATCGTGGACATGACGGTGCGCCTGGAGTCCGCCCGGCTCCTGCTGTACAAGGCCGCCTGGCAACTGGCACGCGGCAGCCAGGACGAGATCGCACCGGCACTCGCGAAACTCGCGGTCAGCGAGGCCGCCGTACAGCTGGGCCTGGACGCCGTCCAGGTCCGTGGCGGCCTGGGGATCGTCGAGGGAGAGGCCGAGACCTTCCTGCGTGACGCCCTGCCCGCACGCGTCTTCTCGGGCACCAGCGAGATCCAGAAGAACAACATCGCCCGCGCGCTGGGTCTGGGAACCAACCCGCGCCCACGCCGACGCCGTTGACGGTCCCGCCCGCGACGGCGCCCCACCCCCCATCCGGCCGGAGGCCCACCTTGCCGATCATCATGCACCGCATACAACTGCACGACGGCGTCGAAGCCGACCGCTTCGAGAAGTGGGTGCGGGAGGTCGACTACGCGACCTGCCCCGAGCTGCCCAGCGTCCTCGCCTTCGGTGTCCAGCGAGTGGTGGCCGGGCCGTCCGAACCGTCGGTCGGCCCCCTTCAATACTTCGAGATCATCGAGGTGACCAGTCGCGAGGCGTTCGAGCGCGACATGGAAAGCTCACCGTTTCAGCGGCTCGTCGAGGACTTCGGTCATATGGCGCGGGTCGTCGAGGAGGTGACGGGAGAACGGATCGGCGACGGGTACCGGGCGTAGGAGTTTCACGCGGCAAGGTTGAAACACAAACTGAATCCTTTTCAGTTCGGTGCCGGCTCAGGTGGCCGATTTTCGCCCGATCGCCGAGATGAGGCCGGACTCGTAGGCGACGGCTACGGCCTGTGCGCGTGTGCCCACTCCGAGCTTCCTCAGTAAATGGTGAACGTGGGTCCGTACCGTCGCCGTGGAAACAGACAATTTCTCTGCTATCCCGGCATTGGACTTCCCTTGGGCGAGCAGCACAATCACTTCGGATTCCCGTGGTGTCAGAGGGGCCATCAGGCTCATGGCCGGCTCCGGGCAGGTCTCGTCCGGTGGGTGGTGGAGGAGGCTCGGCCTGGCCTCCTCGGATATGACGATGGCCCCGCCGGCGCTGACCGTCCGCAGTATGTGCACCAGTTCGTCGGCCGAGGTGCCCGGAGTCAGGACCGCCTGGACACCGACGCGCAGGGCCTCGACGCAGCGCAGCGCGTTCTCCGTCTTCGCGATGAGGACCACCTTCGTGCCGTTGGACAGAGCGGCGAGTTCCCGCTTGTGCTCCACGGTCAGCGCAGGTGACACGATCACGAGGACGTCAGGCTCCTGTTGCGCGGCGGCTGCCGCGGACTCGGCGCCCGTCGTGTTGCCGACCACGGTGATGTCGGGTTCCTGGTCGAGCAGCGCTCGCATCCCGGCACCCAGGATTGCGTCCTCGCAGCAAATGAGCACACGAATGATCACCGGCTTCCTCCCATGGGATGGGACCGCGCGGGTGCAGGGGTCGTCCACCCGTCATGGCCAGGGGTATGACGTGGGCCGGGAACGCCCTCATCGGGCGATGGCTGGGTGGACTGTCCAGGTGGACCGGCGGGCGGATTTCGGTCGTGGTCGCATGCGGTGGTGCAAAGTCCGTGCCTCCCCCGAGAGTGCGCCGAAGCGCGCTTCCGACACTCATTGCTGCCCAGGGCGACTGATTGTGAGGTCCTCTTTTTCGCCCATGTAACAATTCGTATAAGCGCACATTGAGGCTAGCACGTAATGAGGTAGTGAAAACACGAGACTTGGACGTTGACAGCCGCCTATCCGGTGAGCGTCATACGAGTCGCAGCGCGCGGGACGCCGCGAGCCGGCGAGACGGCGGGAACTGCGTGGCCGCACGTCCCAGTCTGCTCACGAAGAACGCCCGCCCCGGCAGCCCGAGCAGACCCTCCAACTCGGCCCGGGCGTCGTCGTGCTGGAGGATGACACTCACGGGATGCAGGACCAGTCCGGCGCGGGTCGCACCGAGCCAGTAGTCGGCCAGAACGGCGCCGCCGCGGACGACGGACTCGACGCCGGGCGCCTCGTCGTCGAAGCCCAGGGCGACGGCGGCAGGAGAGCACCGGACCACCGCGGCGAGCTGACGGGCGAGGAGCCGGTGGTAGCCCACATGACGCAGGACCCGCATGGTCGCGGGCGCCAGAGCGATCCGCATGCCGAGTCGACGCGGCGGCGCCATCGGTCCGAAGAGCTGACCCAGAGTGAAGCCGTCCCCGCTGGTCTCGGCGTCGGCCTCGTCACGGCGTATGAACGAGTGCGTCTCCCTCCAGGCGGCACGGTGGCTGAAATCGCGCCCGCCGTGCCTACGGACGAGGTCGGCGACCGCGGCGCGCTCCGCACCGTCCGTCATGTGGCGGACGGTGACCTCCGCGTCGTGCCCCGCCGCTGCCCGGACCAACGACAGCCCCGATCCTGCCGTCGACAGCCCCGCGAGCGCGGCGGGGTCGATCCTGTCGGGACGGTAGGGACCCCGGTTGGTGTGCCGGGCGCGAACGGTGTCGCCCAGCTCGGCGAGCTCGTTCCCGGGGGTGTGCGCGTGCGCCAGGCGGACGACGCACAGCGGCACCCAGGCACGCGGCCACCGGCCACCGAAGATCCGGTCGGGATCGGCGTCCCTCAGCCCGTGGACCGGCCCGGCCGGGTCGACGAAGCGGACCCCGTCCGCCCGCCAGCCCTGGGCGGCCAGGGCCCGCAGCAGGATCTCCGCGTACGCGCCACAGCTGACCAGCATCTCGACCCCGTGCGCGGGGAGCGCGGTGAGCCGCCGCGCACGGTCCAGGGCGAGGACCAGGTACTCGAACTCGTCCTGCGCGGCGGGACCGCAGCCCGCCCGCTCGGCGGTCTCCGCGAGCAGCGCCGTCGCGGTGCGCCGAGCGCCCGCGCCGATCGTCCACCCCACGCCCCAGGGCTGACAGTTGTGCGAGGACGGACTGCGGGCGGCGATCTCGGCCGCCACCTGGAGCGCGTCCTGGAAGGCCACTCCCCGGTTCGCGGGAGCGGACGGGGAGGGGGATGTCGATGTCACTGCCGCTGAGCTCCTATCGCCACACCAACGCCACGGAGTAGCCGTCGACTTCACGTGCCCAACTGTCGAACCGAGTCCCGTCGCCCCGGGACACATGACGCCGCAGACCCGGCCCGGCTCGCCACGAGAAACGGCCGTCGGGACGCCAGCCGGTCAGCTCGACCTCCTGCGGGTCGACGCGCAGGCCGAAACCGAAGTGCTTCAGCACCGCCTCCTTGCACGCCCAGCGCAAGGACAGCGGCATGGCCCGCACACCGGCGGACTCCGGGTCCGTCGCCGCACCGGGCGTGGGAGTGAGCAGCTCCGTGAGCATCGGGGGCATGCGCCGGGTGCGCTCGACGTCGATGCCGACGGCGCGCGGACCGCACACGGCGACGGCGAAGTCCACCGAGTGGGACAGCCCGACCTCGACGGGGAGGTCGACCCACGGCCTGCCGGCCCGCAGGCCCTGGGTGACGGCGTTGATGTGCACGTCGCGGGTGCCCGTCCGCGCGTCGAAGTGCCGCCGCCCGTACGCGCACACCGCGTGCTTGAGCGCCAGGCGCCCCGCCAGCCACTCCAAGCGCCTTTTGGGCAGCCGCAGTTGACGCGCCCGTACCGACTCGGCGGCGCTCAGGTGCCGGGACTCCAGGGCCGTACGAGCCCGGTCGTCGATCGTGCGCAGCCATGCGATCGACACCACGGACACCGTCAGGGGCCCGCGCACGTGACGGACGTACAAGGGCCGTCCCGGATCGAGGGTCAGGCAGTCGTCGAGCCCGGTCACCGTCACGCGGGCAGGCGGTGCGGTCACGGTGCTCACGTCAGCGGTCCACGGGCGGCGGCAGCAGGAACGGATAGGGGCGGCGCCGGATCTTCAGGTGCCAGAAGCGGTCGGCCTTGCGCAGCCGCTGGATCAGCTCCCACATCCGCGCGTCGTCGCGGTAGTAGGCCGCGACCTCCTCGGCGGTGATGGGCTCGGCCAGACGGCCGTTGGCCTGGTCCAGGAACGCCGGGATCAGCGAGTCGAGCCGTTCCTTGTGGAGATTGCCGAGGAAGTCCAGCAGCACACCGCGCGTCCCGTAGAACTTGTCGAAGATCGACTTGGTCAGCGACAGCCGGACCGCGTCGCGCAGCACCCACGGCAGCGAGGTGAAGAAGAGCCGGACGTCGAGCTTCTCCCGGCCCCTGTCGTCACGCATGAGAGGGGAGGTCACGTCGAGATACGTCAACTCGCCGCCCATGTCCATCCAGTTGGACGCCTGGGCGTCCAGCCCGAGGGAGGGGGACACCGTGCGGTCCACCTGGTCCAGGAAGCGCGAGAAGAAGTCCTTGGCCCATGTCTCGTCCTCGGTGTGCAGGAGCCGGGAGCACAGCCGCCGCTCCGGCAGCTCGCGTTGCACGCAGTACGCCACGATCCGCCCGCCCGGCCGATGGGCGTGCCACAACCGCGTGCCGGCGACGTTCAGGCCGGTGTCGGCCAGGCGCCGCAGGTACTCGTCGAGGCCACGCCGGTAGTTCTCGAAGCGCGCGCGGTCGGGGAACACCGGCAGCCGTTTGCAGGCATAGGAACCCTGGGCGGTCCGCAGCCGGAGCACCAGGGTGACCTCGCCATGGCCCAGGATGTCCAGGGAGCTGTCGTCCGCGGTGCGCAGCGCGCCCTGGACCTGGGTCTCCAGATGGCCGAGTTCGTCGTGGGGAACGGTGAAGGACATGGGCATCGGGCCTTTACGTCTCTGTGTCCGCCCCGGCTTCGGCGCGGTGACGGGAGGAGCCGGCCGGTGCACGGCGGTGCACCACGATCAGAAGGACGGCGGCGGCGAAGAACGCGGCGTCGAGCAGCAGGATCTCGGGCACGCTGCCGACCAGGATGATCACGAAGAGGACCAGCATCAGCAGTTGTCCGTAGAGCGCCGCGAGCACCAGTTCCCGGTTGCGGATCAACACCAGGCCACTGACGACCATCGCGGCCGCGACGAAGACGGTGACGGCTGTCGGGCTCTCGGCGAGCCAGTCGGTGAAGTCCCCGAGCACGGCGATGTCGTGGTTGGCGTCGGCGGCGTCGTTCAGACGCTGCTCCACCGACTCGACCTCCGGGAAGAACTTGCCGACGCCCGCGATGACGTAGAGGACGCCGACGACGCGCTGCAGGATCAGGATTGGTTTGGTCACCTGTCGGATTCTTCCGATGTCGGGGCCGACTGGCCGGGGGTGTTTCCGGACAAGATCCGTCGACGGCGGCCGCCCGCTCACGCGGCTGTGACGACTCATGCGGCTGTGACGACCAGGACGGCGTTCTGACCGCCGAAGCCGAACGAGTTGCTCACCGCCACCTCCACGCCGCGCCGGCGCGGCGAACCGGCGACCACGTCCAACTCGATGCCGGGATCCGGCCGTTGCAGGTTGGCCGTCGGAGGAATCGTCCCGCGCTCGACGGTGAGCACGGTCAGCGCGGCCTCGATCGCACCGGCCGCCCCCAGCGTGTGACCGATGACGCCCTTGGCCGACGTCACGGCGGCACCCTCGCCGAGGACCTTGCGCAGTGCCCGCGCCTCCGCCGCGTCGTTCAACGGCGTGGACGTGCCATGGGCGTTGACGTGGTCCACCTCGTCCGGCATGACGTCCGCGGCGGCCAGTGCCGTGCGCAGGGCCTGGATGACGCCGGTGCCCTCGGGGTCCGGGGCGGTCATGTGGTGGGCGTCGGCCGACGCGCCGTATCCGGCCAGTCGCGCCCGGACACGTGCTCCACGGGCCCGCGCGTCCGCCTCCCGCTCCAGGACCAGCATGCCGCTGCCCTCACCGATGACGAACCCGTCGCGGTCCGCGTCGAACGGCCGGGAGGCGGCGGCGGGTTCGTCGAGCCGTCTCGACAGCGCCCCCATCTGGGCGAAGCCGGTCACCATGAGAGGACTCACGCCCGCTTCGCCGCCACCCGCGATCACGACGTCGCAACTGCCGTCGCGCAGCAGCTGCAGCGCCGCGCCGATCGCGGTGGCCCCGGACGCGCAGGCTGTCGCCGTGACGAAGTTGGGACCCGTGGCCCGCAGGTCCATGGCCAGGTGGCCGGCGACCATGTTGGGCACCAGCATCGGGATCAGCAGCGCGGACACCGCCTGCGGCCCCTGCTCCAGCATGCGCCGGTGCTGGGTCTCCCACGTCGCCACACCGCCCAGACCGCAGCCCACCACCACCGCGACACGCGCACCGTCCCACGTCCCGGGGTCCAGGCCGGAGTCGGCGACGGCCTCCCGCGCCGCGGCGATGGAGAGCTGGATGAACCGGTCGTGCGTCAGAGAACTGCGCCGCCCCACGTGCTCACGCGCGGAGAAGCCCGGCACCGTGCAGGAGATGTCCACGGACAGGCCCGCCAGCAGCGGGTTCCTGGCGGCGGCCGACCTGCCCGCGCACACCCCCTGCCAGGTGGCGTCGCTGCCGATGCCGGCGGCGGTGACCAGGCCGATCCCGGTGACGGCGGTGGCGGGTGGGGTGCGTGCGGTCATGACGAGGCCGTGGTGGTGGTCTGCCGTTCCAGCAGCTCGGCGACCTGGCTGATCGTGTCGCCGGGTGAGGCGGCGTCGTCGTCGAGGTGCACGCCGAGTTCCGACTGGATCACCAGGAGCAGTTCCACGAGGAACAGGGAGTCCATGTCGAGGTCCTCGAACGTGGTGTCCGGGCCGATCTCGGCGCGGTCCACCTCGAAACGGTCGACGAGAAGGCCGACCAGCCTGCCGTACATCGCACTCATGGGATGCGCCCTACCTTTCCGGAGGCCCGTCCTCACGCTCCGCGGGGAGCAGGGGCGAACGCGCATTCACGTGCCGGGTGTTCGCCGTACCGAGTCTGGGACGTGGGACTTACCGGCCACTGACGGATGGCTTACGGCTCGCTGACCGGACCGGCGCCCCGCCCTCCGGAGTCCGCACCGCACCGACCGCCCCAGAACCGCGGCCGCACGCCGCGTCAGTCATCGGTCAGTGCTTGGTAAGCCATCGGTCAGGCCACCGGACAAGACTCGGCTCGGACAGCAGCCCAGGCCCCGGAGGACGAGGAGCTCACGTGGTGGCACGTCGTGCGGACAGGCCGAAGCAGGGCACCGCCGAAGACCCCTGTGGCGGACTCCGGTGAACCGGGCCGCCGTCATGGCCGGCGTCGGCAGCTGCCTGCCGAACCGGGCCGTGTCCAACGACGAGCTGGCCGGCCGGCTGGACACCTCCGACGCGTGGATACGCTCACGGACCGGCATCGCACAGCGCTACGTCGCGGCACCGGGCACGGCCACCTCGGACCTCGCCGTCGGCGCGGGCGCGAAGGCCCTCAAGAGCTCGGGCGAGCCCACCGTGGACGCCGTGATCGTCGCCACGACCACGCCGGACCGTCCCTGTCCGGCGACCGCTCCGGTCGTGGCCGCCCGCCTGGGCATGACGGGGACCGCCGCCTACGACGTGTCCGCCGTGTGCACGGGCTTCGTGTATGGGCTGGCGACCGCGGCGGGCCTGATCCTCGCGGAGGTGGCCGACCGGGTCCTGGTGATCGGGGCGGAGACCTTCTCGACCCTTCTCGACCCGGATGACCGGTCCACCTCCGTCATCTTCGGGGACGGAGCCGGCGCCGTCGTCCTGCGTTCCGGCACCGCCACAGAACCCGGAGCGCTCGGCCCCTTCGACCTCGGGAGCGACGGAGAGGGCGAGTCCCTCATCACCGTGCCCGCGGGCGGCTCGCGGCAGCGCCTCTCCGGGGAGGCGCCGCGCGCGAACGAGGCGTACTTCGCCATGTCCGGCAAGGAGGTGTTCCGCCACGCGGTACGCCGCATGACCGGCTCGGCGCAGGCCGTGCTCGCCCGTGCGGGCTGGCACGCCGGCGACGTCGACCACCTGGTGAGCCATCAGGCCAACCTCCGCATCACCCACCACGTCGCGGAGGGGATCGGGCTTCCCAGGGAGCGGTGCTTCAGCAACATCGCCGAGGTGGGGAACACGGCGGCCGCGTCCATCCCCCTCGCGCTCGACCAGGCGCACACCCGGGGGGTGCTGCAGCCGGCGCAGCGGGTGCTGCTCACCGCGTTCGGCGGTGGGCTGACCTGGGGGTCGACGGTGCTGACCTGGCCGCGGCTGGACCGGTCCTGACCCACGGCATCCGGCCTCCGACCGAGAACGACAGAGAGCAGGAGCTCAGCCATGAGTGCGATGTACGGCAGGCTGGTCGGCCTTCTCGTCGACCGTTTCGAGGTGGACCGCGCCGAGATCGGCCCGGACACCACGTTCGAGGACCTCGACATGGACTCCCTGTTCCTCGTGGAACTGCTCCTGGTGATCCAGTCGGAACTCGGCGTGCACCTCGACGACGACGCCGCCTCACCCGGCGACACGATCAGCCAGGTCGCCGAGCTGCTGGAACGGCAGACCACCACCACGGCCTCGTCATGACCGCACGCACCCCACCCGCCACCGCCGCCGTCGACCCGTGGCAACCCGGCCAAGGGCTGCCGGACACACAGCCGAGGACGACCATGAGCACCCAGCAGTCAATCATCGACCACATCGCCGACGTCTGGCTCGACGGCGACGCCGACGGCCTCGACGGGCAGGTCCCCCTCGCCGAACTCAACATCATCGACTCGGCGGACATCTTCTCCCTCGTGCACTACCTGCAGGACCGCTTCCGGATCACCGTTCCGCTGCGGGAGGTCTCCCCGGCCAACTTCCGGACCGTCGACGCGATCGCGTCCCTCGTCGAACGGCTCCGGCGTCAGGAGGAGGGCGTCCGATGACGAACACCACGGGGGACACCCGGCACGGGGGAGCCGTCCACCGCCAGATCCTGGACATCGTCGCCTCGCGCACGCTGTACGACGAGTCCTACCTCCTGCCCGACAGCCACTTCGAGGCGGACCTCGGGATCGACTCGGTGATCCTCGAATCCATCCTGGCGTCGGTCAACGAACACTTCACCCTGAGCCCGCCGCTGGCCGAAGGCCCCACGACGATCCGGGAACTCGTCGACGCCGTCGAGCAGGCCCTGGGCGGCGACGCCGGTCCTGCCGGACCGCACGCCGACGCGGTGCTGGAGACGGTGGTCGCCGCGGCACAACGGCACACCCAGTACCAGCTTCACCAGCTGCCCGTCGACGCCGACCTGGAGAGCGAGCTCGGCATCGACTCCGTCGTCCTCGCCTCGATCGTCGCCGACGCCGCACGTGAACTCGGCCTCGCCGACGGCGCGATGGACCCGACCGGCGTGACGTCCCTGCGCGCACTCGCGGCCGGGCTGCGCTCCGCGAGCGAGAAGACCGACTCCGCCCACCGGCCGCCGTCCGTCGGTCCCGCCCCGCTCATCGCGCCGGAGGAGGGCGACGGACCCGCCGGGTACCCGGCGGAGTGGGACGGCCGCTCCATGAAGGACTTCGTGGAGGAGCGCAGCCCGGACCTGTTCGCCAAGACCCGCACCTTCGGCACGTACCTGCGGCGGCGCGAGGCCGAACGGCTCTACTGGTACGGGATGCCGCTGCGCTCCCGGTGCGGCAACCGGGCCGTCATCTTCGACGAACTCGAAGGCCGCGAACGCGAGTTCCTCATGTTCGCCTCCAACAACTACCTCGGCCTCGCCAACCACCCCGAGGTGATCGAGGCGGTGTGCGACGCCACCCGCCGCTACGGGGCGACCCACACCGGCTCCCGCTTCATCGGTGGCACCAACACGCTCCACAAGGAGCTGGAACGCCGGCTCGCGGCCTTCAAACAACGCCCGGCCTGCATCGTCTATCCCGGTGGCTACGCCGCGAACCTGGGTGCGATCTCCGCGCTCGTCAAGAGCTACGACACCCTCGTGGTCGACCGGCTCAACCACATGAGCATCGCCGACGGAGCCCGGCTCTCGGGCGGCATCCGCAAGATCTACCAGCACAACGACATGGCGGACCTGGAGCGGATCCTCAAGCGTGCCGACGACCGGTCCGGGGGCCGGCTGATCGTCGCCGACGGTGTGTTCAGCATGCACGGCGACATCTGCGACCTGCCCGAGATCGTCCGCCTGGCGAAGGAGTACGACGCCAGGATCATGATCGACGACGCCCACGCCACCGGCGTCCTCGGCGAGCGGGGCTCCGGCACGGCAGAGCACTTCGGCCTCAAGGGCGAGGTCGACCTCGAACTCGGCACGATGAGCAAGACGCTGGCGGGCATGGGCGGCTTCGTCGTCGGCGAGGAAGAGGTCGTCGAGTACCTCCGCTTCTACTCGAACTCGTACGTGTTCGCCGCCAACATCCCGGCCGGAGTGGCCGCGGGACTGATCGCGTCGATCGACGTCATCGAGTCGGAACCCGAGCGGATCACGCGGCTGTGGTCCAACATCCGGCTGCTGCACGGCCAGTTGGCCGACGCCGGCTTCGACCTGGAGAACACGCGGAGCGCCATCCTGCCCATCGTCATCGGCGACGAGCGCAAGGCCATGGAGATGGGCCGGGCGGTACGGGCCCGCGGACTCTACTGCCAGACGGTGGTCTTCCCCGGCGTGCCGCTCGGCGACGCCCGACTGCGCGTCAGCGTCACCTGCGAGCACACGCGGGAGGACCTGGAGAACGCCGCGGGCATCTTCGTCGAGTCGGCCCGCGAGGTCGGTGTACTGCCCTCGGCGGCGTGAGGCGACGGTGACGGGAGCAGACATGACGCACACGACGAGCCAGTCCGACACCGCGCTGATCCGTTTGCCACGGTCCCTCTCACCGGCGCAGTCGGCCCGTCCCGCCCTCGTGGGGGAGCGGACGGTGACCTACGGCGAACTGCAGGCCGGCGTTGCCGCCGTGGCCTCGGGGCTGCTCGGCATCGGCGCCGCGGTCGGCGACCGCGTGGCGATCTGGATGGACAAGCAGCCGCGCTACGCGGAGGCGATCCTCGCCACCCTGCAGGCCGGATGCGTCTACGTCCCCCTCGACGGCGGCCAGCCGGCGAGCCGGGTCCGCACCATCCTCGCCGACTGCGAACCGCTGGTCCTCTTCACCGACCGCCACCACTGGGAGCTGCTGGCCGGCCTCGAACTGCCGGGCTCGGTCAGGACGGTCGTCGTGTCGCAGGACACGGCCGACCGGCCATCGCGTCCCCTGCCCGCGGCGGACGGCGCCGGGGCCCGCGTGGAGACCTGGGAGGACTTCGCCGCCGGCGCCGCGCGGCACATCGTGTTCCTGCCCGGCGTGGACCGCGACGACCTCGCCTCGATCCTCTACACCTCCGGATCCACGGGCACGCCCAAGGGCGTCCGAATCAGCTACCGCAATCTGGCGAACTTCATCCGGTGGGCGCGTGCCGAGCTGCTCGTGGGCCCGGACGACGTCTTCGCCAACCACGCCTCGTTCAACTTCGACCTGTCCACGTTCGACCTGTTCACCGCCCTGTCGGCCGGGGCGCGCGTCTGGATCGTCGCCGACGACCGGACACGCGACACCGCCGCGCTCGCCGCGGGCATCCGCGAGCACGGCGTCACCGTGTGGTACTCGGTGCCGTCGGTGCTGCACCTGCTCACCGCGTCCGGAGCGCTCACCCCCGAGACCGCACGCAGCCTGCGCTACGTCCTGTTCGCCGGCGAGGTCTTCCCGATCCGGCAGCTGCGGGCGCTGACCGCGCTGCTGCCCGCCGGAACGGAGCTGTACAACCTGTACGGCCCCACGGAGACCAACGTCTGCACCTACCACCGCGTCAGCCCCGAGGACCTGACACGCGACGAACCCGTACCGATCGGCCTCCCGGTCACCGGCGCCCGGGTGTTTGTCGTCGACGAGGACGGGCGCGTGCTCGACGGGCAGGACGCCTTCGGCGAGTTGGTCGTGGAAGGCGACTGTGTCACGCCCGGCTACTGGCGCCGGGAGACCGAGCCCGCGGCCGCGGACCACTGGAAGGGCCGCCACGCCACCGGTGATCTCGTCAGCTACGAACAGGGCGAACTCGTCTACCGCGGCCGCAAGGACCGCATGGTGAAACTCTCCGGCTACCGCGTCGAACTGGGCGAGATAGAAGCCGCCGCGCTCCGGCACCCGGACATCTCCTCCGCCGCCGTGGTCGTCGACACGCAGAGCGACGACCGGCGAATCGCCCTCTACTACACGCTGCGGACCGCCGGTCCGGGGCCGGGCCTCATCGAGATCAAGCGGCACTGCGCGCGGTATCTGCCCCGCTACATGCTCCCGCAGACGGCGACCCGCCTGGAGGCGCTGCCGCGCAACGCCAACGGCAAGACGGACTACCGCCGGCTGTGCGAAACCGCCGGCGCGGCCCGGCCCGCGCGGGCTCTGCCCGGAAAGTGACGGAGACGCTCATGAACCAAGGCCCGAGGGACACTTCCCGCCGGGACGAGGAACCGAGGACAGTTGCCGGGCTCGTGCGACACCACTGCGAACAGCGCCCGGACGCCCTCGCGTACCGCTTCCTCACCGGCGCCGGCAGCGACGGCGAGTCGCTCACCTACCGCGAACTCGATCTGCGCGTGCGGGCGGTGGCCGTCGTCCTGCAGCGCGAGAACCTGGCCGGCAAGCCCGTCCTGCTGCTCCACCCGCCGGGGCTCGACTACGTCGCCGCCTTCCTGGGCTGTCTGTACGCGGGCGCCGTCGCCGTACCGGCGTACCCACCGGACATCCGGCGCTTCGGCCAGACCATGCCCCGTCTTGCCGCGATCGCCCGGGACGCCAGGGCCACGCACGCGCTGACGACCGGGGAGATCTCCCGTTTCATGGCCGACCGGCACGACGAACTCGCCGCGCTCGGCCTGGGGGGCCTGCGCCTGCTGGTGACCGACGGCCTCGGCACCACCGGCGCCGACGACTGGCGCGCCCCGGGGCCCTCGGGGCAGGCAACGGCCTTCCTCCAGTACACCTCGGGTTCGACGTCGTCCCCCAAAGGCGTCATGGTCGGCGACGACAACCTGATGCACAACCTCCGCGCCATCCACCGGCGGCTGAGGCACGACGCCGACTCGGCCATGGTCTCCTGGCTGCCGCCGTACCACGACATGGGTCTCATCGGCGGCATCCTGACCCCGCTGTACGGGGGGTTCCCCGCGCATCTGATGGCGCCCATGTCCTTCGTACGGCAGCCGCTGCTGTGGCTGGAGACACTGTCCCGCACACGGGCCTCCACCAGCGTCGCGCCCAACTTCGGCTTCGAGCACAGCGTCCGGAGGATCACGGACGAGCAGTGCGAGGGCCTGGACCTGAGCCACTGGCGGCTGGCGCTGAACGGCGCCGAGCCGGTGCGCGCCGACACCCTGCGGCGCTTCACCGACCGCTTCGCCTCCTGCGGCTTCCGGGAAAGCGCCCTCCTGCCGTGCTACGGCCTCGCCGAGGCGACGCTGATGGTGACCGGTGTGCCGGCCGACGTGGCGCCCACCGTCGGCACCTTCGCGTCCCGGGCCCTGGGGGACGGCACGGTGCAGCCCGTGGCCGGGGCGGACGACGGCCTGGTGACCGAGGTCGTCGGATGCGGCCCGGCCGTCGACGGCGTGGACATCGCGATCGTCGACCCCGGCACACGGCGACGGATCACGACACGGGACCGGATCGGAGAGATCTGGATCGCCGGCGGCAACGTCGCCCACGGCTACTGGCGTCGGCCCGAGGCCACCGACGAGGCGTTCCGGGCCCTGATCGAGGGGGAGGACGACACACCCCACCTGCGCACCGGCGACCTCGGCTTCCTGCGCGACGGTGACCTGTACGTCGTCGGCCGTACCAAGGACGTCGTCATCGTGCAGGGCCGCAACCACTACCCGCACGACATCGAGCTCACCGCGGAGCGGACCGACGCGTCACTGCGCACGGGCAGTGGCGCCGTGTTCTCGGTGGAGGTGGACGGCGCCGAGCAGATGGTCGTCGCCTACGAGGTCGAGGGCCGGCGCGTGGCGGACGCGCCCGCGCTGCTGGCGCGGCTGCGCACCGCCATCGCCGAGGCGCACGACGTCACACCCCATGCCGTCCTCCTGCTCAAGCGGTCGACCGTGCACAAGACGACCAGCGGCAAGGTGCAACGCCAGGCGTCCAAGCGGGACTTCCTCGACCTGAGGCTCACCTCGATCGCGGCCAGCGTCACGCGGGACACCGAGGTCCCGGCCCGCGGCGGGGCGCTCACCGGGGCGCCCGACGGCCGACGCGGGCGCCTGGTGATCGACTCGGTCACCGAGGCGCTGACCGGCCTCTCCCCGGCGGACGACGCCCCGGACATCACCGACTGGACGTTCGCCGAGCTGGATCTCGACTACCCGGCGCTGCTGACCACCGTGCGCGATCTGGAGCAGCGGCTCGGCATCGCGATCCCGATCGGTGAACTGCTCGTGCGGCCACGCGTCGACACCTTGATCGCCCTCCTCCTCGGCGAGCGGCCCGGGGCGGACACCGCGCTGCCCGGCCCCGCGCCCGCCGACGACGCGCGGCGGACCGCGCCGCACGGGGCCGAGGCCATCGAGGGCTGGCTCATCCAGCGCATCGCGGGCCGTCTGGGACTGCCGGCGGAGACGATCGACGCCACGAGGCCGCTGGCGTCCCTGGGCCTGGACTCGAGGCAGGCGGTGGAGATCGCGACCGAACTCGGCCAGGTGACGGGGCGTGAGGTCACCACCGGCGCGGTCTTCGACCACCCGTCGGTACGAGCCCTGGCCCGACACCTCGGCACGGAACACCCGGCCCCGGCGGTGCCCGTTGGGCGGGGTGCGGACGACCGCCCGGCCCCGGCGGTGCCCCTTGCGCGGGGCGCGGACGAACGCCCGGCCCCGGCGGTGCCCGTTGCGCGGGGCGCTGCCGAACACCCGGCCACTGCGGTGCCCCTTGCGCGGGGTGCTGCCGAACGCCCGGCCCCGGCGGTGCCCGTTGCGCGGCGAGCGGACGGACACGCGCCCCCGGCGGTACCCGTTGCGCAGGGCGCGGACGCCCCGGTCGCGGGTGCTTGCCTCGACCAGGTGCGGGAGCCGGCCACGCGCGCGGCGGGGGACGGCGGCGCGGGCGAGCCCATCGCCATCGTCGGGGTCGGCTGCCGCTTCCCCGGGGCCCCCGACGCGGACAGCTTCTGGCGTCTCCTCGTGGACGGCCGTGACGCGATCACCGAGGTGCCCCGCGACCGCTGGGACGCCGGCCGGGTGAACGCGCCGGCCCACGGCGGCTTCCTCGACCGCGTCGACGAGTTCGACGCCCCCTTCTTCGGCATGTCGGCGAGGGAGGCCGGCCGCACGGACCCGCAGCAACGGGTGCTCCTCGAAGTCGCCTGGCAGACCCTGGACGACGCGGGCCTCGACCCGGGGCGGCTCGCGGGCAGCGCCACCGGAGTCTTCGTCGGCATCAGCAGCCACGACTACTCCGAGCTGCAGATGAGCCGACCGGAGGCCATCGACGTCCACGGCGCCACCGGCAACGCCCACTCCATCGCCGCGAACCGGCTGTCGTACACGCTCGACCTGCACGGTCCGAGCCTCGCCGTCGACACGGCGTGCTCGTCGTCCCTGCTGGCCGTCCACCTCGCCTGTGACAGCCTGCGCCGCGGGGAGTGCGCGGCGGCGCTCGCCGGTGGTGTGAACCTCATGGTCACGCCGGGGCTCTCCGTGGCCTTCGCCGCGGGCGGCATGCTGTCGCCGCAGGGCAGTTGCCGCACCTTCGACGACTCCGCCGACGGCTATGCGCGCGGCGAGGGCGCGGGCCTCGTCCTGCTCAAGCCCCTCACCGCCGCACTGGCCGACGGCGACCGGATCCACGCCGTGATCCGGGGCTCCGCGACGGGACACGGCGGCCGCAGCAACGGTCTGACGGCTCCGAAGGGCTCGGCGCAACGAGCCGTCTGTGAACAGGCCCTGGACCAGGCCGACCTGACTCCCGGTGAGGTCCACTACGTCGAGGCCCACGGCACCGGAACCGCACTGGGCGACCCCGTCGAGTGGGAGGCGCTGGCGGCCGTCTACGGCCGCGACCGCGCGGACGGCGAACCCTGCCTCGTCGGCTCGGTCAAGACCAACATCGGTCACCTGGAAGCGGCCGCGGGCATCGCCGGCCTGATCAAGGCGGCGCACGTCGTGCGCCACCGCCAGGTGCCACCGACCCTGCACCTGCGCACCCCGAACCGCCATCTGGTGAGCGGCGCGGCCCTCGACGTGCCGACCCGGCTCACCAGCCTTCCCGAAGGGACCCCGGCACGGGCCGCCGTCAGCTCCTTCGGGTTCGGCGGCGCCACCGCGCACCTGATTCTCGAAGCGCCCCCCGAGCCGGCCCGGGTCGAGACGCCCGCGCCGAAGCGCCCGGTGCACGCGCTGTGCCTCTCGGCCCACACACCGGCGGCACTCACCGCGTTGGCGCAGAAGTGGCGCACCCACCTGGCCGCCCGCCCGGACGCGGACATCGCCGACCTGTGCCACACGGCGAACACGGGCCGCGCCCGCCTCGGCCACCGGGCCGTCGCCATCGGCGGCTCCGCCGAGGCACTGGACAGCGCCCTCGACGCCCTGGTCCGCGGCGAGGCGTCGACCGCCGTGGTCCGCGACCGGCTCCGGGCCGGACCCGCGCCGCGGACGGCCTTCCTCTTCAGCGGTCAGGGCACCCAGTACACCGGCATGGGCAAGGGGCTCTACGACACCCACGGCGGCTTCGCCCGCACCATCGACCGCGCCGACGGCGTGCTGCGTCCCCACCTCGGCGTGCCGCTGCCGGAACTGCTCTTCGCCGACGCCGGCGGAGCCCGGCTGCGCGGCACCCGTTACTGCCAACCCGCCCTGGTGGCGCTGGAGGTGGCCCTCGCCGAGGTGTGGATGTCGCTGGGCGTGCGGCCGGCCGCGCTGCTCGGCCACAGCATCGGGGCGTACGGCGCCGCGTGCGTGGCCGGTGTGATGTCACTGGAGGACGCGCTGACGCTGGCGGCGATACGCGGTCGGCACATGGACGACCAGCCGGGCGACGGCGCGATGATCGCGTGCGTCGGGGCGGCGGACGTGATCCACGCGGTGGCCGACACCTTCGCCTCCGTCTCGCCGGCCGCCGTCAACGGTCCCGGCCACCTGGTCCTGTCCGGGGCCCGGGAGGAGATCGACGAAGCCCGCTCCCTGCTCCAGGACAGGTCCGTCGTGGTGCGGCCGCTGGCCGTCTCACACGCCTTCCACTCCCCGCTGATGGCCGGTGCGGCGGGACCGCTGCGGGAGGCGGCCCAGGCCGTGAGGTTCGCGGAGCCCAACATCCCGTGGATCTTCGACGGCACCGGCGAGCAGATCACCGGACGCATCGGCGCCGACGACCTGGCGGAGCACATGCTCGGCACGGTCCGCTTCGCCGACGGATTCGCGACGCTGCGCCGCCTGGGCTGTGACGCCTTCGTCGAGATCGGCCCGCACCCCACCCTGCTCAATCTGGCCCGCACGACGACCTCCCCGGACAGCGAGAACCCGCTGCTGTGGCTGCCCTCGCTGCGCAGGGGCGGCCCGGCGGGCAGCTCCGACTGGGAGACCCTCCTGCAGTCGCTCGGCCGCCTCCACTGCGCCGGCGGCGAGGTGGACTGGGCGGCGCTCGACGAGGGACACCGGCGAGCGCGCGTGCCCGTACCGCACACGGTCTTCGAACGGCAGTCGTACTGGTTCACGCCGCCCACGCAGGAGGTGCCGGACATGCGGGATCCCGCGACCGACGCGACCGGCACAGCCGCGCGGCACGAGGGCGCTGACGCCGCCCCCGCACCCGCCGGCGAGCCCGACACACGCCGGGTGCTCCTCGAACACGTCGCGCGGGTGTGTGCCTTCCCCGTCGACCAGATCTCCCTCGACGCGCACCTGGGCCGGGACCTCGGTTTCGACTCGCTGATGCGCACCGAACTGGAGCGGGCGCTGGCCCGCGCGTTCCCCGGATGCCTGGAACGGCACCGGGAGTCGCTGTCCGAGGACCCCAGCGTCCGGGAGCTGGCGGACCTGCTCCCCCGGACGGCACCGGCCGTCGCGAGCGGTGCACCCTCGCCCGAACCCCGCCGGGAGCCCACGAACGGACCGGCCGCGACGAGCCGTCCTGCCCCCGCGGTCCGCCAGGAACGGGAGTTCGAGGAGTGGGCCGAGTACGCGGAACTGCAGGGCAGGCTGGGCCAGGCCAGGTCGAGCGGCGCCAACCCGTACGGCCGTGTCCACGAGGGACACAACGCGGGACGCGCCACCGTCGAGGGCCGTACCGTGCTCAACTTCGCGTCCTTCAACTACCTCGCGCTCTCCCACCACCCGCGCGTCCGCAAGGCGGCGCAGGAGGCCATCGACCACTACGGCACGTCCAGTTCGGCGACGCCACTGCTGTTCGGCGAGACGCCGCTGCACCACGAACTGGATGCCGAGATCGCCTCCTTCCTCGGCACCGAGGACGCGATCGTCTTCGCCGGGGGCCATGCCACCAACGTGGCGACGATCGGCCACATCCTCGGCCCCGAGGACCTGGTCCTGCACGACGAGTGGATCCACGACAGTGCCGTACGCGGCGCCATCCTGTCCGGGGCGCGGCGCAGGCCGTTCCCGCACAACGACTGGCGGGCCCTGGACTCGATGCTGGGCTCGCTGCGCGCGCACCACCGCCGGGCCCTCGTGCTCATCGAGGGCGCCTACAGCCAGGACGGCGACATCCCCGACCTGCTCCGGTTCATCGAGGTCAAGAAGCGCCACGGCGCGATGCTGATGATCGACGAGGCGCACTCCATCGGCGTACTGGGGCGTACGGGCCGGGGCGTCGGTGAGTACTTCGGCGTCGACCGCCACGACGTCGACCTGTGGATGGGCACGCTGAGCAAGGCCCTCGGCAGCCTCGGCGGCTACATCGCCGCCCGCCGCCCGCTCATCGAGTACCTCCGGTTCACCGCGCCGCTGCACATCTTCAGCACCGGGATCTCCCCGGCGAACACGGCCGCGGCCCTGGAGGCGATCCGGGTCGTCAGGGACGATCCGCAGCGGGTGGCCCGGGTACGGCGCCTGGCCGAGCACTTCCGCGACGAGGCCAGGGCCCGCGGCCTCGACATCGGCGTCTCCCGCGCGTCCGCGGTGATCCCGGTCATCATCGGCGACTGGGAGAAGACCATGACGCTGTCCAACACCCTGCTGGAGCGGGGCGTGAACGTGATGCCCATCGGCTACCCGGCCGTCGCCCGCGACGAGTGCCGCCTGCGGTTCTTCATCAACGCCGACCACAGCGAAGAAGACCTGGAACATTCCCTCGACATCCTGGGGCGCGCCATGGCGGACCACGAGACCGAGACCTCACCCACGGCCCCCGGCGCGACGGAGCGGACCGCGCCCGGCGCCACCGCGTCCGACTCCGTGCCGGAGACGGTAACGCGACACCCGCACGTCACTCCCCGCGACTCCGGCGCGGACGTCCTGGTCGCGGGCGCGAGCGGCTTCATCGGGGGACACCTGGCCCGGCGGCTCGCCGAACACGGCCACCGGGTACGGGTGCTGGTCCGCGACGGCAGCGACCGCTCCGCCTTCGCCGGCGTCGACGTCGAGATCGCCACCGGTGACCTCGGCGACCCCGACAGCCTGCGCCGCGCGACGGCCGGCGTGCGGCACGTCTACAACTGCACCGGGATGTCCGCCGACTGGGGCCCCTGGGAGGAATTCCGGAGCGTCAACGTCGACGGCAGCCGCCGCCTCGTCGAGGCGGCACACCACGCGGGCACCGTCGAACGCTTCCTGCACGTCAGCACCACCGACGTCTACGGCTACCCGGTCACGCCCTGCGACGAGTCCGCGGAACCGCGGGACATCGGCCTGCCGTACAACCGCAGCAAGGTGCTCGGCGAACGCGCCGTGCGGGAGACGGCCGAGCGAACCGGACTGCCCCTGACCGTCGTGCGGCCGGTCTCGGTCTACGGGCCGCGCAGCAAGGACTTCGTGATCGAGATCGCGACCCTCCTGCTGAGCCGGCAGATGGTCTACATCCGCCGGGGGGACGTGCCGGCCGGACTCGTCTACGTGGGCAACCTCGTCGACGGCATGATCGCCGCCTGCACCTCCGAGACCGCGGCCGGCCGGACGTACAACCTGCGCGACGCCGATCTGACGACCTGGCGCGAGTACGTGGAGGCCCTGGCGCAGGGCCTGGGCGTGCGGCCGCCGGCCTTCAGCCTGCCCACGCCGCTGGCGCGCGGTGTGGCCACGGCGTCCGAGCGGATCTACGGCGCCCTGGGCGTCAAGGCCCGCCCGGTGCTCACCCGGCACGCCGTCCATCTCTTCGACCGGGACCAGTCCTACGCCATCGACCGCGCCCGGGACGACTTCGGCTTCAAGAGCGAGGTCGGCTTCCAGGAGGCCATGGATCTCACCCTGGCCTGGCTCAACTCGCCCGAGGGCCGCAAGCACGTCCCCCGCTGAGAACGACCGCCACGCACACCGGCACCCGCGAAGACCACGAACAGTGACGACCGAGGACTGCGAGGATCCACGTGCCCATCACCGAGCGGCCGCCGGGGCCCGCCACAGCCCCGCGGCCACCCGCCGTCGGCTGGTTCCCGGGGCTCACGCCCGGCGGAGCCCAGGCCGCGCCTCTCCGACTGATCTGCTTCCCGTACGCCGGCGGCACCCCTTCCGTGTATCGCGGCTGGGACGCCCGCCTGGGAGCGGACGTGCACGTCGTCCCCGTCCTGCTGCCCGGGCGCGGAAGGCGGCTGCGCGAGCGGCCCTACTCGGCCATGCGGCCACTGGCCCGCGACATCGCGGAAGCACTGGTGCAGGCCGAACTCGCCCACGACTACGCCCTGTTCGGCCACAGCATGGGCGCGCTTCTCGCCTACGAGGTCGCCTGCGAGCTGCGCGAGCGAGGACACGGCACCCTTCGGCACCTGTTCGTGTCCGGGAGCCGGGCGCCCCACCTCTACGGCGACCGCGACGACCGGACCCTGTCCGACGCGGACCTGCGGCAACTGGTCCGCGCCCTCGGCGGCCTCGGTGACGACGACACCGTCGGCAGTGCCTACCTGGACCGGCGCCTGCCGGTGCTGCGCGCCGACCTGACCACGTGCGAGGAGTACCGGTGGGTTCCGCGGGCCCCGCTGGACTGTCCCATGACCGCGTTCTCCGCCACCCGTGACCCCATCGCGCCGCGCCCCTCCGTGGAGGCCTGGCGGTCGTACACCCGCGGCTCCCTCCTCCACCACCACCTGGAGGGCGACCACTTCTTCCTCAACGGCCTCTCGTGGCCGGCACTCCTGCGCGAGATACGGAACGAACTCGCCCGGCTCACCGACGAGCCGGGCGGGCCGGCCCCGGACGCGCCCGACCGACTCCCCACTCCGAAGAGGGAACCCTCATGGATCTGCTGAGCCTGGCCAGGAACGTCAAACACCGGGTCGAGGAACCGCTCATGGACGCGCTGTCCGTGGCGAAGATCGTCACCGACCCGCGCAACCCGGTGCTGCTGACGCTCTCGACCGCACTCGTCAACCCGTTGTACCGGGCGGCGTTCCTGGCCTCCGCCGCGGGCTCGGGCGTCCTGCGGTGCCTGGCGGTGCGCCCGTGCGACCTGGAGAGCCTCGCCGAGTATCTGGACATCCCCGAGGACGACCGTCCCCGGCTGCGGGCCTGGCTCGAAACCGGCGTCCGGCTCGGCGAGTTGGGGCGCCGCGAGGGCTGTTACCGGCTCAAGAGCCCCACGGCCAGGCTCCTGGCGCAGCCCGGGAACGACGCCGTCGCCGCGGCCCTCGAAGAGATCCTGCGCTTCCATGTGCCGGTACTGCTGGACGCGCCCCGCATGCTCTCCGCAGGCCGCCGCTTCTCCCTGGCGGACCAGGACGGAACCGTCATCGCACGCTCCTCCCTGGCGCTGCGCTCGATGGTCCAGGCGGCCATCGACCGGACCCTCGACCGCGACGGCCCGGTCCGACTGCTGGAGATCGGCTGCGGGACGGGCGCCTACGTGCGCTACGCCGCCGAGTCGAACCCCCGGCTGACCGCCGTCGCCGTCGACCTCCAGGAGGAGGTCGCCGCGCGTGCCGCCGAGAACATGGCCGCATGGGGCCTGACCGAGCGCGTGGAGACCCGCCAGGGAGACCTGCGCAAGCTGGACCTGCAGCCCCAGTTCGACCTGGTCACCCTCCACAACAACATCTACTACTTCCCCGAGACCGAGCGCGTCGAGGCGCTCGAACGGGCTCGGTCCCTCCTCGCCCCGGGTGGCCGGATGCTGCTCACCACGTCGTGCCAGGGCGGCGGCAACCTCGGCCTCGACGTGCTCAACCTCTGGTTCACCTTCGCCGACTTCGGCGGCCCCCTGCCCCGGGCGGACGAGCTGGTCTCCCAGATGGAGGAGGCCGGCTTCACCGGCGTACGGGCCACTCGGATCATTCCCGGTCAGCCGTTCCGCGCCTTCGTCGGCACCAACTCTCCCGCCCACAGCGCCTGACAGGCCAGGAGACCTCATCATGGAAACCCGAACCGACAGCATCCCGGCCCCGGCCGCGCAGGCGCCGCACGCGGACCTGGTGATCACTCTCGGCCGCACCGGTGCCACCGTCGAGACCGCCGGGGGCAAGGCCGCCCGGCTGGGCGAGATGATCGAAGCCGGCCTTCCGGTCCCGCCCGCCTTCTGTCTGAGCACCGGTCTGTTCGACCTGTTCCTGCGCGAGACCGGTCTGGCGGCCGAGGTCCGCGCCGCCGAGGCGCGCGGCGCGGACAGCCGGACCATCCGTGCACTGATCGCCGGCCGGGAGATGCCCGAGACCATCGCCCGGACCGTCCTCGCCGCCTACGAGGACCTGGGCCGCCCGCGGGTCGCCGTCCGGTCGTCCGCCTGCCGGGAGGACTCCGCCGACCGTTCCTTCGCCGGACAGCACGACACCGTCCTGGACGTCTCGGGCGACGAGGCGCTGCTGGAGGCGGTCAAGACCTGCTGGGCCTCGCTCTGGTCCGACCGCGCCGCGGCCTACCGGGACAGCGGCTCCGCGGGCTCGATCGCCGTGGTCGTGCAGGAGATGGTCCACGCCGACGTCAGCGGGGTGCTGTTCACCGTCGACCCGGTCGGCGGACAGCCCAACCGGCTGGTCGTGGAGGCCTGTTGCGGTCTGGGAGAGGGCCTGGTGTCCGGGCGGGTCTCCAGCGACTTCTTCGCCGTCGACGACCGCACGCTGGAGGTGGTCGAGGAGCGCGTCCGCTACAAGGTGACCAAGTGCGCCTCCCTGACCCCCGGCACCATCGGCATGACCAAGGTCGACGCCGCCGACCGCAGCACCCCGTGCCTGACCCGCGCACAGCTCACGGAGCTCGCCCGGCTCGCCCTCGACGTCCGTGCCCACTACGGCACCGAGCAGGACGTCGAGTGGGCCCTGCGGGACGGCACCCTGTATCTGCTGCAGACCAGGCCGATCACCACGCGCCCCCGGGAGAACACCACCGAGGAGAAGCACAGCCCCTACGTCGCACCGCAACCGGACGCGGTGCGTCAGGGCACGCTCTGGTCCAGGATGGACATCGGCGAGATCTTCGTCGGCCTGATGTCACCGCTGGGCCTGAGCTTCGCCCGCTACTACCAGCAGCACGTGCACCGCGACTGCGCCGCCGCCCTCGGCGTCCGCGACACCGGCGACGTCGACCTGCACATGGGCTACCTGCAGGGCCACGTCTACCTCAACATCTCCTACACCGCCCATCTGCTGGGCCAGTGCCTGCCCACCCGCGACCAGCGCCACTTCACCAGCCGCTTCGTCAGCGAGGAAGCCGACCTCTCCACCTACGAGAACCCCTTCGGCACCTTCCCCGGCGGCATCGACGACCTCCTGTCCACCCTCCACTGGGTGCGGTCGACGGCGACCGAGATGCTGACCATGAAGCACCGCGCCGAGGAGATGGTCGCCACCCGGCTCTACGAGTTCGACCGCGCCCGGCGACTGGACCTCACCCGGATGAGCCGCCGCGAGCTCAACGCCGAACTCCTCCGCTACCTCGACTTCTTCCACGACGCACACGTGGGCTACATGCCCTACTACATCAATGCGTTCGGTTTCTACGGAGTCCTGACGGAGCTCTGCCGCAGCTGGCTCGGCGCCGACGGCGACAACCTGCAGAACCGCCTCAAGACCGACATGTCCAGCCTGCGGACCGTGGCATCCGCGCAGGAGATCTGGAAGGTCGCGCAGGCCGCCCGGGCCCGGCCGCGGGTCATGAAGATCATCGATGAGACTCCGCTGGAAGAGGTCGCGCGCCGGCTGCGCGCCGACGAGGAGGGCCGCGCCTTCTGGAACGCCGAGATGGAACCGTTCCTGCGGGCCAACGGCACCCGCGGCCGGCAGGAGATGGAGCTCACGCATCCGCGCTGGATCGACGACCCCTCGTACCTCTTCCAGATGATCCGCCGCTATGCCGCCGACGGATTCTCCGTCGACGACCTCATGGGGCGCAGCCGGGCCCGGGCGGAGGGCGACGCCAGGTCGGCGCTGGAGAAGCTGCCGCTGCCCCAGCGCAAGACCCTCGAGACGGTCATCGCGCTGTACTCCCTGTGCAGCGAGCTGCGCGAGACCACACGCATGTCCATGATCACGTCGATCTGGCTGGTCAGGAACGTGGTGTACGAGGTCGGGCGCAGGCTGCACGCGGAAGGCGTCCTGCACTCCCTGGACGAGGTCGCCCACCTCGACTTCGAGGACGTCCGGACCTACCTGGCCGGGACGCGCACGGGCCGCGAGGCGTTCCCCCGCACGGAACTCGACGAGCGCCGGCGCGCGCACGACTACCACAACCGGCTGCCCGAGCCCCCGCTGACGTTCGTCGGCGAGCACGACCCGACCCGGTCGGTGCGGCCCGCGGCCGGCGGGACACGCCTGGAGGGACTGGGCTCCAGTCCGGGACGCATCGTCGGACGGGCCCGCATCGTGGAGGACCTGGTCTGGCAGGCGGACGAGTTCCAGCCGGGGGAGATCCTGGTCACCCGCTACACCGACGCCTCCTGGACACCGCTCTTCGCCATCGCCGGCGGCGTGGTCACCGACGTCGGATCGATGCTCTCCCACAGTTCGATCGTCTCGCGCGAGTTCAACGTGCCCTCGGTGGTCAACACCAAGTACGCCACACAGCGCATCAACACGGGCGACATGGTCATGGTCGACGGCGACACCGGTGTCGCCGAGGTCGTCGAAGGCTGAGCCGGAGCCGCCCATCCGCCCCTACACCCCGCCCGGTTCACCACGGCGCGGGTGACGAGAGGAAGACACCAGGATGATCCCCAACCAGTGGTACCCGATCCTGCAGACCTCCGACATCAAGCGCGACAAGCCGACCGGGGTGCGCCGCATGGGCGAGGAACTCGTCCTGTGGCGGGACCTCGACGGCAACCTCGTGTGCCAGACGGCGCGCTGTCCCCACAAAGGCGCCAACATCGCCGACGGCCGGCTCAAGGGCAACACCGTCGAATGCCCCTACCACGGCTTCCGTTTCAACGCCGAGGGCACCTGCAAGGTGGTGCCCGCCCTGGGCGCCGACGCGCGCATACCCGCCTCGCTCAAGTTGCGGACCTACCCGGTGCGGGAGGAGCACGGCCTGGTCTGGCTGTGGTGGGGACAGGAGCGGGAGGAACTCCCGGCGATCGAGCTGCCGACCGAACTCGTCAGCAATCCCAGGCCCTACGAGACCATTTCGTGGACCCGGCCCGTCCACTACACGCGCTACATCGAGAGCCTGCTCGAGTTCTACCACGTGACCTTCGTGCACCGGGATCACTGGACGAACAACATCGACTACACCTTCATGTACGGCACCGCGCGCAACCTCTGGATGGACGGGCGCGACCGCTACCTCGCCGCCAACACCATCGTGAACCACCAGGTCGAGGTCGACGGGACCGTCATCCGCTCCACCTTCGACCAGTGCGAGGAGGACAACCCCGGGAACAGCTCCCACTTCAACCTCATCTACCAGGCCCCTGCCCTGACGCATGTGAAGACCGGGCTCCTGGAGATCACCACCTGGCTCACCCCCATCGACGACGAGAACACCCTGGCGATCATGCGGCTGTACGAGTACCCGATGCTGCGGACCATGGTGCCGGTCAAGCAGCTGCGGCCCTGGGTGCTGCGGGCGTCGCTGCTCATGGAGAAGCTCGTCCAGGACCCGCAGGACGTGGGCATCATGCTCCGTCAGGAGCCCAAGGTGAGCGAACGCGGCGTGAACAAGCTCATCGCGGTCGACGAGATGAACGCCAAGTTCCTGCAGATGCGCGACCGCCTCAAGGCGGAGGCCGCCGCCCACGCGAACGCCCCGGCCGGTGAACCCGGCGACCCCCAGGCCCCGGCGGGCGAGAACGGCCCCAAGGAGACCAAGGGCACCCGCGGCAGGCGCGCCGCCGAGCCGAGGAACCGGACCGGCAACCTGGCCAAGGCCCGGTCGTAAGGCCCCCACCGCAACGGAAAGCGAGCGTGAGAGATGTACGGCGGGTACGACACGTCGATCGGCCCGAAGGCGCTGGTGACCACGTGCAACACCGCAGCCGTGGTGATGGCCGCCTGGTTCCTGTTCGGCGGCACGGACACCGTGGCCGACTGGTTCGGCACCCACTTCGACCACGCCGAGCCGCTCCGCCGTGGCCTCCTTCTCGCCCTGTCGGCGATCTACCTGCTCCGGTTCGTCGCCACGACCTTCGTCATGCTCAAACGCAGCATGGAGTGGTCGGAGGCCGCGACCGTCGGGGTCTGGGTCGTCATCATCCACGGCACCATGGCCTATCTGGGCGGCACCAACGCCGGCTCCGTGGGAGCGTTCGCCTGGCTCGGCGTCGTGCTCTACCTCGTCGGGTCGTACCTCAACACCGGCTCGGAGTACCAGCGCAAGCTGTGGAAGCAGGTGCCGGAGCACAAGGGGAAGCTCTACACGGAGGGCTTGTTCAAGTACTCCATGCACATCAACTACTTCGGCGACGTCGTGCTCTTCACCGGTTTCGCGCTGGTGACGGGCAGTCCGTGGGCCTTCGTCATCCCGGCGACCATGGCGTGCATGTTCGCCTTCCTGAACATCCCCATGCTCGACAAGTACCTGGCCGAGCGGTACGGCGACGCCTTCCACGAGTACTCCGGGAAGACCGCCAAGTTGGTGCCGTTCGTCTACTGAGAGTTCGTCTGCCGCGAGTTCGTGCACCGAGAGGACGAGAGCCGTATGGACGAGGCGGGCCGAGGAGAAGGGCAGCCTCCGCAGGACCGGGTGAGCCCCCGGGACCTGTTCATGGAGACGGTCGCCCAGGGCATGCTGGCTCTGGCCCGGGGACGCGACCTCCTGGACCGCTGTCTCACCGACGAGCAGAGCGTGGACGACTTCGGCTACGACCCCGAACTCACCGACGACGTCCTGCTGGCGCCTTTCAGGCAGCTGTACGGCAAGTACTTCCGCGTCGAAGTGCAGGGCCTGGACAACGTACCGGACACGGGTGGCGCCCTCGTCGTGGCCAACCACTCCGGAACGCTGCCGCTGGACGCGCTCATGCTGCAGATCGCCCTGCGCGACCATCACCCCGCGCACCGGGCGCTGCGGCTTCTCGCCGCCGACCTGGTCTTCGACCTGCCGGTCCTGCGGACACTGGCCCGCAAGGCCGGCCACACGGCCGCCCGCATGGACGGCGCACTGCGGCTGCTGGAGCGCGGCGAGCTGGTCGGCGTCATGCCCGAGGGCTACAAGGGGCTGGGCAAGCCGTTCACCGAGAGGTACCGGCTGCGCCGGTTCGGCCGGGGCGGCTTCGCGGCCGTCGCGCTGCGCACCGGGAGCCCTCTCGTGCCCTGCTCCATCGTGGGTGCCGAGGAGATCTACCCGATGATCGCGGACGCCCGCCCGCTGGCCCGGCGTCTCGGGCTGCCCTACTTCCCGATCACGCCCGCGTTTCCCCTGCTCGGCCCGTTGGGCGCCGTCCCCCTGCCGACGAAGTGGACGATCCGGTTCGGTGAGCCGGTCCGGACCGACCACTACTCCCCGCAGACGCTTCAGGACCCGATGTTCGTCCACAAGCTCTCGGACGAGGTCCGCGACACCATTCAGGAAACGCTGACCGAGATGGTGCGCGCACGGGGTTCGCTCTGGTCAGGGTGAGGAGGACACGGGCGTGCCCTCGAGCCGTACGAACGGGGTGGCCGCACCGATGTGCCGGTAGGCGGCCTCGCCGTCGGCCACGGGAAAGCCCATGAGCGAGGCCAGGCGGCGGGCGGCTCGCGGGTGCCGACGGGCGTAGTCGGCCATGACTCCGGCGCCTTCCTCCGGCGACAGGAAGTGAGCCGTGGCGCGGAAGCGTCGCCTGCCGAACTGGACGGTGGCCTCCGGCCGATGACGCAGATTCCGGTACCAGTCGGATGTCGGGCCGAAGCCCGAGGCGACGGTCCAGGTGTCCGTGTCGCGGTCGTGGGACACCACCTCGAGCACCACCTGGCGCTCGCGGCCGGACTTGCGACCGGTGTGGCGCAGCAGCAGGAAACGTCCGCCGAGCAGTGGCCCCAGCCCGGCGTGATACAGACGGATGGGCAGCCGGAACGCCAGACGCCGCCATCCGGTGGGAGGTTGAGGGCGCTGGGGCGTGTTCTGGTGTCGCGTCATCGTCACCTTCCTGACGGAGAGTTCCGCATCGTTTCCCGGCCTGTCTCGCAAGCGTCTCCTTGTGGTGACGCGTTCAGCCCGCCCGCGTAGATGCTGAGCATCTCCGGCGCCCAGCGGGCCACCCCGTCGGCCGACAGCGGGTCGCTGCCGAGGACTTCGGCGAGCCGGTCGCGCAGGAGGAAGACGGCCAGGTCGTTGGCGAGCAGGAAGGCCGCGCGGACCGCCGGCTCCCGGCCGGGTGCGGCCAGGCCGGCCGCCGCCAGGCCGTTCAGGGCGGCTCGGCTGAGTTCGAACAGGCGCTGGAAGAGCTGTCTGCCGACGTCGGTGTCGGACAGCAGCAGGCGGCGCAGGTAGCCGGGCAGCGGAGAGCCGGCCGGGAGGTGGCGGGTGAACGCCTCGCTGAGGGAACTCGCTCCGGTCCCGGGGTCGAGGAGCTCAGCCCCGCTCTCGTCGGTCAGTTCCCCCAGCATCGCCTCGAACACGGCCAGGACGTACCCGTCGACCTCCTGACGCAGACCGTCCTTCGACCCGAAGTGATGCACCACGAGTCCGGCCGACACACCTGCGGCCTCGGCGATCTGACGCACGGTCACCGACTCCGGTCCACGGTCGGCGAACAGGCGAAGGGCCTCGTCGCGGATGACCGCCCGAGTGGTCCGGTCGTCCGGGGTTGAACGCATGTACAACATGCTAAACAGCCGTTCAATGCCGCGTCCAGGGACCCCGTGGCGCGTTGCCGAGGTGCCTCGTCACGGGATCTCCCCAGCGGCCCCAGCGGCCCCAGCCGATCCAGGGGACCCACCGGACCCAGCAGCCCTCACCAGCCCGGCCGCGCCCGTCTGCCGAACAGCAGGCCCCGCGGCTCCGGTGGCGGCGGTGTCCCCGGTTTGAGCGGCCAGGCCAGCAGCATCCCCGTGAGGAAGCCGACGATGTGTGCCGCGTACGCCACCGTGCCCGCGTCGGAGACGCCCTCGCCGGACGAGTACACGGCCTGGAGCACGAACCAGAAGCCGAGCACCAGCCAGGCGGGCAGCCGCAGCGGCAGGAAGATCAGGAACGGCACGAGGACCCACACCCTGGCTCTCGGATACAGCACGAGATAGGCGCCCAGGACGCCCGCGATGGCCCCGGAGGCACCGATCAGCGGTTCGGCCGAGTCGTCGTTGAGAAGCGCGAAGCCGTAACTGGCCGCGTAGCCGCAGACGACGTAGAAGAGGAAGTACCGTACATGGCCCATGCGGTCCTCGACGTTGTTGCCGAAGATCAGCAGGAAGAGCATGTTCCCCAGCAGGTGCAGCCAGCCGCCGTGCAGGAACAGCGCGGTGAAGACCGACAGGGCGGGGGACTTGTCGTAGTCCGGGCGGCCGATCACACAGCCGGGGCCGTTCGGGCCCACGGCCACCTCGCCGGTGGGCACCACGCCCGGCAGCTGATCGTGGATCAACTCCCGCGGCACGGCAGCGTAGTGGTCCAGGAACGCGTGCAGATGGCACAGCTGGGCCAGGTTGCTCTCACCGGACACGGAGCCGGCTATGCCGGGCGTGGACAGGAAGACGAGGACGTTCGCGGCGATCAGCGCGTATGTCACCCAAGGGGTGCGGCTCACCGGATTCACGTCATGGACGGGGATGACCACGACTGGTATCTGCCCGGGATCCGTGCGGCGAATCGGTGTCCGGGGTGAACGGGTGTGTGACCGCCTGCGTATGTCTCGGCAACCGCCCGCGGCACGGGGAAGGCGGGTCGCGGGGTCTACGTGAGGAACAGGCGATGAACGAGCGAGTTGATCCTCAGATTCACGCGTTGCCCGACGGGGAGGCGGAGGTCGCGGTGGTGGTGCGGCTGCCGTGGGAGGACGTGGCGCGGCTGGGTCAGGAGGCCGGCCGGCTCGCGTCGCAGATGCAGCGGCCGGTGACGCTGGACGAGGCCGTGAGTCATCGGCTGCGGTCTGCGCGGCCCGCGGCGGCGCATGCGAAGCCGGCGGGGGAGCAGCCGGCTGCCGCCGCCGCGATGCCGCCGAGTGTGAGCGCGTCCGTTTCCTCGCTGCCGGCCCGGCCGCCCGCCGAACAGGCTCGGCAGGCCATCGAGAGGATCAACGGCAGCGCTTGAGCGCCGTAGGGGTGCGGGTGTTCGGCGGCGGGCGGCGGCGCGCCCTCCGCGGCCGATCGCGCGGTTCCCCGCGCCCCTGACGGCGTTGCCGGCGCCGCTCCCCATGCCGTCGAGGGCGTTGCCGGCGCCGTCTCTCACGAGGTGCCGGCGTGCACCGCCTTCGTCGCCTTGCGGGCCGCCACCAGGACCGGGTCCCAGACCGGGGAGAACGGGGGCGCGTATCCCAGGTCCAGGGCCGTCATCTGCTCCACCGTCATGCCGGCCGTCAGGGCGACCGCCGCGACGTCGACCCGCTTGCCCGCGCCCTCGCGGCCCACGATCTGCACGCCCAGCAGCCGTCCCGTGCGGCGCTCGGCGAGCATCTTGACCGTCATGGCGGAGGAGCCCGGGTAGTACCCGGCACGGCTGGTGGACTCGATGGTGGCCGTCACGTACTGCAGGCCCGCCCTGCGCGCGTCCTTCTCGCGCAGGCCCGTGCGGGCGATCTCCAGGTCGCAGACCTTGCTGACGGCCGTGCCGACCACACCGGGGAACGTGGCGTAGCCGCCGCCGGCGTTCGTGCCGATGATCTGGCCGTGCTTGTTGGCGTGGGTGCCGAGGGGGATGTGGCGTTCCTGCCCCGAGACCAGGTCGAGGACCTCGACGCAGTCGCCGCCCGCCCAGATGTTCTCGTGGCCGCGGACCCGCATGGCGAGGTCGGTCAGCAGGCCGCCGTGGTCGCCCACGGGCAGGCCCGCGGCCCGCGCGAGGGCGGTCTCCGGGCGGACCCCGATGCCGAGGACCACCACGTCCGCCGGGTACTCGGCGTCCTCGGTGGCGACCGCGCGGACGGCGCCGTCGTCACCGGTGAGGATCTTGGTGACCGCGGCGTCGTTGACCATGGTGATGCCGAGGCCCTCCATGGCCTCGTGCACCAGACGGCCCATGTCCGGGTCGAGGGTCGACATGGGTTCGCTGCCGCGGTTGACGACCGTCACCTCGTAGCCGCGGTTGATGAGCGCCTCGGCCATCTCCACGCCGATGTAGCCGGCGCCGACCACCACCGCGCGACGGCCACGCGTGCGTGCCAGCCGGTCGATCAGGGCCTGGCCGTCGTCCAGGGTCTGCACGCCGTGCACACCGGGGGCGTCGGCGCCCGGCATGTCGGGGCGGATCGGATACGCGCCGGTCGCGATCACGAGCTTGTCGTACGACGTCCAGAACTCGGCGCCGGAATCGACGTCACGCGCGCGTACCCGGCCGCCGGCCACGTCGATCTCCACGACCTCGGTCCGCATGCGCAGGTCGATGTCCCGCGCGCGGTGCTCCTCGGCCGTACGGGCGATCAACTGGTCCCGTCCGGACACCTCGCCGCCCACCCAGTACGGGATGCCGCACGCCGAGAAGGAGGTGAAGTGACCGCGCTCGAAGGCCACGATCTCCAGCTCCTCGGCGCTCCTCAGGCGACGCGCCTGCGACGCCGCGGACATCCCCGCGGCGTCGCCGCCGATCACCACCAGCCGTTCCCGCTCGCCCGGCACACCCCTCGCAGCGCTCATGTTCATGCGAACACGCTACGGGGGCAGGGAATTTCAGTCCTGTCCGGCGCTCTGCTCGTCCCCCGTGTGCGTGGGACGCGGAGCGGGGCGGGCCGCAGGCAGCGGGCCCGGCACGACGCCGGCGGGCGCGGTCGCTGGGCGGCGCGGCAGCCGGGGGCGCAGGACCTTCAGCCACAGCAGCAGAATCAGCGCCGCCACCGCCGCGAAGGGCAGCAGCGCGCCGAACGCCACCGCGATCCAGCGCAGCATCGTCACGAACGCGTTCCAGCCGCCCGCGAGCGCGTCCAGGAAGCCCGGGTCGTCGTCCTTCGCGGCCTTCTTCACCGGAGTCTCGGAGAGGGTCAGCGAGATCGTCGCGAGACTCGTGCGGTCCTTCAGGGACGCCTGCTGGGCCAGCAGCGACTCCAGGTCGGCCTGCCGCCGGCTCAGCTCGCCCTCCAGCGTCACCACGTCGCTCAGCCTGGTCGCCCGGTCCATCAGCTCACGGATCCGGGCCACGCTCGCCTGCTGCGACTTGACACGGCTCTCCACGTCCACGACCTGGTCGGTGACGTCCTGCGCCTTGGCACTGCGTTCGATCAGCCTGCCCGCGCCCTCCAGCTCCGTGAGGACCTCGGCGTACCCGTCGACGGGCACCCGCAGCACGACGCGGGTGCGCTCGTGACCCTCCTCGTCACGGGTGGTGGTCTCGTTGCCGATGTAGCCGCCCGCGTTCTCGGTGGTGGTGCGGGCCTCGTCGAGGGCCTTCGGTACGTCCTTGACCTGCACCGTCAGCGAGGCCGTGCGGATGATGTGGGTCGCCGGCAGCTTGGCGGGCGCGGTGGCCTTGTCGGCGCCGGACCCGCTGTCGGGGGCGCCCTGCTGGGCGTTCGCCTCGGAGTCGGCCCGGGCGGCCCCTCCCTTGGCGGCGGAGGCGCCGTCGCCGCCCGAGTCGCTCGCGCCGCTGCATCCGGTGAGCGCGAGAGCGGCGGCCAGCATGAGGCCCACCAGGGCCTGAGCGGGTCGTACGGAACGTCGTGTGCGCATGTCGGCATACCCCCGGGGGTCGTCGTGACGACTGATGCTCCTTCGACGCGGCGGCCTTGCGAAACGTTGGCCGGTGAGGGTCCCGATGCGGTCACGGTCGGGACTCGGGGCGGGCACGCGGGGAGCGGACGGCGGCGCGGCGGTACGGCCCCGGCAGCGGTGTCAGTGGCGTTTGAGAGAGTGGGATCATGCGCGAGCACACCGAGGACACACCCACCGGCGACGGCCCCGAGCGGCCCGGTCATGTCGTCGTCATCGGGGGCGGGATCGCCGGCCTGGCGGCCGCCCACCGACTGCTGGGCCGCGGCAGACGCGTGAGTGTCCTGGAGGCGTCGGACCGAGTCGGCGGCAAGCTGCTGCCCGGCGAGATCGCGGGCGTGCGCGTGGACCTCGGCGCCGAGTCGATGCTGGCCCGCCGGCCCGAGGCGATCGCCCTCGCGCGCGAGGTGGGCCTCGGCGAACGGCTCCAGCCGCCGGCCACCGCGACGGCCTCGATCTGGACCCGCGGCGCCCTGCGCCCCATGCCCAAGGGACACGTGATGGGCGTCCCCGGCACCGCGGCCGCCCTCTCCGGAGTCCTGTCCGACGAAGGACTGGCCCGTATCGAGCGCGACGCCGACCTGCCGCGCACCGAGGTCGGGGACGACGTGGCGGTCGGTGAGTACGTGGCCGCGCGCCTGGGCCGCGAGGTCGTCGACCGCCTGGTCGAACCCCTGCTGGGCGGCGTCTACGCGGGCGACGCCTACCGCATCTCGATGCGCTCGGCCGTCCCGCAGCTCTACCGGGCCGCGCGGACCCATGACTCGCTCACCGAAGCGGTCCGCGAGATCCAGGCCAGGGCGGCGGCCGACCAGCAGACCGGGCCGGTGTTCATGGGCATCGAGGGCGGCGTGGGCCGGCTCCCGCTCGCCGTCGCGCAGTCGGTCCGCGCGCGGGGCGGCGAGATCGTGACCGGGGCGCCGGTGACCGAGCTGCGCCGCGAGGCGTCCGGCGGCTGGCGCGTCGTCGCCGGTGACCGGGTGCTGCGCGCCGACGCGGTCGTCGTCGCCGTGCCCGCCCCGGCCGCCGCCGCCCTGCTGCGCGCCGAGGTGCCCGGGGCGGCCGCCGGACTGGACGGCGTCGAGTACGCCTCCATGGCCCTGATCACCCTGGCCTACCGCCGCGCCGACGCCGGCCTCCCGGCGGGCAGCGGCTTCCTCGTGCCGCCCGTCGACGGGCGCACGATCAAGGCGTCGACGTTCGCCTCCCAGAAGTGGGGCTGGATCGCCGACGAGGACCCCGACACGATCGTCCTGCGCACGTCCGTCGGACGGTACGGCGAGACGGAGATCCTGGGCCGCGACGACGCCCACCTCGTCGACGTCTCACGCCGGGACCTGAAGGAGGCCACCGGCCTCGACGCCACCCCGCTTCACACCCGCGTCACCCGCTGGACCGACGGGCTGCCCCAGTACCCCGTCGGCCACCACGCGCGCGTGGCCCGCGTCCGCGAGCACGTCGCCGGAGTGCCGGGCCTCGCGGTGTGCGGCGCGCAGTACGACGGCGTGGGCATCCCGGCCTGCATCGCGAGCGCGTACGCCGCCGTGGACCAGCTGGAGGGCGACCTGAGCGGTGTGCAGGAGCTCACCGCCCACCCGGTGCAGAGTCTGCACGGCGGAGCGGGAGAATAAGGGCATGAGTGACGACGCCTCCACCACCGAGTCCGGCAGGATCCCGAACAAGGGCAAGCTGGCCAAGGACCTCAACGAGGTCATCCGCTACACCCTCTGGTCCGTCTTCAAGCTGAAGGACGTGCTCCCCGAGGACCGCGCGGGCTACGCCGACGAGGTCCAGGAGCTGTTCGACCAGCTCGCCGCCAAGGACGTGACGATCCGCGGCACCTACGACGTGTCCGGCCTGCGCGCCGACGCCGACGTCATGATCTGGTGGCACGCGGAGACCGCCGACCAGCTCCAGGAGGCGTACAACCTCTTCCGCCGCACCAAGCTGGGCCGCGCGCTGGAGCCGGTCTGGTCGAACATGGCGCTGCACCGCCCCGCCGAGTTCAACCGCTCGCACATCCCGGCGTTCCTCGCCGACGAGACGCCGCGCGACTACGTCAGCGTCTACCCCTTCGTGCGCTCCTACGACTGGTACCTGCTGCCCGACGAGGACCGCCGCCGCATGCTCGCCGACCACGGCAAGATGGCCCGCGGCTACCCGGACGTCCGCGCCAACACGGTCGCCTCGTTCTCCCTGGGCGACTACGAGTGGATCCTCGCCTTCGAGGCCGACGAGCTCTACCGCATCGTCGACCTCATGCGTCATCTGCGTGCCTCCGAGGCCCGGATGCACGTCCGCGAGGAGGTGCCGTTCTACACCGGCCGCCGCAAGTCCGTGGCCGAGCTGGTCGCCGGACTCGCCTAGGCGGGACCACCGCGGCTCGGCGGGTTCCCCGCGCCCCGGACGGGGCGCGGGGAACCGCGCGATCAGCCGCGCCGGGCCGCCACCTCGTGACGGCGCTTCTGCGCAGCACTGGGCTTCGGCTCCGGGTGCCCCTCGCAGGACGCGTGCCGCGCCGGCAGCCGGCCCTCCAGCAGATACGCGTCGATGTAGCCGTTGACGCAGGCGTTCGGGCCGTACGCGATGCCGTGCGTCCCGGCGTCCCGCTCGGTCACCAGGACCGAGCCCGCGAGCCGCCGGTGCATCTCCAGCGCCCCGTCGTACGGGGTGGCGGCGTCCCGCTCGGCGGCCAGGATCAGCGTCGGCGGCAGCTCACCCGGACCGGTGCGCACGTCCACCGGCCGCTGCCGGGGTGCCTGCCAGAAGGCGCACGGCAGGTTCATCCACGCGTTGTCCCAGGTCTCGAACGGCGCCACGCGCGCGAGCCGGGTGTTGTCCCGGTCCCAGACCGCCCAGTCCGTCGGCCAGGGCGCGTCGTTGCACTCCACGGCCGTGTAGACCGCGTTCGTGTTCTCCTCCTCGGCCGCCGCCTCCGTCACCGGTGAGGCCAGCTCGACCAGCGGCTTCGCGTCGCCCTTCAGATACGCCGACAGCGCCTGGGCCCGCGAGGGCCAGTAGTCGTCGTAGTAGCCGGCCTGGAGGAACGCCTCCTGCAGCTGCCCCGGCCCGACCTTCCCGTCCGCCGGGTGCGTCGCGAGCCGCGTCCGCACCTTCTCGTAGTTGGCCAGCACCGCGTCGGCGGTGATGCCGAGCCCGTACACGTCGTCGTGCTCGGCGACCCACTCCCGGAAGTCCGTCCAGCGCCCCTCGAACGCGGCCGACTGCGCCAGGTTGTTGTGGTACCAGATCTGCTTCGAGTCCGGGTTCACCGCGGAGTCGAACACCATCCGTCGTACGTGCTGGGGGAAGAGGTGCGCGTACAGCGCGCCGAAGTAGGTGCCGTACGACGCCCCCATGAACGTCAGCTTCTCCTCGCCCAGCGCGGCCCGCAGGACGTCCAGGTCGCGGGCGTTGTTGAGGGAGTTGTAGTGCCGCAGGGCGCTGCCGGCGCGCTTGGCGCAGCCACGCGCGTACGCCTTCGCCCGGGCGACGCGCTCCTTCTTGTACGCCTCCGAGGGGAACGTCGGCGCCTGCGAGGGGCCCTTCGCGTACTGCTTGGGGTCCAGGCAGGTCAGCGGCGCGGAGGGCGCCACTCCGCGCGGGGCGTAACCGACCAGGTCGTAGGCCGCGGCGAGTCGCTTCCACGCCGGGATGACTCCGATCAGCGGGAACTGGACGCTGGAGGCGCCGGGTCCGCCCGGGTTGTAGACCAGCGCGCCCTTGCCCGGCACCCGGCGCTTGCTGTTGTGCGGATCCTTGTGGGTGGCCCGCGCCCTGCTGACCAGCAGCCGGATCTGCTTGCCGTCGGGGTGGGCGTAGTCCAGCGGGACGGACACCGTGCCGCACCGCACCGTGCCCGGCAGCCCTTGATCCTTGGGGCAGTTGCCGAAGGCGACGCCGGCCGCCTCGGCGCGCGCGACGGCCACCGCCGTGCCGTGCCGCTCGTCGGCTCCTGGGGCGGCCCCGGCGCTCGTGGCCGGGGCCAGTGAGAGCGTGGACAGGAGCATGGCCCCCGCGGCCGAGTAGAGGGCGGCAGCTCGCATGGCATTTCCCTTCGGTGCACGGCAGCAACAAAAGGGATATTTGGTTCGTCTGTTGATGAAGGCAAGCACCGCCTCGCCGAAGTCGCCGCAATGCCCCCTATGCGTTATCGACGCATGGCGCGTCACTCCCGCCAGTGCATCGCCTCGTGATGCTGCTCCCGGTGCGCGAAGGCCGCGCGCAGGTCCGGCTCGCCGATCGCGCGTATGCCGCGGACGGCCACGGACGTGAGGTACGTACGGTCGCCGCCGCCCCCGGAGTGCCGCACCAGGCCACTGAGCAGCCGCTGCCCGGCCGGTGAGGCCCAACGCGCGTACGGCTGGACCTCGATGCGGGCGATGGCAAGACAGCTCAGGGTGAGCACGAACGGCAGCGCGAACCACAGTGCGACCAGGTGTGCCGGCATGTCCGACTGGGCGGGTGCCAGCAGGGCGATCGCGCCGAGCGCCGCGACGACGGCCGCGGCGAGGCGCACCTGGCGGATCGCGGAGCCGATCCCGTTACGCGCGCCGGCGGGCACGGCGAGGCCCGCGCTGACCAGCCGGTCGCCGAGGCTGCCCACCGCGTCGGCGGCGGCCGCGGCGTCGCGTACCGGCTCGATCCGTGACTGGCCCTCCGGCCCGATGGCCCCTATCACCGAGCGTTCCATCTCGTCCCGCCCGCGCGGATCGACGACCGTCGCCCACCCGGTGCGTGCGAGCAGCAGCCGCTGCTGCCGCGCCATGGAGACCAGGGTCAGATCGGCGACCCGGCGAGGGCCGCCGGACAGGAACGCGGCCTCGTACAGCGTCAGATCGTGGCCCCGGGCCGCGGTTGCCTCTTTCGACTCCATGGCCGCGGCGTGTACGGCGGCCAGGCACAGCCGCGTGCACGCCGTGCCGGCGACGGCCCAGGCCAGCAGCAGAAGAAGCACCCAGAACATGCCGTGTTTCTATGCCAAGGCTCTGTGCGGCGCCATGCCTTGTTCACGATACGGACGGAGAGTTGCCGGGATGTGACGTTCCGGATCCGGCCGGTCGAGTGCGTCAGGAGTCCCCTGAACCGCCCGCCGGGCGCGGGCTGCTGGCGGCCGAGGGGAGGGTGTACGCCGGCGACGGGGGCGGCGTCACCGGTACCGCCGGAGCGGGGTCGGACGTCGGACCCGGCGGGGCGGGGGAGGGGGTGAGTGGCGGGGTGCTGTCGGCGACCATGTCCCGCGCCAGGGCTTCGTAGTCGACGTAGCCGGTGGCCTCCAGGACCGTGATGTGGTCCAGCACGGTGGTGTTGGCGTCGTCGGCGAGCTTGCGCACGAGGGAGTTACGCGTACTGGCCCGGACCTGGGCGACGACGGAGAACACCTTGCCGTGCGCCAGCCGCAGGATGTTCGCGAACCGGCTGTCGTACTCCACGCCCTGGGCGGAGTTCAGGGTCGCGAGCCACTCCTGCTGCTGGTCGGTGGGCTCGTTGGGCAGCTGGAGGCTCAGCTGGGCCGCGACGTCCCGCACCCGTTCGTCCAGGAACGCGTGCCCCTCGATGAGATGCTCCCCGGCGGTCCGTACGGCCGGGGTGGTGCCCTTCTCCCGGGCCTGCCGGCCGGCGGGCAGTTCCCACAGCCCTGCCAGCCGGACCTTCGTGATGAAGTCGCGGTCGAGGGCGGACAGTGGCCCGTAGCCGGTCGAGACGGTGTCGGCGTTCAGTACGTCCAGACCCGTCCCGGACCGGTCGGCGTACGACCAGATCGGGAAGATCATCGCCAGTAGCGTCGCCATCAGGCCCGTGACGATGATCCCGGTGCCGCTGAAGATGCCCCGGCCGTTGATCGGGGGTCGCTGTCGGGACCGCATGGTGCCTCCTGTTGCGGCACCGCACGTTAGTGCGCTTCGGGGATGGGGTTGGCATATTACTTCGGCGCCGACGCCAACTGCCGTACAGGAGCGAATGGTTGCAAGCGGGGTGGTTACGGGCGAAAAGGGAGCGGCTGCGGTGGGCTTACGGGGTCATACGGGACCAAGCGGGCGCGTCGAAGCCGGAGCGGGCCCGGGTGTTAACCCCGGCACACTCGCCGACCGCGCCCGTGCCCACGGGGGAGCGGGATCCGACGTGGACCGCCCCCGGGTCGCGGGCGGCGTGGACCGTTCCCCGGTCAGCGGTGGCGTGGACCGTTCCCCGGTCAGCGGTGGCGCGGACCGCCCCCGGGTCACCGGTGATGTGGACCGCCCCCGCTCACCGGCGCAGCAGCACTCGGCGCGTGGCCCGGGCCAGCCGAACCCCCGGACGCCGGGACCGCGGCGCGGGGCCCGACCGCTCCAGCCACCACTCCCGCAGCTCCGCCCGCACCCGCGCGTCCTCGCAGCGGCCGTCGGCCAGCAGATACCCGGCGAAGTCCAGCGCGTCGCGCCGGTAGCCGCCGGTCATCGGGTGCCCGTGCGTGTACCCGAGGAAGGCCCGCCGGTATCCGTCGCCGAGGATCACCGGCAGTTCGGGCGCGACCTTCGCCACGACGTCCGCCCGCTTCCCGGCGAGCGCCCGCGCCTGCACCCCGAGCCGCACCCGGTCGAACCCCTCCGGCACGGGCGTCCCGGCGACCAGCGCCGAGAGCAGGGCGGCCTGCGCGAGCCCGAGCCGCTGCCGGGCGGGCTCGGCGCCGTCCTGAGCCGACGCCGCCAGTTCGGACCCAGCGTCTTGAGCCGACGCCGCCACTTCGGACCCCGCGTCCCGGGCCGACCCCGCGTCCTGGGCCGAAGCCGCCTCCTGGGCCGAAGCCGCCTCCTGGATCGAAGCCGCCTCCTGAGCGGATCCCGCGTTCTGGGCTGATTCCTTCTCCTGAGCGGATCCCGTCTCCTGGGCCCGCGTCGCCCCCCGGGCCGGCAGCGGCGCGGGTGCGGCCTCCTCCGTCCGCGCCCCGCTGTGCGCGGACCGCTCGGCGGCGCCCTTCTCCAGCGCCGCCCGGATCGCCCCCAACTCCCCTTCCAGCTCGGCCGGCTCGGGGAAGTTCTCGTCGCGTTCCAGCAGCACCCCCGGCGGGGACACACGGGAGGCGAGGTCGGTCAGGACGTCGAGGACCGGCTGCGGGACGGGGTGGGCGTGGCTGTCGTGCCAGACGCCGTCGCGTTCGAAGCCGCCCGCGACATGGACGTAGGCGATGGCCTCCAGCGGCAGCTCGGCGAGCGCCTTGGCCGGGTCCTCGCCCCGGTTGACGTGGTTGGTGTGCAGGTTGGCCACGTCGATGAGCAGCCGTACGCCGGTACGCTCGGCGAGCTCGTACAGGAACTGCCCCTCGGTCATCTCCTCGCCCGGCCAGGAGATCAGCGCGGCGATGTTCTCCACGGCGAGCGGTACCGGCAGCGCGTCCTGCGCGATGCGCACGTTCTCGCACAGCACGTCGAGGGCGTCCCGGGTGCGCGGCACCGGCAGCAGGTGCCCGGCCTCCAGCAGCGGGGAGGCGGTCAGCGCACCGCCCGCCCGGACGAACGCGATGTGCTCGGTGACCAGCGGCGACCCCAGCGCCTCCACCCGCTCGGCGAGCGCGGCCAGCCGCCCGGCGTCGGGCCGCTCGGCGCCGCCGAGGCCCAGTGACACGCCGTGCGGGATCACGGTGACGCCGCGCTCCCGCAGCCGTACCAGGGACTCCGGCAGGTGCCCGGGGCAGACGTTCTCGGCGACGGCCTCGACCCAGTCGATGCCCGGCATGCGCTCCACGGCGTCCGCGATCTCCGGACGCCATCCGATTCCCGTGCCCAGTCGCTCCATCGTCCCCTCCTCGGCCTGCTCGTGTCGGATGTGACGGGGGTATGGCCCCCGTCAGGGGAGCCGAACCCCTCGGGGGCCGCCTTCAGAGCAACATTTGAGGTTGGGACCGCACCCCGCCACAGGCTCGTACGGGCGGGACGCGCGGGATGTTCAAACGCGGGGAGTCCGCCGCAGCGCCGGATGGTCGGCGACGACCGTGCACGAGCCGGGGGCGACCTCCGTGAACCCCGCGTCCCGTACCAGCGGCAGCCCGCCGCTCGTCAGCCCGGCCCAGCGGGCCGGGTCCGCGGTCCGTACGGCCAGCGGGAAGCCCGCGTCCCGCCAGGCGGTCCGCTCCTCGTCCGAGAGCTCCCACCAGGCGAGCTGGGCCGCGTGTCCGGTCTGCGCCATCGTCTTGCCGGCCGACATGTCGAGATCGGGGTTCAGCCAGAGCACGGGCGCCGAGTGGTCGGTGCCGGCCGGCGGCTCCGGATCGTCGAGGTCGGTCCCGGACACCTGGAGCTTCGCCAGCTCCTTGGGCCAGCCGTCCAGCGGCACCGGCGGGAACACCCGTACCTCGGCCGACTTCCCGGTGACGGTGATCCCGGGCAGCCCCTCGGCCCGCCGCCACTCGGCCCCGCGGGCCCGCCGCACGACCTTGCGGATCCGCGCGTCCTGCCAGTCACGCATGGCCTCGGCCCACTCGCCCTCGCCGAGCGACCGCGCGTCACTGAGGATCGTCAGCACGGCACGGGCGGAGGTCTCCAGAGCGTCCGTGCGGGCCGGCGGGGCGCCCCGCTCGATGCGTACGACCAGCGGGAGCACGAACTGAGGCGCGTCGTCGCGCGCATGGGGTTCGGACCGAAAGGGACTGTCGCCGCCGGACGTCGCATCATGGCTCACGACAACACCCTAAGGGGCGCGGGGACCTGCGCGATCAGCCCCCACCCGGCGGCAGCCGCGGGTACGAGAGGATGCCCCACATGCAACGCGATCTTCGTCTGGACAACGTGGACCGCCGCTACGGCATACGCGGCCCATGGGTCTTACGCGGCATCCACCTCACCGTGCCGCCCGGCACCCTCATCCGCGTGGAAGGCCCCAACGGCACCGGCAAGTCCACTCTCCTCCGGCTCCTCGCGGGCATAGACGCCCCGACCGAGGGCCGCATCACCGGCCGACCCCGCACCGCGTACGTCCCCGAACGCTTCCCCACGGCGCTGCCCTTCACCGCCCTCGGCTACCTCACGCACCTCGGCAAGGTCCACGGCCTGTCCCACCTCGCGGCCAAGCGCGCCGCAGGCGAGTGCCTCGACCGCTTCGGCGCCGCCCCCTACGCCCGTACTCCCATGGCCCAGTTGTCGAAGGGCAGCAGCCAGAAGGTCGCCGTCGCTCAGGCCCTGCTCGCCGAACCGGAGCTGCTCGTGCTGGACGAGGCATGGACCGGCCTCGACACCGACGCCCGCGCGGAGCTGGAGCGGGCCGTCGCCGAACGCACCGCGGGCGGCACCGCCGTGGTCTTCGTGGACCACGACCCGCGCCGCCTGGCGGGCGTGCCCGACGCGACGTACACCGTGCGCGACGCGGGACTGGAGCCGCGCGGCGTTCAGCCGCCCGCCGAGTCCGAGGGCCCGCGGGTGACCGTCGTCGTCCAGGGCCCGAAGGGCGGGCAGCTCCCCGCCGACGCGACCCGCGTGGCCGTCGCGGCCGAGGAGCCGACGCCCGGCACCCACCGTCTCACGGTGCCCGCTTCCCACTCGGACATCCTCCTGCGGGCCCTGCTCACCGCCCGGCCGCCCTGGCATGTGGTGAGCGTGAGCCCGCTGCCGAACCCCGACGACGAGAGCCGCTGATGACCGCCCTGTTCGGATACCAGGCCGCCCTGCTCGTACGCTCGCAGCGCTGGCTGCCGCCGTTCATCCTCTACGTCGCGTTCCTCGGCATCGGCGTGCAGGGCGGCCAGCCGATCCTCGACTCACTCGGTTACGCGGCCGCGGCCCTGCTGCCCGTCGCCGCCTGGCTGGTGCGGATCTGCGTCACCAACGAGCCGCCCGCCGCCCGCAGTTGCGTCGCCGCGGCGGTCGGCCCGGGGCGGGCGCACCTGGCCGCGGTGCTGGTGGCACTAACCACCGCCGTGGCCCTGGGGGCGGCCGCGACCCTCGCCGTGACCCTGATCAGCAACCCGGTGACCGCGGATCTCCAGACCCGCCTGCCTCGGCTTCCGGCGGGCGCGGCCGGGCTGCTCGCCGCGCTGGCCTGCGCCCTGCTGGGCACGGCCGTCGGCGCCCTCACCACCTGGCCGGTGCTGCGCTCGACCGGCCGCGCGGTGCCGGCGATGCTGCTCGCGGCCCTGCTGTCGGTCGTCGTGACGGGTTCCCCGGCGCAGGCCGCGGTCAGCGGGCTGGTCACCGGGTCCCGCTCGGGCACGGTCCCGATGCCGGTGCTGCCCCTGGCGGCCGCGGTGCTGATCACGGCGGCGGCGACGGCGGCGGCCTGCGCGCTCACCTCCCGCAGATCACCCTGAGCAGGCGGTGCGCTGTGCCTCCTGCCATTCGCACACCGGGCAGAGCGTGATCCCCTTGTACGACTCCGGGTACTCGGTCGGCTCCCGGCACAGGACACACTCCGCGTAGGGCGGCCCGTCCGCCTCGGGCGGTTTCGCCACGTCGCCGATGGTGCAGTAGTCCTCGCTCATGACTCCAGCGTAGGACGCTCACCGCCGTCCGCCCGAGGCTCCGATCAGCTGGGACACCTTCACCAGCCGGAACCCCTCAGCCCGCAGCCGAGGCACGACGCTGCGGATCACCCGCTCGGTGGTCGGAGCGGCGCTGCGCGTGCAGTGCAGGACCACCACGGACCCGGGCCGCACCCCGCGCAGCACCTCCCGGGCGACCTCGGCGGCGTCCGTGGCGAAGGCGTCCCCGCTCACCACGTCCCACTGCACGGCCGTGACGCCGGCCGGGGTCAGCGTCTCCAGGACCCGCCGGTCGTAGCACCCGCCCGGAAACCGGAGGTACGGCATCGCGTCACGGATCCCCACCCTCCGGAACGCCGCGTACGCCCGCTCGACGTCCGCCCGCATCCGCTCCTCGCCGATGGTCGGCAGTCCGTAGCAGTGGTCGGTGAAGGCGTAGTGGCTGTAGGAGTGGTTGGCGACCTCGAACAGGGGGTCCCGGCCGATGGACCGGGCCTGCCGGGGATACTCCTCGGCCCACCGCCCCGTCATGAACACGGTCGCCGGCACCTTCAACTCCCGCAACGCCGCGATCAGTCCCGGATTGTCGAACCGTTCGCCCTGCGCCGCCCGCGGCCCCTGGTCGGCGGTCATGTCGGCGTCGAAGGTGAGCGCGACGGTCCGACCCGCGTCGCGGGGGCCGTGCTCGAAGACGGCCGTCCTGCCGGCGGGGCCGGGCGCGAGAGTCGGCGGCCCGGCGGCCGGGGAGGTGGCGCTGGGCGCCGGGAGCGGAGCCCGGGTCGATTCGTGCGCCCCGCACGCGGCGAGCGCGCCGAGGGCCGCACCCAGGACACAGACGGCGGTGACGCTTCGTACAGGACTGATCACCGAATGAAGATATGATAATCAAACAGTCACTTCGGCACGCCGAAGGGTGCGTCGGGCCTGCGTCACCCGCCCGGCGGGCCCGGGTCGGTCAGCCGTTCCCGCCCTTGCGGCCGCAGGTGCCCGTCGGCGCGGAGGCCGGGGGGCGGCACTGGAGGCCGAAGTCGGCCGGGTTCTTGCTCAGGTAGCGGCCGATGCAGGCGTTCACCGTGTCGCGGTCGTGCTGGGCGCAGAAGTTCAGCGCCGCACGGCCGTTGGCGAAGGGGCCGGGGGCGTAGAACACCCAGTAGCCGCCGCGCAGGGACGCGTAGTCGTCGCTGCGGACCACCTTGGTCTGCGGGATGGACCGGCGGATCGTGGCCAGCCTGCGGTCCCGGTTGCCGATACCCGCTGAGACGGGCTCGGAGTGGAGCTGGGCGATCCAGCGGCCCGCCGGGTTGGCGACGGGCGTGCGCGTGGGCTTCTCGGGGGCGGGGGAGGGGGCGGCCGACGTCTGTTCGTCCGAGGAGCCGGGCGTGGATGCCCTGGCCGACGACTCCGTGGTGGCGCCGGCCTTGTCGCCGCCGGCGCCACCGGTGTCGCCGGCGCGCTGGGTGAGGACCAGTGCGGTGGCCGTGGCGATCGCGAGGACCGCGGTCGCGGCCACCACGAGAGGGGTGCGGCGCCGGGCGCGGCCCGCCGGCTGAGGGGCCGTGGGGCGCGGCGTGTCCAGCTGGGTGGGGGTGGGCGCCGGCATCGCGTGCGGCGCGGTCGCGGTCGCCGTCGGCTGGGCCGCCCAGTACGGAGACGTCCCCGACTCCACCTGCGCCAGCATCGCGTCCAGCCGGGCGGCGTCCGGGCGGGCCGCCGGATCCCGGACCAGCAGGGCTTCCAGCACCGGCGTCAGCGGGCCCGAGCGGGACGGCGCGGGCAGCGGGTCGTCGAGCACGGCGGCCAGCGTGGCGAGGGTCGTCGGTCGGCGCAGCGGGCTGATGCCCTCGGCGCAGACGTACAGGACCACGCCCAGCGACCAGAGGTCGGCGGAAGGGTCGTCGCCATGGCCCCGGATCCGCTCCGGCGCCATGTACTCGGGCGAGCCGACGAGTTCACCGGTCGCCGTGAGGCCCGTCGTGCCCTGGAGGGCGGCGATGCCGAAGTCGGTGAGCACCGCGCCGCCGTCGGGCCGCAGCAGGATGTTGGCGGGCTTGACGTCCCGGTGCCGGATGCCCGCCGCGTGTGCGGCCCGCAGCGCGGCGAGCACCTGGCGGCCGAGCCGGGCCGCGCCGGCGGGCGTCAACGGTCCCTCGTCCAGCCGCTGTTGCAGCGAGACGCCCGGCACCAGCTCCATGACGATCCACGGATGCGGTTCGGCGTCCACTATCTGGTGGACCGTCACCACGTTCGGGTGGCTGAGCCGGGCCAGTGCCCGCGCCTCCCGCATCACGCGCTCGCGCACCACGCCGACCGTGTCCGCGTCGGACCGCACCGCCTTGAGCGCGACCTCCCGGTCGAGCACCGTGTCGCGAGCCCGCCACACGGTGCCCATACCTCCGCTGCCGAGCCGTTCCACCAGCTCGAAACGGCCGTCGACGAGATCCCCCGGTGCGTTCATGCCGCACAGGTTAGAGGACGCCACGGAGGGGTGGCTTCCGCAGGGACTCCCGTCAACGGGCCGTCACTTGCGCCAGGGTCCGGTCACCGCGAACGTGGTGCCCGGTGTGTAGCAGTTGACGTACATCGTCCGGCCGTCCGGCGAGAACGTGACCCCGGCGAACTCGCCCCACTCCGGCTCCTCGGGCGTGCCCAGGTTCTGCGCGTTGCGCGCCATCGCGTACACCTCGCCGCGCCGCGTCACCCCGAAGACGTGCTGGGCGCCGTTGCCGTCCTCGCAGACCATCAGGCCGCCGCTGGGCGCGAGGCAGATGTTGTCCGGGGACTCGCCCGGCAACTGCACGTCCGTGTCCGGGCCGAAGACGATCACCAGGGTGAGACGGCGCTCGGTGGGGTCGTAGCGCCAGATCTGGCCGTAGTGGTCCGCCGCCGAACCCTCCGCGCTGTGGGCGAAGGAGGAGACGAAGTAGACGCTGCGGCCGCCCCAGTAGCAGCCCTCCAGCTTCTGCGCGTGCGTGATGCCCTTCGGGCCGAAGTCCTGGAGCCGGATGGGGGTCTGCTGGGCCAGTGGATCCGGTACGTCGACCCACTCGATGTTCCCGAAGCTCGCGCCCGGTTCCTGGATCGACGACAGGTCGGGCACGCCCGGCACCCGCATCGCCTGGAGCCGGCCTCCCGCGCGCAGGGTGCCCGGGCCGCCGCGCGGCTGGTGCGGCAGGAAGCGGTAGAACAGCCCGAACGGCTTGAGGAAGGCGTCCTCGGTCTCGTAGACGACGCCACGTTTCGGGTCCACCGCGATCGCCTCGTGCTGGAAGCGGCCCATCGCGGTGAGCGGGACCGCGCCGGAGGCGTACGGGTTCGACGGATCGACCTCGAAGATGAAGCCGTGGTCCTTGGTGTAGCCGTTGGTGCCGGCCTTGTCCTCGGTCTCCTCGCAGGTCAGCCAGGTGCCCCAAGGGGTGGGCCCGCCCGCGCAGTTGACGGCGGTGCCGGCGATCGCGACCCGCTCCGACAGGACGTGCCCGTGCCGGTCGAGCGTCAGGGCCGTACAGCCGCCCTTGCCGGCCGGGTCGTAGGTGAGGCCCGGGACCGTGGGGACGGGGACCCTGCCGTCGGCGCGGTTCTCGTGATTGCGGACCAGGTGGACGCGGCCGCCTCTGCCGGGCAGGGCGGTCATGCCGTCGTGGTTGGAGGGGACCGGGCCCTCGCCCGAGCGGAGCCGGTCGCCCTCGCGGGAGAGAACCCGGTAGCTGAAACCTTCCGGCAGGTCGAGCAGACCGTCGGGGTCCGGCACGAGCGGGCCGTATCCCGTGTGACCCAGGTTCTGTGCGGCAGCGGTGCCCGCGAAGAGTTCGGTGAGATTTCCGGCGAAGGCGATCGAGACACCCAACGCCCCGGTGCGGGCGAGAAGCTGACGGCGTGTCGTGGAGCCGGACGCGGAAGCGCCGACGGGCGCGTTTTCGGACATGGGGCAGCCTTCCTGTTGGCGGACAGGAACTTTGACCCCGCTGTGTCTATCACCTGGCGCGAGCCTCTGGAACCACGCGCGTAGCACGTGTCACTTCCCCGACGCGTCCTCGATGATGTCCTCGATCGTCCGCTCGACCTCCCGCTCGGGCGGCGGCTCGATCTCGCGCTCGGCCGGGGGCTCGACGGTCCGCTGTTCGCCCGGGTCGGCGGGGCTCTCCACGTCGTGCGCCGCGTAGCGCCGCGGGGGCTGCCCCTCGTGCTCCTCGCCGCCCCTCTCCAGGAAGCGCAGCAGCTCCACCGGGATCGGCAGGACCAGCGTGGAGTTCTTCTCCGCGGCCACCGCCATCACCGTCTGCAGGAGACGCAGCTGGAGTGCGGAGGGGGTGTCCTCCATCTGATGGGCGGCCTCGGCCAGCTTCCTGGAGGCCTGGAGCTCGGCGTCCGCGTTGATGATGCGGGCGCGCCGCTCGCGGTCGGCCTCGGCCTGCCGGGCCATGGAGCGCTTCATCGACTCCGGCAGCGACACGTCCTTGATCTCGACGCGGTCCACCTGCACGCCCCAGCCGATGGCCGGGCTGTCGATCATCAGTTCCAGGCCCTGGTTCAGCTTCTCGCGGTTGGAGAGCAGGTCGTCCAGATCGCTCTTGCCGATGATCGAGCGCAGGGACGTCTGCGCCATCTGCGAGACCGCGTACTTGTAGTCCTCGACCTTGATGAGGGCGCTCGCGGGCTCGATCACCTTGAAGTACACGACCGCGTCCACGCGCACGGTCACGTTGTCGCGGGTGATGCCCTCCTGGGCCGGCACCGGCATCGTGACGATCTGCATGTTGACCTTGTGCAGCCGGTCCACGATCGGAACGATCATCGTGAACCCGGGAGCCCGCACGTCTCCCGCCAGCCGTCCGAGCCGCAGGACCACCCCGCGCTCGTACTGTTTGACGACCCGCGCGGCCGCCGCCACGTACACGGCTCCCGCGGCAGCCACTCCCGCGGCCGCGCCCAGCAGCTCCTCGACCATGCCGACCTCCTCGCGGAGAGGGCCATTCAGTCCGCTTCTGTAACGATATGCCCGGTGTCTGGTCCGAGGCCACGGGCGGCCCCGGACCAGCGGGTCATGTCAGCGCGCGGTGACGCGTACCGGCTCCGTGCCTGCCTCGCTGTGCCGCTCGGCCCAGCTCTCCAGAGCCGTGCGGCAGGCGTGGTCGAGGTGGTGCAGTCCGGACAGGTCCACCTCCACCGGACGGTCCTGGGGCAGGGCCTCCAGGCTGTCGAGGATCTTCGGCAGCCTGAGGAAGGTCGCGTTGCCCGACAGGTACGCCTGGATGGGTCCCGCGCCCTTGTCGACGACCTCCAGTTTCACGTGCGAGGCCTCCCAGGCGGTCTTGGCGACCGACAGGGCCAGACCGATCAGCACGCCCTCGAACATGTTCACCGCGACGATCGACAGGGCGGTGACGACGAGGATCAGCGCCTCGCCGCGGTGGCTCCGCCACAAGGAGACGATCCCGCGGAACGGGATCAGCTTGAAGCCGGCGTGGACCAGGATGCCGGCCAGCGCGGGGATCGGGATCAGCGCCAGCGTGGCGGGCAGCAGCGCCGCGAACAGCAGCAGCCACACGCCGTGCATGACCCGGGACGCCTTGGTCCGCGCGCCCGCCTGGACGTTGGCGGAGCTGCGCACGATGACGGCGGTCATCGGCAGCGCGCCGAGCGCACCGCAGACGGTGTTGCCCGCGCCCTGCGCCATCAGCTCCTTGTCGTACTCGGTGCGCGGACCGTCGTGCAGGCGGTCCACGGCCGCCGCGCTGAACAGGGACTCGGCGGACGCGATGAGGGTGAAGGCGACGATCGTGGCGAGCACGCCCACGCTCGCGAGCTCGCCGAAGGCGCTCAGCGAGGGCGGCTGGACGGAGCCCAGCAGGCCCTTGACCTCGACGGTGGCCACCGGCAGGGCGAACACCGCGGCGACCAGCGTGGCGAGCCCCACGGCCGCCAGCGGGCCGGGAACGGTGCGCACGGGGCGCGGCAGCCGCTTCCACAGCACCAGTACGGCGATGGTGCCGGCGCCCAGGGCGATCGAGGCCAGGGCCTCGGTGTTTCCGGCTGCCCGGACGAGTGCCCCGGGCAGCCCGGCTATCTTCTCCAGCCCCGAGGCGGGCGCCTCGGCGTCCGCGACCGCGTAGAGCTGGCCGGCGATGAGCACCAGGCCGATACCGGCCAGCATGCCCTCGACGACGGAGACCGAGATGGCCCGGAACCAGCGCCCGAGCTTCAGGGCGCCCATGAGGAGCTGGAGCAGGCCCGTGGCGAGCACCAGCACACCGAGGACCGGCAGCCCGAACTCCTGGACGGCCTCGTAGACCAGCACCGTCAGACCGGCGGCGGGCCCGGAGACCTGGAGGCTGCTGCCGCGCATCAGCCCCGTGACGATGCCGCCGACTATGCCGGTGACGAGCCCGAGCTCGGCCGGGACTCCGGAGGCGACGGCCACGCCGACGCACAGCGGCAGCGCGACCAGGAAGACGACCAGCGAGGCGGCGAAGTCCTGCCGTATGTGGGGGAATTTGGTCAGCATGCCGATCACAGCGCCTCGAACGCGTCGGTCTCGGCGCTGTGGGCGCGCACGGCGCCCTTGTGCACCTCGTAGTACCAGGCGTGCAGGGTCAGTTGACGTTCCTTCAGCTTCTTCTCGATGAACGGGTACGAGCGCAGCCGCAGCAGCTGCGTCAGCACGTGGGCCTGGACGCCCTCGGCGACCTCCGGGTCCTCGGCCGCGCCGGAGGGGCGCGGGGTGGCGTTCGCGAGCCAGTCGCGCACGGCCGGCACGGCGTCCAGGTCGTCGCCGCGCACCAGCGCGCCGACGGCACCGCAGTGGGAGTGGCCGCAGACCACGATGTCGCGGACGCCGAGGACCTCCACGGCGTACTCGATGGTGGCCGCCTCGCTGGTGGGGTGTGCGGAGGCGTACGGCGGGACGATGTTGCCCGCCGTGCGCAGCTCGAAGAGCTCGCCGGGGCGGGCTCCCGTGATCAGGGCCGGGACGACCCGGGAATCGGAGCAGGTGATGAACAGGACCTGCGGAGACTGCCCTTCGGCGAGCCTGGCGAACTCCTCAGGGCGCTGTCCGAACATACGGGCGTTGTCGATGAGGGGCTGCATGTGTGGTGACTCCTCCTGGCGCGCCCCTGTGGGCGCGTCGGGGTTTGCATGACAGAGGTGGGGGGCTGCTCTGCTTCTCAGCAGCGGAAGACCTGGAGCGCCGCCGGGGTGTGCGACGCCGAGGGTCTCGACCTGCGGTGCTGCGCGGAGCCGGGTGGGGCGGGCGCGTGCGCGGAGGCGGGCTTCGGGTCGAGCGGCGAACGGTCGGGCGCCGAGGGCCCGTTGTCGGCAAGGCGTGCACGGTCGCGGGTGCGCAGTGGACCGGTCGGGTCCGCGGCGCCCGTGCACCCGCGGGACAGGAGGGTTTCGTCGCGCAGAGCCTTCCCGGATGGCTTCGTTCCGGGTTGAGCCTTGGCCTCGGCCTGACTGAACGTATGCGCGTATGCGAAGGAAGCGGTGGGTGCGAAGAACTGGAGGGCGAGCAGGACGGCGGCGAGGGCCGAAACCGTGGTCCTGGCCGTCGTACCTCGGAACATGCGCCTCCCTCCAGACGGTCCACACCTCATGCGCAGACCAACGCTTGGTCAATCGTTGGTCAAGAAACAGATTAGCCCGGCAAAGTTGTTTGCAGGGTTAACTTAACGTTTCAACCTGAAGAGAGCCTGAAATGCGAGGGTGGCATGGCTGGAACTCCCCCTTGAGCAGGGGGAGTTGAAGGGTGACCGGGCGTCAGTCGGTGACGAGGCCCTTGGCGTCGCGCGCCAGGGCGGTGAGCCGCGAGATGGCGCGGAAGTACTTCTTGCGGTAGCCGCCCTTCAGCATCTCCTCGCTGAAGAGCTGATCGAAGGGCAGCCCGGAGGCCAGCACCGGGACTTCACGGTCGTAGAGCCGGTCGGCGAGCACGACGAGCCGCAGCGCCGTGGACTGGTCCGGAATCGGCGCCACATCGGTGAGGCACACGGCCTTCAGACCGTCGGTCAGCGCACCGTAACGGCTGGGGTGGACGCGGGCGAGGTGCTCCAGCAGGTGCGGGAAGTCGTCGAGCGAGGCGCCCTCGGTGGCGTACGCCGCCTTGGTCACCTGTTCGTCGGAGTACGGCGCCGGCGCCTCGGGCAGACCGCGGTGGCGGTAGTCCTCGCCGTCGATGCGCAGGGCACGGAAGTGGGCCGACAGGCCCTGGATCTCGCGCAGGAAGTCGGCCGCCGCGAAGCGGCCCTCGCCGAGCTTGCCGGGCAGCGTGTTGGAGGTGGCGGCGAGCGCCACGCCCGCGTCGACGAGCTTGCCGAGCAGCGTGGAGACGAGGACGGTGTCGCCCGGGTCGTCGAGCTCGAACTCGTCGATGCACAGCAGGCGGTGGCCGGAGAGGGTCTGCACGGTCTGCTGGAAGCCGAGGGCGCCGACCAGGTTCGTCAGCTCCACGAACGTGCCGAACGCCTTCAGGGACGGCTCGGCCGGGGTGGCGTGCCAGAGCGAGGCGAGCAGGTGGGTCTTGCCGACGCCGTAGCCGCCGTCGAGGTAGACGCCGCGAGGCCCGGCCGGGGTCTTGGGGGCCTTGGACCGGCCGAACCCGAGGAAGCCGCGCTTGGCCTTGCCCGCGCCGCTCGCGTGGGCTCCGCCGAGCCCGCCCGCGAAGTCCTCCAGGACACCGACCGCCTCGGTCTGGCTGGGCTGGTTCGGGTCCGGGATGTAGGTGCTGAAGCGGACCGAGTCGAAGCGGGGCGGCGGCACCATCTCGGCGACCAGCCGGTCCGCGGGCACGCGCGGCTCGCGGGCGCACAGGGACAGCGGGCTCGCTTCGGCTATCGCGCTCGGCTTGGAGGCGGCTGTGGAGGACGACACGGGTCACCATGTTAGGCGCCGTGCCACACTCCTTGACATGCGACGCCTGTTCCCTGTGACCGACGAAACAGCAGCGAGGCCCTCCGGCGGTGCGGCCGGGGACGACGGGAGTGGAGCTGCCGGAGACGGGCCCGTGGCCGGTGCGGCCGACGAGGCGACCGGCGGCGGGCCGGGCGGCCTGGCCGGTGGCGGTGCCCGGGCGGACGCGGATGCCGAGGCCCTCGGCACGGGGGCGGCCGGGGAGGGGGCCGTCCCGGAGCGCGGTGCGCGCGGTGGTGCCGCAGGCTTTCCCGGCGGCGATCTCGTCGACCGTGAGTGGAGCCTCGCCGAGCTCGCCGTCGCCTATGCCTATCCGGAGCCCGGTCCCGGTGACCCGCAGCCCTGGCTGCGGGCCAACATGGTGTCCACGCTGGACGGGGCCGCCCAGCACGACGGCCGTTCGCAGCCCATCTCCACCGCGGCCGACATGCGGATCTTCGGCACCCTGCGGGCGCTGGCGGACGTCGTGATCGTCGGCGCTGAAACGGTACGGCAGGAGGGCTACCGGCCGGCACGCGCGCGTGCGGAGTTCGCCGAGGCGCGCCGGGCGGCCGGGCAGGGGCCCGCGCCCGCCATCGCGGTGATCAGCGCGAGCCTCGACCTGGACTTCGGCCTGCCGCTGTTCACCTCGCCGTCGGTGCCCACCCTGGTCCTGACCGGCGCCGCCGCGGCCCCCGACCGGATGGCGGCCGCGGAGAAGGCCGGTGCCCGGGTGGTGATCGCCGGTGACGGCGTCGGCGTGGACCCCGTCCGGGTCGTCCAGGCCCTCGCCGAGCTCGGGTGCACGCGGCTGCTGACGGAGGGCGGGCCGCGGCTGCTGGGTCAGCTCGTGGCCTCCGGAGTGCTCGACGAGCTCTGTCTGACGATCTCCCCGATGCTCACCGCCGGAGACGCCCAGCGCATCGCCGGCGGCCCCTCGGTGGCGGTCCCGAAACGGTTCGAGCTGGTGTCCCTGCTGGAGGAGGAGGGCTTTCTGTTCGGTCGCTACCGGCGGACGTGAGGTTAGACGGCTCGGAAATGGGTTCTATGGATTCCGTGATCCTGAAAACGGCGGAATCCGCCGTTCCGTTTAGCTTCCGCCGGGCACACTAAAACTCGCAGTCCCCGTGCCGGCGCGGGGCAGGATGGTTTCCGCAGAAGGGGCGCCCCGGTGTTCACAAGCGTTTTGATGATCGAGAAGGCCCTGACGTCCGCCGACGTGGAGTTCGTCACCACTTTGCACGGTGACGAGGAGGTCGCCTTTCATGTGCTGCTCCAGCCGCGCGGCGAGCAGGCCGACAGGTTGCTGCGCGCCATCGACGACATCGCGCTCGGCGAGTTGGACGAGGCCGTCCGGGAGGGCAGCACCCCGGAGGGGGAGGAGGCCCTGAGCACGGGGGAACGGGCGCTGGAGGTGTCGCTCACGGCGCTGCGCACGGCAGGCGCGGAGGCGGACGGGCGCCTGCTGGAGGACCATCCGCTGGACGCGCTCAGGTCCGTGGTGGACGAGGTGCACGCGGACGAGGTCATCGTGCTGACCGACCCCCACTACGTGGAGGAGTTCTTCCACCGGGACTGGGCTTCGAGGGCCCGGCACAAGGTGGGGGTGCCGGTGCTGAAGCTGTTCTCGCACAGCACGGCCTAGCCGCTCGCCGGGGAGCGCCGTGGCGGCCGGGGTGAACGGCCGGGTGCCGGTCGTCCGCGGCTGGCCGCCCGGTTCGCCGCGCCCCCCTGGGTGGGCACCGGTCCCGGTGTCCCCTGCGCGGGGAGGACCTCCTCACCCCATAGGCTGGGGCCTCACCGTCCTATCGCAATCCTGGGAGAACACACATGGCACCCGGCATTCCCACCGCCATGGACCGACCGCACTTCATCGGCATCGGCGGGGCCGGGATGTCGGGGATCGCGAAGATTCTCGCGCAGCGCGGGGCCGAGGTGGCCGGCAGCGACGCCAGGGAGTCCGCGACCGCCGAGGCGCTGCGGGCCCTCGGCGCGACCGTGCACATCGGGCACGCCACCGAGCACCTCGCCGACGACGCCAGCTGTGTCGTGGTGTCGTCGGCGATCCGGCAGGACAACCCCGAACTGGCCCGCGCCGCCGAGCTGGGGATCCCCGTGGTGCACCGCTCCGACGCGCTCGCCGCGCTGATGGGCGGGCTGCGTCCGATCGCCGTCGCCGGCACGCACGGCAAGACGACCACGACGTCGATGCTCGCGGTCTCCCTGACCGAGCTGGGTCTGAAGCCGTCGTACGCCATCGGCGGCGACCTGGACGCCCCCGGCTCGAACGCCCTGCACGGCGACGGCGACATCTTCGTCGCCGAGGCGGACGAGTCGGACCGCAGCTTCCACAAGTACGCGCCCGAGGTCGCGATCGTCCTGAACGTGGAGCTCGACCACCACGCGAACTACGCGTCGATGGACGAGATCTACGAGTCCTTCGTGACGTTCGCCGACCGCATCGTCGAGGGCGGGACGCTGGTGATCTCGGCGGACCAGGACGGAGCCCGCGAGCTGACCCGGCAGGTCGCCGGGACCGTGCGGACGGTGACGTACGGCGAGGCCGAGGACGCCGACGTACGGGTGCTGTCCATCGTCGCGCAGGGCCTGAAGAGCCAGGTCACCGTGGTGCTGGACGGCCAGGAGCTCACCTTCGCGGTCTCCGTCCCCGGCCGGCACTACGCCCTCAACGCCGTCGCCGCCCTCGCGGCGGGCGCGGCCCTCGGCGTCCCCGCCGCGGAACTGGCCCCGGCGCTCGCCGCGTACACCGGCGTCAAGCGGCGCCTCCAGCTGAAGGGCGAGGCCGCGGGCGTCCAGGTCATCGACTCCTACGCGCACCACCCGACCGAGATGACCGCCGACCTGGAGGCGATGCGGGCCGCCGCCGGTGACGCCCGGATCGTGGTCGTCTACCAGCCCCACCTGTTCTCCCGCACCCAGGAGCTCGGCAAGGAGATGGGCGACGCCCTCGCCCTGGCCGACGCCTCGCTGGTCCTGGACATCTACCCGGCCCGTGAGGACCCGATCCCCGGCGTCACCAGCGAGCTGATCATCGAGGCGGCCCGGGCGGCCGGCGCCGAGGTCACGGCGGTGCCCGACAAGGGCGAGGTGCCCTCGCTGGTCGCGGGAATGGCGAAGCCCGGTGATCTCGTTCTCACCATGGGCGCGGGCGATGTCACCGACCTCGGCCCGCTCATCCTGGACCGCCTGTCGAAGTGAGGGGCACATACTCATGTCGTACGACGTCGAAAAGCCGGACGAGCAGTGGCGCGCGGAGCTGACCCCGGCCGAGTACGCCGTTCTGCGCCAGGCCGGCACGGAGCCCGCCTTCACCGGTGAGTACACCAACACCAAGGAGAAGGGCGTCTACTCCTGCCGTGCCTGCGGCGCCGAGCTCTTCACCTCCACCACCAAGTTCGAGTCGCACTGCGGCTGGCCGTCCTTCTACGACCCGAAGGACACCGACGCGGTCGAGCTCATCGAGGACCGCTCGCACGGCATGGTCCGCACCGAGGTGCGGTGCGCCCGCTGCGGCTCCCACCTCGGGCACGTCTTCGAGGGCGAGGGCTACGCGACCCCGACCGACCAGCGGTACTGCATCAACAGCATCTCGCTCCGGATGACACCGGACGAGGACTGACCGACGGCCCGCGGGTGCCCGGGGCGACACCGCTCCGGACACCCCGGCCGGGAGATGTTCCCCGTCCGCGCCCCCGGCGTGAGGCGATGACGAGCTCCCGGGCAAGGTCGCGTCACCCGCGGGGCGCGGGTGCGCTGGCACGGGAGATGCGGGTGTTCCTAGACTCGTAATCCGGAGGCGGGCCGGAGGGCCGGCCGGTGTCGTGATCCGTGCGGGAAGGCGGTGGCGGCTTGTGCCGTACGTCGCTGTGAGTGCGATCAGCCATCCCGGACTGCTGCGTGAGCGGAACGAGGACAGTCTCGTCGTCGGGCCGTGGACGCTGTGCGGCACGGTGACCGAGAATCCGCAGACCCTGGTCTTTCCGCTCGGTACCCCGTTGGTCGTGGCCGTCGCCGACGGGCTGGGCGGGCATCCCGGCGGGGAGGTGGCCAGTTCCCTGGTCGCCCGGCAGCTCGCGGCGCTGGGGCCGGCTCTGACCAGCGAGGTCGCCGTCCGTGACGCCGTGAACGCGTGCAACCGCGCCGTCTACCAGGCCGCCGGCGGTGAAGAGGAGACCGCGCTCACCGCCATGGGGACGACGGTCGCGGGCGTCGTCGTGCAGTCCGACTCGGTGCTGGTGTTCAACGTCGGCGACAGCCAGGTCTTCGCGGCCGGCGGCGACGGGCTGCGCCAGGTGAGCGTCGACGACAATCCGCCGCACCCGCCCGGCCGGACCGTCTCCCTGGTCACCCAGTGCCTGGGCGGCTCGCCCACCTACCGTGCCGTCCAGCCCCATGTCACGTCCGAGCGCCCGGCACCCGACGAGCGGTACCTGATCTGCTCGGACGGCCTCACGGACCCGGTGCCCACGGACGTCCTGGACGAGATCCTCGGCGAGCACGACGACGGCCGGGCGGCCTTCGAGCTGTGGAAGGCCGCCATCGAGGCCGGGGGGCCCGACAACATCACGGTCGCCGTGGTGCGGATCGGGCAGGAGTAGCCGCGCCCACCAGGCCCCCGGCGGTCAGAGGATCTTGCGCTGGACCATGATCGAGAGCACCAGCGCGCCGGGCAGCAGCGGGACCCAGACCGTCAGGACGCGGTACCCGATGACCGTCGCCGCGGCCAGGCCCATCGGGGCGCCGAACGTGACCATCGTGAACACCAGCGCCGCGTCCACCGGACCGATGCCGCCGGGCGCGGGTACGGCGCCGACGGCCGTGCTCGCGAGGAGGAGGGCCAGGGTCACCTGCGTCCAGGACAGCGGCAGGCCCAGCGCGAACCCGACCGAGGCGATCACGCTCGCCTGCAGCAGCGGGGTGGCCGCCGCGCCGCCCCAGAGCGCGAGGACGCGGCTCGGGCGGGTGTGCAGCAGCCGCGCGTCGGTCAGGGCGGTGCGTACGAAGCCGAGGAGGGGGCGGCGCAGCGCCCGTACGGTCGTCATGAGTACGGCCGCCGTCACGAGGGCCGTCACCACGCCCGCGGCCACCAGGACCAGCGTCCGCCGGTCCGGGACGAGTTCGCCCAGGTGCAGCAGCTCGGGGAAGGCCACGAGGAAGCCGAGCAGCACGGCCGTCTTCGCCACCGGCTTGGCCAGCGAGTACAGCGCGAGCGACGCGGTGCCCCGGGCCAGCGGTATGCCCTGGTTCTGCAGGAAGCGCAGCGTGACGGCGTGGGCGCCGATGGACGCCGGCAGGACGTGGTTGGCGGCGCCGGCCGCGAACTGCGAGGCCAGCAGCGGGCCCGGCGGCAGCCGGTCGGGTATCGCCCCTTGGCGGACCACCGCGGCGACGACCCAGCCCGTGCAGGTGAAGAACAGGCCGGCCAGCAGCCACCACGGGTCGGCCGAGAGGAGCCGGGCGGCGCCGTCACGAACGGTGTGCCAGTCGGCCGCCGCCCATGCCCCGATCAGCAGCAGGGGGAGCAGCGTCAGCGCGTGACGGGCGAGGCTCGACGGGGCGAAGGGGGAGTGGACGGGGGTGAGCGGGGAGCGGGTACCCGCGTCGGCTGGGGCGGCCGAGGCGGCGGGGGCGGCCGACAGGGCAGCGACCGCGGGGACGGGGCAGGCGGGCAGCGGTCCGGGGAGATCGCTGAGCGGGAGCGAGGAGGACACGGCGCGGTCGTCCTTCCGCGTCGCACCCGCGCGGACGCGAGCGGACGGCTAGAGGGCGAGGGCAGGAGGGGACGACGGCAACGTGCCCGCCCGGCGTGACGCGCCGGTGTCCGGCAGCCGACGCGGCGTCGGCGGATGAGCGACGCGACCGGGGACATCTCCGTGCTGTGTGTGGCGAGGGGCGTGTGGTGTGGGTGGGGTGAGGGGGTGGTGGGGGTCTTGGCGGGCGTGGACGCGGGAGCGGGGGCGGGCCGCGGCCGGGGTGGTGCGGCCGGTGCCGGGCTCGGCCGCCGGAGCGGGGCCGGGCTGCGCCGAGGCGGCAGGAAGTCCGACGAGTGGGGCTTCTGGGAGTTCCTCAGTTGGGAGAACGCCGACAAGTACCACGCGGACCTGATCATGATCGACAACCGGTCCACGTCCCTGAGCGCCGAGGAGCTCGCCGAGAAGCGGACCTGGCGGCAACTGCCCGCCGTCAAGGCGGGACAGACCGTGCCCTGGGCCATGGAGGAGCGCTACGGCTACGCCGGGTACGCCCCCGTGCTGGAGCAGCTCGCGGACGCCGTGCGGAAGGCCGGGAAGCTCTCCGCGTGACGGGCCGCCGTCGACGGCCGGGCCCCGGGACGGCCGCCGGCGAGGCCGATTGTCCGCATGCCGAGCGGCTGAATCAGTCATCCACCGGAAGGTTGACTTTCGGCTGACCGATCCAGAGCATTACCGGGGTGAGCCCCGTCGAGCACACGTCCCTCGGGTCGACCGCACTGCCGGCCGACCTGGACGAAGCCGCCCACCGCTGCCTCGTCGCCGGGTTCGACGGTGCCACGACCGTCCCGGACGCGCTCAAGGAGCTCATCGACCGCGGACTCGGCGGCGTCATCCTCTTCACCCGCAACATACGCGACGCCGCGCAGGTGCGCCGCCTCACGGACGAGCTGCGCGCGCTGCGCCCCGACCTCCTCGTCGCCATCGACAACGAGGGCGGCGGCATCGGCCACCTCGGCGCGGCCGGCGCCCCGGAGGTCCCCGGCTCCTACGCCCTCGGCGTCGTCGACGACCCGAACCTCACCGCCCGCTGCGCCGACGCGCTCGCCGCGCACCTGGCCACCCTCGGCATCACCGTCTCCTACGCCCCCGTCGCCGACCTCCAGCACCGGCCGGACAACCCGATCGTGCGCACCCGCTCCTTCGGCGCCGATCCCGAGGCGGTCGCCCGCCACCTGCGCGCCTGGATCACCGCGACCGAGGCCCGCGGCGTGGCGTCCTGCGCCAAGCACTTCCCGGGCCACGGCGGCACCGCCACCGACAGTCACCACGGCACGGCGGTCGATCCGCGGCCGTACGAGGCGCTCCAGGCCGATCTCGAACCGTTCCGCGAGGCCGTCGCCGCGGGTGTGCCGATGCTGATGAGCGCCCATGTCGTCTTCCCGGCCCTGGACCCCGGCCGGCCCGCCACGCTCAGCCGGCGCATCCTTGGTGACCTGCTCCGCCACGACCTCGGCTTCGACGGCGTCCTCGTCGGCGACGCGCTGGAGATGAAGGCCATCGCCGACGAGTACGGCCAGGCGGCCGGCGCCCGCATCGCGCTCGCCGCCGGCGCGGACCAGGTGATCATCGCCGTCGGGGACCTGAACGTCACCCTGGACTGCCGGGACGCCGTGCTCGACGCGGTGCGTACCGGTGTGCTCGCGCCCGAGCGGGTCGGGGAGGCGGCCCGACGGGTGCGACGGCTCGCCGAGCGGTACGCGACCCCGCCCACCACGACGACCGTGCCGGCGCCGGCAGCCGGGGGCGCCGGGCTCGGCCTCCGAGCCGCCCGCCGGGCCGTACGGAGCCGGGGTGTACCGCCCGCCGCGCGCGGGGCCCATGTCGTCGACCTCTTCCCGCCGCCGCACCCCGGGCTCAACTGGGGCGGCGAGGACCTGCTCAACGAGGTGCGCGCCGTCGACCCCACGGCCACCGGGACCGCCGTGACCGGGGAGTGCGCGGACCCGGACGCCCTGGTCGAGGGGATCGTGCGCCGCTGCGGTGCCGCCCCGCTGGTCGTGGCCACCTGCGACGCCGGGCTGCATCCCTGGCAAGTGCGCCTGCGCGACGCCCTGTTGGACCGGCGACCGGACGCGGTGCTCGTGGACACGGGACTGCCCGACGGCGGCGTGCTGCACTCCTACGGGCGGGGGCGGGTCAATCTGCGCGCGCTGGCCGAGGTGCTGGCGGGCGCCTGACGCGCGGTACGCGACGGGCGCTTGAGCCGGGTGGGGCGTTGTGTCACCGACTCCCCTGGACGCCCGGCTCAGCGTGAGCGCCGGGACTTCACGCTGTGCTGCGGGGCGATGTGGTCCGTGAGGGCCAGCGAGGCGCTCGCGCGCTGGTAGGAGAGCTGGGCGACCCGGACGTAGAGACAGTCGAGCAGCACCAGGACCGAGTGCCGGCTGCCGATGCCGGTGAGGAAGCCGGTCTCCGAGGCGGTCGACACGAGCCGGATGTCGGCGACCCGGGCGAGTGCCGAGCGCGGGTCGGAGGTGACCGCGACGGTCGTGGCGCCGCGCTTCTTGGCCAGCTCCAGCGGTTCGACCGTCTCCCGGGTGGCCCCGGAGTGCGAGATGCCGATGGCCAGGTCCGCCGGGGTGAGCAGCGCGGCGGAGGTGGCGGCCGCGTGCACCTCGGTCCAGCCGCGCACCGCGCAGCCGATCCGGAACAGCCGGGTCTCGGTCTCCCGCGCCACGGCCGCGCTGCCGCCGGCCCCGTACACGTCGATCCGGCGGGCCCGCGCCGCCGCCTGCGCGGCCCGCTCGATCGCGTCGAGGTCGATGCGGTCGATGGTCTGCTGCACCGCGCGCAGGTTCGTGCTGCCCACGACCTGCACGACCCGCTCCAGGGAGTCGTCGGGGGAGATCTCCGGGCCGGTCTCGGCGGTGCCCCGGTCGGAGACCTGACCCCGGCCGCGTTCCTGGGCCAGCTCGATCAGCAGATGCTGGTAGGAGTCGAGGCCCACGGCGCGGCAGAAGCGGGTCACCGTCGCCTGGGAGGTGCCGGTGCGACGGCCCAGCTCGGCGGCCGAACAGTGGGTGACGGCGGCCGGATCCTCCAGGACCAGCTCGCCCACCTTCCGCAGGGAGCCCGCCAGCTTCGGCAGCTCGGTGCGGATCAGTGCGGTGACGTCCGTCGGCGGCATGAGGAGAAGGTAACAGCCACCGTATGTCTCCTCGCCTGAATACCAGGACCGAAGCGGCGGCCCGGCATCGGCCGTGGCGACGCCGCGGTGCCCCACCCTCCGGCGGGTGATTCGGTGATTCACCGGTGACATCGCACGGGGTGGGTTCGGCCCGGGCGGCGTCATGGTGAATGGAATCACCGAAGGATGCGCGAGATGCTGAATGCTTCATTCAGGAGCGGCTCGACCGACGCGGCAGGGTCAACAGGCGCACACTGGAAGGGTGCTGTCGGTGCTCAAGGGGGTGTCGGCATGGCTGTGTCCGAGTGCACGAAGGTGCGTTGGTGGCGGTGGCGGCGCAATCCGCTGCGGCGGCGAAGTGACGTCATCGAGGCGTGGGTCGTCCTGTGCGGATGGCTGCTGGCGCTGGTCGGCGCCGTCCTCGGGGGACTCGCGGCGGCGGACGCGGTCGTGCGCTCGGCGGAGCACCAGCGGGCCCAGAGCCACAAGGTGACGGCCGTCCTCGTGAAGGACGCGGAGGATCCGGGGCCGGCGCGGGTGACCACCGACCATCTGGTGTGGGCCACCGTCCGCTGGACCGACCCGGACGGCGCGACGCGCACGGACGACGCGCGGGTGCCGCCCCACATGAAGGCAGGCGGCAAGGTCGAGGTGTGGACGGACCGCAGCGGAGTCCTGCCCAAGGAGCCCCTGACGGAGACCGAGATGCTGCTGCACGCGGTCGCCGGCGGCATCCTGGCCGGGGCGGGCACCGCGGGCCTGGTGCTGGGGTCCGCCTGGGTGGTCCGGCTCGGCATCGAGCGGCGGCGGCTGGACCAGTGGGCCGCCGAGTGGGAGCGGCTGGACACACCGTGGGGATGGAAGACCGGCTGAGCGGGTGCGATCGGATGGGAGCGGGGCCCCGGAGCGACTCCGGGGCCCCGCTCATCCGACGGTCACCGTCACCCGGCGATCACTTGACGTCCGCACTCGGCAGGGCCGTGGGGGACGCGGTGTTCAGGTCCTCCAGACCCTTGGGGATGGCGAGCGTGAGGACCGGTGAGCCCGGCTGGGGAGCGGGCGGCGTCATCTGGTCCTTGGGGAGCTTCGGCGGGGTGGTCTGCTGGAAGTTGTTCGCGTCGAAGTTCACCATGCCGGTCTTCTCCAGGATCGTCATGTGGTCGAGCACGGTGTCGTTCGCCAGGTCCGCGAGTTGACGGACCAGCGTGTTCTGCGTGGTGCCCCGGATCTTCGCGATCGCCGGGAAGATCTGGCCGTGCGTCACCCGCATGATCGCGACACCCGTGGCGTCGAACTCCTTGCCCGTCTTGGAGTCCACCGTCGCCACGAACTGCTGCTGTTGCGGGCTCGCCTGGTTGGGCAGGGTGATGTTCAGCTCGGACGCGAGCTTGCGGCAGGCGAGGTCGAGCCGGGCGTGTCCGACGACCAGGTGCTGGCCGGCCTCCTTCATCTCCGGAGTCGTCCCGCGCTGCATCGCCATCATGCCCAGCGGGTGCTCCCACAGACCGGCGGCCCGGACCTTGACGACGAAGTCCCGGTCGGCCTCGGTCAGCGGGCCGTACTGCGTGTTCGCGATGACGCGGTCCTGGTTGGCGGAGGTGGTCTCCACGCCCAGCATGGCCGGGTAGGCCAGCGCGGAGAGGGTGAGGACGAGCGCGCCTCCCACGAAGACGGTTCCTACCATGCGGCGCGAGATGGGCATCGTGCCTCCTGACGTGAGCGGCTTGGTCTCCAGGAGGTACGGATGGAACGCGCGAAACAATCACCGCCGCGGGAAAAAACTTGCGGCCCGCTGTGCGTCGTCCGTCACAGTCGCCCGCGAACCGTGCGGCGGACCCCGGCCGTTGGGGCGGGACCGGTGGTGCCCGGGAGGCCGCCGAGGCCGGGGACGGCCCGGCCGTCCCCGCTCTCCCGGCCGGTCAACGCAGGTTCCGGTCGAAGAAGTTCATCGTGACGTCCATCGAGTCCGCCCACCGCGGCCCGAAGGTGTGCCCCTCGCCCCGGTACGTCCGCAGCTCCACGTCCTTGCCGGCCTTCTCGAACGCCGCGACCGTCGCCCTCGTCCAGGCCAGGGGACAGGTGTCGTCGGCGGTGCCGTGGTGGATCAGCAGGGGCTCGGTGACCCGGTCGACGTAGGTGACGGGTGAGACCCGGCGCCAGAACTCGGGGTTCTCCTCGGGCGTGCCGTGCGCGGCCTCGATCTCCTCGACGAGCGGGTCGCCCTCGGGCCGCTGGAACTGGTCGATGTTCTCCTGCGGACGCGAGCTGACCGGCGCGTAGACCACCGCGGCGTCGACCAGCCCCGGGGCCACGACCAGCGCGTTGTACACGACCCCGCCGCCCATCGACCGCCCGAGCAGACCGATCCGCCCGTCGTCGATGTCCGGCCGGGAGGCGGAGCGCAGGGCGTGCACGGCGTTGATGACGTCCTCGGTGTAGCCCAGCCGCAGGTTGACGTCGTTGTCGGGGTCGTCGTCGGAGCCCGCGTGGTCGCGGTAGTCGGTGTGCAGGACCACATAGCCGTTCCGGGCGAGGACGTCCTGCTCGCGGGGCATGCCGCGGCCGGTGGTGTAGACGTCGGGGTCGATGTATCCGTGTGCCAGGACCAGCGCCGGGAACGGCCCCTCGCCCCGGGGCACGTTCATGATCCCCGAGATCGTCAGGCCGTTCGACCGGTAGGTGACCGCGTACTGCGTATAGGCGTCGGTGCGCACCCGCACGGCACCGAGCCGCAGATCCGAGCCGCGGTGCTCGCGCTCCATCAGCGCCGGAAGGGAGACCGGGTCGACGGGGCCGGGTGAGACCGAGCCCGTCGCGCCGGGGGTCTCGCTCTCGCTGTGGACCGACGCCGAAGGCGTACGCACGGCCGCGGCACCCTCGCCGTCACTCCCGGTGCAGCCCACCGCGACCACCAGCGCCAGCCCGCCGGCGAGACCGCCGAGGCCCCGTAGTGACCGCATGGGGTCGAGTATGGCGCGAATCGGGGAGGACGGCTCTGCGGGAGCGGGGCCGGGTGCCGCTCCCGCGGATTGCCCGGTGGGACCGCGCTCAGGCCGCCGGCGCCTTGACGACCGCGCCCCCGTACGGTCCCTCCGCCGCCTTGAACCGCTGCATCGTGGTCAGCCGGATGGCGAAGTACATGGCGGCAGCGGCGGCGGCGATGTGGAGCGCGTCGGCCGCCATGTACTGCCCGACGCCGTCCCGGATCTCCGTCAAGGTCTCGGCGTTCTTGTACTTCGTGCCGGCGAAACGGTTGAACAGAACGCTGAAGACGAACAGGCCCCACCACAGGTTCACCGGCCACAGCCGTGCCCGGAAGCGCTCGCCCTCGGCCGGCAGCGGAGTGGCGGCGCCCCACATGTCGACGGCGACGCGGTACGGCAGCCAGAGGTTCGCCAGGGGGATCAGCCAGGCGCCGATGGCCCAGCCGGGGCCGTTGCGGAACCGGTCCGGGGCCATGAGACCTGTGTTGCGGCGCATGCGGAAGAACCAGACGACGAAGGCGATCGCCGCCGGCAGGTACACGATGACCTGGTACCTCGCGGCCGTGTCGTACAGCGAGGCGGCGGACTCCAGGTCGTTCTGCGGCGCCGTGAGGAAACCGCCGTCTCCCTCGAACACCGCCCGGAGCCGCCAGCCGGCGAACAGGCTGAACACATCGCAGAGAGCGGCCAGAGCCAGCCCCGCCACGGCTACAACCAGCAGGCCGACGGACGATTCGGGTCTGCCGGACGGCAGCTGCGGACGCGGACGCAGGTCATTGGAAGCGGACATGGTGATGAGCCCCCCACGGGCGAGAAGAGAAGAGACACCGGCCGCGGAACAGCACGCGGCCGAGGCACGATACGCCGATCCCCTCCATCCCGTCCATGACAATGTCGCAGGTGGGCGGGGCGGACCCCGCCCCCGGCGATCATTCGACGTAGTCGGCGACCAGCAGCGCGAACTCGTCCGGTGTGGCGAGCCGGATGCCGAGGTCCTCGGCCTTGGCGCGCTTGGAGCCGGCGGCCTCCCCGGCCACCACGAGGCTGGTCTTCCTGGACACGCTGGACGAGGAGCGGCCACCGGCCCGCTCGATCAGTTCGTTCACCTGGTTGCGGCTGAGCTTCTCCAGAGGGCCGGTCATGGCGCCGGTGACCACCACGGTCATCCCGGAGAGGGGCCCGGCGGCCGGTGCGTCGGTCCCGGCGGGGTCCGTGCCGGTGCCCGTGGTGTCCACGGGGGCGTATGTGGCGCCCGGCTCGGTCATGTTGACCCCGGCGGCGGCGAGTTTGTCGATCAGCCCGGCCAGTTCCGCGAGTTCGGCGACGATGGACGGTGCCTTCTCGGCCCCGATGCCCTCGACCTGCTGCAACTGCTCGGCGTCGGCGGCACGGACATGGTCCATGGTGGCGAAGTACCGGGCGATACGGCGGGACATGGAGCGGCCCGTGCCCCGGACTCCCAGGGCGCACAGCACCCGCGACAGCGGCCGGGTCCTGGCCGTGGCGAGGGCCGCCAGCAGATTGTCGGTGCTGGTCTCACCCATCCGTTCCAGTCCGAGGAGCTGCTCGCGGGTCAGCGTGAACAGGTCCGCGAGATCGGCGACCAGGCCCGCCTCGACCAGCTGCACGACACGGGTGGCGCCCAGGCCCTCGATGTCGAGCTGGTCGCGGCCCGCGGCGTAGGAGAGGGAGGCGACCAGATGGCAGTTGCGTCCCTGCTCGCACCGCCAGCGCTCCTGGCCGGTGTCGATGGCCGAGCCGCAGCGCGGGCACGCCTCGGGGAAGACGATCGGCTTCTCCTCACCGGTACGCAGGTGGGCGACGGGCGCCTCGATGCGCGGAATGACGTCCCCGGCGCGGTGCACCATCACCCGGTCGCCCAGCCGCAGATCGCGCCGGGTGATGTCGGCGGGGTTGTGCAGCGTGGCGTAGGTGATGGTGGAGCCGTCGATCTCGACCGGCTCCAGAACGCCGCGCGGGGCGATGATGCCGGTGCGGCCCACATTCCACTCGACGTCGAGGAGCCGGGTGATCTTCTCCACGGCCGGCAGCTTGTAGGCGATCGCCCAGCGCGGGGCCCGCGATCCGGAACCGGCGGCCCGCTGGTCGGCGGCGAGGTCGGCCTTGATGACGATCCCGTCGATCCCGAACGGCAGTCCCGCGCGCAGCGCGGCGATCTCCTGCACCCGGGCGAGGACCTCGTCCGTGGTGGCGGCGGTGACGCCCGGCACCTCGGTGGTGGCGGTGGTGTGCACGCCCAGCCGCCCGGCCAGTTCCATGAGCTCGCTGTGCGCGAGGCCGTCCAGCCGCGCGGTCAGAGCCTCCTCCGTGTCGGGCAGCGGCAGCAGGCCGTAGCCGAAGAACGTCATCGGGACCGTGTAGGCGCGGTCCTTGGCCCGCAGGGTGCCCGCCGCCGCGTTGCGGGGGTTGGCGAACGGCTGCCCGCCGTGCGCCGTGCGCACCTCGTTGGCGTGCTCGAACTGCGCGCCCGTCATCAGGACTTCACCGCGCACCTCCACGGTGACCGGCTCGGCCAGCGTCTCGGGCAGGCCCTCTATCGTGCTCATCGCGTGCGAGACGTCCTCCCCGGCCGTCCCGTCGCCGCGGGTGATCAGCCGCGTCAGCCGCCCCCGTGTGTAGCGGGCCGCGATCGCGAGACCGTCGAGCTTCGCCTCGACGCTGTATCTCTCCGCCTCGTGCCCGATCCGGCGCGCCAGCGAGGCCGTCCACGCCGTGAACTGCTCGGCCGAGAACACGTTGTCCAGGCTCAGCATCGCCACCGTGTGCGGCACATCGCCCTCGACGGCACCGCCGGCGACCTTCCCGGCCGGTGAGTCGGGCAGCACCTGATCGGGGTGCTCGGCCTCCCACGCGGCGATCCCGCGCATCAGCCGGTCGTAGCTGTCGTCGTCCAGCGGGGACGTGCCGTCCGTGTAGTAGGCGGCGGCGGCCTTCACGACGTCCTCGACGGCCCGCGCGTATCCGGCGGCGTCCACGATCTGCGCAACTGGTGTGGTCATGCCCGTCATCCTGCCTGCCACCACTGACAACGCCCTCCGCCCTGCCCCCGGCGGTCACCGTCCCTCGCGGAGGGCCGGCGATCGATTGTGATGCGCGTCACGGAAGGCTTAGGGTGATAACGCTTGGCGAAGCCCCCGGGTCGCGGGCCGGGCAGTGGTGCGCGGCCGGACGGCTTCGGGTGAGGAAGTGGTCCCGTTGTCCGTCGCCTGGGACGACATCGGCGGTCTCGTCGATGCCCATGAACGATTCCTCGCCGGCTCACTGGTCGAGTCGGACGTACGGGACTCGGTGCTCGACTCCTGGAAGCGCTGCCGCTCCGTCGGCCTGGAGCCGCACCGGCTGCTGGTCCGCTACACCGAGGACGTCCGGCTGGACGACCGGTTCCGGCACGCCGCCGACCCGGTGCTCACCGACCTGACTCGCTCTTTCGCCGATGTGAGCATGACGATCGCGCTGTGCGACGGACAGGGCCGCATGGTCGAGCGGCTCGGCGGCGACCGGCAGCTGCGCGACCGTCTCGACGCCGTCCGCTTCGCCCCCGGGTTCGACGCCTCCGAGGCGGTCGTCGGCACGAACGGCGTCGGCACCGCTCTCGCCGAGCGCGGCCCCGTCTACATCGCCGGCCGCGAGCACTTCGCCGACTCCCTGCAGCCCTTCGCCTGCGCGGGCGCCCCCGTCCGGGACCCGCTCAGCGGACGCATCGAGGCCGTCCTCGACATCACGTGTCTGCGCGACCAGGGCGACCCCGCCATGGTGCGGATGGTCCGCGAGGCCGCCCGGAGCATCGAGACCCGGCTCCTGGAGCAGGCGAGCCTGCGCGAACGCGCACTCCTCGCCGCGTACCGGCGGGCCGACGGCCATGCGCGGGGCTGGCCGTCGCAGCCCGACGGGCTGCGGCCCGACCTGGACGGCGGGGCACTCGGCCGCGTCGACATGGCCTTGCTGCGCGCCAGGGCCGAGGAGCTCATGGCCTCTCCCCACCACAGCCTCGACGAGATCACCCTGCCCAGCGGCCGGACCGCCACCCTGCTGCGCCGCCAGGTCACGGGCGCGGCGGGGGAGACCGGCGTCGCGGTCGAGGCCCGCGTGCTGGGCGGCCCACGCCTGAGCCATCTCGACGTGGCTCCCGGGCCGGCCGGGACGGCGGCGCGGGGACAGCTCGGATCGGCGGTGCGCAGGCCGGCCGGACCGGCGGCGGGCCGGGTCGGCACCGCACCGCAGCGCACGCCCCCGACGCCGGAATCGCTGGGGACACCGGCCGTACCGCCGCGGCCGCCGAGCACCCCCGGCACGTCCGCGCCGCACACGTCCTCGGCCCCGCCCGCCGCCGCCCCGGACGGTGAATCCGCAAGCGCCGACGGGTGGTTGCTCCTGGTCGGAGAGCCCGGGGTCGGCCGGCTGGCCGTCCTCGCGCGGCGGCGGCTGGAGCTGCTGCACGACGCGAGCGTGCGGATCGGCACCACCCTGGACGTCACCAGCACCGCCGAGGAACTCGCCGAGGTGACGGTCCCCCGGTTCGCCGACTTCGTCGCGGTCGACCTGCCCGACTCGGTGCTGCGCGGCGAGGAACCGGAGGCGCTCGGCGGCCGTACCGCGCTGCGCCGGGTGGCCATCCGCGCCGTACGCAAGCAGCCGCACAATCTGTACGACGTCGGGGACACCGTCGAGTACGTCCCGTCCACGCCGCAGGCCCGCTCCCTGGAGACCAGGCAGTCCGTCATGGAACCGGTCCTGACGGAGGCGGACGGGTGGATCGCGCAGGATCCCGAGCGGCTGACGCCGGTGCTCGAAGCGGGCATCCACTCGCTGATCACCGTGCCGCTACGGGCCCGGGGCACGACCCTCGGCGTGGTCAGCTTCTACCGTTCCCTGCAACCCGGCTCCTTCGAGGACGACGACCTGTCCCTCGCCCAGGAGCTGGTCGGCCGCGCGGCGATCTGCATCGACAACGCGCGGCGCTACACCCGCGAGCACAACACCGCCCTCGCCCTTCAGCGCAGCCTGCTGCCGAGGGGCCGTTCCGAGCAGAGCGCCGTCGAGGTCGCCTACCGCTATCTGCCCGCGCAGGCCGGTGTCGGCGGCGACTGGTTCGACGTCATCCCGCTGTCCGGCGCCCGCGTCGCGCTCGTCGTCGGTGACGTGGTCGGGCACGGTCTGCACGCCGCCGCCACGATGGGCCGGCTGCGCACGGCCGTCCACAACTTCTGCTCCCTGGACCTGTCGCCCGACGACCTCCTCACCCACCTCGACGACCTGGTCGGCCGGCTCGACCGCGGCGAGGGCTGGGCGGCGGAGAACAGCCCCGACTCCGGCATCGTCGGAGCCACCTGCCTGTACGCCGTCTACGACCCGGTGTCCAGGCGCTGCACCCTCACCCGCGCCGGACACCCCCTGCCCGCGGTTGTCGCGCCCGACGGCAGCGTCGAGTTCGTCGACCTGCCGGCCTGCCCGCCCCTGGGCCTGGGCGGCATGCCCTTCGAGACGGTCGAGACCGAGCTGGCCGAGGGCAGCCGGCTGGTGCTGTACACCGACGGTCTGGTCGAGGACCGGCACCGTGACATCGACGCCGGGCTCGACCGGCTCCGCGCCGTGCTGGCCGGTGCCGACCGCTCGCCGGAGGAGACCTGCGAGACCGTCCTCGACGCCCTGCTGCCGGCCCGCCCCGGCGACGACGTCGCGCTGCTCGTCGCCCGCACGCACACCCTGGGCGCCGACCGCGTGGCGCAGTGGGACCTGCCCAGCGACCCGGCGGTCGTCTCCCGCTCCCGGGCGGCGGTCACCGCCCAGCTCGCCACGTGGGGCCTCGACCACCTGGCCTTCACCACCGAACTGATCGCCAGCGAGCTGGTCACCAACGCCATCCGGCACGCCACGGGCCCGGTCCAGCTGCGTCTGCTCCGCGACCGTGCCCTCATCTGCGAGGTCTCCGACGGCAGCGGCACCTCGCCGCGGCTGCGGCGCGCGCAGAGCACCGACGAGGGCGGCCGCGGTCTGTTCCTCGTCGCCCAGCTGACCGAGCGCTGGGGCACGCGCTACACGCCCGACGGCAAGGTCATCTGGACGGAGCAGCCCCTGGGGTGACGTCCCCGCAGGGGGTGCCGTGATCTCCAGGTGGCGGCGTCTGCGGGGCTGCCGCCCCCGATCCCCTGAACGAGCCTCGTCCTCAATCCCCGGACAGGCTGAGGGATTGCGAACCGGCCTCGAGGACGAACACGCATCACCGCGCCCCGGCAGAGCCGGCCCGTCGTGTCATCGGGCGTCCGGCAGCCCCGCCCCGCCGCAACCCACGTCGCTCCCCGGCACAACCCCGTCCACGAGATAGGCCGCCACCGTGCCGTCCACGCACGCGTTCCCCCGGCTGGCGAACACGCCGTGCGAGTAGTCGTTCTCCAGGGTGACCAGACGTGAGCCCGGCAGCAGTCGCCGCAGCTCGCGCGCGCCCCGGATCGGCGTCACCGGATCGTGCGCGGAGGCCACCAGCAGGACCGGCGGGGCGGCCGGAGCACCCAGCGCGGTACGGCGGTCGGGGCGGTGGTGCCAGTACGCGCAGGTCGTGGCCTCCAGGCCGGTCAGGATCGGCTGCGGGTCGAGACGCCGTATGCGCCGCAGGTCGGTCACGATCTCGCGCGGGGTGGGCCCCGGACCGTCCGCGCACTTCACGATCCGGTTGGCGGCCTCGTAGTTGCGGGACTCCGGACCGTCGAAGGCGGAGGGCGGGCGCAGGCCGTCCACGGCGCCTCCGGTCAGGTACGCGCGCAGCCCGTCGGCCAGTCCGGTCCAGCGCTCGGTGCGGCCGAGGGCGCGGTAGACGGCCCGGTCGAACTCGGCCGGGCCGAAGCCGTCCACCGGGCGGGCGGTCAGCCCGTGGCGCACGCGCAGGTACGCACGCCGTACGGCGGCCCCGTCGCCGCCCAGGCCGAAGCGGTCCGGACGGGCGGCGGCCCAGTCGAGGAACGTGTCGCGGCCGCGCAGCAGTGCCCGGCTCTGGATCACGTCGAAGTCGTACCAGCCCCAGGGCCCGACCACGCTGTCCAGCACCATCCGGCCCACCCGGTGCGGGTGGCGCGCCGCGTAGGCCGCGCCCAGGTAACTGCCGTACGAGACACCGAGGAAGCTCGTGCGTGGCTCACCCAGGGCAGCGCGGATCGCGTCCATGTCGTCCGCGGTCTGCTCGGTGGACAGGTACCGCAGGAGCTGCGGGCCCGCGCTCGCCGCGCAGTCGTCGGCCATGTCCCGCTGTGCGGCGAGGTGGGCCCGCTCGGCCCGTGGGCCCACCGGCACCGGATCGGCGCCCGGAGCCGTGAACAGGCCGCCCATCGCGCCGCAGCCGACGGGCGTGCGGGCGCCGACGCCGCGCGGGTCGAAGCCGATGACGTCGTACGAACGCCGCACGCTCGCGGGGAGTTTGGCGCGCTTGGTCACGGCGTAGGGCAGGCCGGAGCCGCCCGGGCCGCCCGGGTTCACCAGGAGGATGCCGCGCCGCTCGGCGGGGGTGCCGGAGGCGGGGACGCGGGAGACGGCGATCTCGATGCGCGGGCCCGAGGGGTGGCGGTGGTCGAGGGGGACGGTGAGGTGCCCGCACTCCACGTGGTCCGGGGCGGGCGGCCGCGGTACGGAGCCGGGGCAGGCGCCGAACGCGAGTGGGGCCGCCGCGCGGGCGGGGCCGACGGGGAGTAGGGCGGCCGCGGCCACGAGGGCGCACAGCACGGCGGTGGGACGGGGCAGGGCGGACAAGTTCGCTCCGGGGTTCGAGGGGTGGGTGAGAACGGGGTGGCAAATGAAAATGATTATCGATAACGTGTGCGCGTCAAGTCCGGCCCCCTCTCGCCGAGGGGTGCCCCGGGCTGCCCTGACGACGTAACTCAAGGCAGGAAAAGGGGAGTTGTGGCTCATCTGCTGATGGTCGAGAGCTGGGTCGGATCGATGAGCAGGCTGCTGCCACGGGCCATCCGCGAGGGCGGGCACGAGTTCACCTTCCTCACCCGTGACCTGCATCACTACCTGCGCTCGGCGCCCGAGGGCGCCGCGCATCCGCTGCTCGGCGCCCGCAACGTCATCACCGCCGACACCAACGACACCGACGCCCTGCTGCCCGAGGTGGCACGGCTGCACTCGGTGCTGGGCTTCGACGGGGTGATCACCTCCTGCGACTACTACCTGCCGGCCGTGGCCCGCATCGCCGGGCATCTCGGGCTGCCGGGCCCCGGACCCGAGGCCGTGGGGAACGCCTGCCGCAAGGACGCCACCCGCCGGGTCCTCGCCGAGGCGGGCCTGCCCGGACCGCGCCACGCCGTGCACGAGGAGTGGGCCGACCTCGCGCGGGCCGCCCGCGAGATCGGCTACCCGCTCGTCGCCAAGCCGGTCGACCTGTGCGCCGGCATGTACGTCCGCCGCATCGAGCACGAGAGTGAACTCGGCGAACTCTTCCGGGCGTTGGCGGAGTTCCCGGTCAACGCGCGGGGGCAGCACCGCACCCCTGGCGTCCTGCTCGAAGAGCTCCTCGACGGCCCTGAGGTCAGCGTCGAGACCGTGTCCCACGCGGGCGCGGTGCACATCGTCGGCGTCACCGACAAGAGCGTCGGGGGCGCGCCCGCCTTCATCGAGACGGGTCACATGTTCCCTGCCGCCCTGACACCCGCCGACCTCGAGGCCGCCGAGCAGACCGCCCTCGGCGCGCTCAAGGCGCTCGGCCTGACGGACGCCGTCGTCGCGCACACCGAGATCAAGCTGACCTCCGCCGGACCGCGCGTCGTCGAGGTCAACCCCCGGCCCGCCGGCAACCGCATCACCGAACTCGTCCGCCATGTCACCGGCGTCGACCTCGCCGCCGCCTTCGTCGACGTCGCCCTCGGCCGCGGGCCCGACCTCGGGCGCACCGACACCGGGCTGCGCAGCGCCGCCATCGGCTTCCTCGTCCCGGACCGAGCCGGCACGCTCGAAGCCCTCGACGCCCACCGGCTCGCCGACGCACCGGAAGTGCTGGAGGTGCGTCTCGCCGAACCCGGCACCGCCGTACGGGCCGCCGGCAGCAACAACGAGTACCTGGGCCACGTCATGGCGGGCGACCCCGACGGCCCCGGCGCCCGCGACCGCGTCGAGCGGATGCTGGCCGACCTGCGCGCGGGGCTGGTGATCCGATGACCGCCGCCACCGCCCGGCCGACGGCACCCGGCCGGACCTACGACGCGCTCGTCGCCGACGTCCGTGCCGGTGTCCTCGGGCCCGACCCGCGCACGCTGCGCATCGCCGTCGCCTTCACCACCCGGCAGGCCGTACGGCACGACGGGCGCGGCACCGGCTACCGCAACGAGGTGCTCAGCCTGCGGCTCGCCGAGGCCGTCGGCTCGTGCGCCGTCGAGCCCGGCGAACTGCCCGACAGCGCCCTCGACGACTGCGTGGGCGCCGACGTGGCACGCCTCCTCGGCCATCCGCTGCCCGCGGTGCGCGTCGCCGCCCTCGACGCCTACCTGATGCACATCGCCCCGCACACCCCGGAACACGGCGCGCACCCCGTCGCCCTGCCCGCCGGGTCGTCGCTGGAGAAGTCCCGGGCCCGCGCGAGCGCCGTGGTGGACCTGCTGGACCTCCCGGACGGCGGCACCGTGCTGGTCGTCGGCGTCGTCAACTCCCTTCTGGAAGCGCTGCGTTCGCGCGGGCTCGGCTACGTGCCGTGCGACCTCAAGGGCGGCGTCACCGAGTGGGGCGAGCCCGTCACCGCCGACGCGCTCGCCGCCGCCGGGAGCTGCGACGCGCTGCTGGTCTCCGGGATGACCCTGGGCAACGGCACCTTCGAACCGCTGCGCGCGCACGCCCTGCGGCACGGCAAGCGGCTGGTGCTGTTCGCGCAGACCGGCAGCGCCGTGCTGCCCCGCTTCCTGGGGCACGGTGTCACCGCGGTGTGCGCGGAGCCGTACCCCTTCTTCTGGCTCGACGGCGGCGCCGGCGTCGTCCACCGCTACCGCTGTCCCGGAGGCGAACGATGACCGCCACGGCCGTACGCCCCACCGCCCGGCAGGAGTTGCTGGCCCTGCTCGGCCGTACCCCGGTCGTACGCGTCACGGCCGGACTGCCCGAGGCCCACCCCGGGTTCTGGGCCAAGCTCGAAGGACTCGCCGCGGGCGGCATGAAGGCGCGGGCCGCCGTGTCGATGCTGCTCGGCGCGCGCGAACGCGGCGAACTGCGCCCCGGGGCACCCGTGGTGGAGTCCACCTCCGGCACCCTCGGCATCGGGCTCGCCTTCGCCGGGCAGGCGCTCGGCCACCCCGTCGTCCTGGTCGGCGACAGCGAACTGGAGCCGTCCATGCGGCAGTTGCTGCGCGCGCACGGCGTCCGGCTGGAGCTCGTCGACCGCCCCTCCGTGCCGGGCGGCTGGCAGGCGGCCCGGCTCGGCAGGCTGCGCGAACTGCTCGCGGAACTCCCCGGCGCCTACTGGCCCGACCAGTACAACAACCCCGACAACACCGCCGGTTACGCCTCCCTCGCCGCCGAGCTCACCGCCCAGCTCGACCACCTGGACATCCTCGTGTGCAGCGTCGGCACCGGCGGACACAGTGCCGGCGTCATCGGCCCGCTGCGCCGGCGCTGGCCCGCGCTGCGCCTGATCGGCGTCGACGCGACCGGCTCGACGATCTTCGGCCAGCCGGCGCGGCCCCGCCTGATGCGCGGCCTCGGCAGCAGCATCCACCCGCGCAACGTCGCCTACGACGCCTTCGACGAGGTCCACTGGATCGGCCCCGCCGAAGCCGTGGACAGCTGCCGGCGGCTCGCCCGGGGCTCGTTCGTCAGCGGCGGCTGGAGCACCGGCGCGGTCGCCCGCGTCGCCGCCTGGGCGGCCCGCGTGCACCCCGGCGCGGTCGTCGCGACCGTGTTCCCCGACGGGCCGCACCGCTACCTCGGCACCGTCTACGACGACGACTTCATCGCCGCCCACGGCCTCGACCTGGCCGGCGCCGCCACCCGGCCCGTGGAGATACCGCACCCCTGCGCCGCCGAGGCGAGCGGGTGGGCGCGGTGCGCGCGGGTCGCCGATCCACTCTCCGCCGGAAGGACACGATGAAGGCCCGCCTGCGCACCGTACGACTCGAACTCGCCGAGCCGCTGCGCATCTCCCGCTCCGTCATGACCGCCCGCGACGCCGTGTGGCTGAGCGTCGAGCACGACGGCGTCACCGGACACGGCGAGGCCGTCAGCAGCGTGTACTACGGGCTGGACGCCGCCACGCTCGTCCGGCTGATCCCGGCCGTCGGCCTGGAACGGTTCCCCGACCCCGAGAGCGCCCTGGAGGCCCCGCCCTCCGGTGCCATACCCCCGGCCGTGACCGCCGCCGTCGAGTCCGCGCTGCTGGACCTCGCCGGCAAGCGGGCCGGTGTGCCCGTCCACCGGCTCCTCGGCACCGAGGCGTCGTTCGGCGTCGCCACCGCACGCACCATCGGCATCACCTCGCTCACGCACGCCGCCGCCGCGGCCCGGCGCCTGGCCGCGAGCGGATTCGAGGTCCTCAAGGTGAAGGCCGGCTCACCCGACCCCGAGGACGACGTGGAACGGATACGGGTCGTGCGGGACGCGGCCCCCCGAGCGCGGCTGCTGCTGGACCCGAACGGGGCCTGGAGCAAGGCGCAGGCCGAGCGGCTGCTGCCCCGGTTCGCCGCACTCGGCGTCGAGGCCGTCGAACAGCCGCTGCCACCCGGCGACCCGGACGCGCTGGGCGCCCTCGCCGAGAGGTCTCCGCTGCCCGTCATCGCCGACGAGGACGCGGTGGGCGAGGACGACGTACGGCGGCTCGCCGGGCGCGTCCACGGCGTCAACGTCAAGCTCGCCAAGTGCGGCGGAGTCCGCGCCGCCCTGCGCATCGCCGAGTTGCTCGACGGCAGCGGGACCGAGCTGATGCTCGGCTGCCTCACCGCCAGCAGCCTCGGCCTCGCGCCCGCCGTGCACCTCGCCGACCGCGCCCGCTGGGCCGACCTGGACGGGCACCTGCTGCTCGCCCACGACCCGTGGCGCGGCATCGGCGGCGCCGACGGTTTCGTGCGCCCGAGTGGCCTGCCCGGACTGGGAGTCGAGGAGGTGAGCGCCCATGAGGACGTGGCGTGAGATGCGCGGGTTCCCGCTCGCCGTCCAGCTGCTGCTGGTCAACCAGCTCGGCGTCAACACCGGCTTCTACCTGCTCATCCCCTACCTCGCCACCCACCTCGGCGAGAACCTGGGCATGTCGGCGGCGGTCGTAGGCATCGTCCTCGGCGTGCGCAACCTCAGCCAGCAGGGCCTGTTCATCATCGGCGGCTCGGCCGCCGACCGGCTCGGGGCACGGGGCGTCATCATCGCCGGGTGCGCGCTGCGGACCGTCGGGTTCGCGCTGTTCGCGCTGGGCGACGGGCTGCCGGTGCTGCTCGCCGCGTCCGTGCTCAGCGGGCTCGCGGGGGCGCTGTTCAACCCGGCCGTGCGGGCCTACCTCGCACAGGAGGCGGGGGAGCGCAAGGCGGAGGCGTTCGCCCTGTTCAACGTGTTCGCCACGACCGGAGCGCTCGTCGGGCCGCTGCTGGGCAGCGCCCTGCTCCTCGTCGACTTCCGCACCTCCGCGCTGACCGCCGCCGGCATCTTCGCCGTGCTCACCGTGGCGCAGGCCCTCGTCCTGCCCGCGCGCAAGGTCGAGCCGAGCGGCAGCGGGGTCCTCGGGGACTGGCGTGAGGTGCTCGGCAACCGGGCCTTCCTGGCCTTCTCACTCGCCATGGTCGGCATGTTCACCCTGGAGAACCAGCTGTACCTGCTGCTGCCGGACGGGGCCAGGCGGGCCACCGGCTGGGACGGGGCCGCGGGACTCGTCTTCCTCGTCGGCACGGTCGCCAACCTGGCCCTGCAGCTCAGGATCACCCGCAGCCTGAAGTCCCGTGGCAGCAGGGCGGGTTGGATCGCCACCGGGCTCGCGGTGATGGGGCTGGCCTTCGTGCCACCGGTCCTCGCCGCGGGTGCCGTGCCGGTCCTCGCCAGTGCGCTGCTGCTCTACCTCGGCATCATGATCGCCTCGCCGTTCGTGATGGAGCTGATCCCCCGCTTCGGCCGGCCCGAGCTGACCGGCACGTACTTCGGGATCTTCTACGTCGTCTCGGGCATCGCCGCGGCCCTCGGCAACGCCGTCGTCGGATGGGCCATGGACGCGGGGGAGCACGGAGGGCGTCCGTGGCTGCCGTGGGTGTGCTGCGCGCTGTTCGGGGCGCTCTCCGCCGGCGGGGTCGCGTGGCTGCGTCGCCGCGGAGCGCTGCCGACGCCCGCGCAGCCGGTGCGGGAGAAGGCCGACGCATGACCGGCGCCAACCTCCTCACCGACCACCCCGCCCTCTACGAGGCCCGTTTCCCCGATCCCGACCGGCTCGCCGGACGCTGGGCCGAGGACTGCCTGCGCCGCCACGGCGCCGGCCCGCGCGTCCTCGACATGGGCTGCGGCACCGGCCGCGACGCCGCCCACCTGCATTCCGTGGGCCGTACGGTGACCGGCGCCGACCTCTCGGAGGCGATGCTGGCGCACGCCCGCGCCCAACACCCCGGCCCGGCGTACGTCCGGGCGGACCTGCACGGCTTCGAGCTGGGCCGGGACGCCTTCGACGCCGTGGTCTGCCTGGACAGCTCCCTGCTGTACTGCCACACCAACGACCAGCTCGACGGCTTCCTCGCCTCCTGCCGCCGCTCCCTCGCCCGGGGCGGGCTGCTGGTCGCGGAGATGCGCAACGGGGCGTACCTCCTGGGCCGTACCGATCTCCTCGGCAGCCCGTCCGTCGCCTCCTTCACCTGGCGGGGCACCGGCTACCGCTCCACCACCACCCTGACCGTCGACCGCACCGCCCAACTCCTGCGCCGTACCCGCCTGTGGACATCCGACGACGGCTCACCGCCCGTCGAACAGCGCTCCGCCTGGCGGCTGCTGTTCCCACAGGAACTGCGGCACTTCCTCGCCGCGCACGGCTTCGAGGTGCTCGAACTCCACGACGGCCCCGGCCCGCGCACCGAACCCCCGTGGCGGCAGGGCGAGTTGCCCGGCACCCGCGCCGACGCGGACCGGCTGCACGTCGTCGCGCGTCTGCACACCCCCTGATCCGAAAGACAAGAAGGACCACTCATGAACGACGAACGTTTCCCCGGCCTGCGCCGACGCGGCTTCCTCGCCGCCACCACGGGCGCCGCCGCCCTCGCCCTCGCCGGCTGTGCCGGCGGCACCGACGACAAGGCGGACGGCGGCACCGACGGCACCCCGAAGCGCGGCGGCCGGCTGCGCGCGGCCTTCGCCGGTGGTGGCGCGAGCGAGACGCTCGATCCGCACCTGGCCAACCTCTTCGCGGACGTCGCCCGGGCCAAGGCGCTCTTCGACAAGCTCGCCGACTACGACGCGGACCTCTCCGCGGTCCCCCGCCTGGCCGAGAAGTGGGAGTCCAACAAGACCCTGGACCGCTGGCAGGTGACGCTGCGTCAGGCCGCCTTCCACGACGGGAAGCCGGTCACCGCCGAGGACGTCCTCTACAGCTACCGCCGGATCGCCGACCCGAAGCAGGCGTTCCGCGCGAAGGCGTCCCTGGAGCCCATCGACCTCGACGCCAGCCGGGCCACCGGCAAGCGGAGCATCGAGTTCGTGCTCAAGCGGCCTACCGCCGAATTCCCCAACGTACTGGCCGCGTTCGGCGCGTACATCGTCCCGGAGAACGCCACCGAGTTCGACGACCGGCCGATCGGCTCCGGACCCTTCCGGTTCGTGTCCTTCGCGCCCGGCCGCTCCGCCGTCTTCCGCCGCTTCGACGACCACTGGGACGGCGCCCCGCTCCTCGACGAGATCGAGTTCGTCGTCGCCAACGAGGAGTCCGCCCGCGTCAACGCCCTCCTCGGCGGCCAGGTCGAGTACGCGCACGAGCTCAACCCGACGACGGCCCGCGCCCACGAGGGCGGGGGACGGATCGAGATCGTGCGGCTGCGCAACAGCGCCATGCAGGCGTTCTGCATGAAGACCGACCGCGCGCCCTTCGACGACAAGCGGGTACGCGAGGCGTTCTTCCTCATCGCCGACCGGCAGGAACTCGTCGACGGCGCGCTGTCCGGCGCGGGCGAGGTCGGCAACGACCTGTTCGGCAAGGGCTACGAGTACTACGCCGCCGACCTGCCGCAGCGCACCCAGGACCTCGACCGCGCCCGGTCCCTGCTCAGGCGGGCCGGCGCCGAGAACCTCAAGGTCACCCTGGACACCTCCGCCGTCGCCGCCGGGTTCACCGAGGCCGCCGGCATCTTCCGCGACCAGGCCGCGAAGGCGGGCGTCACGATCGACGTGAAGATGGGCAGCAAGGACTCCTACTGGAGCGACATCCTCGACGGCGGCACCCTGTGCTGCTACCGCTCCGGGGCCATGCCCGTCGAGGCCCACATCTCCCAGCGCCTGCTCACCGACTCCACCACCAACGCCACCAAGTGGCGGCACAAGGACTTCGACGCCCTCTACCGGCAGGCCCAGTCCACCGGCGACAGGACCGAGCGGGCGGCCGTCTACGCGCGCATGCAGCGCCGCCTGTACGCCGAGGGCGGCTTCCTCGTCTGGGGCTTCGCCGACTGGATCATCGCAACGGCGCGCACGGTGAGGGGAGTCGAGAGGAAGGCCCCCGCCAACACCCTCGACTGGGCCCGCTTCGACAAGGTGTGGCTGGCGTGAGGACCCCGTGGGCCGACAACGCCGTGAAGGGGCGCGGGGAACTGCGCGACCAGCGACGACGGACCCGCACTCGGCGGACCGCCCACCGCGGCACGTCCTTCGTCGCCCGGCGCCTCGTCCTCGGCGCAGCCCAGACCGCGGCCGTCGTCCTGCTCGTCTTCACGCTCACCGAGGCACTGCCGGGCGACGCGGCGGTGACCCTCGCCGGTGACCAGCCCGACCCGGCCCGCATCGCGGCGATCCGCGAGGCGATGGACCTGGACCGGCCCGCGTACGAACGCCTCACGGACTGGGCGACGGGCCTGCCGCACGGAGACTTCGGCACCTCCCTGACCTCCGGCCGGCCGGTCTCCGGGTACATCGCCGACGCCTTCGGTCCGACCCTGACCCTCGCCGCACTCACCCTGGCGCTGCTCGTCCCGCTCGGCTTCGGCCTCGGCGTCCTCGCCGCGCGCCACGAAGGGGGCCTCGTGGACCGGCTGGTGAGCTCGGTGACGCTGGCCGTCTACGCGGTCCCCGAGTTCGCCCTCGGAGTACTGCTGGTGACGGTCCTCGCCCTGAAACTGGCGTGGCTGCCGCCCACGGCCGTCGGCCACGGCGGCGACCTGCTCGCCCATCCGGCGGTGCTGGTGCGGCCCGTGCTGGTCCTGCTGTCCCGCCCGGTCTGCTCCCTGTCCCGCCTGGTGCGGGCCGGCATGGTCGACGCCCTGGCCTCCCCGTACGTCGCCCACGCCCGCCGCTGCGGCGTCCCCGGCGCCCGCGTCCGCCACGCCCACGCGCTGCCGAACGCCCTCGCCCCGGCGGCGCAGCAACTCGCGCGCACCGTCGACTGGTTGCTGTGCGGCGTCATCGTCGTGGAGGCCCTGTTCGTGATCCCGGGCCTGGGCACGGTCCTCCTCAACGCCGTCGCCGAACGCGACGTACCGGTGGTGCAGGGGCTGGCCGTGGTGTTCGGGGTACTGACGGTGCTGCTCAACCTCGGTGCCGATCTGGTGGCCCACCGGCTCACGCCCCGCGCGGGGGTGGCCGCGTGACGCACCGCCGTTTCGCGCTCGGCCTCGCCGTGGTCGCCGTCCCGCTCGCACTCGCCCTCGTGGGGCCGCTGGTCGCGGGCGACCCGGGACCGCGCGCCACCTCCTTCGCCCTCGGCGACGGCCACTGGCTCGGCACCGACTTCGTGGGCCGCGACGTCCTGCGGCAGACGCTTCTGGGAGGCCGTACCGTCGTGGTCACCGCCCTGACCGCGACCGCGCTCGCCTATCTCGTCGCCGTCCCGGTCGCGCTGGCCGGCGCGCTCACCCGGCTGCGGTGGCTGGAGGACCTGCTGATGCGGCCGCTGGACGTGCTGCTGGCCGTGCCGTCGCTGCTGCTGATCCTGCTCGTGGCCTCCGTGATCGCCCCCGGAGCCGTGGGAGTCGCGCTGCTCGTGGCGCTGGTCAACGTGCCCGACGCGGCCCGGATCGTACGGGCCGCGGCCGGGGAGGCGGCGGCCCGCCCCGCCGTGGAGGCGCTGCGGATGCAGGGCGAGACCTGGTGGCGGATCGCCGTCGGGTACGTCGGCCGCTCGACGCTGCGCACCCTCGCCGCCGACGCCGGCATCCGGCTGACGGGCGTGCTGTACCTGGTGTCGACGGCCGCGTTCCTCGGGGTCGGTGTCGCGCCCGACGCCGCGGACTGGGCGGTGATGGTCGACCGCAACCGCACCGGCCTGATGGTGCAGCCCTGGGCCGTGGTCGTGCCCGCACTGCTGATCGTGGCGCTGACGATGGGGACGAACCTGCTCTTCGACGCGGCTCTGGAGAGGAAGGGGCGCCGATGATGCGGGGAGATGGAGCTTCGGTGACCGCGGGGGACGGCAGGCCCGTGACGGCGGAAGGGGGGACGCCGGTGTCCACGGCGACGGATGCCGCCGTCGCCGAGATCCGGGATCTGCGCATCGAGGTCGACGGCCGCGCGATCGTCGACGGAGTGCGGGTGAAGGTGCTGCCGGGCAGGGTGACGGCCCTGGTCGGCGCGTCCGGCAGCGGAAAGACCAGCACCGGGCTCGCCCTGCTCGGCGAGTACCCGCCCGGCGCCCGGGTCACGGGTGAGGTACGGCTGACCGGCGACGGCCGCGTGGGGTACGTCCCCCAGCACCCCGCCGCCGTCCTCAATCCGGCTCGCCGCGTCGGCGCACTGCTCCACGACATCGCCCGCCCTCAGGTCCGCCACCTGCCGCGGGCCCAGCGGCGCGCGGCGGCCCGCGCCCTGGTCCTGCGAGCCCTGTCGGACGCCCAACTGACGGACGCAGATGTGCTGTTGAGGCGTCATCCGCACCAGCTCTCCGGCGGCCAGCAGCAGCGGGTCGTCCTGGCCCAGGCACTGCTGCTCGGCGCCCGGGTGATCGTCGCGGACGAACCCACCACCGGCCAGGACGCGTTGACGAAGAACCGGATCGTCGAGCAGTTGGCGGCGGTCGCGGCACGCGGCATCGCGGTCGTGCTGCTCAGCCATGACCTGGACGTGGTCCGCGCGCTCGCCGACGAGGTCCTCGTGCTGCGCGCGGGCCGGGTCGTCGAGTCGGGGCCGCCGCGACGGCTGTGGGCGGCGCCCCGGCACGAGTGGACCCGTCGGCTGCTCGACGACCGGAGCAGCACGTCCCCGCCGGAGGAGACGGGGCAGGACGTGAGCCGGCCGGTACTGGCCGTACGGGACCTGACGGCCGTGCACGACGGCCGCACCGTCGTGCTGCGCGCCCCGCGCCTGGTCCTCCATCCCGGTGAGTGTCTCGCCGTGGTCGGCCGCTCCGGCAGCGGCAAGACCACGCTCGCCCGCTGCCTCGCGGGCCTGCACCGCGAGCACTCCGGCGAGATCCTGCTCGACGGCACGCCCCTGCCACGCAGCCTGCGCCACCGCGGCCGTGCCCGACTGGCCGCCGTGCAGTACGTCTTCCAGGACGCCCGCGCCGCCTTCGACGAACACCGGCCGGTGCTGGCACAGGTGGCCCGCACGGCGGTACGGCTGCGCGGCGCCGGTGAACGGGCGGCCACCCAGGAGGCATCGGCCACCCTGGACCGCCTCGGCCTGTCACCGGACCTGGCCCGTCGACGCCCCGGTGCGCTCTCCGGCGGCGAACTCCAGCGCGCCGCCCTGGCCCGCGCCCTGCTGGCCCGTCCCCGGGTGCTGATCTGCGACGAGGTCACCTCCGGGCTGGACACGGTCACCCGGCGCGGCATCCTCGACGTCCTCGCGGGCCTGGTCCAGGAGGGGGACGGCCTGTCGCTCGTGCTCGTCACCCACGACCTGGACACGGCACGCCTGGCCCACCGCGTCGCCGTCCTGGACGCGGGGGAGATCGTCGAACAGGGCCCGGTATCACGCGTCCTGACCGAGCCCCGGCATCCGTTCACGGTCTCCCTGATGGAGACGACGCGGCGGCTGGAGACGGGAGCCCGTGGCTGAGAGCCGGCCTCCGGGTTCGTTCGCGGGAGGAGACGGGAGCCTCCGCGAGCGACCCGGAGGCCGGCGGCTGTGGGTGCGCCCGGCGCCTACGACGTGGTCGGCAGGCGCCTGCGGCGCGGGCGGGCGGTGGCCCGGGCGAGCAGGACGTGGATCTGACGTACCGCATCGCCCGGGTGGGTGGCCGCGGTGGCGAAGGGCAGCCGGGTGTCGTGGTGGGAGTCCGGTGTCTCCGAGCGGAGCACCAGGCCGTGCCGGTCGAGCCGCAACGGCCGTACCTCGCACGCGCCGAGCTGCTGCTTCGCCGGGAGCAGCCGGGCGAGCGGGGCCACGGTGTCGGCGTGGGCCGCGTCCAGCCGGGCCAGCATCTCCGCCTCGTGCGTGGCCAGCGGATCGGGTGAGGCGAGGGCCAGTTCGTCGAGGCCGATCACCGCCGTCCCGCCGTCCTCGGTGAGCACGGCCCGGGCCGGATGGAACACCAGCGCCTTCGGGCCGAGGACGGTCAGCCAGCCGCCCAGCGTCAGCCGGGCGCGCACGCGTTCGCGTACGGCGACGGGGGCGACGTCGGTGAACTCCACCAGGGCGGCGAGATCGCCGTGCGGCGCCACGGCCAGTTCGGCGGCGAGGTGTCCGTCCGGCGGGTTGTTGAGGAGCAGACGTGCGGCGGCGTCGACGGTGTGCAGACCGATCAGTTCGACGCGGTGGCCCTGCGTGGTGACGGTCAGCGAGCCGGCCGCCGAGAGCACCGAGCGGGCACGCTCGGCGGGCGTAGGCTCAGAGCAGGCGGCAGCAGGCATGAGCACCTTTCCCACATCGGGTTCGCAACGACTTAGGTAAGCCTAACCTTACCTCTCCTCGCGGTGTTCACCAACCCGTCAGCAGCAGGTGATTGACCAGCAGCGCCAGCACCGCCTGCGCCGCGAGCCAGGCGCGCGGCCTCGGCAGCAGCGCGCAGGCGGCCACCAGCCACAGGGCGAACGGCAGCCAGATCCGTTCCGTCTCCGCCTTGCTCATCCCGGACAGATCGGCGACCAGCATCGCGACCAGCGCCCCGAGCACCAGAACCCCGAGCCGGAACGCGGCCGTTCGGTCCCGGCGCAGCAGTACGGCCCCGGTCCGCCGCAGCCCGGCCACGGTCGCCAGGCCCACCACCAGCACCTGGCAGGCGAGGTTGGCCCACACCCAGTAGGCCTGCGGGCGGGTCCCGCCGGCGCCCTGGTCGTACCGGGTGACCAGCAGGTCGTACGCCTCCCACCAGTAGAAGCCCAGTGCCGTGAGCACGAGCGGTACGACCGCGAAGCCCGCCAGCGCGAACGGCAGGGGCCGGGCACGCGCGGAGCCCAGCACCAGGACGGCCGCGGCGATCACGACGTACAGCGTCAGGCCGTACGACAGACAGACGGTCAGACCGAACAGCAGCCCCGAACCGAGGCCGGTCCACCGCGGCCGGTGCCCCGTCACCGCGAGCGCGAGCAGCGCCACCGCCCAGGCCGCGACCGCCGCGAAGTAGCCGTCGGCGGACGTCCCCATCCACACCGCGGCGGGTGCCAGGGCCAGGAACGGCGCGGCACGGCGGGCGAGCCTCTCGTCGGCGAGGGTGCGGACGGTGACGAGGATGCCCAGCGCGGCCGTCGCCCCGACCGTGATGCACCAGACCCCGGCCCACGCGCCACCGCCCAGACCGATCCGGTCCAGGTAGACGAAGGTGAGAGTGGCCGCCGGGGGATGCCCGGCGATGTGCGCGGGCCAGTGCTCCGGCGAGGCGCCGACCACGATGTGCGAGGTGAAGTCCCGCAGGGCCGCCGGGATGTCCTGGAAACGGTCGATGACCTGGAGGTACTCGTACCGCGTCGTCAGCCGGCGGGCGATGCCGCGCTGCCAGCCGTCGACGAGCGCGAGCGACCACGTCCAGGCCATGCCCGCCGCCCAGACGGCCGTCAGCAGCCGGCGCCAGGGCAGCCGGGCGGCCACGGCCGGGCCGTACGCCACGACGGCGACCGCGACGGCGATCGCGGCCGGGGTGCCCGGTCCGACGTGCGGCGCCCAATAGGCCAGGAGCGGTGGCCAGTTGACGAAGAGCGTGCCGTCCCGGTGCTCGATCGCGGTGCCGACCAGGGCGGCGAGCGCGAACAGCAGCACGGCACCGGCGGCGGCGTACAGGTCGCGGCGCAGGCCCCGGCGGTCGCCGGGGGGAGCGGTCGGACGGGACTCGGGCAGGAGATCGCGGGTCACGACACCGAAGCTATGACCCCCGGGGTGCGCCGGACGCGTGACAGGCGCGGACGTCAGAGATTCGTCATGGTTCACGGCGCCCTGACCGGCCCCGTCCCGGCCTACGGTCGGGCCATGGCACGGTCTCCCTTCTCGCCCTCCTTCTGGCGCAGCCCGCTGCGCGGCCCCTGGCTCACCTCGGTGCTCGGCATCGTCCTGCTCGTCGGGATCACGGTGCTGTTCGTGACCGGGCTGGTGTCCTACGCCGCCTACAACCCGAACCTGTCGCCGGTGAACGACAAGACCCCGGACAAGGGCATCCTCGGCTTCTACCTGTTCTCCTGGCCCACCGACCCGCACTGGCTGTACCGGCTCAACCAGGGCGTCCACGTCACCCTCGGCATCACCCTGATCCCGGTGCTGCTGGCCAAGCTGTGGTCGGTCGTGCCGAGGCTCTTCACCCTGCCGCCGGCCCGCTCGCTCGCCCACGCGCTGGAGCGGATCTCGCTGCTGCTCCTGGTCGGAGGCGCACTGTTCGAGTTCGTGACCGGCGTGCTCAACATCCAGCTGGACTACATCTTCCCCGGCTCCTTCTACACCCTGCACTTCTACGGGGCGTGGGTGTTCATCGCCGCGTTCGTCGCGCACGCGGTGCTGAAGACACCCACGGCCCTGCGCAATCTGCGCCAACTGCGCGAGGAGAAGAACGACCTGGTCCCCCCGAGCCCCGCGGAGCCCACCGTCTCGCGGCGGGGTGCCCTGTGGTTCGTCGGCGGCGGCTCACTGCTGCTCTTCGCCACGACCGTCGGCCAGAACTTCGGCGGCCCGCTGCGCCGCACCGCACTCCTCGCCCCGCACGGAGGCGCCGAACCGGGCAGCGGCCCGAACGGCTTCCAGATCAACAAGACGGCCGCGTACGCCGGGATCCGTGAGGCCGACACCAGCGAGGAGGCGTGGCGGCTGGTGGTCGTCGGCCGGGACGGCCGCACCGTCCGCCTCAGCCGCTCCGACCTCCTCGCCCTGCCGCTGCACAGCGCGGCCCTGCCCATCGCGTGCGTGGAAGGCTGGTCGACGTCCGACCAGTGGTGGCGAGGCGTACGGCTCACGGACCTCGCCGCGCTGGTCGGCCACGCCGAGAGCCCACCGGACGTCCTGGTGGAGTCGCTCCAGCAGCGCGGCGCGTTCCGCCGGGCCGCCCTGCGCGCCAACCAGGTCGCCGACTCCCGCTCCCTGCTCGCCCTGTCCGTCAACGGCGAGACCCTGACCCCCGACCACGGCTACCCGGCGCGGATCATCGTGCCCGCCGCGCCCGGCGTGCTCAACACCAAGTGGGTGGCACGTCTGACGTTCGGAGACCTGTGATGCGACGCCCCAAGCCCCTCCCCGTCGGCAGCCCCCTCCAGATCCTCCTCCTCGCCTGCTCGTTCGCGCTCGCCGCATACGCGGGGGTGCGGTTGCTGGAAGGGGACTGGTTCGCGATCGTCCTGTGGTTCGTGGGCGCGGCGGTCCTTCACGACCTGGTCCTTCTCCCGCTGTACGCGGGGGCGGACCAGGCACTGCTACGAGGGTTCGAGGCAGCCGACCGCCGAACCTGGCTGCCGTACGTCCGCGTCCCCGCCGCGCTGTCGCTGCTGCTTCTGCTGGTCTGGTTCCCCTTGATCACCGGCCGGGTGGCGGACCGCTACTCCGCCGCCACCGGTCTGCACGCCGACGGCTTCCTGGCGCGATGGCTGCTGATCACGGCCGTGCTGTTCGGCGGTTCGGCGGTGGTGTTCGTGCTCGGCCGCCGGCGATCAGGGGATGGTGGTTCAGGGGATGGTGCCGCAGGGGCGCGTTCCGGAGCGGGACGCGGCCCCGACGGGTGAGGCCGGACTGCCGCCGTCAGGCCGGCAGCAGTTCCTGGTGGCGCAGGATCAGCATGTCGGCGACGAGGCAGGTGATCCCGCCGTCGGCGTCCCGGCCGATCCACACCGGGTAGGAACCGTCTCCCATGCCGCTCGGATACGCGATGAGGTTGCCCCCGGACCGCGCGTCGTCCAGCACGACGATGCCGTCGGCATTCCGCGCGCCGGTGTTCTCGCCGCCGGTGAGACGGCCCGCGGCCGCCGCGTCGACGAAGCAGCCGGTGCCCGTGTCCACGCCGAAGCCGAAGAACTCGCCCTCCCGCAGCGTCCGCGGGTCCTCACCCGGGCGCACCGCGAGCTCCCAGGTCGCCGTGGGCCGCTCGGAGATGAGGACGCGTGCCCCGGTGAAGTCCTCCATGTGCAGCGACTTGCCCCAGTGCTCCGTGCGGTAGGCCGCCGTCGCGATCTGCACGCGGTGGCCGCCGGGCGGCACCGCCACCGTGAAGGGCTCGCCGGGACTCATCCAGCCGGGGTCGCAGGCGACGATCCGCCCGGTGGGCAGCCGGAGGATTCCGGCGTCGATGACGCGCTCGACGACGTACGGGCCGGTGGCATCGTCGTCCGGCGGGGAGAAACGGGTGCCCGGCGTGAACATCTCCTCGACGTACCGGGGGAGCAAGGGGCTGGGCGGACGCCAGCCGAGGGCGGCCGCACCGGCCCGTCCCCGGTTCCCGGCCGCCCCAGCCCGTCCCCGGTTCCCGGCCGTACCGTCCTGGGCGGGGCCCTCCTCCGGCGCGTCCACCAGGGAGAAGTCGGAGCCGCGGCCCTCGGTCGCCAGGGCCACCGCCCATGCCCAGTCGCCGAACGCGGGAACCGCGGCCCAGCGCCGCTCGGCCGGAACATCCGCCAGGGTGTGCAGCGATCCGCCGCCGGTCCCCTTCGGCTGGGAGACCTTGCGGCCCTTGCCGTCCGGGAAGAGATCGACGAGCACGCGCCCCGCGGTGTCGGCGAACTCCGCCATGTCCTCGGTGTCGTAGCTCCACCGCGCGATGTGGCGCAGGAAGAGCCGGCCCGGTTCCAGCCGGCGCAGGTCCAGCTCGCGATGGCGCCGGCCCCGGCCGTCGTACGCCCACACACCCAGGTAGTCCCGCGCCCAGGCGATGTGCAGCACGGCGACGGGCTGCGGGCGCCCTCGCTCGCGCAGCACCACCGCGTACTGCTCGCCCGCGGCATCCCGTTCGGCGGCGAGCTCCCGGCTGAGGGGACCGAGGACCCGGCGGGACGCGGCGTCCCAGCCCTCCCCGTACGTCACGTCAATGATCACGTCGGTCTAAGCGTCGGGGAGGGCGGTCCTGTCACCCTGTCACATCGGCGCCCGCGCGGGCGCCCCCGTCGTCACGCGGCCCGCGCCTCCGCGCCGGCCACCGGAAAGCCCGGTGTACGCAGGACCCGTCGCTCGGCGTCCACCGCGAACACCTCGCAACCCGCCCGGGACGCGGCCCAGTCGACGCCCTCCGCGCCCATCGCGAACGCGGCGGTCGCCACCGTGTCCGCGACGGTCAGGGAGGACGCCACGACGCTGAGCGAGAGCAGCCCCGTCGCCGGACGACCGGTGCGGCCGTCGACGATGTGGTCGCCGCGCTCGTAACGGGCCGACGTCGCGATCGCCCCGTCCGTCAACTCGGCCACCGTGCACAGCTTGTCGGCGTGTTCGGGGTGCCGTACCCCCACCCGCCAGGGCCCGCCGGAGGCGACCACGTCACCACCGGCGTTGAGCACGAAGCGCTCCGCGCCCGCCGCCCTCAGCAGTCCGGCCGCCCGCTGCACGGACCAGCCCTTCACCACCGCGCACGGATCGAGCCCGCGCCCCGGCAGCCGCACGTCGAAGGCACCGCCGGTGGCGAGCCGGTACTCCTCGCACAGCGCCAGCACCTCGTCGAGGTCGGCGCTGACGTCGCCGCGTGCGAGCTCGCCCCGGTCAAGACGGCGCACCTCGCTGTCCGCCCTGAACGGACTGAACCGGGCGTCGACCTCGCGCAGCCACGCGAACACGGCGTCCGCGGCCTCCGCCCCCACGTGCGCGTCGTCGACGCGCAGCGAGACCGGGAACCCCATCACCTGCTCGACACGGCGCACGTCAGGCGCCCTTCGCGTCCAGGGCGGCCTGGAGCGACTCCTTGTAGCCGTCGCTGGTGACGGTGGCGCCGGAGACGGTGTCGATGTCGGCGCTCTGCGCCTCCAGGGTCTCGGAGACCAACTGCGGGACCGCGGCGGTCGTCTGGGGATGGTTCGGCTGCTGGAGCATCCGTACCGACGCGATCCTGGTGCCCTGGAAGGTCACCTCGACCTGTACGGGCCCCTTCTCGGTCTGCACCGTCGAGCCCTTCACGACCGTGTTCCCGGAGCCCGAGCCCGAGCCCGAGCCGGAGTCCGAGCCCGAGCCCGAGCCGGAGTCCGAGCCCGAGCCCGAGCCGGAGTCGGAGCCGGACGAGGCTTCCGGCGCGGGTGTGGCGGCCGGGGACGCGGTTTCCGTGGTGGCCGTGCCCAGGGACGGCTCGTAGCGCCAGACCGGGATCAGGCCCACCACGCTCAGGACGAGGACAGGTATTGCTCGCTTCACGATGTCTTCCCGTCCCTCTCAGCCGGCCAGGCTGAAGCGCTCGAAGTGGACCTGCTCCTTGGGCACGCCCACCTCGCGCAGGCTGCCGATCACCGCCTTCATCATCGGCGGCGGCCCGCACAGGAAGACGTCCCGGTCGGTGATGTCCGGCACCAGCCGGGTCAGTTCGGCCGGGGCCAGCTTGTCGGGCGTGACCGGGCCGGTCACCAGGTGCAGCTCGGCGCCCTTGGCGCGGGCGAGCTCGACCAGTTCGCCGTACAGCACCGCGTCCTGGTCCGAGGCGACCCGGTAGATCACCACCGCGTGGCCGTGCAGTTCCTCCAGCAGCGCCCGGATCGGGGTGACACCGACACCGCCGGCGATGAGCACCGCCTCCGGCCGGGTGCGGTGCAGCGCGGTGAACGCGCCGTAGGGGCCCTCGGCGAAGACGCGCGTGCCGACCTTCAGGTGCCGCAGGGCCGCCGAGCCGTCGCCGGCCGCCTTCGCGGTCAGCCGCAGCCGGTTGCCGTCGGGCGCGGCCGACAGCGAGAACGGGTTGGCCTGCCACCAGCGGTCCTTCGTCAGGAACCGCCACAGGAAGAACTGGCCCGCCCGCGCGGGCAGCCGGTCCAGGTCACGGCCGGAGATGTAGATCGAGACCACGTCGTGGGACTCGGGGACGACGGCCTCGACCCGGAACTGGTGGCGCTGGTTCCGCCACAGGGGCAGGACCAGACGGCCGGTGAACACCGAGGCCAGGGCGACGCCCCACACGCCGTACCAGTACGCCGTGGCGGCGGACGACGACGTGAAGGACGTACCGACCGCGACCTGGTGCGTGAACGCCAGGACCACCGCGACGTAGGTGTAGAGGTGGATGAAGTGCCAGGTCTCGTACGCCAGCCGGCGCCGCGCGAACCGGGCCGACACCACCCCGATCGCGATGATGATCCCCAGCGCGACGACGGCACGCAGCACGCCCTCGACGGTCTCGGCGAGGTCGATCAGCTGGTTCACCGGGTCCAGCGACGACGACTCGGCGTAGCCGAAGGTGATGAACACGGCGTGCGCGAGGAGGGCCCACAGGACGCTGAAGCCGGTCCAGCGGTGCCAGGACGTCAGCCGGTCCATGCCGATCCGGCGGTCCAGCCACGGCAGCCGGGCCACCAGCAGCAGCTGGAAGGCCATGAGCAGCGCGCCGCACAGGCCGGTGAGGCGGCCGATCACGATGAGCGCGTTGGAGGCGAAGCCGGCGGCGAAGAAGAAGTAGAGCACCACGGCCACGTTCGCGGCCAGCACGGCGTACAGACCCGTGCGGGCGACGACCCCGGGGCGTATCGCCGTGGGGGGCGCAGGGGGCGATTGGACGGTCGTCACGTGCGACAGCTCCTTGTTCTCGTCTGTGGACACCGAGCTTGTCCGGCCGGAGCTGTCGAAAAGCTGTCGTACGTCTGTCAGCTGATTATCGATGTGGTCGCGGTCCCCCACCCGCCCCCGGGGACCGGCGCCGGGTGCCGCACTATGAACGGGTGGAGAAAGTACGCCTGCTGGTCGTGGACGACGACCCGCCCATCGCCGACCTCGTCGCGACGGTCGCCCGCTACGAGGGCTGGGAGGCGGTCACCGCGAACTCCGGCGAGGAGGCGCTGCGACTGGCCGCCGAGTTCCACCCCGACATCGTGGTGCTGGACCTCATGCTGCCCGACGTCGACGGATTCGGCGTCCTGGACCGGCTGCGCGCCGCCGGGACGATGGTGCCCGTGGTGTTCCTCACCGCCCGGGACGGGGTCGCCGACCGGGTGGCCGGGCTGACCCGCGGCGGGGACGACTACCTGGTCAAACCGTTCGCGGTGGAGGAGCTGATGGCCCGGCTGCGCACCGTGCTGCGGCGCAGCGCGGGACCCGGTTTCCAGCGTTCCGTCCTTCGGGTGGCCGACCTGACGATGGACGAGGACACCCGCGAGGTCCGCCGCGGCGAGAGGCTGCTCACGCTCACGCCGACCGAGTACGAGGTGCTGCGCTATCTGATGCGCAAGTCGCCCACCGTGCTCACCAAGGCGCAGATCCTCGACCATGTGTGGGAGTACGGCTTCGGCGGCCGCTCGAACGTCGTCGAGCTGGTCGTCAGCAGGCTGCGCCGCAAGCTCGACGAGGACGGCACGGCACCGCTGATCCACACCGTCCGCGGCTTCGGGTACGTGATCCGGCAGGCAGCCGAGTGAGCGGGCGGCTGCGGCGGGCGTATCGCGGGATGCGGCTCGGGACCCGGCTGGCGCTGGGCCTCGGCGTGCTGTCGCTGGTGGTGTTCGCGGTCGTCGGCACGGCCCTGACGACGTACATGCGCGACTACCTGTCGGCACAGCTCGACACCCAGCTCGCCCAGGGCCAGGTCGCCCAGTCCAAGTCCATCGCGGACTACGGCACGCTCTCCGGCAAGAAGTACTACAGCTGGTACTACGCCGTGTACGACGTCTCCGACGGCGAGCCGGTGCTGCGCAGGCCCGAGGACCCCGCCGACGTCCCGGCGGACGTCGACGACTTCACCTCCCTGGCCCGCGCGCAGACCGCCGCGAGCACCGAGATCCTGCGCACCGAGCACCTGCGGGGCAAGGGCGAGTACCGGCTGCGCGCCTGCGAGGTCGAGCCCGGTGTGGTGCTGGTCAGCGCGGCGCCCATGGAGGACATCGAGGACACCGTCGGCCAGCTGATCACCATCCAGGCCGTCACCTTCGGGCTCGCGCTGCTGGCCCTCGTGGTGCTCGGGCGCGGGATGCTGCGGCGCGGCCTGCAGCCGCTGAGCGACATGGCGCACACCGCCCGCGGCATCACCTCCCACGACCTGACCGACTCGGGGCGGCTGTCCGTACGGCACGACGGGCGCGGCGGCGGACCCGAGGTGGAGGAGCTGCGCACCGCGTTCAACACGATGCTGGAGCACATCGACGACTCGCTCGCGGTGCGCGCGGAGGCCGAACAGCGCCTGCGCCGCTTCGTCGCGGACGCCTCGCACGAACTGCGCACCCCGCTGATGTCGGTGCGCGGCTACGCCGACCTCTTCCAGTACGCGGCCGCCAACGCCCCCGAGGAGCGGGACCGGCACCTCGCGCGGCTGCGCGCGGAGGCCGCCCGGATGGGCTTCCTCCTCGACGACCTGCTGCTGCTCGCCCGCCTCGACGCCGCGGAGGTCGAGACGCCGCTGCGGCCGCAGGAGGCCGACCTGGTGGACCTGGTCGAGGAGGCGGCGGACGCCTTCCGCGTCAGCCACGCCGACCACCCGCTGACCGTGGCGCCGGGCCCCGGCAGCCTCGCGCTGCGCCTGGACCCCCAGCGCATCCGCCAAGTCCTGGACAACCTGCTCACCAACGCGGCGGTGCACACCCCGGCCGGCACCGAGGTGTCCGTGGCGGTGTCGCTGACCGGGGGCGCCGCGCGGGTCCGGATCGCCGACGCCGGCCCGGGCATACCGGCCGCCGACCGGCAGCGGGTCTTCGACCGCTTCTACCGCGTCGACAAGGCCCGCAGCCGCGACCGCGGCGGCAGCGGACTGGGACTCGCGGTCGCCCAGTCGCTGATACGGGCCCACGGCGGCCGCATCGACCTGACGAGCGAGCCCGGGGCGACGGTGTTCACGGTGACCGTCCCGCTGACCGTCGGAGCCCTTACGAAGTCATGACGTGACGGGCGCGCGTGGGCCGTCTTCGCCGGTCCCCGCCCTAGCGTGACCTTATGCGCGTACTTGTCACCGGCGGTGCCGGGTTCATCGGGTCCCATGTGGTCGAGGCGCTCGCGGCACGCGGGCACGAGCCCGTCGTGTACGACGTCCGCTCCGATCCCGCGTCGGACGTACGGGACACCGACGCCGTCAGGCGTGCCCTGACCGGCGTCGACGCCGTGTGCCACCAGGCCGCGATGGTCGGTCTCGGAGCCGGGTTCGCCGACGCCGTGGAGTACGTCTCCCGCAACGACCTCGGCACGGCCGCACTGCTCACCGCCATGGCCGACAAGGGCGTACGGCGGCTGGTGCTGGCCGGTTCGATGGTCGTGTACGGGGAGGGGCGCTACGCCTGCGCGCGGCACGGCGTCGTACGGCCCGGTCCGCGCGCCGTCGCCGATCTGGACGCGGGACGTTTCGAGCCGCCGTGCCCGGTGTGCGGCGCCGACCTCGCGCCCGGACTGGTCGGCGAGGACGCCCCGGCCGACCCGCGCAACGTGTACGCGACCACGAAGCTCGCCCAGGAACACCTGGCGGCGGCGTGGGCGCGGGCGACGGGCGGCACGGCCGTGTCGCTGCGCTACCACAACGTCTACGGCCCCCGTATGCCCCGCGACACGCCCTACGCGGGTGTGGCCTCCTTCTTCCGCTCGGCCCTCGCGCGCGACGAGGCACCGCGGGTCTTCGAGGACGGCCGCCAGCGGCGGGACTTCGTCCACGTACGGGATGTCGCCGCCGCCAACGTGGCCGCGCTGGAGGCGAGTTCGGCGGCCGTGGCGCAGGGCGCGCTCACCGCGTACAACACCGGCAGCGGCGACCCGCACACCGTCGGCGAGATGGCCCACGCGCTCGCGGCGGCGTACGGCGGGCCCGACCCGGTCGTGACGGGGGAGTACCGGCTCGGCGACGTACGGCACATCACGGCCGACTCGGCGCGACTGCGGGCCGAGCTGGGGTGGAAGGCGGAGGTGGGCTTCGAGGCGGGCATGCGGGAGTTCGCCGGAGCGGGGATGCGCACGGCGTAGCCCGCCCGTGAACGGTGGTGCCGTCCGCGGTCAGGAAGCGGCGGTGGGCAGCACCACCTCGAAACGGCAGCCGCCGGGGACGTTCCGTACGGTGGTCCGCCCCTGGTGGGCCTCCACGATGCCCCGCACGATGGCGAGGCCGAGGCCGGCGCCCGCCGGCGGAGTCCGGGCGTGCGTACCGCGCCAGCCCGTGTCGAAGACGCGCGGCAGGTCCTCCTCGGGGATACCGCCGCAGCCGTCGGTCACGGACAGCACCACACCGTCGGGGGAGCGTTCGGCGGCGACGGCGACCGTGCCGTCGGCCGGGGTGCGCCGGATGGCGTTGACCAGCAGATTGCCCAGGACCCGGCTCATCTCCTTGCCGTCCACCTCCACCGGGACGCCCTCGACGCGTTCGCCGACCAGCCGGACACCGTGCTCGCGGGCCAGCGCGTCCGCCCCCGAGAGGGCGTCGCCGACCAGGTCGTACAGGGACATCCGGGCGAGCGAGAGGGTCAGGGTCCCGGCGTGTATGCGGGAGAGCTCGAACAGGTCACCGACCATGCCGTTGAGGCGCTCGACCTCCATGCGGATCTGCTTGAGGTACCGGTCGGGGTCGGCGGCGACGCCGTCCTCCAGCGCCTCCGCCATCGCGCGCATGCCGGCGAGCGGGGTGCGCAGATCGTGGGAGATCCAGGCGACGAGCTCACGACGGGAGGTCTCCAGCGCGCGTTCCCGCTCGCGGGACTCGGCGAGTCTCGCGCTGGTCGCCTCCAACTCGCGGCTCACCGCAGCGAGTTCGGCGGTGGCGGGCCCGTCGGGGGAGGTGAAGCCGCCGCCGTCGCCGAAGGAGCGGGCGGCCAGGGCGAGGGCGTGACTGCGGGCCGCGACCCAGCGCCCGAGCAGCAGGGCGGTGGCCAGGGAGACCACGGCGGCCATGGCCACGACGGTCGTGACGACGCTCAGGTCGTGTCCGGACAGGAACATCGCCTGGGCCACCGCGAGGGTGCCCGCGAGCATCGCGGTGACGCCGACGCCGGCGACCACGGTCAGATGCGCGATCAGCGAGCGGCGCCGGATCAGCAGCAGCACACACGCGCCGAGGACGCCGGCCGCGGCGGCGCCGAGGAAGGCGAAGAGGGCGATGAGGAGGGTGTCGCGCACGGTCAGCTCTCCCGGGTGTCGGAGCCGGGGGCGGCCGGGGAGCCGGTGGTGCCGGGTGCGTCGACGAAGCCGTCGGCGTCGCCGCCGCCCGCGTCGAAGCGGTAGCCCACGCCCCACACGGTCTGGATCAGCCGCGGCCTGGCCGGGTCGTCCTCGACCTTGCCGCGCAGCCGCCGGACATGGACCGTGACGGTCGACAGGTCGCCGAAGTCCCAGCCCCACACCTCCCGCATCAGGTCCTCCCGGCCGTAGACCCGGCCGGGGTGTCGCAGGAAGAACGCGAGGAGGTCGAACTCGCGTGTGGTCAGGGCGAGTTCGGAGCCGTCCTTGGTGGCGCGGCGGGCCGCCGGGTCGACCGAGAGCCCGGCCGCGCGCAGGGCGCCCGACGGCTGGGCCGGGCCCGTGCGGCGCAGCACCGACTGGACGCGCAGGACGAGTTCGCGGGGGCTGAAGGGCTTGGTGACGTAGTCGTCGGCGCCGACCTCCAGGCCGAGGATGCGGTCGTCCTCGTCGCCGCGCGCGGTGAGCATGATGACCGGCACGGGGCCGCGGCCACGGATCAGGCGGCACACCTCCAGACCGTCCATGCCGGGCAGCATCAGGTCCAGGACGACGAGGTCCGGCCAGTGCGCGGCGGCCCGGGCGAGGGCGTCGGGCCCGTCGCCGGCGCGGTCCACGACGTAACCGGCGCGGTCGAGGTACCCGGTGACGATCTCGGCGACGGTGGGATCGTCGTCGACGACCAGGACGCGGGCCCCCGCCCTGGCCCCTTCCCCTGCCCCGGCCTGCGAGTACGGCTGTTGCTGCTCCATGCCGCCAGCCTCGCACCTCACGCGCGCGAGTGCGGCCGCCGGAGCCCGACGTCCTTGTTTCGTAAGGACCCGTAGCCCGAAATGCCCGTTTCGCGCTCGTAGGGTGAGAGCCGTGACGATCCCATCCGCAGGAATCAACCCGCCCGGCGCGCCGTCCGTCGACGTCGTGCTTCCCTGTCTCGACGAGGCCGGGGCGCTGCCCTGGGTCCTGGAGCGCGTCCCGCCAGGATGGCGGGCGCTGGTCGTGGACAACGGTTCCACGGACGGCTCGGCCGACGTCGCCCGGGCGCTCGGGGCGACCGTCGTCCACGAGGACCGGCGCGGGTTCGGCGCCGCCTGCCACGCGGGGCTGACCGCGGCCACGGCCGACATCGTCTGCTTCTGCGACTGCGACGCCACGCTCGACCCGGGCGACCTGGTGCCCTTCGTCCGGCGGATCGCGGCGGGCGAGTCCGACCTGGTCCTGGGCCGCCGCCGGCCCCGTGCCCGGGGTGCCTGGCCGCTGCGGGCCCGGGCCGGCAACCTCGCCGTCACCCGCCTCCTGCACCGCCGCACCGGCCTGCGCCTGCGCGACCTGGGACCGCTGCGCGCCGCTCGCCGCGAGCCCCTGCTCGCCCTCGGCCTGACGGACCGCCGCAGCGGCTACCCGCTCCAGATGGTCGTCCGCGCCGCCGACGCGGGCTGGCGCGTCGCCGAGTACGACGTGCCGTACCACCCGCGAACGGGCGCGTCGAAGGTGACCGGCACCTGGCGGGGGACGTGGCAGGCGGTGCGGGACATGAGCCGGGTACTGGCGGACGGCGGGAGTGACGGCGGTGCCGGGGAGGCGCCGGCCCGCCCGGCGCGCGAGCCCGCATCCGCCGACGCTCCGGGTCACGGCACCGCCGCACCGAAGGGAAGGCGCCCGTGACCACGCTCCTCGTCATCGCCAAGGAGCCCCGGCCGGGCCGGGTGAAGACCAGGCTGACGCCGCCGTTCACGCCCGAGGAGGCCGCCGCGCTCGCCGAGGCGTCCCTCGCGGACACGCTGCACGCCGTGGCGCACACGCCCGCGCGGCGCCGGGTGCTCGTGCTGGACGGGACGCCCGGCCGCTGGCTGCCGGACGGCTTCGAGGTCGTACCGCAGTGCGCGGGCGGCCTGGACGAACGGCTGGCCGCCGCCTTCGCGGGCTGCGACGGCCCGGCCCTGCTCATCGGCATGGACACCCCGCAGGTGACACCCGAGCTGCTGACGGTGGACTGGTCCGGCTGCGACGCGTACTTCGGCCCCGCCGACGACGGCGGCTTCTGGGCGCTGGGCCTGGCCGATCCCGACCCCTCCCGGCTGCGTGGCGTCCCCATGTCGACGCCGCACACGGGCGCCGCGCAGCGGGCCCGCCTCGGGGACCTGCGGGTGCGGGACCTGCCGCGGCTGCGGGACGTCGACACGGCGTACGACGCCGACCTGGTCGCCAGGAGCGCTCCGGGCGGGCGGTTCGCCACCGCGCTCGCCCGGCTCGCCCCGGCCGCGGGCCGATGACGGGCCTGCGCCGGCTGACGGCGGCATGGACGGCCCGTCAGGCGACCTCGGCCACGATCCCCCGCCCGACCACCCTCACCGACAGCGGCCCACGACGGCTCCGGGCCGAGGCCCGGACGGCCACGACCGAGAGGATCGGGACCGACACCACCGCGCCGGACGTTCACCCGCACTCCGACGGCGCCTGGTCCGCCGACCCCTACGCGCGCGCCCTCCACAGCGGCCGCGGTCCCCTCTACCTGCGCCGCACCGACGGCTGGCTGCTGCCGTTGGACGTGGAACGCTGGTGCGCGGAAGCCGACGCGGCGGACCTGGAGGTGCTGCGGCGCTGCGAGGGCGCGGTGCTGGACGTCGGATGCGGCCCCGGAAGACTGGTCGCGGCGCTGAGCCGGCAGGGCCGGCGGGTGCTCGGCATCGACGTCAGCGAGGCCGCCGTGGCACGCACCCTGCGGCTCGGCGCGCCGGCACTGCACCGCTCCGTCTTCGAACCCCTGCCCGGCGAGGGCCGCTGGGGCACGGCCCTGCTCATCGACGGCAACATCGGCATCGGCGGCGACCCGGCGGCCCTGCTCGACCGGACCGGCCGGCTCCTCGCCCCCGGCGGCCTGGTGATCGCCGAGACCGTGCCCGACCAGGACCTCGACGAACGTGTCCAGGTCCATGTCACCGACGCCCGCGGCGCCACCGGCACCGCCTTCCCCTGGGCCCGGCTCGGCACGCCCGCCCTGCTGCGGTACGCGGAGAGGGCCGGCTGGCGCGCCGTCGCAAGCTGGACCGCGCGCGGCCGCTCCTTCGTCGCTCTGCGCAACGGCCGGAGGGCATCGGCGGCGGAGGGCCGGTAGCGGCCACAAGAGCCCCTCGGACAAGCGGAGTTGGCCGCCACGCGGCCGGGCACCCCCCTTGCTCTGAAACGTGCCCGATTCAGTGTTGGCGCAAATTTGCAGCAACATAATCGCGCTGTCGAGCCGTCAGAAGAGGGCGCTGGTACACCCCCTGTACGCATGGTGGACGGTCTTTCACGCCCATGTGCGAGAGCGATACCGCTCGGAATGCTCGTAGGGCCGTTGCGGTAGGGACGGGGTGGGAGCGAAGATGATTCCTGATGCTGCCGAGGTTGTGGCGATCCGTGGGAATCATGCCCCGCGGATTTCCGGTGCCCCGCCGCCGCTTCCGTGCTGATGAAGCTTCACAGAGCGAGGACCCCCCTTGTACATCGTTCGCCGGGTTGGTTCCTCTCCGCGTGAGCGGAGATGTCCGTGCGGTACCTGTTCGGCTTTTGTCGTCGAACTGTCGCGTGCCGACGTGGAGTCGATTTTCGAGGACCGGATCCGGCCCGACTACGAGCACGCCGTCGTGCCGCAGGCGAACCCCGTCGTCGTGCACGTCATGGCGCAGCCCGGCGCCGGCAAGTCGGAGAACCGGCATCTGGTGCGGGGACGCGACAAGGCGACGCGTATCTGCGGTGACGACTTCAAGGTCGAGCACCCCGCCTATCTGATGCTCCTCGCGGCGAACCCCCGCACCGCGGGGGAGCGGATTCGCCCCGTCTACAAGGAATGGCAGCGGCGCGTGGAGAGCCTGGTGCGCGGCCGGAGCGGGGACCTCGTGGTCGAGATCAGCCCGGGGCCGCCCGAGGAGTTCCTCGACGACGTCAGCGCCTTCCGGGGCGAGGGCTACCGCGTCGAACTCGTGGTCCTGGCCGTGCGCGAGGCGGACAGCTGGCAGGGCATCGGCCTGCGCTACGCCCAGGCGTGCCGGGACAGCAACCCGACCGCCCGGTTCACCTCGGCCACCGGACATCACGCCTGCTTCCGGGCGCTGGCCAGGGTCGTGGAGGCGGTGGAGGGTCAGTCGGCGGTCGACTCCCTGAAGGTGGTGCGCCGGGACGGCACCGTCCTGCACCACAGCGAGCGCGACGCCGTCGGCCTGCTACGGCCCGGCGCGGTCCAGGCGCTGCGCAGGGAGTGGTGGCGGGGTTATACGACCGCGGAAGCCGCGGCCTTTCGCGCGAACCAGAAGCGGCTGCACCGCGATCTGCCCATGTATCACGAGGAATGGGAGCGCATCGAGGCACTCGCCGGACCGCTGATGCCGTCGGTCAACTGAGAGGCTCCCCGATCCGCCGGACATTCCTCCAGCAGGCGCCGGAACTTCCCGCCGTAAAGCAGCGCCATGCGCGTGACGTCCGAAGGGTCGGCATCGGCGAGGTATTTCCGGTCGTCCACACATCTGCGGCGTTCGGCGATCAGCCCGTCCAGGCGCTCCCGATCCGGGGACGGTGAACGTTCCTCGAGATAAATGGCCCTGTTGTACCAGGCGATGACCAGGCGTAAGCATTCCAGTGCCGCGGCATACCCGGACGCCTCGTCACGGGGGATTTCCGGCTCGGGCACGGCGGGCACCTCGACGGCTTCAGCAGCCTGGCATTTGTCGGGCGCAAGAATTCCCAGGGCCCTGGTCAACCACACCTATTTCTCTCCGTGTCCTATGGGGCGAGAGCGGACCGAGGAGAGGCGTGTGTCCTTCCCCCGTTCCGTGGCCCACAGCTTAGGACTCCTGACTCGTCAGTGACACTCGTACGTCGTGACGAACACGCAGAGTTCTAGTGGAATGGCTGATTCCGCCGTGGGTCCTTCGGTTGCCCGCACATAAAATCCGGGTATACCCGGGGGGAGTGTCGGTGGGCGGACGGGATCTTCGTGCGCTGTTCGGTTCGAATGATCGGGGAATCCAGGTCGAGGAGCACTTCACCAACCGTCAGGAGCAGTGGGAGGCCGTCACCGACGCCCTCGCCGAGCATGTGCGGACAGTGGCCGCACCCGGCTTCGACGTCGAGGACCTGGAGGCGCCGCGTGACAACGTTCTCGTGTTCCACGGCGTCGGCGGCATAGGCAAGTCGACCCTGTCCCGGAAGGTGGAGGCCGCCCTCGCCCACGGCGAGCACCGGCCCACCCAGTGGGGCGAACCCGTCCGGGTGACCGGGCGCGTCCTGCCCGTGCGGATCGACCTCGCCCGTTCGGCGGGCACCGACTTCGAGCGCGTGGTCCTCACCGTCAGGCTCGCCCTCGCCGAGCTCGGACGCCCCCTGCCCGCCTTCGACCTGGCGCTGCGCCGCTACTGGGACCACGTCCACCCCGGCGAGTCGCTGGAGGAGTTCCTGCGCCGCGGCGGGCTCGGCCGGCGGTTCGGGAAGGCCGTGCCGCAGCAGATGCAGTCGGCGCTCGCCGACCTCGCGCAGGCGGTGCTGCTGCCGGGCACGGTCGGCGCGGTCGTCGGCCAGGTCACCAGCGGCGTCGTCCGCGCACTGCGCGACCACCGCGCCTCCGTACGGGCGCTGGCGGGCTGCTCCCGGCTGGCCGACCTCCTGGAGGCCGAGCCCGACCTGGACGCCCTCTCCTACTACACGCACCTGCTCGCCTGGGAACTCGCGCGGCTGCCCGCCGCCCGGGCCGTCCTGCCGGTGATCCTGCTGGACACGTTCGAGGACGTCGGCGACCGCGTCCACCGCGATCTGGAACGACTCCTCCAGCGCGTCGTATGGCTCATGCCCAACGCGTTCTTCGTCGTCACCGGGCGCAGTCGGCTGCAGTGGGCCGAGGACGCCCTGCACGGCCAGCTCGACTGGACGGGCCCCGCGGCCTGGCCCGGACTCGCCCTGCCCAGCGGGCCGGCCGCCGACGCCGGCTCGGCGGGACCGGCCCCGCGCCGGCAGATCCTCATCGGCGACTTCTCCGCCGAGGACTGCGACGACTACCTGGCCCGCCGGCTGACGCGCGACGGCACCCCCGTCATCGCACCCGACGTCCGCGCGGTCGTCACCGCACGCTCGCACGGACTGCCGCTCCACCTCGACCTCGCCGTCCAGCGGTTCCTGGCGATCCGGCGCACCGGGCGCGAGCCCCGTCCGGCGGACTTCGACGTCGACTTCCCGGCCCTGATCAGCCGCACCCTCAGCGACCTCACGCCCGACGAGCGCCATGTGCTGCGTTCGGTGTCCCTGCTGGACAACTTCGATGTACCGCTGGCCGCCAGGGCCGCCGGGCTGACGTACGAAGCGGCGGCACTGCGTCTCGTGGAGCGCCCGTTCGTCCGGACCGACCCGCACGCCGTGTGGCCGTACCACCTGCACGCGGTGATCCGCTCCACCATCCGCACCGCCGATGACCGCGCGGACGACCGCTGGTCCGACGGGGACTGGGCGCGCGCGGCGGCCCGCGCCTTCGACGCGATCGGCGAGCGCCGGGCGGCCGCCGCCGACGGGAACCGCGACCTGCTGGTCACCTGCCTGCGCCAAGGACTGCGCCTGGCCCGCGACTTCGGCCTCGGCCTGGGCTGGCTCGCCGACGCCGCATGGAGCTATGTCGCAGACTCGGTGTGGGAGCCGCTCGCCCCGCCCGGTCCCGCGCGGGGAACCGCGCCGCGCACGGCGGCCGACGCCCTCGTGGAGACCCTCGGCGCGCTCGGGCGCCGCCAGCACGAGCACCGCGAGCGCACGGTCGCCCGGCTCACCGCGGTCGTCGAGTCGGGGCTGCTGCCCGCCGAGCTGCGGGACATGGCCGTCTACTACCGGGCCAAGGCCGAGCGGGACCTCGGCCGCTCGGACGACTCACGGCACGGCATGCGCCTGGTCGCCGACGGCGGCGGACGGCTGGCTCCCGCGGCCCGGCGCGGCCTCGCCCACCTGGCCCGGCTCGCCGGTGACTTCCCCACCGCGCTGCGCACCGCCGGCACCCTCGGCTGGGCCGGCCGCCACCACCGGATCCTCGGCGACGTGTGGTGGGTGCAGGGCGACATGGCGCGCGCCGCGCTGTCCTACGAGGCGGCGCGTGAGGAGGCCGAGCAGCACGCCGTGGCCGGTGAACGGGCCACCGCCCAGGCCCAGCGGGCGTTCACGCTGGCCTTCACCGACCCTTCGGTCGCCGAGGACGAACTCGTCCTCGCCCAGCACCTGCTCACCGGCCTCGACCTGCGGGCGACCCGCCTCACCACCCGGATCGCCGCCCTCGTGCGCGAGGCGGGCGCGGTGGCCGCCGGCATCGAGGACCGGGCGCGTGTCCTGCGCGCCGAGGCCGAGGTCTCCGGGATCACCGCGGCGCGGCTGACCCTCGAACTCGCCCTGGGCTTCCACCACGCCGTCCTGGACGACCGGGACCGGCTCGCCGCCTCCCTCGGGCGGCTGCGCGACCTCGTCGGCGGCGACTACGCGTACTACCCGGACCTGGTGTGCTTCATGGCCGGCCGCCCCCTGCCCGACGGGCCGCCGTCGCGGGCCCGCTGGATCGACGGGGAGGAGACCACCCGCGCCCGCTGGCGCGCGCTGGTCACCGTCCGGCGCGCCCACCTGCGCGGGATCTGACGGGGCCGCTGCAGCCGTTCGAATTTCTGCAACACAAGCGGTCTAGACTCGACCAGCGACGGCCTGCGCGAATGGCCGGAACGGAACGGTCAGTTTCCGCCAATCCCGAAGGATATTCGGCGTTTTGATACGGATAGATTCAGTCACCAAGCGATACCCGGACGGCACGGTGGCGGTGGACCGGCTCTCGTTGGAGATACCCGACCGCTCGATCACCGTACTCGTGGGGCCGTCGGGCTGCGGCAAGACGACCACCCTGCGGATGATCAACCGGATGGTCGAGCCCAGCGAGGGCACCATCCTCCTCGACGACGTGGACATCCAGCAGCAGCCGGTCAACACCCTGCGCCGGTCCATGGGATACGTCATCCAGAACGCGGGTCTCTTCCAGCACCGCACGATCCTCGACAACATCGCCACCGTGCCCCGCATGCTGGGCTGGGGCAAGGAGAAGTCCCGGGCCCGGGCGCGGGAGCTGATGGAGCGCGTGGGCCTCGACGGCGCCCTCGCCAAGCGGTACCCGTACCAGCTCTCCGGCGGCCAGCAGCAGCGCGTCGGCGTGGCCCGCGCGCTCGCGGCGGATCCGCCGGTGCTGCTCATGGACGAGCCGTTCTCGGCCGTCGACCCCGTGGTGCGCAAGGGTCTGCAGGACGAACTGCTGCGCATCCAGGAGGAACTCGGCAAGACCATCGTCTTCGTCACCCACGACATCGACGAGGCCGTCAAGCTCGGCACGATGGTCGCCGTGATGCGCACCGGCGGCAAACTCGCCCAGTTCGCCCCGCCCGCCGAACTGCTCTCCCACCCCGCCGACGCGTTCGTCGAGGACTTCCTCGGCGCCGACCGCGGCATCCGGCGGCTGTCTTTCTTCCCGGCCGCCGGACTTGAGCTGCTGACCGAGCCGGTCGTGGCCGTCGACGCCACCGCCGAGCGGATCGCCGCGCACGACTCGACGGGCGCCCCCTATCTCCTGGTCACGGACGCCGACGGCAAGCCGCTCGGCTGGAGCGAGCCGGCGAACCTGACCGCCGGGGCGATCAGGGCGGAGGAACTCCTGCCGTACGGGCGCCCGTTCGTGCCCGGCACGGACTCACTGCGCGCCGCCCTGGACTGCGCCGTGCTCTCGCCCACCGGCTGGGCCGTCGCCGTGGCCGCCGACGGCCGGGTCACCGGCGTCGTCTCCCAGCAGACCATCGCCGAGGCCATCCGCGGCGCCCACGCCGAGGGACGCGAGAACGACGGGTCCCCCGAGGACCGTACGGACGCGAAGGTCGCCGGATGAACTGGGACCGCTTCTTCGACATCCCGAGCGACCTCCAGCACACCTGGCTCGGACTGGTCGGGCTGCATCTGCGCGAGGCCCTGCTGCCGGTGCTGGCCGGACTGGTGATCTCGCTGCCGCTGGCCCAGCTGTGCGTCCGGTTCCGCTGGCTGTACCCGCCGGTGCTGTGGGTGACGACCGTGCTGTACGCCATCCCGTCGCTGGCCTTCTTCGTCCTCCTCATCGACTACACCGGCCAGACCGAGCTCACGGTGATGATCCCGCTCACCGTCTACAGCCTCGTCGTACTGGTCCCGGCGATCGTCGACGGCGTCCGCTCGGTCCCGCAGGAGACCCTCGCCGCCGCCACGGCCATGGGCTTCGGCCCCGTACGCCGTTACGTCCAGGTCCAGTTGCCGATCGCGGTGCCGGCGATCATCGCCGGGCTGCGCGTGGCGACGGTGTCCAGCATCAGCCTCGTCAGCGTCGGCGCCCTCATCGGCAACCAGGGCGCGCTCGGCAACATGATCAACGACGCGAACATCTACAACCGGCCCGAACTGGCGCTGAACGCCGTGCTCAGCATGGCCGTCCTGGCGGTCCTCGCCGACGCCGTGCTGGTACTCGTCCGCACGCTGCTCACACCGTGGATGCCGCGCAGCTCGTCCCGGACACCGAAGGCCGACCGGCCCGAACCGGCCGCCGCAGCCCTGGAGGACGCAGCCCGGTGAACCTGTTCCACTTCATCAGTGACTTCTTCAGCGACAACGCCCACTGGCAGGGCTACGACGGCATCCCCACCCGCGTGGGCGAGCACATCCAGTACACCCTTCAGGCGCTCGGCATCGCCGCCCTGATCGCGCTGCCGGTCGGCCTGGTCACCGGGCACTACGGACGCGGCGGGAACGCCCTCGCCTTCATCGCGGTCGCCGGGCGGGCCCTGCCCACCTTCGGCCTGCTGGTGCTGATGACCCTGCTGGTGGGCTTCGGCATGGTCAACGTGATGACACCGCTGGTCATCCTCGCCGTCCCGCCGATCCTCGTCACCACCTACGAGGCGATGCGCTCCGTCGACCCGTCGCCGGTGGACGCCGCCCGGGGGATGGGCATGGGCGAGTTGGGGGTCCTCTTCCAGGTCGAGGTCCCGGCCGCGCTCCCCCTGATCCTCAGCGGCCTGCGCTCCGCGGCCATCCAGATCGTCTCGACGGCCACGATCGCCGCGTACGTCGCCCTGGGCGGGCTCGGACGCTACATCGTCGACGGCCTCTACCAGCGCAACTACGAGAAGGTCGTGGGCGGCGCCACCCTGGTGGCGGGGCTGGCCCTGGTGACCCTGGCGGTCTTCTGGGCGGCGGGCCGCTTCGCGGTGTCGCCGGGGGTACGCAAGCGGGCGTGAGGGTTCCTCGCGGAGCGGAGGGCGGTTCCCCGCGCCCCTTTCGGGGCACCGCCGTCAGGCCGCCGTGCGGGCCAGCGCCAACTCCAGTACCACCAGCAGAGCGTCCCGTACCGAGCCGCGCTCCCGGGCGTCGAAGACGACGACCGGGACGCCCTCGGTGACGTCGAGGGCCCAGCGGATCTCCTCCAGGCTGTGCTCGACCTTGCCGTCGAAGGCGTTGGCGGCCACCGCGAAGGGGATGCCCCGGTGCTCGAAGTAGTCGACGGCGGCGTAGCAGTCGTCCAGGCGCCGGGTGTCGACGATGACGAGCCCGCCGACCGCGCCCTCGACTATGTCGTCCCACATGAACCCGAACCGCTCCTGGCCGGGCGTGCCGAACAGGTACAGCTTCAGCGTGGGGTCGATGGTGAGGCAGCCGAAGTCCATGGCCACCGTGGTCGTGGTCTTGAGCGGCGTGTGCGTGAGGTCGTCCACCCCCGCCGCGACCTCCGTGATCGCGGCCTCGGTGGTCAGCGGCTCGATCTCGGAGATCGCGCCCACGGCGGTGGTCTTGCCCACGCCGAAGCCGCCCGAGATCACCATCTTGACCGGCAACGGCGGTCGTACGGTCGCCGGTTCAGTCGCTGTCACTCAGTACCCCTCGTGCGTCGGGGATGGCGCGCAGGCCGTCGATGACCCTGCGCAGGACGGATGCGTCGTGGACGACGCCGGAGTCGGGCACGTGCACCGTCAGCTGCCCCGCCGCGCGCAGGTCCTCGGCGAGGACCCGCACCACGTTCAGGTGCAGCCGCAGCCGGGCCGCGATCTCCGCGAGGGACTGCGGCATCCGGCACACCGCGACGATGTCGTGCTTCTCGAAGAAGAGCCGGTCGAGCGCGTCGATCCCGTCGGCGGTGGCCACCACCTGGGTCTCGATGGGCAGCGACGGGCCGTCGCCGTCCGCCACCCGGCCGGCGGTGAGCAGGAACGGCCGCACGGCGGAGGCCTGACCGGCCGGTTCCGGACCGTTGGGTTCCGGTGGTGGGGTGCCGTCCGCCATGGCGTAGTCCGTTCCCCGGGTCAGCGACCCGACGCGGCGCCGACGCTGTTCTTCAGCTCCAGCACGAGCTGCGGGCTGAGAGCGGCACCGGCGCGGTTGGCGAACACGGTCATCTCGTAGGCGATGTTGCCCAGTTTGGCTTCCTTGTCGGCGACCACGCCGAGCACGGCGCCGCTGCCGATCGCGGAGACCAGGACGTGGCCGCCCTCCAGATCGATGATGACCTTGTTCAGGCCGCCGAGGCCGTAGTTGCCGGAGGCTCCGGCGGCCAGGCTGGTGATGCCGGAGACGATCGCGGCGAGCCGCTCGGAGTCGGCCTGCTCACGCAGCTCGGACACGGCGATGAGCAGTCCGTCGGACGAGACGGCGATGGCGTCCACGACACCCGCCGTCTCCTTCGCGAAGCGGTTCAGCAGCCAGGTGAAGTCGGCTGCGGCGGCCTTGAGTTCGGCCGGCGTGGCGCCTTCCGCCGGGGTGCCACCTGTCGACGTGCTCACTGCTGCGCTCCTTCCGGGAGGTCGTTCTGGTTGTGCGGGTGGGACGTTGTGTGGGCGGCGGCCCGGTCCGTGCGGCCGCCGGAGCCGTTGTCGCCGCTGTCGGGGTCGCCGGCCGGGCCGAGACTGTCACGGTGCGCTCGCTCCACGGCCGCCTCGAACTCCTCCAGCGCCGCCCGCACCTCGTCCGCGTCGACGGTCCGCGCGCTCTGCCGCGACACCGTGGGCCGCTCGGCGGTGTCGACGCCGGTCGTGCGCAGGGTCGCACCGCGGACGCGGCGCCGCAGGGGGCGGGCATCGGGGTTCACCGGCGTCCCGTTCGCGGCGGGCTCCGGCGCGGACTCGCGCGGGGACACCCGGCGGGGGAGCGGCCGCGGCCCGTCGGCATCCCCGCCGTCGTCGTCCCGCACGGCGCTCTGCTCGGCGGCGGGCGAGGGCACGGGCCCGGTGGCCGTCGCGGAAGGGGCGGCAGGGGCGGCGGCGTCGGCCGCCTCCGACTGCTTGGCGGCGGCCACCGCCGTCAGCGCCGCCGTGGCCGTCACCCCCGTCGTAGACCCCGTCACCAGCAGCGAGGACGGCACCGTCACCTCGGCCGTCACACCGCCGCCCGGGGTACGCGACAGGACGACCGTGATGTCCCAGCGGCGCGCCAGCGTACCCACCACGAACAGGCCGAGGACCTTCGTCGGTACGACGTCCAGTCGCTCGCGGCGGATCAGGCGCGCGTTCTCCTCGTCGAGCCGCTCGGGGCTCATGCCCAGGCCGTGGTCGGCGACCACGACGACCGCGTCGTCGCCGGAGTCCGACACCGCCACCTCGACCGGGCTGCCCTCCGGTGAGAACGACACCGCGTTCTCCAGGAGTTCGGCCATCATCAGCGTGAGGTCGCCGATGACCTCCGGCTCCACCTTCACCTCGGTCCGCGCCCGCAGCTCCACCCGCCGGTAGCCCTCGATCTGGCCGAGCGAGGCGCGTACGACATTGGTGAGCGAGGTGGGTCCGGCGTCGAGGACGGCCTCGTGGATGCCCGCGAGCAGCATCAGGCTGTCGGCGTTGCGGCGCAGCCGGACCGCGATGTGGTCGATGGAGTACAGGCGTTCCAGCAGCGCCGGGTCGGTCTCGCCGCGTTCCACCGCGTCGATCAGGGCGAGTTGCCGTGTGGTGAGGTTGCTGACCCGGCGGCCCACGTTGCCGAACATCTCGGCGACGTTGCGCCGGCTGAGCACCTGCCGCTCCAGCAGCGCGGCGGCCGTGGTCTGCACCTGGTTGAACGCCTCGGCGAGTTCGCCGATCTCGTCCCGGGCCGTCACCGGCATCTCGCGCAGCCTGGGCGGGCCGTCGTCCTCGGCGTCGTCGTCGGCGACCCGGGCCAGCTCCCGCTCGGCGACGTCGGCGACCTGCCGCGCGGCACCCGTGAGGGCCTGCACGGGGCGGACCACCGACCGGCGCACCAGCATCGCGAGGACCAGCCAGACGGCGAAGCCCAGCACGGCGAAACCGAGCAGCAGCACCGCGCGCCAGGCCGCCGAGTCGGAGGCGCTCTCCGCCTGGTCGGCGAGCTGGTGGATCAGCGAGGTGGTGATCGCCAGCCGCGTCCTCGCCTGGTCGCGGTAGGCGCCGTAGGAGTCCAGCGCCGTCGCGAGCGAGCTGCGGATCTCGGCCTGCGAGTCGGCCTGCACGGAGCCGGGGTCGATCTGCAGGTCGGTGTACTGGCGGCTGATGATGCTCTGTGCCGCGGTGTACTTGATCCCGTCGAGCTGCGCGGCCTGCGCGTCGGTCGCGAACCTGGCGAAACGTTCGGCCTGATGCGTGTACTCCTCGTACGAGCCGATCGCGCCGATGAACTCGATGAGCGCGTTGGAGTCACCGGTCGACGCGGAGAAGACGCCGGTCTCGAAGGCGCTGTGGGAGGCGCCCGCGCGCAGCAGCGAGTCCAGGGTGTTGCCGGTGAAGGTGGTGGCGAGGTCGGGGTTGCGGTCCAGGCCCAGACCGTCGATGAGCCCGTCCGCGGCGTGCGTGTAGGCCGGGTCGATGTTGCTGGCCGGCAGATAGCCCTGCTCGACGGTGTCCCGCAGGCTGCTCAGGCCCAGCACGCTCTTGAGGGCCTGGGCCTCCGTCTCGGGCAGCCGGTCACCGAAGGCGTCGCGCACCCGCTGGACCTGGGCGTCCACCATGGTCTGCGCGGTGCGGTAGGCGGCGCCGGAGGGCTCGTCGCCCTGGGCGGCCTCGTGCCGTACGGACAGCAGGATCGCCTGCTGGTGCTCGGCGGCCAGCCGGTCCACGAGCGTGGCGACCTCGGCGCTCTCGCGCACCAGCCGGGCGGCGTCCGCCGAGTCGCGCGACTGCGCCGTCTGATCGGCGATGAGGTAGGCCAGCAGTACGGCGACCACGGCCAGCGGCACCCGGACGAGGAGGTTCAGCTTGCGTCTGAAGGGCCAGCGGTCGGCGAAACCGCGTACCCGACGCGGGCGGGGTGCGCCCTCCTCGTTCGTGGACACCGAGTTGCCTCCTTCGTGGGCGTCGCACGGCGCGCGAGGTCTCACGAGACCGCTGTTGTTCGAAGTGAACCGGTTTTGTCCGGGGGACAGTACCGCCCTTTGAACGCCGTGACCGGAACTGTACGTCAAGAATCCGTTACAGCCCCCTGCACCCCAACCGTCCCGCCTTCACATCGCGGCACAACTGCCCGTTACCTTCCGTTTTTTGAGGCCAATCGGTGACCTGACCGGTCTTGACTGACCGAGAACCGGCTGGATTGGATCAGTGGAAGAGCTCTCTCTGTCCCCTGAATCCGGAACGGGAATCGTGACTTCCACCGCTTCACGCAGCAGGTCCTTCAGGAACCATCCCGGCGCGGCCGCGGTCGCGCTCGCCGCCACGGCGGCGCTGCTGGCGGGATGTTCCTCCTCCGACGACAAGTCCGACCCGCTCGCCGGGGACGGGGCGAGCGGCGACACCGTCGTCGTCGGCTCCAACAACTTCGCCGAGTCCATCCTGCTCGCCGACATCTACGGCGAGGCCCTCAAGGCCAAGGGCATCAAGGTCACCTACAAGCCCAACATCGGCAGCCGCGAGACGACGTACGGGCTGCTCAAGAACGGCTCCATCACCGTTCTGCCGGAGTACAACGGCTCGCTGCTCGCCTACCTCGACTCCAAGGCGAAGCAGGACTCCGCCGACGCCGTCAACGCGGCGGTGAAGGCCAAGCTGGACGCGAAGCTGACGCTGCTGGAGTCCTCGCCGGCCGAGGACAAGGACTCCGTCAGCATCAACGCGGAGACGGCGAAGAAGTACAAGCTCACCGCCGACTCCAGCCTCGAGGACCTCAAGGACATCGCCCCCGACCTGGTGATCGGCGGCTCCCCGGAGTTCCAGACCCGGCACCAGGGCCTGAAGGGCCTGGAGACCGAGTACGGCCTGAAGTTCAAGTCGTTCAAGGCGCTGGACGCGGGCGGCCCGCTGACCCAGGCGGCGCTGACGAAGAACACCGTGCAGGCCGCGGACATCTTCACGACCGACCCGACGATCACCAAGGAGGGTTTCGTCGTCCTGAAGGACCCGAAGAACCTCTTCGGTTTCGCGAACGTCACCCCGCTCGTCTACAAGAGCGGTCTGTCGAAGGAGGGCGTGGACGCGCTCGACGCGGTCTCCGCCAAGCTCGACACCAAGACCCTCCTGGACCTGGACTCCCAGGTCCAGCTGGAGAACAAGGACCCGCTCGACGTGGCCAAGTCCTGGCTGAAGTCGGCCGGCCTCGGCTGACGCACGGCAGCTTGCGCGGGGTGGTGACGGGTGCCCGTCACCACCCCGCTGTGCTGTTCAGAAGCCGACCTGGAAGGTCGCGTCCTGGCGCTCGGTGGCCGTGGAGACCGGGTCGATGCGCAGGGCGTGGTTCGAGTGCCTGATGTAGCGCGTCGGGTTGTTGTACGAGCGGAACGACGCCCAGGAGGCGTCCGCGAGCCCGGCCGTGCGGTGGAAGGTCGCGTCCGCGGCGAACGTCGACGTGCCGTCGTTCTCGTCCAGGCGCAGGGCGTAGTCGTAGTGGCGCAGGTAGCGGGCCGGGTAGTTGACCGACTGGAACGAGACGCCTGAGGAGTCGGCGAGCCCCGGCACCAGCTTCCACTGCGAGTCGGGGAACGGGTCGAAGGGGTACTCGTCGATCCGCCCGGCGAAGCCGCTGTGCCGCAGGTAGCGCGCCGGGTAGTTGTAGGACTTCAGGCGGTTCCAGGCGGGGGCGCCCCACTTGGCGATCAGGTTGCTGTACTCGCTCGCCGTGATCGGGTGGATGCCGCAGTGCTTGGAGTTGAGCGGCTGGGTGTAGAGCCGCTGGTCCAGTGGCGTCCAGGTGCCGGAGGCCAGGTCGTTCGTGTACCAGGTGTAGAAGACGCCGTTCGGCGTGTACGTGTCTCCCCAGAGGTACCAGTTGTTGCCCGTCAGGGACTTGACCACGGTGGGCGCCTCGGTGCCGCCGTGGTTCACCGCCGTGCTGAACGGGGTGAAGCTGCCCGGGTTCAGGCTCGTCGAGCGGGCGCCGACGAGGGTGCCCTCGCGCTTGAAGTAGAGGTAGTTGACGCCGTTCACGCCGACGGTGAGGTTGCCGTCGATGACGTCGTAGCCGGGGTCGAAGAAGACCTGCGGACTCGTCGTCGTACGGAAGTCGGTCGTGTAGCTGACCATGATGACGTTGTGGCCGCTGCTGTTCACCGACGAGTAGAGGATGCCGTACCGGCCGCGGGACGCGTCCCAGTAGGCCTCCGGCGCCCAGCTGTGCGTGCCCGTCATGTCGTGCAGCTTCAGCAGCCGGTAGCCGGTGAAGGTGCGCAGGTCGGTGGAGTCCCAGACGTGGATGTACACGCTGGTCCGGCTCCAGTCGGTGCCGCTCAGGTCGGTCGCGAGGACGACGAACGTGCCGTCCTGCTTGCGCAGGACGAACGGGTCGCGCAGGCCGCCCGCGCCGAGGGTGGGGGTGGCGACGGGGGCGTTCTGGTTGAGCGGCGTCCACCGCAGGCCGTCGGTGCTGACGGCCAGGTGGAGGTTGTAGTTCGCCTCCAGCATGGTGTTGGACTCGGTGAAGTAGACCATCGCGTACGCCGAGTCGGCGGCGTGCGCGGTCCCCGCCCCGAGGGCCAGGGCGCCGGTCGCGGCGAGCGGGACGGTCGCTGCCATGCCGAGTACGTGTCTGCGGGACGGGTGGGTCATGCGCTCTCCAGGGGGTGCGGGCCGGCTGACGGGATACCGAATGACCGATATTTCGAACGCAGTTCGGTGAACCGACCAGAAGGTAGGAGAGTGCGGGAGGCCCGTCAATCACACGGTCAGGCTTGGCGCATTTCCGCCACCGCGCCCGCCGGCGCTGCGGGTTCCGCACGTGCCCCGTGCAAACTGTCCGCACTGCTCGGCGGCGCGCCCCCGCCGGCCCGGTCGGCGCGGGGCAGCCCGCGCTCCAGCGGGCCCTCGCCCACGCCCCGCACACGGTCGCGGGCCCGCAGCCCTGATCCGCGCCCACCTCGGACGCGGGCTCGCCCCACCCGCTCTCACCCCCGCCCGCCGCCCGTCCGCCCTTTGGAGGAGCCATGCCCCAGCCCCGTCCCGTCCTCGTGATCGCCGGCCTCGGCATCGAGTCGTCGACCTTCTCCCCGGCCCGCACCGAGGCACCCGCCTTCCACCCGCTGCGCGGACCGGACGTCCTCACCCGCTACCCGTTCCTGGCGCCGGGAGAGCCGTTGCGGGAAGCCGCCGACTGGCGCGGGGCCCTGGTGGGCAAGGCCCTGCCCGGCGGCACCGTGACGGCCGCCGCGTACGCCGAGCTGTCCGACGAACTCCTCGACCGGCTGCGGGAGTCGGGGCCGATCGACGGCCTCTGGTACGACATCCACGGCGCGATGACCGTCGAGGGACTCGACGACGCCGAGGCCGGCCTGCTCACCCGGATCCGCGAGGTGATCGGCACGGACGTCCTCGTGTCGACCTCCATGGACCTGCACGGCAACGTCTCCCGCCCGCTCGTCCACCTCAGCGACCTGATCACCTGCTACCGCACGGCTCCGCACGAGGACGTCATGGAGACCGAGGAACGGGCCGCCCGCAACCTGGTGGACCTCGTGACGAGCGGCGCGCCCCGCCCGGTCAAGGCCTGGGTCCCGGTGCCGGTGCTGCTGGCCGGCGAGCAGACCTCCACCCGTATCGAACCGGCGCGGAGCGTGTACGCGGCCGTCGCGGAGGCCGAGGCGGCCGACGGCGTGACCGACGCCGCGATCTGGGTCGGGTACGCCTGGGCCGACGAGCCCCGCAACCGGGCCGCGGTCGTGGTCACCGGCCCCGACGAGGGGGCCGTGACCACGGGTGCCGAGCGGCTCGCCCGCGGGTTCTGGGACGCCCGGCACGACTTCGCCTTCGCCGCTCCCACGGGCACCCTCGACGACTGCCTCGACGAGGCCCTCGCCGCCGGAGCCCGCCGCCCCTGCTTCATCAGCGACACCGGCGACAACCCGACGGCGGGCGGCGCCGGCGACGTCACCTGGGGACTCCGGCAGGTACTGAGCCGACCCGAGTTCAAGGACCCGGCCGGACCGGTCGTCGTCTACGCCTCCCTGCCGGGGCCGTCCGCGGTCGACGCGGCGGTACGGGCCGGTGCCGGCGCGACCGTCACGGTCACCGCGGGCGCCGAGGTGGACGACCGGCACGCCGGGCCGCTGACGATGACCGGCGTGGTGCACTCGGTGCGGCACGGCGACCGGGACGCGGAGACGGAGGCCGTACTGCGGGTCGGCGGCGTGCGGGTGATCCTGACCAGGCTGCGCAAGCCGTACCACCTCGAACGCGACTTCACCGAGCTGGACCTGGACCCGCGCGCGGCCGACGTCGTGATCGTGAAGATCGGCTATCTGGAGCCCGAGCTCTTCGCCATGGCCGCGGACTGGAAGATGGCGCTCACCCCGGGCGGTGTCGACCAGGACCTGCGGCGGCTCGGGCACCGTCGCATCCGCCGGCCGATGTTCCCCTTCGACCCCGCCATGCCCGACCCGGACCTCACGGCCCGGATCGTCGCGCCGGCGAACCGGCCGCCGGATCAGTTCGCCTGACGGGCCTGCGCGATCAGCTGGTCGATCAGGGCGATCAGCACGTCCCGGCAGGACTCGCGCTCCCGCGCGTCGCACAGCAGCACCCGTACGTGCTCCGGCAGCGCGAGGGACTCCCTGATCTCCTCGGCCGGGTAGGGGTGTTCACCGTGGAAGCCGTTGACGCCGACGACGAACGGGATCTCGCGCCGTTCGAAGAAGTCGATCGCGGCGAAGCTGGACTCGGGACGGCGCACGTCGATCAGGACGACGGCCCCGAGCGCGCCGATCGCCAGGTCGTTCCACATGAACCAGAACCGCTGCTGCCCGGGCGTGCCGAACAGATACAGCACCAGCTCCCGGCTGATCGTGATACGGCCGAAGTCCAGGGCCACGGTCGTGGCGCGCTTCTGCTCGATGCCGTCGAGGTCGTCGACGCCCAGGCTCGCGATGGTCAGCGATTCCTCGGTGCGCAGCGGGGCGATCTCGCTCACCGATCCGACCATGGTCGTCTTCCCGACGCCGAAGCCGCCGGCTATGAGGATCTTGACCGTGTCGGGCGGCGCGACCGCCTCCACGGTGGTGTCAGAGCCGGCCAAGGCCGTCCCTCACTTTCTGCAACAGGTCCAGGTCCGGGGTGCGGGGCGTGACGGGATGCGGCGGGTGAACGGTGATCAGGCCCGCCTCCAGCAGATCGCAGAGCATGATGGCGACCACGCTCACCGGCAGGTCCAGATGGGCCGCGAGCTCCGCCACGGCGATCGGCCGGGCGCAGCGCCGCAGGATCCGCCCCTGCTCGGGCTGTGGTCGAGGTGCCCGTTCCGGCGGCGGATCCACCGCCGTCACGGTCGTGATCAGGGTGAAGTCGGTGCGGCTGGGCCGGGTCCGTCCCCCGGTCAGCGTGAACGGACGGACCAGCCGGCCCGCCGTATCGTCTCCGCCCACCTCACGCGCCAGGGCCGACATGGGCCCGCGGTGCCGCCGAGAGGTGCTCTCCGATCTTCTTCACCAGCATGTTCATCTGGTACGCCACCACACCGACGTCCGCGCCCTGGTTGGTCAGGACGACCAGGTGGGCGCCGGGGCCGGCGGAGGTGAGGATCAGATAGCTGTTGGCCATCTCGATCAGCGCCTGGCGCACCGGCCCGCCCCGGAAGTCCATGCTGACGCCCTTGCTGAGGCTCATCAGACCGGACGCGGTCGCGGCCAGCCGCTCGGCGTCGTCGCGCAGGAACCCGATGGACTTGCTCACCACCAGGCCGTCCTCGGAGAGCACGACGGCGTGGTTGACGTCGGCGACCCGCTCCACGAGTCCGCTGAGCAACTGGTCGAGCTGGGTGTCCGTGGCTGGGGTGGGGCGTGTCATGGCGGTGTCCTTCATGAGCGGTCGGCGGGCGGGGTGGAGGACGTGGGAGCCGCGGCGGACTCGGCCGAGGCCGGCTCGTCGGAGGCGACGTCGTCACGCGTGCGGCGCGCGGCCGGGACCCGAAGGTCCGCGGCCCCGGGGGCGTCGGGCGTGCGGTCGTCGTCGCGGGCCTCCAGCGAGCCGCGCTGGAACCGGGCGAGGGCGGCAGGGCCCTCGTGGTCCGCGGGGTCGAGCGGGTCCGGCGTCTCGTCGTCGCCGGCGTCGTCACGGGCCCGGAGCGTGCCGCGCTGGAAGCCGGCCAGGGAGGACGCGGCCTGTTCGGCGGTGAAGTCCTCGTCGTGGCCGTCGGGTTCGGCCGGCGCCGACTCCTCGCGCAGCTCGGCCGCCAGGCTGGTCTGCGGCACCCGGCGCGGCAGCGGCGAGAGGCCGTCCCGGCGGGCGCCGGGCTCCGGGGCCGGGGCGGTCGCGGGCCGCGCCTGTGCGACCGGCCGGGCATCCCGTACGGGCTCCTCCGGCTCGGCGGCCCCGGCGTGCTCCACCTCGTCCAGGTCGGCCGCGGGCAGGTCGCGCACCACGACCTCGTGCGGGATCAGCACGATCGCCGTCGTGCCGCCGTACGGGGAGGAGCGCAGGGTGACCGTGATGCCGTGCCGCCGCGCGAGCTGGGCGATCACGAACATGCCGAGCCGGAGGTCGTCGGCGAGCGCCACCACGTCGAACTGCGGCGGCTCGGCCAACTGGGCGTTGAACGCCGCGTACTCCTCCTCGGACATGCCGAGGCCGCGGTCCTCGACCTCCACGGCCAGCCCCTTGGCGACCATCGCGGCCCGTACGCCGACCGGCGCCGGGGCGGGGGAGTAGAGCGTGGCGTTCTCGATGAGCTCGGCCAGCAGATGGATGACGTCGGCCACCGCGGGCGGCGCGAGATGCACCTCCTCGTCGGTGTGCACCTCCACCCGCCGGTACTCGGCGACCTCGCCGACCGCGCTGCGCAGGATGTCGATCAGCGCGACCGGCTCCGTCCAGCTGCGGCCGGGCCGCTCACCGCTGATGATGACGAGGTTCTCCTCGTAGCGGCGCAGCTGGCTCGCGGTGGAGTCCAGTTCGTACAGACCCTTGAGGACCTCGGGGTCCTGATGCGTGCGCTCCAGCGCGTCCAGCTTGGTGAGCTGGAGGTTGACCAGGTTCTGGCTCTGCCGGGCGATGCCCAGGATGATCTTCTGGAAGCCGCGCCGGGTGTCGGCGAGTTCGACGGCGGTGTGCACGGCGGTGCGCTGCGCGGTGTTGAACGCCTGGGCCACCTGCCCGAGTTCGTCGCGGCCGTAGTCCAGCGGCGGCGTCGCGAGCTCCACGTCGACCTTCTCGCCCCGCTCCAGCCGGGCCACCACGTCGGGCAGCCGTTCCTGGGCGAGACCCAGCGTGGCCTCCCGCAGGCCGCGCAGCCGCCGGAACAGCGAGCGGGTGATCCGCCACGACATCCCCACGCACAGCAGCAGCGCGATCAGTCCGCCCGCGCTCAGCGACGCGGCCTTGATCAGCAGTCCGCGCGCCTCGTCGCCGCTGCGCTGGAGCAGTCCGGTCGTCTGCTGCTGGATCAGCACCGAGTACTCCTCGGTGACCCCGGTCAGCGCGGCCCGCCACTCCTTCTGGGAGTCCGGGACGGCGATGGTCCCGTCCTTGCCCGCCGTCGCGCGCGCCGCGAGCACCCGGTCCTCGACCCGCTCCAGGGTCCGCCACTGCTCACCGGCGAGGATCCGCTCCGTCTCCGCCTTCGCGGCCCCGGTGAGCGAGGGCAGGATCTGGTCGTCGACGAGCCAGCGCCGGGTGTTCACCAGCTCCGCGAACTCGGTCCACTCCTTCTCGTCCATCCGTCGCGTCGGCGACGCCAGCGTCAGCAGCGCGTCCTCCCGGGACATCAGTTCCGCCGCGTGCTCCAGCGAGACGAGCGGGCCGGCCTGCGAGGTGAGGTCGCCGTCGTCGACCTGGGAGAGCTCCTGGAAGGCGTGGATCTGGTCGTCGATGATCGACGTGTACTGGCCCAGCGCCTGTACGGCGGAGATGTCGGAGGGGTTGTCCACCTGGCCCCGGTAGTACTCCAGGCTGCTCACGGACGCGACGACCGAGTACAGCCGGTCCTTCACGCGGGCGGGCGCCCGCTGGATCTCGTCCGACTGCGCGAGGAGCTTGGCGACCGCCTTGTCGGTCCTGCCGCGTTGCTCGTCCAGCCCCGTGCGGGCCGCGTCCTGCCGTGTGGCGAGCCATACGGCCGAGAAGCTGCGCTCCCGCTGCAGCGCGAGCGTGGCCTCGGTGCCCATGGCCCCCGTCGACTTGCTCAGCCCGGCCTGCGATCGCAGCCCCAGGCCCTCCGAGAACATCTGGATCGTCGTCACGCTCCAGATGGCGGCGAGCGTGACACTGGGCACCAGCGCCAGCAGGATCAGGGAGAGACGGATGGAGCCGAGGCGGCGCCGGGGACCTGTCCGTGGAGACATTGTCGTCCTAGGGCGATCAGCGGAGGGCGGGCGGGGTCAGCGCGGGGGAACGGGGGGACGACAGGACGAACGCCAGGGGTGACCGCGTGTCCGGCACGTCACAAGGGGTGCGCAGGATGCTATCCGTACAAGTGAGCGTACGCGTCATGCGGGACCCAATCTTTGGCGACACCGTAGCGGGAACTGTCCGCTCAGCGGGTTCCGTTGTCGGCGAACCTCGCGACGGAGGCGACGTTCGCCTTCGTGACGAAGGCGGGTCCGGTGAGCACCGGTGCCTCGCCGCCGCCGAGGGTGTTGCCGTTGGTGCGGTAGAGCCAGAGCGAGTCGACCGCGAGATAGCCCTGGAGGTAGGGCTGTTGATCCACCGCGAACTGCACGTCCCCGTCCTGGACCGCCTTGACCAGGTCCTTGTTGAGGTCGAAGGTGGCGACGTGGGCCTTCGAGCGGGACTGGTCGACCGACTTGACCGCCGCCAGCGCGAACTGCGCGCCGTTCATGACGACTTCGTCGATGTCCGGGTTCTGCGTCAGCCGGGCGCCGACGGCCGCCGTCACCGCGTCCATGTCGGTGCCGTCCACGTAGAGGTTCTCCGTCTCGCCGCCGAACGCCTTCTTCACGCCCGCGCAGCGGGCCTCCAGGGCAACGTTGCCACGCTCGTGGATCACGCACAGCGCGTGCTTGGCCTTGAGGTCGTCCAGTTTGTCGCCGACGGCGCGGCCCGCGACGCTCTCGTCCTGGCCGAAGTACTCGAGGAGCCCCGCGGACTTCCACTCGTCTATACCTGAGTTGAGGCCGATCACGGGTATGCCGGCCGCCCGGGCCTGGGCGACCGGGCCCGCCATCGCCGTCGGCTTGGCGAGCGTCACCGCGATCCCGTCGACCTTCTGCCGGATCGCGTCCCGCATCAACTCGGCCTGGCCGGCCGGGTCGGCGTCGCCCGCGTAGGTCAGCTCGACGTTGTCCTTGGCGGCCGCCACCTGCGCACCCTTCTGCACCAGCTCCCAGAAGGCGTCGCCCTCGCCGCCGTGCGTGATCAGGGTGATCTTCAACCGTGCGCCGCCGGCCGTCTCCGCGCCGGACGCGTCGTCGGTCCCGCCGACGGCGGAGCAGCCCGCCAGCAGCAGACAGGCGGCGGCCGGGAGGGCTGCGACGCGGACGCGGGCGGGGGAGGGGGGTGGAGTCTTCATGAGGGTGCGGCACCTCGCTGTGCGGCCGAGCCGGGGGAACGAACGGGAGAACGGCCGGCTCCGAACGGGAGGTTCGCCGACCGGGTGAACTCTCGCTGTGGCGGAGCCAATCGCGTGTGACCATCGGCAGTCAAGTGTGCAACCACACCGTGTAAGTCGTTGCTGCCACTTCGTGATGAACGCTGGCGGGAGGGCGAAGCGGAACCTGGGCCGCCCGTATCGCTTGCGTCCGCAAACCCGTCAACCCGGTTTGCGGGCCACCGCCCCGTACATCGCGATGTCCTCGTCCCGGATCACCTCGGTGCCCGTGCCGTCCGGGCGCCACTTGTGGACCTGGACGACGCCCGGCTCGACGAGGTCCAGACCGGTGAAGAAGGCCGCCGCCTCCTCGCGGGTGCGCAGCCGCATCGGCATGCCCCGCGCCGCGTACTCCCGGGCCACCCGGCCGACCTCGTCGGGCGCGAACTCGGCCGTGCCGACGGACATCGCGAGGTAGCTGCCGGCCGGCAGCGGTTCGAGGAGCCGGCGCACGATGCCGACCGCGTCGTGCTCGTCCAGCATGAAGTGCACGATCGCGATCACCGTGAGCGCGACCGGCCGGCCGAGATCGAGGGTGTCGCGGAACGCGGGGGCGTCGAGAATGCCCGCCGGATCGCGCATGTCGGCCTCGATGTACGCCGTCGCGCCCTCGGCGGTACCGGACAACAGCCCCTTGGCAAGAGTCAGTACGAGCGGATCGTTGTCGACGTACACGACCCGTGCCCCGGGGGCGGCCGCCTGGGCGATCTCATGGATGTTGGGCGAGGTGGGTATCCCGGTGCCGACGTCCAGGAACTGCCGTATCCCCGCCTCCTCGGCGAGATAGCGCACGGCCCGGTTCATGAAGTCACGGTTGGCCCGCATGTGGACGGGCAACGCGGGCCACTCACGCACCATCGCCTCCCCGGCCTCCCGATCGGCCGGGTAGTGGTCCTTGCCGCCGATGATGTAGTCGTAGATCCGGGCGGAATGGGGGTCACCGGTGTCGATGTCCTCGGCGGGCATGAGTGCCTCCTGGGGCTGCGGCATCATCAATTGCGCATGCACGCCTGGAAGTTGGCGTTCACCCGGCCAACCTAGTAGGGGCGCGGGGCCGCATCAATGTGCGGCTGCGTCGCGCGGGCGCGACCGGGCCCCCACGCACCCGCAGCCGCCCGACACGGCCCGGCCCTACGGTGCTGCCGCCGCTTCCTTCCGGCGCTGTCGCCGACCGCGCCGCGGCTCCTGATCCGGCAGCCACCCGAACGCGAGGCAGCTGCCCACCGCGCCCAGCAGCAGGCCCACGAAGAACCCGCCCAGGTTCGAGGTGAGCCAGGTGCCCAGGGTGACCAGGATCCCGGTGATCGAGTAGAAGAGCCGCTGCGCCGGGTTGAACACGGTCAGCAGCCCCAGCAGCACCATCAGCGCCGGCAGCAGATACCCCGCCAGGCCCTGCATGCCGACATGCAGGACGACCTTCAGCGAGGCCTTCATCGTGAGCAGGATCCACGCCCCGCCCAGGGCGAGCAGCAGCCCGCCCCAGAACGGCCGGTCGGCCCGCCAGCGACGGAAGGCCGACCGGAATCCAACCGGGCCGCTCATCAGCACCCCGTGCTGCTGAAGCGGAGCTTCAGACCGGGGAGCTTGAACACCCCTGCCGTGGTGGCGTAGTTGGTCTGGCGCAGATTGGCGATGCGCACGGTGTCGGCCTGCTGGCTGAAGACACCGATCGGACCCTTCACGCCGGCCTTGGTCAGGGTGCTCGCGTCGTTGCCGATCTCGATGTTGTCGAACGCCGCGTCGCCCGACAGTTCGGTGGAGTCGGTGGTCAGATCGGTCGCGCTCACCTTCTCCGCTCCACTGCCCGCGGTGATCAGCAGGTTCGTGCCGCCGAGGTCGACGCTCTGACACAGCTTCGTGAGCGTCGCGTTCTTGATGGCGGATGTGACGACCAGGACCTGACCGCCGGTGTCCCCCTCGTTGGGGCTGCCCGGCGCCATGGTGTCGAGGCCGCCGAACTGCTCGAAGCCGGTGCCGTTGAGCTCGGTGGCGGTGACCGTGAAGGGCATGCCGGAGATGGCGAACTGAACGCCCAGCGCGCCCTCGGCGGTGAGGACGGCGAGCGCACCGGCGACCAGGGTGGCCGGTACGGCCATCACGGCGGCGCGGCGCGCCCGGACCCGCCCGCGTCTCGCGGGGCCGTCGGGATGCGCGGACGCTTCGGGCACGGAACCGCTTTCCGGGTTCTCGGGGGTGTTTCCGGCGGACGGGGTGACGTCCGGGGACGAGGCCATAACTGCTCCCAGGTGCAGAAAAAGTGCGGGTAGGGCATCAGTGGCACGTTGTCCTGGCGCGGACAGCGCCCACGGCGCACGTCTCCTCGCAACTCCCGGCGGATGCAAGGGCTTTCTCGTACTCCGCAGTAGCCAAGCCCGGAAGTTACCGGTGGTTACACCTGAGGGTCAAGGAAGTTGTGTAAAAAGAGTGTCGGTTGTGCGTCACCTGTGGGTCATGGGCGGCCGGCGACCTCGAAAAGTCACGTCGATCACGGCAACTCCCTTGTGATGCCTTGACGTTGACCGACCCTCAGGTCTACAACTCTCCCTGACTCCCCCTGGATCCGTGGCGCCGGATCCGCCTCCGCGTGGCCTCTGCCCGCGTTCCCGGACCTGATGTCCTTCACATTTCCTTTTCGCGCGATCACTCCACAGCGCCGTCACGGTCGCTTCCCCCCTCGGCCCGTGGCGGCCGCACCCCCCGCCCGGTACCGGCCGGAGCCCTCCCCACGGGCTCCGGCCGGCCGCCGGCGGGCAGCCGTCGCCGGTCCGTGCCGTACGGAGAAGGCGTCACGGACCGGCGCCGGCGGACAGGGGCCCGGCACCCCATCGCCCGCCTCCGCCCCCCAGAACCCCCTGAGGCCTCAGGCGCTCAGGGCACACCCCCGCAACGAAAGACGAGGTACACCCCCATGCGCACGCGCACCCTCCTCACCCTTGCAGGCACCGTCGCGGCCCTCACCCTCCCCTTCGCCGGCCCCGCGTCCGCGGCCGACGGCGCCGTCCTGACCACCGGCTCCGTCGGGGGCACGGCGGTCGCGGCCGGCGAGGTCCTGACCGCCCCGCTGGCGAGCGGCACCGCCGCCACCTTCTACTCCAGCGCGACCGGTACGAGCGGCATCTCCTGCACGTCGTCGCAGTTCACGGCCACCGTGACGGACAACCCGAGCGCACCCGGCACCGCGACGGAGTCCGTCTCCGCACACACCTTCAACGCCGCCAGCTGCACCACCAACGTGGTCGGCGTGCTCGGCGTCACCAGCATCACGGTCAACAACCTGCCGTACAGCTCCGCCGTGGGCTCCGACGGCAGCGTCACCGTCACGCCCGCCGCGGGCTCCACCATCCAGACCACGGTCGTCCTGCGCACCCTGCTGGGCAGCATCAACTGCGTCTACCAGGCACCCAGCCTGGCCGGCACGGCGAGCAACGCCGACAACACCATCAACTTCAGCAGCGCGCCGTTCGCCAAGGTCTCCGGCTCGTCCCTGTGCTTCGCCAACGGCTACTTCACCGCGAAGTACGCCCCGGTGACCGGCAGCGGCGAGGCGGTCTACGTCAACTGACGCCACCAGCCACCGCCAACCGCAACGGAGTTCACCTCCGGCGCAACCGCAGCGCCAGGGCGGCGCCCCCGGTGAGCACCAGCACCGCGGCGGCGCCGCCCGCCAGCAACGGCGTCGACGGCCCGGTGCCGGCGGCCCCGGTGGACGCCACCGGGGTGCTGTCGCCCCGCGTGCGCGGGGTCCCGGCGCCGGTGGGCGTGGCAGCCGTGGGAGAGGGACTCGCCGTACGCCGCTCCCTCGCGCGCGGCTCGGCGGTCGGCGAAGGGGCGGCGGTGGTGGGGCCGTTGTCGCCCGCCGCGCCGGCCGTGGCCGCATCCTTGTCCGCGCCGCTCCCGCCGGCCGGGAACACGACGTCCGAGCACGAGTAGTACGTGTCCGGCGTGCTGCTGTTCTGCCAGATCGTGAACAGCACATGCCGCCCGGAGCGGTCGGACGGCAGCTTCGCCGTGAGCCGGTACGCGCCGTCCGTCAGTGCCGGGTCCCGCACCTGAGCGAACGGCCGGTCCGGCAGGTCGGACCAGGTCAGCGGCTTCGTCGGATCGTAGCCCGGCTCGGTGAGGTAGAGCTTGAAGGTCCCGGTGTGCGGGATCGTGGACACGTACCGCATGGTCAGCGAGGCGCCCGGGCTCAGCCGGGTCGACGGCCAGTCGGCGCGGGCCAGATCGAGACCCCGGTAGGCGGGCAGCCCTCCGCTGCACAGCTTCCCGTCGGGGACGACCTGCCGGTCACGGCCGTTCACGCCGGCGATCCGCAGATTGTCCCAGGCCGTGAAGGGCCCGCCGTTCGACGCCACCGCGGCCCGGCACGCCGCCGATCCGGACGCGCTGCCGCCGTCCGGTGAGCAGGCGTACACCCGGCTGACCGGATCCGTCGGTGCGCCGTGCGCGTGTGCCGGGCCCGCGGCCCACACCGTGAGCAGCAACGGCGTGACGGCGGCGGCCGTCAGAGCGGGGCAGTGCGATCTCATCCAGGGCATCCGGGACATCCGGAACGTCTCCTCGGCCGGCAGGGCAGGGTCCTCGGGGAGTACGGGAAACCGGCCCGGCGCGTTCAGTGCGCGACGAACCGGACGGAGCCGCCCCATACCGGTCAACCAGCCGACGCAGAGGGTGGGTTTCCGGCCGGATCGAGGGTTTCCCCTGTATCCCGATGACCTTCTCTTTGCCTATCGTTCGACCACAGCCGACCCACAGGTAACCCCGAACGGGTCGCAGCTCGCGCCAGGCCGGCCGCCACGCCCCCGCACTTTCGCACTTTCGAACTGCCCCCCGCCGCTTCGAGGACGAAGCGAAAAAGTCCGCCACTCCGCGCTGCCCGGAGTACGGCCGGCCACGAAAGGCACTCCCCTTGCGTACCTCCACCTCCCTCAGACGGAAGCTGATATCCGTCGCCGCGGTCTCCGCCGCGCTCTTCACGGCCGCCACCACCTCGGCCGCCGTGGCCCAGGATTCCCCCACCCAGGAGGCCGCCGTCCCCGCGGCCCAGGCCGAGGCCGCCCCCGGCACCCCGGCCGAGCGCCTCATCGTCGGCTACAAGTCCGGCGCCGCCGAGGCCAAGTCGAACAAGGCCGCCGAGACCGACGCCGCCGCCAAGGGCAAGGAGGCGGGCGAGAACCTCGACTTCCAGCGCCGCCTCGGCTCCGGCGCCGCCCTCGTCGACCTCGGCGAGAACCTGACCAGGACGGACGTCGCCGACGTCGTCGCCGAGTACCGGGCCGACCCGCAGGTCGCCTATGTCGTGCCGGACCGGCTGAACAAGCCGCTCGCCACCCCCAACGACACCGAGTACGGCAAGCAGTGGGACCTCTTCGAGTCCACCGCGGGCATGAACGTGCCGGGTGCCTGGGACGTCGCCACCGGCAGCGGCGTGACCGTCGCCGTCATCGACACCGGCTACGTCACCCACTCCGACCTCGGCGCCAACATCGTCGCGGGCTACGACTTCATCTCCGACGCCACGGTCGGCAACGACGGCAACGGCCGCGACAGCAACCCGGCCGACCCGGGCGACTGGACCGCCGCGAACGAGTGCGCGTCCGGCGACCCGGCCTACGACTCCTCGTGGCACGGCACCCACGTCGCGGGCACCATCGCCGCCGTCACCAACAACGGCAAGGGCGTCGCGGGCATCGCGTACGGCGCGAAGGTCTCCCCGCTGCGGGTGCTCGGCAAGTGCGGCGGCTACGACTCCGACATCATCGACGCCATCACCTGGGCGTCCGGCGGCACGGTCTCCGGTGTCCCGGCCAACGCCAACGTCGCCAAGGTCATCAACATGAGCCTGGGCGGCGGCGGTGCCTGCTCGACCGCGACCCAGAGCGCCATCAACGCCGCGGTGAACCGCGGCACCACGGTCGTCGTCGCGGCGGGCAACAGCAACGCCAACGCCTCGGGCTACTCGCCGGCCAGCTGCAGCAACGTCATCAGCGTGGCGGCCACCGACCGCCAGGGGAACCGCTCCTACTACTCCAACTACGGCACGGTCGTCGACATCGCCGCGCCCGGCGGCGAGACCAACTCCGTCACGGCCAACGGCATCCTGTCCACGCTGAACTCCGGCGCGCAGGGCCCGTCCTCCGAGAGCTACGACTACTACCAGGGCACCAGCATGGCCTCCCCGCACGTCGCGGGCCTGGCCGCGCTGATGAAGTCGGCGAACCCGGCACTCACCCCGGCCCAGATCGAGTCCGCGATCAAGACCAACTCGCGTGCTCTTCCCGGTACTTGCTCGGGCGGCTGCGGTGCGGGCCTCGCGGACGCGGCGAAGACGGTGCAGGCGGTGAGCGGGTCCGGCGGCTCCACGGGGGGCACCACCTTCACCAGCACCTCCGCGGTCTCCATCCCGGACAACGGCTCCGCCATCGAGTCCCCGATCACCGTCAGCGGCCGCAGCGGCAACGCCCCCTCGGCCCTCCAGGTCGGTGTCGACATCACCCACACCTACCGTGGTGACCTGGTCATCGACCTGGTGGCCCCGGACGGTTCGACGTACCGCCTGAAGTCCGCCAGCTCCTCGGACTCCGCGGACAACGTCATCGCCACCTACACGGTCAACGCCTCCGGCGAGGCGGCCAACGGCACCTGGAAGCTCCGCGTCCAGGACACCGCGGCCCAGGACACGGGCCGGGTCAACAGCTGGAAGCTGACCTTCTGAGCGGTGACTGACCGCGTGCCCCGAGCGGGCGCGCACCTCGAACGGGCGGGCCGGCCGATGCGGATGGGGCATCGGCCGGCCCGCCACATCTCGTGGCGGCACGGCCGACGGAAACAGCCGCTCCGGTAGGTCCCGTGCACGCTCAGCTACGGGACAGGTCCAGCTCCGCCTCGTCGTCGGTCTCCTCGATGCCGGCCAGCACGCGCACGCCGCGGTCGGGACTGCGGTCGATGCCGGTCAGCAGCCCCGGCACCGCTACGCTCGGCAAAAGGTGCCCCCACAGCACCGAGATCCGCTCCGCCAGATCGGCCCGATCGGTCAGGGCACGGGACATCAACTGCAGGCCCGCGAAGGCCCCGACCAGCAGCTCCACCGTCTGCCTCGGCTCCACGGTGGGCAGCAACTCACCCTGGACACGCGCCTGTTCGAGCACCACGACAAGATGGTCCGCCCACTGACGGAACGGACCCGAGTGGTCGGCGCCGGGCGGCGCGCTCTGGTCCACCGCGAGCCGCACACTGCCCTTGAGCAGGGAGTCGTTGCGCAGTCGCTGCCCGAACACGAAGGTGATGTCGACGAGTTCCTGGAGCTTGCAGGGCTGCGGCGGCACCGCGCCGCCCGGGACCTGCTCGTTCAGCACGGCCTGGGCGAGGGACTCCTTCGAGGGGAAGTGGAAGTACAGGGCGCCCTTGGTCACTTCGGCCCGTTCCAGGACCATCGCGATGGTCGTCGCGGTGTAGCCGTGCTCGTCGAAGACCGCGCCCGCGGCTTCCAGGATCACCCTCCGTGTTCTGATGGCGCGCTCCTGCCTCGCCATATCCGCCCCTCCGTGTGTCCGGCTGCGCCGGATTCGGTCGGTGCGCCCGGCGTGCGCCGGAGCAGTTCGGGCACGGCTGAGCGACCCCAGGCCGCATTGAAAACAAACCGGTCGGCTCGTACTGTAACGCTCGCGGCTAAGGGCACCTCGCCGTCTGCCATGGCACATACGGGGGACCCAAGGAGGGCACATGTCTGATCCGCGCCGGCTCGCCGCGACCCCGTTCGCCGCAACCCCTGAGGCGCCGGAAGGCCTGACCGCCACCGTACCCCGCCAGTTGGTGCACCGCGCCTCGACGGCGGAAACGTTTCTCACCGGGATGACCAGCGAAGGTTCCGGCCGATTCACGGTCTTCGCCGAGTGGCCCCGGACCCATCAGTTACACGTGTCGTCCGACGGTTCGGCCTATGAGCCCCTGCTCCTCGCGGAGACCGCCCGCCAGGCCGGCACCCTCCTCGCCCACGCCGCCTACGACGTGCCGCTGGGTCATCAGTTCGTGCTCAAGGAGGCGCGGATCGGAGTGTGCGACGAGCGGTTGGCCGTCGGCACCGCGCCCGCCGAGCCGGTCCTGCATCTGACCGTCACCGACCTCGACCACCGCGGCGCCCGCCCGGCCGGATTCCGCTACGAGGCCGAGATACGTCTCGACGGCGAGCCCGTCGCCACCGCCGAGCTGGCCGCGACCTGGACCAGCGCGGCCGCGTACCGCCGGCTGCGCGGCGGCCGTACCGCCGGCACCGTGTCGGCACTGCCCGCACCGCCAGGTCTGCCGCCCGCCGCCGTGGACCGCGCCCGGCCCGGGGACGTCGTCCTCGCCCGCTCCGGCCACCCCGACCGCTGGCGGCTGCGTGTCGATACCGCACATGCTGTTTTCTTCGATCATCCGCTCGACCATGTTCCCGGCATGCTGCTGCTGGAGGCCACGCGCCAGGCAGTGCGCGCCCGGACGGCGGGCGGGCCTCGCACGCCGGTCGCGTTCCGTGCCGTCTTCCACCAGTACACCGAACTCGACCTGCCCGCATGGATAGAGGCGTTCGACAGGGCGGGAGCGGGCGGCACGGATATACAAGTCCGGGGAAGGCAAGGGGAGACGACGGTCTTCGAGTGCGAGGTGGCCACTGTCGACGGGTGAGTTATCTTGTACAGGGAGTAAGAAACAAACGGCATGACCCGTTCTTTTCCCGTTCCCAGGAGAGCCAGCCGATGGCGAGGCAGTTACGCGCCGAACAGACCCGCACCACGATCCTCACCGCCGCCGCGGAACTGTTCGACCGCAACGGCTATGAGTCGACCAGCCTGAGCGACATCGTCGAGCAGGCTCAAGTCACCAAGGGGGCGCTGTACTTCCACTTCGCGGCCAAGGAGGACCTGGCACAGGCGATCATGGAGCTCCAGTCCAGGGCGTCCCGTCAGGTGGCGAGCGAGATGGACGCCCGGGGCCACACCTCGCTTGAGGCGCTGATGCGCACGACGTTCGGCATCACCCGCCTCGCCGTCGAGGGCCCGATCACCCGGGCGGGGCTACGCCTGGCCACCGGGGGAGTGGTGATACGGCCGCCCCTGCGGCACCCGTTCGCGGAACTGCTGGACATCACGACGCGCAGACTCACCGGCGCCGCCAGGGAGTCCGACATCCACCCGGACGTCGACGCGGAGGCCGCGGCCCACGCGCTGGTCTGCTTCTTCGTCGGCACCCGCGTCGTCGGCCGCTCCCTCGAACCCGTCGCGCGCCAGCCGCGCAGGGTGGCCGAGATGTGGCACATCATGATCCGCGGTCTGGTCCCGGTGCCCCGCCGGGCACGCTATCTCGCCCTCGCGACACAGCTGGAGCGGGAGATCAAAGCCGTATGACACGGGCGATACGGTGAGCGCATGCCCCAGAGGTCCGACGCCCCGCCCGTGCTCCTCGGGAACGAACCCGGCTCGTTCCCGCACAGCGTGCTCGCCGAGCGGCACCCGGCGATCATCCGACAGGTACGGGAGTCCTTCCCGTACGACCCCGAGCGGCACCGCGCGCTGGACGCGCTGCTCGCCGGCTGCACCGAGGGGGCGATCGAGCCGCTTCCCGCCGACGCGCACGACCGGGACCGCTGGACGGCCTGGGGCGCGGAACGCTACGCCGGCCGGTCCTGGTTCGATGTGCCGTGGCTGTGGTCGGAAAGCTACTTCTACCGCCAACTCCTCGAAGCGGTGGGCTACTTCACGCCCGGTCCCTGGCACGGCATCGACCCCTTCCGGCCCTCCAAGCTGGCCGAACTCGACGCCCAGGAGACGGACGAGGAACTGGCCGCCCTCGACGCCCTCGCCGACCTGCCCGCCGACGAGCGGGACCGTGCGCTGCTGCACGGATCGCTGTGGGGCAACCGCGCCGACCTCGGCTTCCGGCTGTCCGCGGCCCACGGCGAGACCTCTTCCGACACCCCGCCGCTGGTGGCCGACGACAGTGCCGCCCTGTGGTCCCTGCTCCCGCCCTCCGGCGCCGCCACGCTGTGCCTGATCGCCGACAACGCAGGCCGTGAACTCGTCCCCGACCTGCTCCTCATCGCCCACCTCCTCACCCAGGGCCGCGTCGCGCGGGCCGTGCTGCACGTCAAGCCGTACCCCTACTACGTCTCCGACGCCACGCACACCGACGTGCTCGACGCCTTGCGACGGCTCACGGCGGCACCGGGTGCGGCGGCGACGTACGGGCGCACGCTCTGGACGGCGCTGACGGACGGCCGTCTCGCCGTGCGCGCCCACCCCTTCTCCGGCGGCCCGCTGCCGTACGCGGAGATGCCCGGCGACCTGCGTGAGGAGTTCGGCGCCGCCACCGTCACCCTCCTCAAGGGCGACCTGAACTACCGCCGCCTCGTCGGCGACCGGCTGTGGCCGCCGACGACGCCGTTCGCCGAGGTCACCGCGTACTTCCCCGGTCCTGTCGCCGCCCTGCGCACCCTGAAGTCCGACGTGATCACCGGCCTGTCCGCCCGCACGGAGGCGGCGCTGGTGGCGGCCGAGGGCCAGAAGTGGCGGACCGGCGGCACGCACGCGCTGATCCAGGTGCGGACGTGACCGTCCCGCTCGGCTCAAGCGATGTGCGTCGGAAGTGACTTGATGCCGTTGATGAAGTTCGACACCAGCCGCTCGGGCCGTCCCGCCGGGCGCAGCGCGGGCAGGGCCCGCAGGGTCTCCCGGTAGAGGACCCTCAGCTGGAGCCGGGCGAAGTGCGCGCCCAGGCAGACGTGCGGACCGTCACCGAAGGACACATGCGGGTTGGGCGCGCGGGTCAGGTCCAGCCGGTCCGGGTCGGTGAAGACCCGTGCGTCGCGGTTGGCGGAGGCGTGGAAGACGACCACCTTGTCACCCGCGGGGATCCGCCGGCCGGCGAGCTGGGTGTCCTCGGCGGCGGTGCGTCGGAAGGTGAGCACCGGTGGATGCCAGCGCAGCAACTCGTCGACGGCCGAGCGCAGTTCGATCTCACCGGACCTGAGCCGTTCGTACGACCGCGGGTGCTCGGCCAGGGCCAGAAGACCGCCCGGTGCCGCACTGCGGACGGTGTCGTTGCCCGCGACGGTGAGCAGGAAGAAGAACATCTCCAGCTCGGCCTCGGCGAGTTCGGCGTCGTGAGCGAGGGTCGTCATGACGTCGTCGTCGGGGAACCGCCGCTTGTGCGAGGCCAGTTGGCGGGCGTACGCGAACATGTCCCGCAGCATCGCGGGGGACCGTGGGTTGACCGGCTCGCCCCGGTCGTCCAGCACGTGCGGGCCGGCCTCGTCGGGGTCCTGGTATCCGATGACCCGCTGTGTCCAGTGCAGCAGCAGCTTGCGGTCGGCCTCCGGCACGCCCAGCAGGTCGGCCAGGTTGAGCAGGGCGTAGTCGTCGGTCACGGCGTCGACGAGGTCCACGGTGCCGTCCGTCGCGCGGGCCGTGTCCAGGGCGCGCGCCAGGAGCGTGCGGGCCCGGTCCTCCGCCACCCGCACGAAACGGTCGACGCGGCCCGGGGTGAACGCCCTGCTCACCAGCCGTCGCAGCCTCCCGTGACCCGGCGGGTCCTGATTGAGCATCATGCGCCGGATGAACGGCAGATCGGCCGGGTCGGGATCGCGGATCTGGGTCGCGCCGAGGTGTGAGGAGTACGTCACCGAGTCCTTGAGCACCCGCACGACGTCCGCGTGCCGGGTCACCGCCCAGAAGCCGGGCCCGGCCGGCCAGCCCAGCACCTCGTGCTCGTCCTGCCGGGCCACGGGGTGGTGCTCGCGCAGGACGCGGTAGGCGTCGTAGGGCACGCCGAGGGCGTACTGCCGCGGGTCGAAGACATCGGGGACGGAGGTCATGTGACCAAGGTGACGCATGGCGGCGAAGACCGACAGACGGACTCGTCGGCGAGGGGCGTCGGGCGGGTCACGGCCCACCCGATGCCCGCCCAGCCGCTCAGCGCACCCGCACGTCCTGCCACACCATCCGGTGGTCGGAGGTCGGCACCGTCGTCCCGTTGCCCACCAGCCGGTACAGGGGGTCGTCGGACGTGGGCCAGAAGACGCCGTTCGACACCGGGGTCAGGCCCTTGGACGGCAGGACGTAGTCCACCCGCAGGTTGCCGGGAGCCGTGTCGCCGAAGTCGGACGTGTCGTACGCGGGGTCGCCGCGGTGGGAGGTGTTGGCGCCGCCCTGGAGTCTCGCCGCCTCCACGCCGCCCGCGCTGGCCGGCGGGGTGGCCGGGAGGTTCACCGCGGGATGGCCCAGCAACTGCTCGATGGCGTGGTCGTAGCTGTCGCCGTCGTACGGATCGGCGTTGTTGTCACCCGCGATCACGAACCGTGCCCCCGGACGCAGCCCGCCCCGGCGGCCCTTGTCGTCGTACAGGTAGGAGCTGCGCCGGCGCCCGCCGACGTAGTCGGCCCACAGCCGGATCTCGTCGTGGTTGCGCCGGCCGTTGCGGTCCTCGGTGCCGTCGAAGGTGGGCGGTGTCGGGTGGGAGACCAGGAAGTGCACGGTGTCGTGCCCGATGCACACCGGCACGTCCCAGTGGCTCTTCGACGACAGCCGCAGGATCGCGCGGGCCTCGGCGCTGTAGTAGCCGGGCGGCATGAGGTGCCCGGGCATGTCCTTCCACAGGAAACGCTGGAAGGTGCGCACCGCGCGCGTGTCGAGCGGGAACTTCGACAGTACGACCATGCCGTACTGGCCCGGGAACCAGCCGTACCCGTAGGCGTCCTGGCCGTACGCGTCCGAGCCGGGGGTCGTGACCGCGCCGTTCCTGCCGTCGAGGTCCACGCCGGTGGCGACGCCCGTGTTCACCGGGGCGGTGAAGTGGTACGGGAAGCGGACCGGCTCGGCGCCGCCCTGTCCGACGGCCAGGTAGTTGCGCAGGAACAGCCGGACCGCGGTGCCCTGCTCGTCGTGGTCGAACTCGTTGATCAGCAGGACGTCCGGGTCGACCCGCTGGATGGTCTCGGCGACATTGCGCGCCTGGACGTTGTCCGGCGTGGACAGGTCGTTGATCAGCGCGCCCTGCGTGCCGCGGTTCAGGGAGGCGTTGAAGGTGGCGAAGCGCACGGACCGGCGGCCGTGCCGCTCGGACGCCGACGCCGGGAACGCCGCGGTCGTGGCCAGCGCCGCCCCGGCGAGGGACGCCAGCGCCGTACGGCGGGACAGGGATCCGGTGGGATTCATCGCGACTCCGGTGCGGGAGGGAACACGGGGGACATACGAAGCGGGAAAAGTCTGCGCGCGTAGAGATGAACGCCACAAGGCCCGGCGAGAACTCCCGGATTCATCCCTGATTCACGCGATGGTGTGATCATGTCCCGCGCGGCGGATGCCCGTCGGAGACCAGGGGTAGGGCCCGGCCATGACGCACCAGCCCTTCGAACTCCCGCACTTCTACATGCCGTATCCCGCGCGGCTGAACCCACATGTCGACGAGGCACGCGCCCACTCGACCCGCTGGGCGCGCGAGATGGGCATGCTGGAGGGGTCCGGGATCTGGACGCAGGCCGACCTGGACGCGCACGACTACGGCCTGCTCTGCGCCTACACCCACCCCGAGTGCGACGGCCCGGCGCTCTCCCTGATCACCGACTGGTACGTGTGGGTCTTCTTCTTCGACGACCACTTCCTGGAGATCTTCAAGCGCACCCAGGACCGCGTCGGCGGCAAGGCCTATCTCGACCGGCTGCCCCTGTTCATGCCGATGGACCCGTCGACACCGATGCCGGAGCCGCAGAACCCCGTCGAGGCCGGTCTCGCCGACCTGTGGACCCGCACGGTGCCCAAGATGTCCGCCGACTGGCGCCGGCGCTTCTCGGTGGCGACCGAGCACCTCCTCAACGAGTCCCTGTGGGAGCTGTCCAACATCAACGAGGGACGGGTCGCCAACCCCGTCGAGTACATCGAGATGCGCCGCAAGGTCGGCGGCGCCCCCTGGTCCTCCGGCCTCGTGGAGTACGCGAGGGCCGAAGTCCCCGCGTCCGTCGCCGAGTCCAGGCCGCTCAGGGTGCTGATGGAGACGTTCTCCGACGCCGTGCACCTGCGCAACGACCTGTTCTCCTACCAGCGCGAGGTGGAGGACGAGGGCGAACTGAGCAACGGCGTCCTGGTCCTGGAGACCTTCTTCGGCTGCACCACCCAGCAGGCCGCCGACACCGTCAACGACGTGCTGACCTCCCGGCTGCACCAGTTCGAGCACACCGCCCTCACCGAGGTCCCCGCCGTCGCGCTGGAGAACGGGCTGGCCCCGCAGGAGGTCGCCGCGGTCGCCGCGTACACCCAGGGACTCCAGGACTGGCAGTCCGGCGGCCACGAGTGGCACATGCGCTCCAGCCGGTACATGAACGCGCGCGCCCAGCCCACCGCACCCTGGCGCGGCCTCACCGGTCCCGGCACCTCCGCCGCCGACGTCGGCGCGCTGCTCGCCGCGGCCGGCGCCGAGCGGCTGCGCGCCCACACGCACGTGCCGTACCAGAAGGTCGGCCCGTCCCGGCTCCCCGACTTCTACATGCCCTTCCAGGTCGAACTCAGCCCGCACCTGGCCGCCACCCGCGGGCGCCTGTCCGAGTGGATGCACCGGATGGGGATGCTCCAGGAGGGTGTCTGGGACGAGGACAAACTCGCCGCCTGCGACCTCCCGCTGTGCTCGGCGGGTCTGGACCCCGACGCCACACCGGAGGCGCTCGACCTCAGCGCCCAGTGGCTCGCATGGGGCACCTACGGCGACGACTACTACCCCCTCGTCTTCGGTCACCGCCGCGACCTGGCCGCGGCCCGGCTCACCACCCGGCGCCTGTCGGACTGCATGCCCGTCGACGGCGAACCGGCGCTCGTCCCCCTCAACGGCATGGAGCGCGGTCTGCTGGACCTGTGGACGCGCACGACGGCGGAGATGACGCCCGACGAACGGCGCACCCTCAAGGACGCGGTGAACGTCATGACCGAGAGCTGGGTGTGGGAGCTGTCCAACCAGCTCCAGAACCGCATCCCCGACCCGGTCGACTACCTGGAGATGCGCCGCGCCACCTTCGGCTCCGATCTCACCCTCAGCCTGTGCCGGATGGGCCACGGCCCCGCCGTACCCCCGGAGGTGTACCGCAGCGGTCCCGTCCGCTCACTGGAGAACGCGGCCATCGACTACGCGTGCCTGGTCAACGACGTCTTCTCGTACCAGAAGGAGATCGAGTACGAGGGCGAGATCCACAACGCGATCCTCGTCGTGCAGAACTTCTTCGGCATCGACTACCCGACCGCGCTCGCCGTCGTCCACGACCTGATGACCCAGCGGATGCAGCAGTTCGAGCACGTGGCCGCGCACGAACTGCCCGTCGTGTACGACGACTTCGACCTGTCGGACGAGGCCAGGGACGTCATGCGGAACTACGTGAGCGACCTGCAGAACTGGATGGCGGGCATCCTGAACTGGCACCAGGAGGTCGACCGCTACAAGGCCGAGTACCTGGCCCGCCGCGCCCACGGCTTCCTGCCGGACCGCGGACCCGCCGTGCCCGTCCTCAGCTGACCGCGCCCACCCGCGCCGCGGTCTCCTCGGCGAGCTCCCGTACGCCGTTCGCGGCGTTCTCCGAGAGCTCGCCGAGTATCGCGTCGGCGGCGGCGAGCAGCGCGCGGGCCTCCTCCGGGTGGTCCGCGTCGGCGAGGGCGCGGCTGAGGCGAAAGTGCTCCTCGGCGATGAAGCGGCCGAGGTTCACGCCCTGCCAGTGCCGCAGGGAGTCGTCGCCGGGCGCCGCCAGGGTGTCCCGCAGGGACGCCGATGTGCGTAGGGCCTGCGGCAGTTGACCGGCCGCGCGCTCCAGACGGGTCTGGTCCAGCCGGGCGGACACCCGGTCCCGGGCCGACTCCTGCAGCGCTGCGTACAGCCGCTGGGCGCGCAGCGCCTGGGTGTGGTCGCCGAGCTCCTCGAAGTCCCGGGCGAGCGCACGCAGCGGGGCCGTGGCCAGGCCGCGCGGCGCGTCGGGGCGGCGCAGTCTGCTCTGGTCCGTCACGATCTCGTCCAGCTCGCGGATCAGAGCGACCCGCGCGAGCTCGGTCATGCCCTGCTCGCGGGCCAGGTCGGTCCAGGTGGACACCGGTTCGTCAGCGGGGTCCGTACCGAACATCGCATCGTCGAGTTCCCGCGCCCACTGCCGCAACTCGTCCGCTGCGGCGTCGGGTTCCGGCATCCCGCCGAGCCCGCACGCGGTGTCGAAGTCCGTCTCCCGTACCTCGTGCAGCAGCGGCAGGTCGTCGGTGTCTCCGCGGAGCCCCACCAGCACCGCGGCAAGCCGCAGTTCGTCCGTCATCGAGGACCGTGCCTCGTGCCGCAGCAGATGCCGCAGCAGCCCACCGTCGCCGTCCGCTCGGTCGAACTGGGCCGCCCGCAGCGCCAGTCGCCGCCGAACCGGATCCTCCGCCACCTCGTCCCAGGCCGTACGGTCACCCGCCCGCAGCAGGCCCAGATCCGCGCGGCCGGCCGCCAGCACCGGCACCCACAGCGCGGGGGCGGGCGGGCCGATCAGCTCGTAGGCGCACCCCTCCTCGGCGTTGAGCAGCACGAAGTCCGGCTCGGTGCGCGACAGCGCCGCATGCAGCATCCCGACGAGCTCGACCGGCGAACGCTCCGGGAAGCCCAGCGCCGCACGGAGCTCGGCGCGCTCCTCGTCGATGCCGTGGCACTCGCGGATCTCCTCCTCGGTCTCCGCGACGCACGCCAGGATCCTCTCCTCGCCGTCCTGCGGCGACAGACCCGTGCAGTCGTGCCAGCCCGGCAACCCGGTCAGGAGGTCGAGGGCCACGTCGACGCTGGAACCCAGGACGCCGGCACCGCCCTCGGAGTCGGCGTACAGGACCGACCCGTCCGCGCAGACGAAGTACGTACCGCCCGTGTCGTCCCCCGCCACCACCTCCAGCGGCCCGCCCGAGGCGAGGCGGACCTCCTCGACATGGCCGTGTGCCGCGCGGGCCAGGTCGAAGTTGAAGGGGAAGGCGGCCAGTTCGGCCAGACGAGGGTCCTGCCGGAGCAGCCGCAGCGCACGATCGGTCATGTCACAGAACGTAACAGCCGCCACTGACACTCCCGCGGGCGCCGGGCGCCCGGCGCCGGGTGACCGGTGCCGCGCTGCGCACCTCACGCGCGCAGGCCGGCCTCCCGGGCCGCGTGTCCGACCGCGGCGCGCGCCAGCGCCCGGACGACCGGGTGCGGGCGAGAGCCGTCGCCGGACAGCTCCGGCTGGAAGAGGGTGGCCAGGAAGAAGGGATGGCCGGGCAGTTCGGCGATGCGGACGTGACCGTCCTCGTCGTGCCCCGTGAAGCGCAGCCCGTGCGCGCGCAGGGTGTCGAGGTGGCGGGAGGGGCCGTAGGCACAGAAGTAGCGCTCGACGGTCCGCTCCGAGCCGATCACGGCCTCGGCCAGTGACCCCGGCTGGATCCGCACGACCGCCTCATGGCCCACCAGCGAGCAGGCGAGGGGTTCGATGAGGAAGTCGTCGGCGCCGGGGTCGTTCTCGGCGTGGGCGACCCGGGTCAGCCCGCACACATGACGGGCGAACTCGAGGAGCGCGTGCTGGAAGCCTCCGCACGTGCCGAGGAAGGGAATTCCCTCCTCGCGCGCCGTGCGGACGGCGGTCAGCACCCCCGATTCGCTGCGGTACGGGCTTCCCGGCAGCACCCACACGGCGTCGAAGCCGCGCACCGCGTCCTCGGCCTCGGCGTCCTGCGAGGGGATCCAGTAGGCGTCGAGGTGGAGCCGGTCGCGTCCGGCGAGGGCGTCCAGCAGGAGCGGGACGCGGGTGTGCGAGGCGACGTTGGGGGAGCGGTCCCCGACCAGGGCGAGCCTGGCCGTCCGAGCGGCGGTGTGCGTCATGCCCTCATCCTGGGCGCGGCCCCGAGTTCACGTCCAACGATGATTCCTGCACACGCGATAAGCACAGCTGATGGGTGCGGGATGCTGTCCCGCATGGACCCGCACCTGCTGCGCACCTACGTCACCGTCGCCCGGCTCGCCTCCTTCTCCGAAGCCGCGCGCGAACTGGGCTACACCCAGTCGGCGGTCTCCCAGCACATCGCCGCGCTCGAACAGGACCTCGGCGCACCCCTGCTGACCCGCCGTCCGGTGGCACCCACGGCAGCCGGCGAGCGGCTGCTCGAACACGCGGGCCCGCTGCTGCTGCGCCTGGAGGCGGCTCGTGCGGACGTCGTACGGATGGCGTCCGCACCCGACCACGGGCTGACCCTCGCGACCACACCGACCGCGCTCGGCCCGCACGTCCTCGCCGCGCTCCCGGCGTCCGGCGTGACGCTGCGCGTGCTGTCCCGCGACGAGGTGCCCGCGGCCGTCGCCACCGGCACGGCCGACCTGGGGCTCGTCGACGGCCTGGCCGCCCCCAGCGACCCGCTGCCCCTGCCCGACGTGGCACCGCTGACCGCGCACGGCGTCGCGGAGGAGCCGGTCTGTGTCCTGCTGCCCCTCACCCACCCGCTCGCCCGGCGCACCGGCCTGCGCCTCGGCGACCTGGCCGACGCCCGCTGGCTGGACGCGCCCGACACCGGGCTGCCGCTCGCTCGTCTCCGTGCCGCGAACGGCGGCCACGGCTTCCGTCCCGCCCTGCGCTGCGACGGCACCGACGTCCGCACCCTCACCGCCCTCGCGGCGGCCGGCCACGGCCTGACCCTGCTGCCGCGCTCGGCGGCCGCCGGCGTCCCGGGCACCGTCGCCGTACCGGTCATCGAGCCCCGAGTGGTGCACCGCACGGAACTCGTGCACACGGGGGTGCCGAGGGGCGCGGCGGCCGTGCTGACGGACGCACTGGTGACGCCCTCGACCGCCGCCCCACCGGCCCCGTGAGTTCGACGCCGACCGCCGACCGCCGACCCCCGATCCCCGACCGCCGACCCCCGATCCCCGACCGCCGACCCCCGATCCCCGACCGTCGATCCCCGATCGCCGTTCCCCGATCGCCGATCGCCGATCGCCGACCGCCGACCGCCGTTCCCCGACCGCTCGCGGCCGAGCGCCGAGCGTCGTGCCCCGAGCGCCTCGCCTCCGTTCCGCCGGCGCCTCCGACGGAACGCACTTCCCGTTCCTGACCACTGGTCAGTCTCACTCGATCGTGGCTCGTTGTGCGCCGGTGCGAAGGGTAGTCACCAGCCGGAGGCGATCCGATGGAACAGACTGTGTTGCGACCGAAGCCCATGCCTGGTCAGGGGGCCGGTGAAGGCGAGACGACAGAACCCGGCGTGCGACGACCGCACGCCGCGCCCCGGCGCCGTGGCCGCCGGCTCACCACCCTGCTGTGCGCCCTGCTGGCCGGGACGGTCCTGGTCCTGGCCGGGGTCGGACTGGGCACGCTCGGGGCCACGGTGATCGGCATGAGCAGACTCGCCGAACTGCAGAAGCAGCCCCGCCCGGGCGCGCCCACCGGCCCGGCCGGCGCCACGCACCCCGGTTCCCCGACACCACCGTCCGCCGCGCCGTCCCCGGCCGTGGTCGCCACCCTCGGTGTGGAGGCGGTGGACGACGACGAGAAGGGTGCCCAGGTCGTCGGCGTGCACGTCCCGGGGCCGGGGTACACGTCCGGCCTGGTCCGCGGCGACGTGGTCCTCGCGTTCGGCAGGACCCGGGTCGAATCCGCCGCCGACCTCGCGCGAGCCGTCGCCGGGTCCCGTCCGGGCGACGAGGTCACCCTGACGGTGCGCCATCGCGACGGTGGCCGGCAACAGCTGACGGTGGTCCCCGGCGTGGTCACCTGAACGCCCTGCCCCGGCGTCCGTCCGGCAGTCCGTGAAAACCACTGGTCACGTTCCGCCGGCAGGGCCACGATGACCCCATGCCGACCACACTCCTCGCCTTCCTGGGGGCGTGCACCCTCATCGCCGCCTCGCCCGGCCCGAGCACGGTGCTGATCATCAAGCAGTCCCTGCACAGCAGGCGCTCCGGCTTCCTGACCGTGCTGGGGAACGAGACCGGCGTCTTCATCTGGGGCGTGGTCGCCGCGCTCGGCCTGACCGCGCTGCTGACGGCGTCCGAGGTGGCGTACGACGTGATGCGGGTCGTCGGCGCGGTCGTCCTCGTGGGCTTCGGCGTGCAGGCGCTGCGGCAGGCCCGTCGCGCCAAGGGCACGGAGGACGGTTCCTGGGAGGGCGCGCCGAAGAGTGGCTGGGCCTCCTACCGGGGCGGGCTGCTGCTCAACCTCGCCAACCCCAAGGCGGCCGTCTTCGCGATGTCCTTCCTGCCGCAGTTCGTCCCGGACGGCGCCCCGCACCTGCCGGCCATGGTCGGCCTCGCGGCGCTCTGGGCGGTCTACGAGGTCGGCTATTACGGCCTGTACGTGTGGTTCGTGGGCAGGCTGAAGTCCGTGCTGTCGCGCGCGGGCGTGCGCCGGCGCCTGGAGCAGGTGTCCGGAGGCGTGCTGCTGCTCCTCGGCGTCCGTATGGCGCTGGAGGGCTGAGCCGTGCCGGAGCAGCCGTCCGCGAGTCAGGCCGACCGGCTCGCGCCGCCCCTCGCGTGCGGGCAGGATGCTGCCCGTAGTCCCTATCAGCGCCCAGGGAGGCCCGGATGACCGGCACCGCACCCGCGCCCTTCACCGCGGACGACTACCGGGCCCGTATGGAGCGCGCCGCGCGGGCGTCCGCGGACGCGGGCCTGGCCGGGCTGCTGGTGGCGCCCGGCCCCGATCTGGTCTGGCTCACCGGCTACGCGCCCACCGCCGAGACCGAGCGGCTCACCCTGCTGGTCCTGGTTCCCGGCCATGACCCCGTGCTCGTCGTACCGGCCCTGGAGGCCCCCGACGCGGCGAAGGCGTCCGGCGCGCCGGGCCTGACCCTGCGCGACTGGACCGACGGCAAGGACCCCTACGCCGCCACCGCCGCCCTCCTCGACGCGAGCGGCCGGTTCGGCATCAGCGACAACGCCTGGGCGATGCACCTGCTGGCGCTCCAGAGGGCGCTGCCCGGCACCTCGTACGCCTCCCTCACCGACGCCCTGCCGATGCTGCGCGCCGTCAAGGATGCCGCGGAGCTTCAGCTGCTGGCCGCCGCGGGAGCCGCCGCCGACGCCGCGTTCGAGGAGATCCGCACCGTGCGCTTCCGTGGTCGCCGCGAGTCCGAGGTGGGCGCCGACCTCGCCGCTCTGCTGCGCCGCTTCGGGCACTCCCAGGTCGACTTCACGATCGTCGCCTCCGGACCCAACGGAGCCAACCCGCACCACGAGGTGGGCGACCGCCTGATCGAGGACGGTGACATGGTCGTCCTCGACTTCGGCGGCCTGAAGGACGGCTACGGCTCCGACACCTCCCGCACGGTCCACGTCGGCGAACCCACCGAGGAGGAGCGCCGGGTCCACGACCTCGTCCGCGAGGCGCAGGAGGCGGGCTTCCGGGCGGTGCGGCCCGGCGTCGCCTGCCAGGAGGTCGACCGGGCCGCCCGCGCGGTCATCGCGGACGCCGGATACGGCGCGTACTTCATCCACCGCACCGGGCACGGCATCGGCGTCACCACACACGAGCCGCCGTACATGATCGAGGGCGAGGAGCAGCCCCTCGTCCCCGGCATGTGCTTCTCCGTGGAGCCCGGCGTGTATCTGCCCGGCCGCTTCGGCGTGCGGATCGAGGACATCGTGACGGTCACCGAGGACGGCGGCCGGCGCCTCAACGACACGACCCGCGAGCTGGTCATAGTCGACTGACCCGCCGACCGCCCCCGGCGCAAGGAGCCCCCGTAGACCCCCGAGCGACAACGGCGCGACCATGACCCAGGCACCGACACCCACCGCGGACACCGTCCGCCGACTGGTCCGTTCCCTGCTCAAGGACGGCGTGGACGACTCGGCGGGACCCGAGGTCCGGCCCGCCTCCCCGGGCGCCGAACCCGCCACCTGGTGGGTCGGCAACCGGCATGTGTTGCGCCTCGCCCCCGACCGCGACACCGCCGTGCGCCGGCGCCGCGAACTGCGCCTGCGCGATCTGGTCCGCCCGCACGTCCCGGTCGCGGTGCCGACGAGCGTCGCGTACGGCGAGTGGGCGCCCGGCCTGACCTGCACCCTGGACACCAAGGTCCCCGGCGGATCCGGCGCGGAGCACGACGTCTCCGCGGTCGGGGAGGCCGATCTGGCCGGGCTGCTGACGGGGCTGCGGGAGGTTCCGGTACGGCAGGCCGAGACGCTCGGCGTGCCGCGGGCCGCGCCGCGCTCGCTGGACGCCCTGCGCCGCGGCGCCGAGAGCGCGGCCGCGGTCCTGGCCGACGCCGACGAGTTCGACGCGGCCCGCATGCGCCAGCTCACCCAGGCCGCCGCCGTCCAGCTCGCCGCGCAGCCCGGCACCGCCGTCCTCGTCCATCACGCCCTCACCGGCGACCACCTCGTGGTCAGCGCCGACGGCCGGGTGCGCGGCATCCTCGGCTGGGCCCACACCGTCGTGGGCGACCCCGCCGAGGACATCGCCGGACTGGCCCGCGCCGTCGGCTCCCCGGCCGCCGTCCGCGCCGCCACCCTCGCGGGCTACGGCGCCCGCCCCTGCCTGCGCGGCCTGTGGCTGGCCCGCTGCGACGCGGTGCTCCACCTCGCGGCCCGCCTGGCAGGCGAGGGCGAGACCCCCCTCGCGCTGCTGCGGACCGAGCTGCACCACGCCTGGGAGGCGATCCTGCTGGAGCGGGTGACGGAGTTCAGAGAGGACGGCGAGGACGACGAGGGGCAGGACGAGCCCTAGACGGCCTCCTGCGGGCCGGTCAGCCCTGCAACAGCACCACGCCCGACTCCCCGGGCACATGCAGCACCCCGTCCGCGCCCGGCGCCTCCACCGGCTCCCACGCCGCCAGTACGTCCGCCTCGCGCGGCCCCAGCGGGATCTCCGCCGGCTCCTTGGCGAGGTTGACGGCCACGCGTACGTCGCCGCGGCGGAAAGCGAGCCACCGCCCCTTCTCGTCGAAGGCCACCTTGGTGTCGGCGAGGTCGGGGTCGGTGAGGTCGGGCTGCTCGTGGCGCAGGGCGATCAGGCGGCGGTACCAGGCCAGCACGCGCGCGTGGGGTTCACCGTCGAGCTCGGCCCAGTCCAGGCAGGAGCGGTCCCGGGTCGCCGGGTCCTGCGGGTCCGGCACGTCCTCCTCGGCCCAGCCGTGCGCCGCGAACTCCCGCCGCCTGCCGCGCCGTACCGCCTCGGCCAGCTCCGGATCGGTGTGGTCGGTGAAGAACTGCCAGGGCGTCCCCGCGGCCCACTCCTCGCCCATGAAGAGCATCGGCGTGAACGGCGCGGTCAGCGTGAGCGTGGCCGCGCAGGCCAGCAGGCCGGGGGAGACCATCGCCGCGAGCCGGTCGCCCTGGGCCCGGTTGCCGACCTGGTCGTGGGTCTGGCTGTAGCCCAGGAGCCGGTGCGCCGCGACGCGCGTGCGGTCCAGGGGGCGTCCGTGGCGGCGGCCCCGGAAGCTGGAGTACGTGCCGTCGTGGAAGTAGCCGCCGGTGAGGGTCCTGGCCAGGCCCGCCATGGGGGCGCGCGCGAAGTCGGCGTAATAGCCCTGGGACTCGCCGGTCAGAGCCACGTGCAGGGTGTGATGGAAGTCGTCGTTCCACTGCGCGTGCAGACCGAGGCCGCCCTCCTCGCGCGCGGTGATGAGCCGGGGGTCGTTCAGGTCCGACTCGGCGATCAGGGACAGCGGCCGGCCCAGGTCGCCGGCGAGCGCGTCGACGGCCGACGACAGCTCCTCCAGGAAGTGGCACGCGCGCGTGTCCTTCAGCGCGTGCACCGCGTCCAGCCGCAGCCCGTCGATCCGGTAGTCCCGCAGCCAGGCCAGCGCGCTCTGCACGAGATACGTCCGCACCTCGTCCGAGCCGGGCGCGTCCAGGTTGACCGCGGCGCCCCAGGGCGTCTGATGCCTGTCCGTGAGATAGGGGCCGAAGACGGGCAGGTAGTTGCCGGACGGGCCGAAGTGGTTGTGGACCACGTCCAGGATCACGCCCAGGCCCAGCTCGTGCGCCCGGTCGACGAAGCGTTTCAGCGCCTGGGGCCCGCCGTAGGGCTCGTGCACGGCCCACAGCGAGACGCCCTCGTACCCCCAGCCGTGCCGGCCCGGGAACGGGGTCAGGGGCATCAACTCGACGTGGGTGACACCCAGTTCGGCCAGATGATCCAGCCGCGCGGCCGCCGCGTCGAGCGTGCCCTCGCGCGTGTACGTGCCCACGTGCAGCTCGTACAGCACCGCGCCGGGCAGCGGACGGCCCGCCCACTCCGTACGCCATGCGTAGGTGCCCTGGTCGACGACCGCGCTCAGCCCGTCAGGGCCGTCCGGTTGCCGGCGCGAGCGCGGATCGGGCAGCACGGGGCCGTCGTCGAGCGCGAAGCCGTACCGTGTCCCGTCCCGCGCGTCCGCCTCCCCCCACCACCATCCCGCGCGATCGGGATCGCGCTCCAACGCGCGCGCGGCGCCCTCGCAATGGAGCGTCACACGGCCGGCCTGCGGTGCCCACACCTCGAACTGCACGGACGGTTCCCCTTCGTCTGCTCACCGTGATGTAGCCCGTCCATGGTGCTTCAAACGAGATCAATCCGCTTTTGAATCCACCCTTTTGCGGCGGGTCTCGCGGCGATCGCGCCGGGCACACGCGCGGGGCGGTCGTTTCCCCGTTTTCTGGACACCCGGCATTCACTGACCGACAATCAGCACCGTGACGTCGTCTTTCGAGTTCAACACGTACCCCGCGCGGCTCTCCGACGCGGAGCGCGACAAGGCGCTGAAGGTGCTGCGTGACGGCGTCGCCATGGGGCGGCTGTCGCACGACACGTTCGTACGGCGCATGGAACTGGCCCTGGCCGCCCGCCGCGCGGACGAGCTCGCCGTGCTCACCGCCGACCTGCCCTCCGAGAGCCGTCTGTCGCGCGTCGTGTTCGGCACCGTCGAGGCGCTCTCCGGCTTCACGGTGCGGCTGCGCAGGGCCTGGCAGGCCGAGCGGCTGCCCAAGCTGCTGCTGCCCCACCCCACGAGCGGCCATCCGCTCCGCATAGGGCGCGACCCCGCCAACGGACTGCGGCTGACCCACGAGACGGTGTCCAGGGTGCACGCCGAACTGAGCCACCAGGGCGGCTTCTGGGTCCTGCGGGACCTCGGTTCCACCAACGGCACCACGGTCAACGGGCGACGGGTGATCGGCGCCGTCATGGTCCGCGAGGGCGACCAGGTCGGCTTCGGCCGGATGTCGTTCCGCCTGGCCGCGCACTGAGCCGGGAAACGGCCCGCGCCGTGGTCCGACCGGATCTGTCGAGGTAAGTCCCTTTGCCTTTCGCGGTGTTGACGTAGTCGACAACACGTGACTGACTGTGCGTACACCATGCACACCAGGTGAACCGACGGCACCACATTGTGGAGGTGTGCCCTGCCGCCACTCCTCCGCTACCCGACCGTCGACGAGCTCGGCGCCCGGGCGGCCGCCCTCGTCGCCCGCCGCCCCCGTGACACACGGTTGCGCCGTGTGGGCACCTCCCGCGCGGGCACGCCCCTGTGGCTGCTGTCCATCGGCCACGGCAGCCGCCAGGCCCTGGTCGTGGCGGGCCCGCACGCCAACGAGCCGGTCGGCGGCGGCACCGTGCTGCGGCTGGCCGAACGGGTGCTCGCCGACCCGCGCCTGCACGAGGGTGCCGACGCCACCTGGAACCTGCTGCTGTGCCTCGATCCCGACGGCCTGCGCCGCAACGAGGGCTGGCTGCGAGGCCCGTACGCCCTCGGCGGCTACTTCCGGCACTTCTTCCGGCCCGGCTTCCTGGAACAGCCCGAGTGGCTGCCCGACGGCGCGGCCGCGGTCACGCTGCCCGAGACCCGGGCCCTGCTGGACCTCCAGGACGAGCTGCGGCCCTTCCTGCAGTGCTCCCTGCACGGCGTCGACGTCGGCGGCGGCTTCGTCGAGCTCACCCACGACCTGCCCGGTCTCGCCCAGCGTGTCGCGCACTCCGCCGCGCGCCTGGGCATCCCGCGCGAACTGGGTCCCTACGACACCCTGTACTGGCCGGAGCTCGGCCCCGCCGTCTACCGGATCCCCAGGCCGCGCCGGGGTGATCTGGCCGCCGCGATCACCGAGGCGGCCGTGGAGTCGACCTGGTTCCATCCGCACCGGCACGGCACGGTCACCGCGGTCGTGGAGGCCCCGATGTGGGGGGTCGCCGCGGTGGAGGACGGTGCGCGGCCCGTGGATGAGGAAACGGTCCTGCGGATGGTGAGCCACACGCTCCGCCATGACACCGGCGTCCTGAAACGGCTGCTGGAGCGCATACGGCCACACCTTCCGACCGGGCCGGAGACGGCCCGGCTGCTCGCACCGGTCGACGACTATTTACTGGTCTGCCCGGGGCTGGCCGACACCTGGGACCCCGACCTCGAGGACCCCGTCGGCGTACATCCCCTCCCTCCGCTCAGCACCGCCCACCTGGCGGCCCTGCGCATCGCCGGGCGGCGGCTCGCCCTGCGCACCGCCGGACTGCTGCACCAGCTCGTGACACTCGCCGGGCGCGATCCGGCCGGAACGCTGCCCGAACTGGACCGGCTCATCGACGAGTGGTGCGAGGACTACCGGGACGGCTGCGGGGCGCGCTGGATACCGGTCGCCCGCCAGGTGGAGTACCAGGCGCGCGTCGTGCTCGCCGCGTTCGAACTCGCCGGGCGCCACGCTCCCGCGTGCTCCCGTTCGGGTGAGGCGGGGTGGAATGCCGGGGCCGCCGTGCCGATACACCGGGAATGACGCGAAGCATCTCAGCGGTACGAGGCGGTCTGCTCGCGGCAGCCGCCGCCCTCGCCCTCGGCGTGACCACGCCGCCGGCGACGGCCCAGGACTCCGACTCCGGCAACTGGCTCTTCGTCACGGTCACCCGTGGCGACGGCCGTCACGGCGGGACGCCCGGCACCCTGCTGCTGTGCGACCCGCCGCAGGGGCACGCACGCGCGGCCGAGGCCTGCGCGGACCTCGACCGGGTGGGCGGCGACATCGGCAAGCTCCGGCAGAAGGACGCCTTCTGCCCCATGATCTACGCGCCGGTGACCGCCCACGCGCGCGGTGAGTGGAACGGACACCCGGTCGACTACCGGGAGACGTTCTCCAACGGGTGCGGGCTGGCGGCGCAGACGGGAGCGGTGTTCGCGGTGGACGGCTGACGCCGGACGCTCACGGGTTCCGGGACGCCGGGCTGCACGCGCCCGAGACACGAACCTGCACGCGCGTGTGGGCGGTCCCGGCCGCGGCGCCCGGGATCTGGCTGCACGCGCGTGTCGGTCCCGGACCCGGCGCAGGCATTTCGCTGCACGCGCGCGTGTGTGTGCGACCCGCGGTTCAGGCCGCCTGCCCGCGCGCGTGCAGGGCCGCCGCGACGACCGTGCGGGACTGGTGCTCGACCTGGTTCTCCAGGGGCACCCAACGGGCACGGAAACGTTCCGCGAAGGCGTCGCTCCAGGTCGCCACGAGGTGTTCCAGGCGCTGTGCCCCGCGGTCGTCGGTCTCGTGCAGGACCCGCAGCAGCATGGCCGCCGCCCGCAGCGGCAGCCGGCGCCCGAAGGCGTCCACGCTCCCGACGTACGCCATGGTGTCGTCGGCGGGCGGCGTCCGCGTCCAGTCGGCGGCAAGCCCCGGCACCAGCTCCAGCGCCCACTTCGCGGCCCGCAGCAGGGGCCCGTCGACGCCGTCCAGCCGGGGGAGCGCCTCGGCCAGCACCCGCTCCACCTCCAGCGCGTCCCGCCGCAGCCGCGACGCCAGCCGGCGCATCGCCCGGGCCGGATCCGGATGCGGAGCAGGGTCGTCCACCAGGTCGCTCGCCCACATCGGCACCTCGACGACCGCCGTGAGCCCGCCGTAGCGGTGCACGTGGTACCAGGTGCTGCTGCGCGCGTCGTCCGGCATGCTCGGGTACGCGGCGCCCGCGCCGGGCGCCGGCATCACATGCACCCCGGGCCCGGACGCCGGCCAGCCCGCCGCGTCCGAGGCACCGGTCTCCACCGGGATGTGCAGCTCCGCCGCGGACTTCGCGAACGGTTCCGCGAGCCCGGGGACGTCCTTGGTCAACTGCACCCAGCTGCCGCCCAGATCGGTGCCGTGCAGCGTCACCTGGAGGTAGGGCCGCAGCTCGTCGATGACCCGGGTCAGCGCACGCGTCTCGGGCGGCAGCCGGTCCGGAGGCAGAGCGGCCGGAGCCCACTCCGGCTGCTCGGGTGCCGCGGGCCGGAAGAAGCCGAGGTGGTAGTCGAAGAGGCTGCGGGGCGCCGGGGTGACGTGCAGGCTCGCCCCGTCGGGATCCGCGCACAGCAGGAAGTGCCAGGAGATGTCGGCCCGCAACTCCGGCTCGCGCAGGACCCGTTCGGCCACCGCGAGCACGGTCGGGCCGCCCGTCGGTTCGTTGGCGTGCGCGCCCGCGACCACCAGGACGGCGCGCCTGGCCTGGCCGATGGACAGCAGATGGAGGGGCCTTCCCGCCCGGGAGGCCCCCACCTGTCTCAGCGTGCACAGGGCGGGTCGGTGGGCGGCCAGTGCGCGGGCGGACAGCACCAGTTCGGCAAGGGAGGGGTAGCGCAGCTCCGGCAGGAGACTCACCCCCGTCACGTCCGCCCGGCTTCGCAATCCGCAGTACCCCATGGTCTGGTTTAGGTGTCAAGGAGTTGACGGGGGAGCCTCCCGGGGGCGCCCAGTTGCATTCAATGCCAAGAGGGCGGGGCGCCCGGTCCCAGGGGGCGCGACGAGGCCGCCCGGCCGGGGTGCCGCACCGCGCCCGCCTGCGCTTATGGACACCGGGCGCACGGGCGTGCAGGCGCTTCTGACCGCTCGTCACCATGCGCCGATCGTCGTATACGGCCCTCCGGAGTGTGCGCGGGCCCGAGCCGGTCGCGGACTGGTACTGGCGGCGCGCGGGAGAGCAGTGCACGCCCGGAGCGCATACCTGGCCGACCGCGTCCACCCACAGCGCGCGCCTGGCCGACCACGCCCACCCACAGCGCGGCGCGGCCGGCCGGAGTCACCCAGAGCGCGCGCTTGGCCGGCCAAGCCCACCCACAGCGCGGCACAGCCGGCCGCACTCATCCAGAGCGGTGCACGGCCGACAGCCCCCTCACACCGCCCCCTCACTCCGCTCCCCCCTCACTCCGCCCCCGCTCACTCCACCCGCCTCACTCCACCCGCCCGTCCCCCACCCGCTCCAGCAACGCCACCGGAAGCCGCTCGAAGAGCTCCTCCACGCGTGCGTGCCCGGTGAACTCCCGCCCCGGGGCCAGCACATCGGCCCACCGCCCGGGCGGCAGCGGGAGCAGCGTCTCGCGCCAGCCGCCCGACCGCGTCAGCCGCAGCGACAGCCGCGTGACGGCGGTGAGGACCTCCCCGGAGCGCACGAAGGCCGCGCAGTGACCGGCCGCCTGCCCCTGCGCGGTGAGCGGCGTGTACGACGCCGAGTCGCCGAACACCTCGGGGCGCCGTGAGCGCAGCCGCAGCGCCGCCGCCGTCACCGCGCCCTTGTCGCCCGGGTCCTCGTGCGGGAAGTGCGCGGCCCCGCGGTTGTCCGGGTCGACCAGTGCCCGGTACTCGCCCTCCGTGCCCTGGTAGACGTCCGGGACGCCCGGCATCGTGAGGTGGGTCAGGGCCATGCCGAGCACGTTCGCCCGGATGTGCGGCTCCAGGCCGCTGCGGAAGGCCGCCACACGCTCGCCCGGCGCCCCGCACGGGCCCGCCGCGACGAACGCCGCCACCGCCTCCTCGTACGGGGGCTCCTGCTCCGTCCAGCTGGTGAACAGGCCGGCCTCGCGCACATGCTTCAGCAGCGCACCGCGGACGCGCTCGACGTCCCGCTCGCCCAGCCCGAACACCGTCTGCCAGGCGGCCCAGGCCAGTTGCGCGTCCGGCACGCCCTCGCCGTCGCGGGTCACCTCGGCCAGGACGTCCGCCCAGGGCTGCGGGCACTCGGTGAGCACGGCCAGCGCGGCCCGCACGTCGGCGCTGCGCTTGGTGTCGTGCGTCGACACGACCGTGCCGGTCGCGGGCCAGTCCCGCTGCAGGCGGGCACAGTACGCGTGGAACTCCTCGGGCGGTACGGCGGGGCTCCCGGGGTTCCCGCCCACCTCCGTCGCCGACAGCAGCGGCACATAGCGGTAGAACGCGGTGTCCTCCACGGACTTGGCCCGCAGCGCGGACGCCGTCTGCGCGAACCGCGTACGGAACTCCCGATGGTCCGGACCGTCCCCGGCCCGGCCGAGCACCAGGTCGCGCACGACGTCGACGGCGTCGGCCTCCTCCGGCACGACGAAGGCGAGCCGGGCCTCGGCGGCGGCCTCCTCGGTGACCACACGGGCCGCGTCAGCGGAGGTGTAGGGCCGGTACACCTCCAGCCGGACCAGGAGTTCCTGGAGCGCGGTCCGCAGCGCCCACGGCGCCCGGTCGCGCAGCGCGGGCTCCGCGGACCTCGCGCACACCCGGCTCGCGACGCGCGTCAGCCGGTCGACCTCCGCCGCCAGCTCGTGCGTGAGCACCTTGTACGCGGCCCGCCGCACCGTCGCGTCCCAGTCGCCGCCCCGGTCCGTCTGCGGCGCCGCGAACCGCCGGTACAGCCCGAGGAGGTCCCCGTGGCCCGCCGGGTCGGTGAACAGGCCGTCGACGTGCCGCAGGGCGTCGTAGCCCGTGGTGCCCGCGACCGGCCAGGAGGGGGGCAGGTGCTCCCCGTCCGAGAGGATCTTCTCCACCACCGTCCAGCGTCCGCCGGTCGCCTCGTGCAGCTGCCGGAGGTAGCCGTCGGGGTCGGCGAGGCCGTCGGGATGGTCGATGCGCAGCCCGTCGATCACGCCCTCCCGCAGCAGCTGGAGGATCTTCGCGTGCGTGGCCTCGAACACCTCCGGGTCCTCGACCCGCACGCCGATCAGCTCCGAGATGCTGAAGAACCTGCGGTAGTTCAGCTCCGTGCGGGCCAGCCGCCACCACACCGGGCGGTAGAACTGGGCGTCGAGGAGCTCGGGCAGCGGGAGGCCGCCGGTGCCCTCGCGCAGCGGGAGGACATGGTCGTAGTAGCGCAGGACCTCGCCGTCCACCTCCAGTCGTTGCAGTTCCTCGCCGAGCGGGTGTCCGAGCACCGGCAGCAGCATCTGGCCGCCCTGCGCCTCCCAGTCGATGTCGAACCAGCGCGCGTACGGCGACTCGGGGCCCTCGCGCAGCACCTCCCACAGGGCGCGGTTGTGGCGCGGCGACATCGCCATGTGGTTCGGCACGAGGTCCACCACCAGGCCGAGCCCGTGCTCCCGCGCGGTGCGGGCCAGCGCGCGCAGCCCCTCCTCGCCGCCCAGTTCCTCGCGCACGCGCGCGTGGTCGACGACGTCGTAGCCGTGTCCGGAGCCCGGCACCGCTTCCAGGACGGGGGACAGATGCAGGTGCGAGACGCCGAGCGAGGCCAGATACGGCACGGCCGCCGCGGCGGCCCCGAACGGGAACGCGGGCTGGAGCTGAAGGCGGTAGGTGGCGGTCGGCACCATCGGGTCAGGTCGCTCAGGTGTCATGGAAACGTACGTACCCGCCCTGCCGCCCTTCGTGTCATCGCCCCCTCCACGTGGGCCCACCCACGTGCCGGGCGCCGAGCGATGAGGACGGGAGGAAGGTGGGCGCGCGGCGGCGGGAATGGGGCCGCACGCGCGCTGATGAGGAGCAGGAGAAGCAGGCAGCGCGCGGCGGCCGGAAAAGGGGGCTACCACCGCCACGCGCGCGTGCCCGACCGGAGGCCGAGTGCGCCCTCCTAGACCGGCCGCTGCAACACCGTCAGACTGCGATCCACCAGGGTCAGACGATCCCCGGCCTGCACCTTCGCGCCCGTCCCCGGCGGCACCCCGTCCGCGCGGGCGGTGTCCACGACCACCTGCCACTGACGGCCGTGATTGACCGGCACGACGAAGTCGAGGGTCTTCGGGGAGGCGTTGAACATCAGCAGGAACGAGTCGTCCGCGATGCGTTCCCCCCGCGCGCCCGGCTCCGAGATCGCGTTGCCGTTGAGGAACACGCTCAGCGCGGACGCCTGCGCCCGGTCCCAGTCCCGCTGGACCATCTCGTTGCCCTCCGGCGTGAACCAGGCGATGTCGGAGAGGTCGTCGTGCGTGCCCTCCACCGGCCGCCCGTGGAAGAAGCGGCGCCGGCGGAAGACCGGATGGTCCCGCCGCAGCCACACCATCGCGCGCGTGAAGGCGAGCAGCTCGCGCGGCAGCCCCTCCTCGGCCGCCTCGCCGCCCGCCGGGCCGGAGCCGTCCTGCGGCCACCGCACCCACGCCAGCTCGCTGTCCTGGCAGTAGGCGTTGTTGTTGCCGGCCTGCGTGCGCGCGAACTCGTCGCCGTGACTGATCATCGGCACGCCCTGGGACAGCATCAGCGTCGCGATGAAGTTCCGCATCTGGCGGGCCCGCAGTTCGAGGACCCCGGGGTCGTCGCTCTCGCCCTCGGCACCGCAGTTCCAGGACCGGTTGTGGCTCTCGCCGTCGCGGTTGTCCTCGCCGTTGGCGTCGTTGTGCTTGTCGTTGTACGAGACCAGGTCGTGCAGGGTGAACCCGTCGTGGCAGGTCACGAAGTTGATCGAGGCCAGCGGCCGCCGCCCGTCGTCCTGGTACAGGTCGGACGAGCCGGTCAGCCGGGACGCGAACTCCGCGAGCGCGCGCGGCTCACCGCGCCACAGGTCCCGTACGGTGTCGCGGTACTTGCCGTTCCACTCGGTCCACAGCGGCGGGAAGTTGCCCACCTGGTAGCCGCCCTCGCCCACGTCCCACGGCTCGGCGATCAGCTTCACCTGGGAGACGATCGGGTCCTGCTGCACCAGGTCGAAGAACGACGACAGCCGGTCCACCTCGTGGAACTGCCGGGCCAGCGTCGCCGCGAGGTCGAAGCGGAAGCCGTCGACATGCATCTCGGTGACCCAGTAGCGCAGCGAGTCCATGATCAGCTGGAGGACGTGCGGGGACCGCATGAGCAGCGAGTTCCCGGTCCCCGTGGTGTCCATGTAGTAGCGCGGGTCGTCCGTCAGCCGGTAGTACTGCGGGTTGTCCAGGCCCCGGAAGGACAGCGTGGGACCCAGATGGTTGCCCTCGGCCGTGTGGTTGTAGACCACGTCGAGGATGACCTCGATGCCGGCCTCGTGCAGCGCGCGCACCGCCGACTTGAACTCCAGCACCTGCTGGCCGCGGTCGCCCCAGGAGGCGTACGCGTTGTGCGGGGCGAAGAATCCGAGCGTGTTGTAACCCCAGTAGTTGTTCAGACCCATGTCGACCAGGCGGTGGTCGTTGACGAACTGGTGGACCGGCATCAGCTCCAGCGCCGTCACGCCCAGCTCGGTGAGGTGTTCGATGACCGCCGGGTGGGCGAGGGCGGCATAGGTGCCGCGCAGCTCCTCGGGCAGCCCGGGGTGACGCATGGTCAGGCCCTTGACATGCGCCTCGTAGATCACCGTGTGGTGGTACTCGGTGCGCGGGCGGCGGTCGTCGCCCCAGTCGAAGTAGGGGTTGACCACGACCGACGACATCGTGTGCGGCGCCGAGTCCAGGTCGTTGCGCCGGTCGGGTTCGTCGAAGTGGTAGCCGTACACCTCCTCGCCCCAGCGGATCGAGCCGCTGATCGCCTTGGCGTACGGGTCGAGCAGCAGCTTCGCGGAGTTGCAGCGCAGACCCCGCTCCGGGGCGTACGGGCCGTGCACCCGGAAGCCGTACCGCTGCCCCGGCATGACCCCCGGCAGGTAGGCGTGCCGTACGAAGGCGTCGCTCTCCCGCAGTTCCACCGCCGTCTCCGAGCCGTCGTCGTGCAGCAGACACAGCTCTACTCGGTCCGCGGCCTCGGTGAAGACCGCGAAGTTCGTGCCGGCGCCGTCGTAGGTGGCACCGAGTGGATATGCCTCTCCAGGCCAGACCTGCATGGACACGACTCTTTCAGCTGGAGTCCGCCGCGGTGGGCGCCTTGACATCGAGTCTCCCCGAAAGTGATGGAACCACCCCTGACTTACGTCCCTCTTACCGGGCGACCAGTGCAGACCCGGATACGCCAACAAGGGCGTACCGGTGGGGCCGATTCGTACTCCCGGGGACATACGGGGAGTAGGGGGAAGATGTGCGCAAGATAGTGCACCGCCATCTGGGCAAGGTGGTGGCGGGTGCGGCCATCGCGGTGGCCGGAACGGCCGTGATGGTCGGAATCACTTTGCCGGGGACGGCGGGGGCCGACGAAACGGGAGGGAACAACGCGGGCCAGGCGGCTCAGCAGGCCGCACAGGGGCAGGGGGCCGGCGCGGTGCCGCCGGGCGTCGTCGAACAGGCCCCGGAAGAGGGTGACAAGGGCACGGGCGGCGACCCGCTGACCGACGACGAGATGGACCGGGCCGCTCAGCTCGCGGCGAGCCCGCAGATGCGCAGCGCCGGCGAGAACGTCGAGGGCGACCGCGGCCCGCAGCGCCTCGGCGTCGACATCGCCGAGCCGGACGCCGACGAGCTGGACGACCCGAACGCTCCGCGCCGGGCCGAGGTGTCGTTCTACGACTACAAGGCCGACGCGCTCGTCACCCGCATCGTCAATCTCGACACCGGGAAGGTCGAGCAGACCTCCACCGAGCACGGTGTGCAGCCGCCGCTGAGCCGTGACGAGTACGCCGAGGCGGCGAAGATCCTCATCGCCGACCCGCTGGGCGCGGACATGAAGGCGGACTTCAAGGACGCCACCGACAAGGAGCTCACCTCCCCGGAGCAGCTGCTGCTCAACGGCGCCGTGTACCGCGCCACTCCGGGCGCCCAGCCCGCCGTGCTCGACAAGTGCGGCGAACACCGCTGTGTACGGCTGTTCCCGAAGGTCAAGAACGGGCCCTGGATCGACGCCCGCTCCTTCGTGATCGACCTGAGCGCCCGCAAGGTCGCCAAGCTCGACATGCGCTGAGCCGCACTCGGTTCGCTTTTCCAACTCGCACACACATACCTGCACCTCACGGACTTGCACCTCCTGTAAGGGAGTCATTTCTTCATGCGCGTGAACAGATTGAGCCGTGCCCGCAAGGGCGCAGCCGTGGGCCTGTCCCTGGCCGCGCTGGCCGCCGGCGCGACCACCGGCGCCGGGACCGCCTCCGCCCAGCCGAAGAACGCCCCCGCCCCGGCCGCCGACTGCAGCGCCGACTACCGCATCGAGCAGAAGCTCACCGGCGGCACCACCTGGCGGATGTGCTGGCGTTACGACGGCAAGGCCGGGCTCGTCCTGGAGAACATCTCCTACCAGCCCAAGGGCGAGACCAAGCCGATCAAGGTCCTCAACAGCGCCCGGCTCGGCCAGATCCACGTCCCGTACGACGACGGCAGTGTCGAGTACGACGACCTGACCGGCTTCGGCTTCGCCCAGGGCCTGATGAACCTCGACCCCGGCGAGTGCCCCGGCGGCACCATCAAGACCGTCAAGGTCCCCGAGGCCTGGCAGGACCCGAACGTCAAGGGCCTGTGCACCACGACCCGCGCGCGGGGACACGCCTACCGCATGCAGGGCGACACCGCCAACAAGGTCTACCAGGCCCAGAGCAAGGACCTGCTCGTCTACACGGTCAACCAGGTCGGCTGGTACGAGTACATGACCGAGTGGCGCTTCCAGGACGACGGCACGGTCACGATGAACGTCGGCGCGACCGGCAGCCTGTCGTACGACGACTACGACGCCGGTGACGGCCGCGGCTGGCCGATCGGCAAGGGCGACCGGGCCAAGGCCACCAGCCACAGCCACAACGTCTTCTGGCGCCTCGACTTCGGCCTCGACGGCTCCACCAAGAACCGTGTCGAGCAGTACGACTCGACGGTGACCGCGCCCGCCGCCGGTGACCGGGCCCCGAAGACCAAGACCACGGTCACCAAGGTCGGCAAGGAGCTCGCGGGCGACGCCAAGGCCTACCGCTGGTGGCGCATGGTGAGCGCGACCGGCAAGAACAAGGACGGCCACGCCCGCTCGTACGAGATCGTCCCCGGCGCCACCACGAAGTACCCGGGCCGCAGCTTCACCAAGCACGACGTGTACTTCACCGAGTACGACAAGTGCGAGAAGTTCGCCACCAACAACCCCGGTTGCGGCAACGGCCACCCCAAGTCGGTCGACAAGTGGGTCGGCGGCCAGGCCCTCAAGCACCCGATCACCTGGATGAACGTGGGCTTCCACCACATCGCCCGGGACGAGGACCAGCAGCCCATGCCGGTTCACTGGCAGGGATTCTCCATCGTCCCGCGTGATGTGACGGCTATGAATCCGCTCACTCCGAGCGAGCTCGCGTGGCAGAACGGCCACTGGCAGCCGCGCAGTTGAGAAACGACCTGTCCATCCGGCTGCACCGCTCGCCGCTCCCGGAGTACCCTTCCTTGATCGTTGGGACGGGGAGTGCTCGGGGGAGCGGAAGGCGGTGCGCGGGTGGGCTCGGGAGGGCTGGAGTTGCCCCCTGGTGACGAGGGTCACGAGGGGAACTCCACAGAGGTCCCACCCGGCACGGTGTCCCTGGCCCGGCCGATGGAGACGAGTTCCATCGGCCCGGAGCTGGACTGGGACACCGACGCCTGGCGCGAGGTGCGTACGCGCGCCCGACGAGCCGGCCGGGCCTACATCTGGCTGAACCTCGTCGAACAGCGGCTGCGCGCGGTGGTGGCCGCTGTGCTGCGCCCCATCTACGAACCCGTCCACGGCGACGACTGGGTCGTCGCGGCGGCCGGCCCGGCCGGCCAGGAGTGGGTGCAGCGCGCGGTCGCCGTACGCGAGGTCAGCCGCCGCAAGGGATACCTGCTGGACCCCGCGGACGACAACGTCCTCAGCTTCCTGACGCTGCCGCAGCTGCGCGAGCTGATGGTGCAGCACTGGCCGTGTTTCGAGCCGTACGTCGACGACCGCCGGGACGTCGAACTCGCCCTGGACGAACTCGAAGTGAGCCGCAACGTCGTCTCGCGCAACCGGGCTCTGTCCGAGGCGGTCCTCAACCAGGCCGAGCGCGCCTCGGCGCGGCTGCTGGAGGTCCTCGGCCAGAGCGGCGACGTGCCGTCGGCGCGCCGGCTGCCCATCGACGCGGTCGAGGACCTGGTCGGCGACCGCTACGCCGACGTCGTCGCCGTGCACCCCGACCGGGTACGGCTGCTGCGCCAGTTCCCGGCCGAGGACATGTTCGGCGGCGCGCGCCGGGTCGACGCCATCGGCATCGGCCTCAACCTCCTCGTGCAGAACTTCTCCGGGCGCCGCCTGGTGCGCCTCGCCGAGTCCGGCTGCCGGGTGCGGCTGCTGTTCCTGAACCCGGCCTCCAGCGCCGTCAAGCGGCGCGAGCGCGAACTCGGCATCAAGCGCGGCGAGCTGAGCCGTGCGGTCGAGATGAACATCCTGCACATGCGCCGGGTGCGGTCCCGGCTGCGTGACCCCGGCGCGTTCGAGATCCAGGTCTTCGACGAGACGCCCCGCTTCACGGCGTACCTCGTCGACGGCGACGGCGCCGACGGGGTGGCGGTCGTGCAGAGCTATCTGCGGCGGACGCGAGGGCTGGAGGCGCCGGTCCTGGTGCTGCGCAACGGGCACCGGGTGGTCAAGACGGACGAGATCGACGAAGGCGGGCTGTTCCCGACGTATCGCGAGGAGTTCGAACTCATGTGGGCGGATTCGCGGCCGGTGTCCTGAACTGTCCCGAGGTGGCCGGTGGCTGCCCACGACCGTCCCCGGCTCCGGGGGCGCACAAGCGGAATGCGGTCCTCTGATTGTCAGTGGCACATGGGAAGGTGGAGTCCACTGGGGGAACGCACCACAAGAAGGGGGACCGCCCATGGGCTGGCACCGTGAGCTGATGATCGGCTTCGACCTGGAGACGACCGGTACGGATCCGCGCGAGGCGCGCATCGTCACCGCCGCCGTCATCGAGGTCAGGGACGGGCAGCCCATAGGACACAAGGAGTGGCTGGCGGACCCGGGGGTGGAGATCCCGGCGGACGCGGTCGCCGTCCACGGCATCAGCAACGAGCGCGCGGCCGCCGAGGGCCGCCCCGCCGACCAGGTGGCGAACGCCGTCGCGGACGTCCTGGTCGGCTACTGGAACACGGGCGTCCCGGTCGTCGCGTACAACGCCGCCTTCGATCTGAGCCTGCTCTCCGCCGAACTGCGGCGGTACGGACTGCCGTCCCTGCGCGACCGCCTCGGCGGCCGGGAACCCGCTCCGGTCATCGACCCGTACACCATCGACCGCTGGGCCGACCGCTACCGCCGCGGCAAGCGCAACCTCGAAGCGGTCTGCCGGGAGTACGGCGTCGTCCTCGACTCCGCGCACGACGCGTCCGCCGACGCGCTCGCCGCCGCCCGGCTTGCGTGCGCGATAGCCGTCCGCCACCCCAAGATCGCGGGACTCGGCCCGGCGGAGCTGCACGGCCGCCAGATCGAGTGGTACGCCGAGTGGGCGGCGGACTTCCAGAACTTCCTGCGCCGCAAGGGCGATGTGACCGCGGTGGTCGACGGCACCTGGCCGCTGCGGGAGCCGGCGGGGGAGACGGTGGCGGGCGAGACGGTCTGATCCCTGTCCTCGCCCCGTGGCGACTCCGCGCACACCGAGGATGCAGGCGTCCGGTCCCGGACGGCGTGAGCAGCGAGAGGGCGAGCGGACGTGGACGTGTACGAGGCCGTGGACAGTCGCCGGGCCGTGCGGGCCTTCAGCGATGAACCGGTGCCCAGGGAGACCCTCGCACGGGTGCTGGCCGCGGCGACGCGGGCTCCGTCGAGCGGGAACCTCCAGCCGTGGCATGTGTTCGCCGTGTCCGGTGAGCCCCTGGCCCAGCTGAAGAGCCGCGCGCGGGCCAGGGCGTGGGCGGGGGACCCGGGGGACGAGCGGGAGTTCCCGATGTACCCGGCCGAACTGACCTCGCCGTATCTGGACCGCTTCACCGCCGCGGCGGCCCAGCGGTACAGAGCGCTGGGGATCGAGCGCGACGACCTCGACAGACCCAGGAAGATCGCCGCCCTGAACTCCGGGGCGTTCGGGGCGCCGGTCGTCCTGTTCTGCTATCTCGACCGGACCATGGGGCCCGGACAGTGGGGGGACGCCGGCATGTACCTCCAGACCGTGATGCTGCTGCTGAGGGCGGAGGGGCTGCACAGCTGCCCTCAGGTGATGTGGTCGGTGTACCGCAGGACCGTCAGTGAGGCCGTCGGAGCCGACGACGGGCTCGTGCTGTTCTGCGGGGTCGCCGTGGGATTCGAGAAGGAGGGCGTTCCTCCGGTGCGCACCGCGCGGGCCGACCTGGCGGAAACGGTGAGCTTCATCGGGATGTGACCGCCGACGAAGGGTGCCGGTACGTGTTACCGCGCACAGCCCGAGCCCGAGCCCGAGCCCGAGCCCGAGCCCGAGCTCACGCCCACGCCCACGCCCACGCCCATGACTGTGCCTGTGTACCTGTGTGCCTATGCCTCCGCCCGAGCCGGTGCCGCGATGCGTTCGATGCGGGGTTTCGCCAGTCGTTCGTAGTCCGCGCCGGAGATGAGCAGCGAGCGGTCGAGCCGGGCCGCGTTGAAGTACAGCTTCGGCCGGGCCACGACGTCCGGGTCGGCGACGACTTCCAGGTCGGGATCGAAGCTGAAGGGCAGGACGGTGCCGGGGACGGCGTGCGCCAGCCGCTCGGCGGTCTCCGGGTCGCTGAAGCCGACGTAGCGCGCCCCGAACAGCGCCCGGACGGCGTCCAGGTCCACGCGCCGGTCTCCCGGGACCACCGCCAGGACGTGACGGGTCGTGCGCCGGTCCGTCCTGACCCGCAGCACGATGCACTTGGCGGCCTCCGAGGCCGGGTGGCCGCGCAGCGCGCAGACGGCGGCGGTGCCGCCCTCCGGCGCGTGGTCGAGGAGGCGGTAGTCGACGTGGGAGGAGTCGAGCAGGGCGATCAGGTGGTCGTAAGTGTCGTGCTCGGCGTGGTCGGGCATGCGGGGTCCTTGTCGAGGGTGTCGGGCGGGGGGAGCCGGTGATCCGGCGCGCGTCGGTGCGCGCGTTCCACCGCCTGCCCCCAGTAGGTGCCGGCGACCATGAGGGCCGCCCCCAGGCCGGTGAGCGGGGTCAGGTGGTCGCCGCCGAGGGCCACGCCGACCGCTACCGCCCAGACCGGCTCCGTGCCCAGCAGCAGGCTGGCGCGGCTGGCGGAGGTGCGCTGCACGGCCCAGGTCTGGGCGAGGAAGGCGAACACACTGCAGAACAGGGCGAGATAGACGAGCTGGGCCCAGGTCGCCGCGTCGGAGCGGACGAGCATGGGAAGGTCCTGGGCCGCGACCGGCAGGAACAGAGCGGTGCCGAGGAGGGTCTGCACGGTCGTCAGCTGCAGCGGACGGATCTCCCGCCCCGCGGTGAGCCGGCCGACGAGCGCGACGTGCACGGCCCGGATCAGCGCGGCGCCGAGCATCAGCAGGTCGCCGAGGCGGGGCTCGTGGAAGCCGTTGCCCGACATCAGCAGCCCGACCGCCAGGACGCAGACGGCGGTCGCGGCGAAGAAGGAGGCGGGCAGCGGGCCGCGGCGGCCGCCGCGGTCGAGGAGCGGGGTGAGGACGATGGTCAGGCTGATGATGAGGCCGGCGTTGGCGGCGCTGGTGTGGGCGACGCCGTACGTCTCCACGACCAGGACCGCCGCCTGGGTCACTCCCAGGGGCACCCCGATCCGCAGCTCGTCCCGCGTCCACCGGCGGGCCCCGCGCCGCCGGGCGGCGGTCAGGCCGAGACAGGCGAGCGCGGACAGGGCGTAGCGGGCGAACAGCACGAGCAGGACGGGGAGGGCCGCGGTCGCCGTCTGGGCGGACAGATAGCTGGAACCCCAGACGAGCGCGACAAGGAGGAGTACCGCATCGGTACGGCGGACGTCGGACACCCGCCCACGGTGCACCGGAAGCGTCCTTGAAGCCCAGTACCAGTTTCTAAAACGATCATTTAGCCGGCCTACATCGTGGCCCCTACACTGGGGCGATGGACGAACGGCAGCTGCGGATCCTTCGGGAGCTCGGCGAACTGGGGAGCGTCACGGCGGTCGCCGAGGCGCTGCTGGTGACACCGTCGGCGATCTCCCAGCAGCTGCGGCTGCTCCAGCGGGCGATCGCGGTGCCGCTGACCGAGCGGCAGGGTCGGCGCCTGGTGCTCACCGACGCCGGGCAGGCGCTGGCGGGCGCGGCCGTGGAGGTCGAGACGGCGCTCGCACGGGCACGGCACACCGTCGAGGAGTTCGTGGAGCGGCCGGACGGCGAGGTGTCGGTGGCGGCGTTCCACAGCGCGGCCACGGCCTTCTTCCCGCTGCTGCTGCGCGCGCTCGCCGGGCCGGGCCGTCCAGTGCCCAGGCTGGTCGACGAGGACGTGCCGCAGGAGGACTTCCCCCGGCTCACCCGGGAGTACGACATCGTCCTCGCCCACCGCCTGCACCACGCCCCGCCCTGGCCGGACACGGTGGCCGCGACGACGCTGCTGCGTGAGCCGCTGGACGTGGCCATGCCCGCCGGCCATCCCCTGGCCGCCAAGCGCCGGGTCACCCCGCGCGACGTGGCGGAGGAGCCCTGGATCACCGTGCACGACGGCTTCCCGGTCCTCGCGGTCATCGAGGCCGTCGCCGCGGCGGCCGGCCGGCGCCTGCATCTGGCCCACCGCATCAACGAGTTCGCCGTCGTCGCGGAGGTGGTGGCGGCCGGGGGCGGTATCGCGCTGATGCCGCGCTGGACGATGCGCCCCCATCCGGCGCTGGTCCTCAGACCTCTGAGCGGCGTCCAGGCGAGACGCCACATCGACGCCCTCTACCGTCCCGAACGCACGGCCAGATCAGCGGTCCGCACGGTCCTGACGGAGCTGCGGCACGCGGCGCGCACCATCCAGCACACCGATGTCACCGGTGGGGAGACGAGCCCCGAAGGGGTTCGGGGCGGTGCTTGACATGCGGCCGCGCCGCCGTGGGCGCGAGCAGCGACACGACGCCCGTGGGCGCCGTGGCACAGGCGGCTCCCCACCCTCGGGCGCTCCGGAGGCGCTCTAGAACGGATACCACCGCACCGACTCGTCCCCGTCCCGCAACGAAGCCACCCGTCGCTCGAACTCGGCCAGCGCCTTCGGGTTCGACGGCGCGTGCTGGGCCACCCACGCACAACTCGCCGTCTCCCGCGCGCCGCGCAGCACCGAGCAGCCCTCCCACGCACGCACGTCCCAGCCGTAGGTCTGCACGAACGAGTCGTACGCCTCCGCGGGCAACCCGTACCGGTCCCGCGAGAGCGCCATGACCACCAGGTCGTGCTCCCGCAGGTCGAAGGCGAAGGTCTCCAGGTCGACGAGTACCGGTCCGTCGGCGCCCACATGGACGTTGCGCGGCAGCGCGTCCCCGTGGATCGGCCCCGGCGTCACATGAGGCGTCAACTCCGCGGCGGCGGACGCGAAACCGTCCCGCCGCTCCCGCAGATACGCCGCGTCCGCCGGATCGATCGCGTCCCCGGCCAGCCGCAGCCAGCGCTCCACCCCGCCCAGCAACTCGCGCGGCGGCAGCGCGAAGGAAGGCGCGGGCAGGGCGTGCACGACCCGTAGCAGTTCGGCCAAATCCCGTGGCCCGGCGGGCCGTACCGGTTCCGGCAGCCGGTGCCACACGGTCACCGGATGGCCGTCCACCAGACGCGCCTTCGGCTCCGCCGCCCGCACCGCCGGCACGCCCGCCTCCTGCAGCCACCCGGCGATGTCCAGCTCGCGCCGCGCCCGGTCCAGGAGTTCCGCGTCCCGGCCGACCTTGACGGCCAGGTCACCGGCGGCGAACACCGCGTTCTCGCCCAGGGCGAGCAGGCGGGCGTCCCGCGCCGGTCCGGGCAGTACGTCCGCCGCGGCCAGTACGTCCCGCGCCCGCGCCTCGTCCATCGTCCGCCTCCGTGTGCCTCGCCTGCCGTCCGGACGGCGTCACATTCTCGCCATCCACGCTCAGTCTCGCATTTCCACAGGTCGGACCGCGTGCGCGCGGCCTTGACGGGGTACGGCGCCTTCACGACCATGACGAGGCCCACCCGAGCCGCGCAAAGGGGCTGATTCCGTGACATCGGTGACCGAGGCGGACAGGGCGGTGAGACCCGCGCCGGGCGGCAAGGAGCGACGGCACGTCATGGACCGTGGCGCCTGGTTCCTCGTCCTGCCCGCGCTGATCCCCATCCTGGTCCTGAGCGTCGGTCCGCTGCTGTACGGCGTCGCGCTGTCCTTCACCGACGCCCAGTCCGGACGGACCCGGCCCACCCAGTGGATCGGCGCGCTCAACTTCACGGATCTGCTGCACGACACGCTGTTCTGGGAGTCGTTCCGGATCGGCCTGCTCTGGGCGGTCGGCGTCACCGTCCCGCAGTTCCTGCTGGCGCTCGGCCTCGCCCTCCTCCTCAACGAGGACCTGCGCCTGCGCTGGCTCGCCCGCGCCCTGGCGATCGTCCCGTGGGCCATGCCCGAGGTCGTCGTCGGCGTCATGTGGCGGCTGGTCTACAACCCCGACGCGGGCATCCTCAACGAGACGATCCGCGACCTCGGCCTCGGTGCCGGCCGCGACTGGCTCAGCGGGCTCGGCACCGCCCTGCCGGCCGTCATCGTCGTGGGCATCTGGGCGGGCATGCCGACCACGACGGTCGCCCTGCTCGCCGGCCTCCAGAACACCCCGCGCGAACTGCACGAGGCGGCGGCCGTGGACGGCGCCGGCGCCTGGCGCCGCTTCCGCACGGTCACCTGGCCCGCCCTGCGGCCCGTCGCCCTGTCCATCACGGCACTCAACCTCATCTGGAACTTCAACTCCTTCGCCCTGGTCTACGTCCTCACCAACGGCGGCCCCGGCGGCCGCACCCGGCTGCCGATGCTCTTCGCCTACGAAGAGGCCTTCCGCTACGGCCAGTTCGGCTACGCGGCGGCCATGGGATGCGTGATGGTCGCGCTGATCTCACTGCTCCTCGCCCTCTTCCTCGTCGGCCGGCTCAGGGGAGGCGACCAGGCATGAGGACCAGCCGAACCGCCCGCGCCGGACAGTACGCCGCCCTGCTGGCGTACCTCGTCTTTCTCGCCTTCCCGTTCCTGTGGCTGATCTCGACCGCCTTCAAGCCCCCGCGCGAGCTGGGCAGTCTGCACCCCACCTGGATCCCGAGAGACCCCACCCTCGCCAACTTCCGCCAGGCCTTCGACGAACAGCCCCTGCTGGAGGCGGCCCTCAACTCCCTTGTCGCCGCGCTCGGTGCCGCGCTGATCGCCGTGGTGCTCGCGACGCCCATGGCGTACGTCATGGCCCGCCACCGCACCACGCTCGCCCGGGCGGCGACCGGCTGGGTGGTCGTCAGCCAGGCGTTCCCGCTGGTCCTGGTGATCATCCCGCTGTTCCTGGTGCTGAAGAACCTGCGGCTGGTCAACTCGATGCCGGGGCTGATCATGGTCTACGTGGTGTGGGCGCTGCCGTTCGCGCTGTGGATGCTCGTCGGCTACGTCCGCGCGGTGCCGCCCGAACTGGAGGAGGCGGCGGCGGTCGACGGGGCCGGACGCCTGAGGACCCTGGTCTCGGTCACCGCGCCGCTGCTGGCGCCCGGCATCGTGGCGACGGCGATGTTCGCGTTCGTCACGGCGTGGAACGAGTTCTTCTTCGCGCTGGTCCTGCTGAAGACCCCGGAGAAACAGACCCTGCCGGTGGTCCTCACGCACTTCATCGGCGCGGAGGGCGTCGCCGACCTCGGCCCGCTGGCCGCCGCCGCGTTCCTCGCGACACTGCCCTCGCTGGTCGTGTTCGCGCTCATCCAGCGACGGATCACGGGCGGCATGCTCGCCGGGGCGGTGAAGAACTGATGCGTACGAGACTGCTGTCGGGCTGCCTGGCCCTGGCCCTGGTGCTGCTGCTCGCCGGGTGCGGCGGCGACGGCGACTCCGCCGGCGGGCGCATCACCCTGCGCTTCCAGTCCCTGGCCTGGCAGGAGGAGTCCGTCAAGGTCAACCAGGAGCTGGTGAAGGAGTGGAACGCCGGCCATCCGAACGTCGAGGTCGAGTACGTGCAGGGCAGTTGGGACGGCGTCCACGACCAGCTGCTCACCTCGTTCGAGGGCGGCGAGGCCCCGGACATCATCCACGACGCCTCGGACGACCTCGCGGACTTCGCCTACGGCGGCTACCTCGCCGACCTGACCGACCTGCTGCCCGAACGGCTCAAGGCCGACATCCCGCAGCGCAGTTGGGAGACGGCGACCTTCGGGGACGGGATCTACGGGGTGCCGTTCCTCCAGGAGCCACGAGTGCTCGTCGCCAACGCGAAGTGGCTGAAGCAGGCGGGCGTACGCATGCCGACCCCCGAACGGCCCTGGACCTGGGCCGAGTTCCGGACGATCACCGAGCGGCTGAGCGGGGACGGCAGATACGGCGTGGCATGGCCGCTCAAGGAGCCCGTCTCCGCCACCCTCAACCTGTCGCTCTCCTCCGGCGGGCAGCTCTTCCACCGGGGCGCCGACGGCAGGGTGACGGTGCGTTTCGGGGCGGAGGACGAGGTCGTGCCACGGACCGTCCACGACCAGGTCAACGCCGACCGCAGCGCCTCCCCGACCACCCTGGGCAGCGGCGGCTCGGACACGCTGCCCGGCTTCTTCGGCGGCCGGTACGCGATGGTCCCGCTCGGCTTCTCCTACCGCCAGCAGATCGTGCAGCAGGCCCCCGAGGGCTTCGACTGGCAGGTCCTGCCCGCCCCGGCCGGCGCCGACGGGCTCACCCAGGGCGTCAGTCCGCAGACCCTGTCCATCGCCGAGGACAGCCCGCACAAACGGGAGGCGGCCGAGTTCGTCGACTTCCTGCTGCGCCCCGAGAACATGGTGCGGCTGGCCCTCGGCGACTGGATGCTCCCCACCGGCACCGAGGCCCTGAAGGACCCGGCCCTGCACACCACCGAGAACGACTGGGCCACCGGCACCGCCCTCGCCGCACAGCTGCGCTCGGCGCCCGCTCAGTCCGTGCGGGGCTACCCGGAATGGAAGGACAAGATCGCCACGCCCGCGTTCCAGGAGTACTACAGCGGAGCCATCGGTCTCGACGAGCTGCGTGAGCGGCTGGAGGAGGACGGGAACCTCGTACTGGCCCGGTACCAGCGCTGAGGTAATTCGGTTGTCCGCGGCACCGGGCCACACCTAACGTGCCGTACGTGGCAGCGAACAACGCGATCATCATCACCGGTCTCGGCCGGGGCTGTGCGCACTCCGTACGGATGCGCGGCGGCTCCGGAGCCCTGACCGGCCCGGGGAGCCACGCCGCCCGCTGATTCCACGCGGACCCGCTTCTCCTTCCTTTCTCTCCTGTCTTCCGGTCAGGGCCTTCGTCTGCCCTTCTCCCTCTCCACGGAAGACAAGGACCGCAGGCCATGGCCCGCCCCACGCGCGTGTCCCGCGCGCTCTCCCAGAACTTCCTCGCCGACCGCGCGGCCGCCGGACGACTCGCCCGCCTCGCCGTGCCGCACGGACGCGAGGCACCGCTGCTGCTCGAAGTCGGCGCCGGCAAAGGCGCGTTGACCGAGCAGCTCGCTCCGCGCTGCCGACGTCTCCTCGCCTACGAGATCGACCCACGCCTCGTCCCCGCGCTGCGCTCGCGCTTCTCCGACACGCCGCAAGTCCGGGTCCTCGGCGAGGACTTCCTCACGGCACGGCCCCCGCGCACACCGTTCTCCGTCGCCGGGAACGTCCCCTTCTCCCGCACCGCCGCCCTCGTCGACTGGTGCCTGCGGGCGCCCGCCCTCACCGACGCCACGCTCCTGACCCAGCTGGAATACGCCCGTAAGCGCACCGGCGACCACGGCAGCTGGACCCGGCTGACCATCCTGACCTGGCCGCGTCACGAGTGGCGGCTGGTGGGCCGGGTCGGGCGGCACAGCTTCAGACCCGTGCCCCGCGTCGACGGCGGGATCGTACGGATCGAACGGCGTCGCACGCCGCTGCTCGGCGCCGGAGCGCAGGAGAGCTGGCGGCACCTGGTCCAGCTGGGCTTCTCCGGAGTCGGCGGCTCGCTGCACGCGTCGCTGTGCCGGGCGCACCCGAGGCGGCGGGTCGACGCGGCGTTCCGCGCGGCCCGCGTCGATCCGAGGGCCCTCGTCGGCGAGGTCCCGCCGGGGGCGTGGCTGAGGCTGCACGAGGTGCTGGGGTGACGGCGCCCTGAAAGCGAGTTGCACGAGACGTATCGTCTCGGTTAGCGTCGGGGTCATGACCAGTCCCGCTCACATCGCCATGTTCTCCATCGCCGCACACGGCCACGTGAACCCCAGTCTCGAAGTGATCCGCGAGCTCGTGGCGCGCGGGCACCGGGTCACCTACGCGATCCCGCCGGCCTTCGCCGAGAAGGTCGCCGCCACCGGCGCCGAGCCGAAGCCGTGGAACTCCACGCTGCCGGGTCCCGACGCCGACCCGGAGGCGTGGGGGAGCACCCTGCTGGACAACGTCGAGCCGTTCCTGGCCGACGCGATCCAGGCGCTGCCCCAGCTGATCGAGGCGTACGAGGGGGACGAGCCGGACCTCGTCCTGCACGACATCACCTCGTACCCGGCGCGTGTCCTCGCCCACCGCTGGGGCGTGCCCGCGATCTCGCTCTCGCCGAACCTCGTCGCCTGGGAGGGCTACGAGGAGGAGATCGCCGAGCCCATGTGGGCGGAGCCGAAGAAGACCGAACGCGGGCAGGCGTACTACCGCCGCTTCCACACCTGGCTGGAGGAGAACGGCATCACCCTGCACCCCGATCCGTTCGCGGGCCGCCCCGACCGCTCGCTCGTCCTCATCCCGCGAGCCCTCCAGCCCAACGCCGACCGCGTCGACGAGACGGTGTACACGTTCGTCGGCGCCTGCCAGGGCGACCGCACCGCCGAGGGCGACTGGCAGCGTCCGGCGGCGGCCGAGAAGGTCGCCCTCGTCTCCCTCGGCTCGTCCTTCACCAAGCAGCCGTCCTTCTACCGGGAGTGCGTGCGCGCCTTCGCGGGTCTGCCGGGGTGGCACCTGGTCCTCCAGGTCGGCAGGCACGTCGACCCCGCCGAGCTCGGCGACCTCCCGCCGAACGTCGAAGTGCACAGCTGGGTCCCGCAGTTGGCGATCCTCAAGCAGGCCGACCTGTTCGTCACCCACGCCGGCGCCGGCGGCAGCCAGGAGGGCCTGGCCACGGCCACCCCGATGATCGCCGTCCCCCAGGCCGTCGACCAGTTCGGCAACGCCGACATGCTCCAGTCGCTCGGCGTCGCCCGCCACATCCCGACGGCCGAGGCCACCGCGGCCACCCTCCGCGAGACGGCCCTCGCCCTCACCACCGACCCCGGGGTGGCCCAGCGCCTGAAGGCCATCCAGGCGCAGATGGCCGAGGAGGGCGGCACCGAGCGGGCCGCCGACCTGATCGAGGCCGAACTGGCCGCCGCGCGGAAGGCGTGAGAGACACCGCGGACGGAGCAGGGCCCGTCGACTCCCCCGGAGTCGACGGGCCCTGCTCGTGCGATCGGTGGGTCAGACCGGGACGCGTTCGCCCTCCTCGTCGTGGGCGGCCCCGCGGGTCACGGCCTCGGGGGCCTCGTCGTGGGTCAGGTCGGGCAGGCGGTGGAGCCACTTCGGGAGGTACCAGTTGCGCTCGCCCAGCAGCGCCATCACCGCCGGGAGCAGCACGCCCCGGATGATCGTCGCGTCGATGAGGACCGCGGCCGCGAGGCCGACGCCCATCTGCTTCATCGACTGCATGGACAGCGTGCCGAAGATCGCGAACACGGCGACCATGATGACCGCGGCGCTGGTGACGACACCGGCCGTGGTGACCACGCCGTGCTGGATCGCGTCCTTCGTGCTGCGGCCCCGCATCCGTGCCTCACGGATCCGCGAGACGACGAACACGTGGTAGTCCATCGACAGACCGAACAGGATCACGAAGAGGAACAGCGGCAGCCAGGTGATGATGGCGCCGACGCCCTCCGCGCCCACCAGCGACGCGCCCCAGCCGTGCTGGAAGACCGCGACGAGGATGCCGTACGCGGCGCCCACCGACAGCAGGTTCAGTACGATCGAGGTGACCGCGATCGTCAGCGAGCGGAACGACAGCAGCATCAGCCCGAACGCGAAGACCACGACGAAGGCGAAGACCGGGACGACCGCCCCGGCGAGCTGGTCGTTGAAGTCCTTCGAACCCGCGACCTGTCCGGTGATCGGCGCCTCGACACCGTCGACCTTGCCCAGCGTCGCCGGACGTACGTCGTCGCGCAGCTTGTCCAGGCTCGCGCCCGCCTTGTCGAGGTCGGAGCCGCCGACCAGCGGGACGTACACGAAGGCGATGTTCTGCTCGTCGTGCAGCTTGATCTCCACCGGGCCGCGCGAGGCACCCGAACTGACCGCACGGTCACGGAAGTCGGCGAGCGCGGACTTCACCTCGGGAGCATTGATGTCGTCGGCCCTGACGACTACCTCGGCAGGGTCGGAACCTCCGGGGAAGGACTCGTTGAGGCGGTTGTACGTCTGCACGATCGGCAGCGAGTCGCCGAACTCCTGGTCCAGTGTGAGGTTCTGGGTCTTCATGCCGAGCGCGGGAGCCGCCACGGCGAGCAGCGCACCGGCCGCGACGACGACCGAGATGACGGGCCGCGCGAGCACTCCCTTGAGCACGGCCGTCCAGAACCGGCTCTCGCGGTTCGCGCCGCCCTTGTTGCGGCGGAGCCTGCTCTCCGGGTGCAGGAAGGGGATCTTGCCCTTCTCGACCCGCTCACCGAGCAGCGACAGCAGCGCCGGCAGCACGGTCACCGAGCCGACCATGGCGACGGCCACGACCATCAGCGAGGCCAGGCCCATCGCCTCGAACTCGGCGAGACCGGTGAACAGCATGCCCGCCATCGCCACGCACACCGTGACACCGGAGACGATGATCGCGCGGCCACTGGTGGCGGCGGCGACCCGCAGCGCGGTCTGCGCGTCCCGGCCGGCCTGGCGCTCCTCGCGCTCCCGGCGCAGATAGAACAGGCAGTAGTCGACGCCGACGGCCAGACCGACCAGCAGCATCACGGAGTTGGCGGTGTCGCTCATCGGCATGACATGGCTGACGATGCCCATCAGACCCATCGTCGCCATGATCGCGGTGACCGCGAGGAGCACCGGCAGCAGGGCCGCCACCACCGCGCCGAACGCGATGAGCAGGATGCCGAGGGCCACCGGCACCGCCGAGTACTCGGCCTTCTGGAAGTCGTCGCCGAACGCGTCGTCGAACGTCTTCATCATGCTCGCGCCGCCGATCTCCTCGATCCGCAGCGACCCATGGTCCTTCTGGACGTCCTCGACCGCGTTCAGCACCGGCTCGACGCGCTCACCCGCGGTGTCCGAGTCACCGCGTATGTCGAACTGCACCAGCGCGCTGCGGCCGTCCTTGGAGATCGTCTGGGTGTCGTACGGCGACGTCACGTCCGTGACCTTGCCGGTGGACTCGACCGCCTTGACGACGGCGGTGACCGCGCTGCGGAACTCGTCGTCGGTGGCCTTCAGCGAACCGTCCTTCGCCTGGATCAGGACGGTCTCACTGGCCGGCTCCTCGATCCCCGCGTCCTCGATGATCTTGGCAGCGGTGTGCGTCTCGCCCTTGAGCTGGTCGCTGTCCTTGACGTCGACCCGGCCGGCCGCCGAACCGAGCCCCATCGCCAGGGCGACGAACAGCACCCAGATGCCTACGGCAGCCCATCGATGGCGGGCGCTCCAGCCGCCGGCGCGGGCGGCGAGTCCCCGTACCCGCGTTTCCCTGTTCCCCATGACGGGCTTGCCCCCTTGGCTTGCGGTGGCGGCCCCCTGCCGCCTCCTTTCGTTTCGAAGGTATGGGCCGGATAAGGGCATCTCGTCGTGCTCTTCGGTGAGCTGCGGCGGCCGGAACTCATCCCGTCGGACCGCGCCCTCTCCCCACTGGGGAGGATGAGGGTCCCTTACATCTATCCGGCCGGGTCCGGGGAGTGGATCAGGGTGCGGGGTGTGGCGATCGGGTGGAAGAGGTTGTGCTTCATGCTGACCGGTAAGTAACTTACGGGTCCGGCCGGTCACCGCGCCTTAAGGTGGCCGGATGACGACGTATGCGGCGCTGCTGCGCGGAATCAACGTGGGCGGCAGCAGAAAAGTCCCGATGGCCGAACTGCGCACCCTGATGACCGGCCTCGGTCACGACGACGTACGTACCTACCTCCAGAGCGGACAGGCCGTCTTCGCCTCCGGCCACGGTGACGAGGAGTCTCTCGCCGCCGAGCTCGCCTCGGCGATCGAGAAGCACTTCGGCTTCGCCGTGGACGTGATCGTCCGCGACCACGCCTACCTGCGGGCCATCGCCGACAACTGCCCCTTCCCCGCAGCCGAGCTGGAACCCAAGCAGCTCCATGTCACGTACTTCTCCGCCCCGGTCGAGGCCGAGCGCTTCGCGGAGATCGACCCCGGCGCCCACCTCCCGGAGGAGTTCCGGCTCGGCGACCGCGCGCTGTACCTGTACGCCCCGAACGGCCTCGGCCGCTCCAAGCTCGCCGAAATCCTGTCGCGACCGCGGATCAACAAGGGTTTGATCGCCACCAGCCGCAACTGGAACACCGTCGTGAAACTCGTGGAGATGACCGGTGACTGAGCAGGACCCCGCCGTGCAGGCAGCCATCGAGGGCGAGCTGAGACTGCTCGACCCCGAGGTCCGCCGCTCGCCCGAACAGCTCGGGGCGCTGCTGCACCCCGAGTTCCACGAGTTCGGTTCGTCCGGACGGCGCTGGGACCGGGCCTCGACCCTGGCCCGGCTGCCGATGGACCCGGACCCGGCGGACCGGTACGTCGTCACCTCCGGCATCGAGGGCGTCCGGCTCGCCCCGGACCTCGTCCACCTGACCTTCGACACCGTGTACGACGGCAGCCACGCGCACCGCAGTTCGCTGTGGCGGCGCACCGACGCCGGCTGGCAGATGTACTTCCATCAGGGGACGCCGTTCCACGCCGAGGGGGAGTGACCTTGCGCTACGTCATCATCGGGGCGGGCGCGGTCGGCGGCGTCATCGGCGGCCGGCTCGCCGGGGCGGGGCACGAGGTCGTCCTGGTCGCCCGGGGTCGCCACCTCGATGCCCTACGGGATCACGGGCTGCGGCTCAGGGTGCCCGAGGGCGAGCTGACCCACCGGCTCCCGGTCGTCGACGGACCCGCCGCGCTCGGCGAGCTGCGCCCCGACGACGTCCTCGTGCTCGCGGTGAAGACCCAGGACAGTGTGAGCGCGTTGCAGACCTGGGGCCCCGCACCGGTCGCGGGCGGCGGTACGGCGGCCGAACGGCTGCCGCTGTTCTGCGCACAGAACGGCGTCGAGGGCCAACGCCTCGCCCTGCGGCTGTTCCGACGGGTCTACGGCGTGTGCGTCTGGCTGCCGTCGACGTACGTCGAACCAGGCGTCGTCTCCGCCGCCGGCAGCCCCCTCACCGGCATCCTGCATCTCGGACGTCACCCGCGCGGCACCGACGAGACCGCCCGCCTGGTCGCCGCCGACCTGGAGAAGTCCCACTTCGAGGCGCCGGTCGTGGCGGACGTGGCGCGCTGGCAGTACGCCAAGCTGCTGTCCAACCTCGGCAACGCCCTGGAGGCGGTGACCGGCCCCGTCACCGGCGAGGAGGCCGCCGCGCTGTACCGGCGGGCGAGGGCAGAGGGCGCGGCCGTGCTCGACGCCGCCGGGATCCCGTACGCGAGCACCGAGGAACAGCAGGCGGTACGGGGCGACAAGGTCACCCTCGTCCCCCTGGCCGGCGTCCCGCGCGGCGGCGGCTCCTCGTGGCAGTCCCTCACCCGCGGCACCGGCACCATCGAGGCCGACTACCTCAACGGCGAGATCGCCCTGCTGGGCCGGCTGCACGGCGTGCCGACCCCGCTGAACGAACTCCTCCAGCACCTCGCCGACACCTTCGCGCGCGAGCGGCGGGCGGCGGGATCGATGCCGGTGGCGGAGCTGGTGCGCAGGGCCGACGGGGCGGGCGTCAACACAGGCTGATCAACTGACCGCGACTGCGCCCAACCACGCGACAAACGGCGGCTGTTGTCCCTAGGGTGATCCGCGCCAGGACGGCGGGAAGAGCAGGTCACCGTGGCGGGCTGGGCACGCCACAGGAGGCGGGGACAGTGAGCACCTACAACATGCGCGACTTCGACGGTTCGGCCCACGACGGCTCCGATCCGGTCGCGCTGCTGCGCCTCGCGGAGCGGCTCGTGGAGCGGCTGCGCATCGAGAAGCCCGCGCTCGTCCCGCAGGGCGAGATCGTCCGGGACGAACTGCTGTGCGCCGCACAGGACGGCCTGCCCGCCAACCGCGGCCGTATCCGCTTCGCCCTGGAGGCCATCGGCACGGGCGTGCCCGCGGGCGGGGGCTGCCTGATCCTGGTGCAGGAGATCGGCCGCGTCCTGGAGGTGTGACGCCGGACCGGAGCGGTGACGACCCCGGGCCCTCAGGCGCCGACGGCCGCCAGCACCGGCACCCGCGCCGCCTCGTAGCGCTCCAGCAGGAGCCGGGCCACCTCGGGCGCCGGCCCGAGCACGTCCGCGAGGACGTCCGCCTCGGCGGCGCCCCGGGCGATGCGGTCCGGGAGGAAGCCCGGCGCCAGGACGTACGGCGCCACGGCCACCCGCTCGCAGCCCAGCGCGCGCAGTTCGCGCACCGCGTCCTCGGTGCGCGGAAGAGATGCGGAGGCGAACGCAGGCCGCACGGCGCACCAACCGGTGTGCCGCCACTCCCGCGCGATTTCTGCGATCACTGCGATCGCCTCCGGGTCGGTGGACCCCGCCGAGGCCAGCACGACCCCGGTCGAGGACTTGTCGGCGGCCGTCAGGCCCGCCTCGTACAGACGTCGCTCCAGGGCCGCCGTCAGCAGCGGCGACGGGCCGAGGACCTCCGCCTGCCGGATCCGCAGCCGCGGCGGCGCGTCCCGCAGGACCGCCGGGATGTCGGCCTTGGCGTGGAAGGCGCGGGTCAGCAGCAGGGGCAGCGCCACGACGTCCCGCACGCCCTGGGCCGCCAGCGACTCCAGCACGCCCTGCACCGAGGGGATGTTGAAGTCCAGGAAGCCGGTCTCCACCCGCACGTCGGGGCGCAGCGAACGGACCCGCCGTACCAGCGCGTGCACGGTCGCGGCGTGCCGCGGGTCGCGGCTGCCGTGGGCGATGACGAGGAGGACCGGTTTCTTGTACATCGGGTTCAGCTCCTTGTCAGCAGACCGCGGCTGCGCAGCACCCACCGCTCCAGCGGGCTGAAGATCAGCAGGTCGATGGCGATGCCGACGACGAGGATGAGCAGGATGGCGAAGAACACCATGGACATGGAACTGGTGTTGCGGCCGTTCTCCAACAACTGGCCGAGGCCGACGCCGAGGTCGGGGGAGGACGCGATGATCTCCGCCGCCATCAGCGAACGCCAGGAGAACGCCCAGCCCTGCTTCAGGCCCGCGAGATAGCCCGGCAGCGCCGCCGGCATCACGATGTGCCAGGTGCCCTTCAGGCCCGTCGCGCCCAGTGTGCGGCCGGCCCGCAGGAACAGCGGCGGCACCTGGTCGACGCCGGACACCAGGCCGTTGGCGATCGAGGGGACCGCGCCGAGCAGGATCACCGCGAACATCATCCGGTCGTTCAGACCCAGCCAGATCACCGCCGGCGGCACCCACGCCACCGACGGCAGCGACTGCAGGCCGGACAGGATCGGGCCGATCGCCGCGCGCACGAACCTCACGCGCGCCACCAGCAGACCCAGCGGCGTACCGATGGCCAGCGCCAGCAGGAAGCCGAGCAGGCCGCGCGAGACGGACGTCCAGATGTACTCGTGGAGCGTGCCCTGCAGCCACGACTCGCGCAGCTCGCCCCACACGTCGGCGGGCGCGGGCAGCTTGGTCGGGTCGCCCGCGACACCGGTCGACACCAGGAGCTGCCAGATACCCAGGACCAGGGCGACGGCGACGACCGGCGGCAGGATCTTCTGGGTCAGGGTCCTGCGGAACGGCGTACGGCTCGTCTGGACCGTGTCCAGGGCGTCCAGGCCCGCCTCGAGTCCGGCCAGATCGTTGCCGTCCTTGGCGGTCGTCTCAGTGCTGGCCATGACGGCGGATCTCCCCACGCAGTTCTTCGGTGATCTCCCGGGACAGTTCCGCCACCTCGGCGTCCTCGATCCGGCGCGGCTGCGGGATGTCGACCGTCCACTGCCGCGCGACCCGGCCCGGCCGGGAGGACAGCAGGACGACGCGCTCGGCCAGCCGGACCGCCTCGCGCACGTTGTGCGTGACGAACAGGACGGACACGCCCGTCTCGCGCCAGATGCGGGTCAGCTCGTCGTGCAGCACGTCCCGGGTGATCGCGTCCAGCGCGGCGAACGGCTCGTCCATCAGCAGCAGCTTGCTGTCCTGGGCGAGCGCCCGCGCCATGGCGACACGCTGGCGCATACCGCCGGACAGCTCGTGCACCCGCTTGCCGTACGCGCCCTTGAGACGGACCAGTTCGAGCAGCTCCTCGGCGCGCTCGCGCCGCTCCGCCTTGGCGACGCCCCGGAGCTTCAGGGCGAGTTCGATGTTCTTGCCCGCGGTCAGCCACGGGAACAGGGCGTGCTCCTGGAACATCAGCGCCGGGCGGCCGTCGGTGGTGATGCTGCCCGCGCTGGGCCGGTCCAGCCCGGCCACCAGGTTCAGCAGGGTCGACTTGCCGCAGCCGGACGCCCCGAGGAGGGTGACGAACTCGCCGGGCGCCACGACCAGGTCGATGTCGTCGAGGACGAGCTGCTGCCCGGCGGGGCCGGCGAAGGACTTCGAGACGTGGTCGATGCGCGCGGCGTGCTCCACGGACACATCCGTGTCGGCGGCCTTGGCGAGGGCTGTCGCCATGGTCGTCACCTCCTGGGAAATCATCGGGATCAGTGCCTTGCTCACGACTTCGCGCCGAGTCCGGCGTCGTCGACCTCGTTCTCGCCCTCGCCCTTGAGGACCTTGTTCAGCGGTGCCAGGTCGTAGATGCCGGTCAGGTCCGGCTGCTGGAGCAGCCCCGCCTCGACCGCGTGCTCCGCCTGGGTGTTCAGCGTGGCCGCCAGCGGGTCGTCGGTGACCTGGATGGACCGCCACGCCGGGTCGAGCACGTCGGCCGGGAGCGGCTTGCCGGTGTCGGCCCGGAGCTGGGCGTTGGCCGCGGCCTTCGCCTGGTCCGGGTTGGCGTCGATCCACTTGTTGGTCTTCACCGAGGCGCGCAGGACGGCCTCGACGACGTCCGGGTGCTCCTTCAGGAAGCTCTGCGACACGATCACGTTGGTGATCACGAACTTCTTGTCGGGCCACAGGTCGCCCTCGTCGAGGAGCACCTTGCCGCCCTCGGCGACCAGCTTGGACGCGGTCGGCTCGGGCACCCACGCACCGTCGATCGAGCCCGACTTGTAGGCGTCGGGCGTGATCTTGTTGTCCGTGCGGACCACGGAGACGTCGCCCTTGCCGCTCTCGGCGTCGACCGTCCAGCCCTGCTCGGAGACCCAGTTGAGGAACGCCACGTCCTGGGTGTTGCCGAGCTGCGGGGTGGCGATCCTCTTGCCCTTGACGTCCTTGACGGACTTGATCTTCTCCGGGTTCACCACGAGCTTCACGCCGCCCGACGCGGAACCGGAGATGATCCGCAGGTTCTTGCCGCCGGCCTTGATGTAGCCGTTCACGGCGGGGGAGGGACCGATCCAGCCGATGTCGACGGAGCCGGAGTTCAGCGCCTCGATCTCCGACGGACCGGCGTTGAAGGTCGAGTACTCCGCCAGCGTGCCGCCGAGCTCCTTCTGGAACAGCCCCTGCTGCCGGCCGACCAGCGCGGTGGCGTGGGTGAGGTTCCCGAAGTAGCCGATCTTCACCGAGTCCAGTCCGTCGACCTTGGCCGCCCCGGCGATGGCCTGCTCGGTGTTCTCCTTGGCCTGCGAGCCGTAGCCGCACGCCGCGAGGGCGAGCAGCGGCAGCGCGGCCAGGACGGCGAGCGTCCGTCGCAGGGCGGGGGTGGCAGGCACGGGGAGGGGTTCCTCTCGGTGGCCCGGCACTCACGCCCTGGTCAGGCGCGGCCGGGAGATCGGCGGATGGACGAAGGACGGGTCAGCGCACACATCGCGACACACCGCCCTGTCCGCTGCCGAGGGCGCCGCTGCCGACGCGGCCGCCCTCCTTCGCGAACGTGGAGAAGTAGTCGAGGGCCTTCATGTCAGAAGTCCCACCCGTCGTCGTCGGCCTCGTCCTTGACCGGCTCCGGCGAGGCGAACGACTCGCCGACCATGCCCGCGGTGAGCGTGGTGCCGTCATTGGGGTCGATCAGGATGAACGAGCCGGTGCGGCGCGAGTCGGCGTAGGAGTCGACCGGCAGCGGCTCGGCGGTGCGGACCTTCACCCGGCCGATGTCGTTGGCGACGAGCTGGCCCGGGTGCGGGTGCAGGGACAGGTCGTCCAGCGTGAGCCGGGACGGGATGTCCTTGACGATCGCCTTGACCGTGCGGGTGCCGTGCTTGAGCAGCACCCGGTGGCCCACGGTCAGCGGCGCGTCGGCGACATGGCAGACCGTGGCCTCGATGTCCTGCGTGGTCGCGGGCGCGTCCTTCGTCGGCACCAGCAGGTCGCCGCGCGAGATGTCGATGTCGTCCTCCAGCAGGACGGTCACCGACTGCGTGGTCCACGCGATGTCGACCGGCTCGCCCAGCAGGTCGATGCCGGAGATCCTCGACGTACGGCCCGACGGCAGCACCGTCACCGACTCGCCGACGCGGAACGAACCGGCGGCGATCTGGCCGGCGTAGCCCCGGTAGTCCGGGTGCTCCGCGGTCTGCGGCCGGATCACGTACTGCACGGGCAGCCGGGCGTGGCAGTGGCTCAGGTCGTGGGTGACCGGGACCGTCTCCAGGTGCTCCAGGAAGGTCGGCCCGCCGTACCAGTCCATGTTCGCGGACGGGTCCACCACGTTGTCGCCGGCCAGCGCCGAGATCGGGATGGCGGTGATCTCCGGGACGCCCAGTTCGAGCGCGTACGCCGTGAACTCCTCGGCGATCGCGGCGAACACGGACTCCTGGTACTCGACCAGGTCCATCTTGTTGACGGCGAGGACCACGTGGGGGACCCGGAGGAGGGCGGCGATGGCGGCGTGGCGGCGGGTCTGTTCGACGACGCCGTTGCGGGCGTCGACGAGGATCACCGTGAGTTCGGCGGTGGAGGCGCCGGTGACCATGTTGCGGGTGTACTGCACGTGGCCCGGGGTGTCGGCGAGGATGAACCGGCGTCGGGGTGTGGCGAAGTAGCGGTAGGCCACGTCGATGGTGATGCCCTGCTCGCGTTCGGCCCGCAGGCCGTCGGTGAGCAGCGCGAGGTCCGGGGCGTCCTGCCCGCGCGAGGCGGACGCGCGCTCCACTGCCTCCAGCTGGTCGACGAGGACCGACTTGGAGTCGTGCAGGAGGCGGCCGACGAGCGTGGACTTGCCGTCGTCGACGGAGCCGGCGGTGGCGAACCGCAGCAGGGTCGTCTCGGAGAGTTCCGTGGTCGTGCTCATGCTTAGAAGTACCCCTCGCGCTTACGGTCTTCCATCGCGGCCTCGGACATCTTGTCGTCGGCGCGGGTCGCGCCGCGCTCGGTGAGCCGGGAGGCGGCGATCTCGGTGATGACCTGCTCCAGGGTCACGGCGTCGGAGTCGACGGCGCCCGTGCAGGACATGTCACCGACGGTCCGGTAGCGCACGAGACGCTTCTCGACCCTCTCGCCGTCCTTGGGGCCGCCCCATTCGCCGGCGGTCAGCCACATACCGCTGCGCGCGAACACCTCACGCTCGTGCGCGAAGTAGATCTCGGGCAGCTCGATACCTTCGCGGGCGATGTACTGCCACACGTCCAGTTCGGTCCAGTTGGACAGCGGGAACACGCGGACGTGCTCACCGGGGGCGTGCCGGCCGTTGTACAGGTTCCACAGCTCGGGCCGCTGCCGGCGCGGGTCCCACTGCGAGAACTCGTCGCGCAGCGAGAAGACGCGCTCCTTGGCCCGCGCCTTCTCCTCGTCGCGGCGTCCGCCGCCGAAGACGGCGTCGAACTTCTCGCTCTGGATCTTCTCGGTGAGGGGGAGGGTCTGGAGGGGGTTGCGGGTGCCGTCGGGGCGTTCGCGCAGTACACCGCGGTCGATGTAGTCCTGTACGGAGGCCACATGGAGGCGCAGTCCATGTGCGGCCACCACACGGTCGCGGTAGTCGAGGACCTCGGGGAAGTTGTGCCCGGTGTCGACGTGCAGCAGCGAGAAGGGGATCGCCGCGGGGGCGAACGCCTTCAGCGCCAGGTGCAGCATGACGATGGAGTCCTTGCCGCCGGAGAACAGGATCACCGGCCGCTCGAACTCGCCCGCCACCTCGCGGAAGATGTGCACCGCCTCGGACTCCAACGCGTCCAGATGCGAGAGGGCGTACGGGGCGTCCGTACCCTCCACCACCGTGGCGACGGTCGTCGTCATGCCAAACCCCTTTCGCTGAGCAGGGCGTACACCGACGCCGCGGACTCCTGCACGGTCTGGTTCTGGGACTCGATGCGCAGATCCGGCGAGACGGGCGCCTCGTAGGGGTCGTCGACCCCGGTCAGGCCCGTCAGCTCACCCGCGGCCTGCTTGGCGTACAGACCCTTCACATCACGTACGGAGCACACGTCGACCGGCGTGGCCACGTGCACCTCCAGATACGGCGCCCCGGTCTGCTGATGGCGCTTGCGCACGGCCTCACGGCTGTCGGCGTAGGGCGCGATCACCGGGACGAGCGCCTTGACTCCGTTGCGGGCGAGCAGTTCGGCCAGGAAGCCGATGCGCTGCACGTTGGTGTGCCGGTCCTCGCGGCTGAAGCCGAGGCCCGCCGAGATGAACTCGCGGATCTCGTCGCCGTCGAGCACCTCGACGCGGTGGCCCTCTTCGCGCAGCCGGCCGGCCAGTTCGTAGGCGATGGTGGTCTTGCCGGCGCTCGGCAGACCCGTGAGCCAGACGGTGGCTCCGCTCGTCACGTGGTTCTCCAAATTCGCAAGGGAGTCGGTCATGGGTCAGCCGTGCAGTCCGCACTCGGTCTTGCCGCGGCCCGCCCAGCGGCCGGCGCGCGCGTCCTCGCCCTCCAGCACCCGGCGGGTGCAGGGGGCGCAGCCGACGGACGCGTAGCCGTCCATCAGCAACGGGTTGGTCAGCACGCCGTGTTCGGCGACGTAGGCGTCCACGTCGTCCTGCGTCCAGCGGGCGATCGGGGAGATCTTCACCTTCCGGCGCTTGTCGTCCCAGCCGACGACCGGGGTGTTCGCCCGGGTCGGGGACTCGTCGCGGCGCAGTCCGGTCGCCCAGGCCACGTACCCCTTGAGCCCTCGCTCCAGCGGCTCGACCTTGCGCAGCTTGCAGCACAGGTCGGGGTCGCGGTCGTGCAGCCTGGGGCCGTACTCGGCGTCCTGTTCGGCGACCGACTGACGCGGGGTGAGGGTGATGACGTTGACGTCCATCACGGCCTCGACCGCGTCGCGGGTGCCGATGGTCTCCTCGAAGTGGTAGCCGGTGTCGAGGAACACGACGTCCACGCCGGGCATGACGCGGGAGGCGAGGTGGGCGACCACCGCGTCCTCCATCGACGACGTCACGCAGAAACGCGCCCCGAAGGTGTCGGCGGCCCACCGGAGGATCTCCAGCGCGGAGGCGTCCTCCAGGTCGCGGCCCGCCTGCTCGGCGAGCGCCTTCAGATCGTCGGTCGTGCGCTCTTCCTGAACCGCGGTCATATCTCGTCTCCCCCTGCGTCGTTGGGCTGAAGGCCCCGGGTGAGCAACCCGAGGAACTTCAGCTGGAATGCGCGGTTGCACGCCGCGCATTCCCACGCGCCGTGGCCCTGCTCGCTGGGGCGGAGGTCCTCGTCGCCGCAGTAGGGGCAGTAGAAGGGGGCGGCCCGCTCGCTCATGAGAGGGCCTCCTCGGAGGCGCGCGCGGCCCACGTGGCGAACCGCTCGCCGTCCTCGCGCTCCTCCTGGAACCGCTTCAGGACGCGCTCGACGTAGTCCGGCAGCTCGTCGGAGGTGACCTTCAGGCCACGCACCTTGCGCCCGAACCCGGCCTCAAGACCGAGCGCGCCGCCCAGGTGCACCTGGTAGCCCTCGACCTGCTCGCCCCGGTCGTTGACGACCAGCTGTCCCTTGAGACCGATGTCCGCCACCTGGATACGGGCGCAGGCGTTCGGGCAGCCGTTGATGTTGATGGTCAGCGGTTCGTCGAAGTCCGGGATACGGCGCTCCAGCTCGTCGATCAGCTGGGAGCCGCGCGCCTTGGTCTCGACGATGGCGAGCTTGCAGTACTCGATGCCGGTGCACGCCATGGTGCCGCGCCGGAACGAGGACGGCCGGGCGGTGAGGTCCAGCGCCTCCAGGGACTCGACGAGCGAGTCGACCTGCGCCTCCTCGACATCGAGGATGATCATCTTCTGCTCGACGGTGGTCCGGACCCGGCCCGAGCCGTGCGCCTCGGCGAGCTCGGCGATCTTCGTCAGCGTCGTGCCGTCGACCCGGCCGACGCGCGGGGCGAACCCGACGTAGAAGCGGCCGTCGTTCTGCCGGTGCACACCGACGTGGTCGCGCCAGCGCTGGAGCGGCTGGGCGGGGGCGGGGCCGTCGACCAGCTCCCGCTTGAGGTATTCGTCCTGCAGGATCTGGCGGAACTTCTCCGCGCCCCAGTCCGCGACCAGGAACTTCAGGCGGGCGCGGGTGCGCAGCCGCCGGTAGCCGTAGTCGCGGAAGATGCCGATCACGCCCGCCCAGACGTCCGGGACCTCGTCCAGCGGCACCCAGGCGCCGAGCCGGACACCGATCTTCGGGTTGGTGGACAGGCCGCCGCCGACCCACAGGTCGAAGCCGGGACCGTGCTCGGGGTGGTTCACACCGACGAACGCGACGTCGTTGATCTCGTGCGCCACGTCCAGCAGCGGCGAGCCGGAGATCGCCGTCTTGAACTTGCGCGGCAGGTTGGAGAACTCCTTGCTGCCGATGTACCGCCGGTGGATCTCGTCGATGGCCGAGGTGCCGTCGATGATCTCGTCCTCGGCGATACCGGCGACGGGCGAGCCGATGACCACGCGCGGGGTGTCGCCGCAGGCCTCCGTGGTGGACAGGCCGACCGCCTCCAGGCGGTTCCAGATCTCGGGCACGTCCTCGATCCGGATCCAGTGGTACTGGACGTTCTGCCGGTCGGTGATGTCGGCGGTGCCGCGCGCGAACTCCTGCGAGACCTCGCCGATCACCCGCAGCTGCTGGGTGGTGAGCCGGCCGCCGTCGATCCGCACCCGCAGCATGAAGTACTTGTCGTCCAGCTCCTCCGGCTCCAGGATCGCGGTCTTGCCGCCGTCGATCCCGGGCTTGCGCTGGGTGTAGAGCCCCCACCAGCGCATCCGGCCGCGAAGGTCGTTCGGGTCGATGGAGTCGAAGCCACGCTTGGAGTAGATCGTCTCAATGCGTGTCCGCACATTGAGACCGTCGTCGTCCTTCTTGAACTGTTCGTTGCCGTTGAGCGGGGTGAAGTGTCCCGCGGCCCACTGACCCTCGCCGCGGTGACGGCTCACCTTGCGGCGGGGAGTCGCGGCGGCAGGCTTCTGCGGGGTGGCGGCCATGGTTGATACGTCCTTCGGGACAGGCGGGAAAGCGGCTCTGACCTGCGCATACGGGCGCATGGGCATACGTGCGCGGCATTGCGCGGGAATGAAGCGAGAAGAGAGAGAAGTCGGGCGCTGCGGGGCTGTCAGCGCACCGGACAGATGGCGCTGGACATGCGGCCGAGGTCGACGTGCCGCCGACTCACCAAGGCAATTCCAGTTCCAGACATGACGGAAGCGTGTCACGGCGATCTGGACACAGTCCAGCTTCGTCCATCATGCGGACACCCTTGTCCCGCAGAGCGAGACAAGGGTGTCGTCGGTCACATGGCCGTATTGCGTCGTTTCTTCCCAGGTCAGGCTGGGTAGGCCCCCGGCCACGGTCCCGGCGTGGCCGCCTCCGGCTCCTCCTCGACCTTGGTGTCGAAGAGCTTGAAGCCCCGGCGCTGATAGTTGGCCATGGCGTGCTCGCCGTCCTTGCTGCAGGTGTGCAGCCACACCCGCTTCGTCGGCGCCCGCCCCGGCCAGCGTTCCGCCAGGTCCCAGGCGCGCGCGGTGCCGTAGGCCAGCAGATACCCGCCGATGCGGCGGCCGCGGAAGGCCGGGATCAGGCCGAAGTACTCGATCTCCACGACCCCGTCGTCCTGCGGGCTCAGTTCCACGTACCCGGCGGGCGTGCCCCGGTCGTAGGCCACCCAGGTCTCGACGCCGTCCCGCTCCAGGTGCTCCTGCCACCGTGCGTACGGCCAGCCGAGCCGGTCGGTCCACAGGATGTCACCGCCGACCGAGGCGTACAGGAACCGGCTGAACTCCGGGGAGGGCACCTCGGCGCGGACGATCCGCACGTCGCCGCGCGGGGCTTCGGCCGGGAGGAGGTCGGCGGGGGAGGTCTGTTCCAGGGACCAGGTGGTCACGGCGAGGTTGGGCATGTCGGCCAGGGAATCATCCGGGTGGGTGATTTGTCGATCGACTGCGGCGCCGTCGTGGCTGGTCGCGCCCACGCGGCGGAGCCGCACATCGACACCGCCCCGCGCCCCTGCGGGCGCGCCTCAGTCGAGCGCCCGGTCGATCGACGTCAGTGGCATCGCGAACAGCATCCGGCCCGACTGGGACCAGACCTCGCCGGTCGCCTCCCAGTACGACAGCGGGCCGACCCGCATCCCCCAGCACCTGGGGGCGTTCTCGTCGCCGCAGCGGGTCGCCTCGGCGCCCTCGGTGTCCTGGCGCCACAGGCTGCCGTGCCGGTCGGTACTGCCCGGGGCGCGGCCCACGTACCAGCCGGCGCGGTCCGATCCGCTCGCCCGGTGCGACAGCACGCCCTCGATGCCGGACGCGTCCGTCTCGTACGCCTCGACCGCCTGCGCGGATCCGGTGGCGCCGGTGGCCAGCAGGCCGGCACGGGCCGGCTCCTTGCTGAAGTCGTAGCGCCACAGCCGCGCGGGCCGGTCGCTGTCGGCGGCCGTCCGTTCGCTCGCGACCAGGCTGTCGGGTGCCGTGGTGCGGTCGAGGGAGATCCCGCCCAGATGCGGGGCGCCCCTCGCGCCCGTCAGCCGGTACGAGCCGACCGCCGGCAGGACGAAACGCTGGCCGCGGGCCGACCAGCCCGACCCGACACGCCCCACCGCGGCACTGTCGACCGTGGTGCGCTGGACGCGGTTCATGTCGTACACGTACAGCCCGTCGGCGGCGGTGACCAGCAGCTTGTCCTGGTACCAGACCATGCCGGAGAGGCGGGAGGTCAGGGCGCGGTAGTCGCGTCCGCCGTCCACCGGGACGACCAGGAGGGCGGAGGCGTACCTGAGGTGGGCCAGGTCGTTCGCGTCGACGAAGGCGACCCGGGCGAGTCCGCGGTCGCCGGTGCCCTCGTTCCAGCCGGAGAGGATCACCCGATTGTCGTTCCACCAGCCGTCGTCGTCGGCGTCACCCGAGGTGGTGACGGCGCCCGCCCGCCAGCCCTTGGTGTCGGCGCTGTCCCAGCAGTACGCGCGGGTGGCGGCCGGCGCTGTCGGCAGTGCAGTGCGCTCGGTCGCCGTACAGCCGTTCGCCGCGCGCAGACTCCGGTCGGCGGTCGCCAGGACGGCGCCCACGCCGACCGGCTCGCCCATGCCGGAGGAGAGTTCGTCGAGCGTGGCCTGCGGGACCAGCTGCTCCTGGAGTCGGAACGCGCCGGTCTCGGCGGCCCTGGTGAGAGGGGTCAGTGCCCCGGGGTTGTCGCCGACCGTGGCCTGCGAGGCGCTGATCATCGTGGCGGCGGCGGTGAGTGCGAGGGCGGTTCCGGCGAGGAACGCGCGCAACGCTCGCCCCTGCTTGCGTCGACGGTGTCTGCCGCGGTGCTTCATCAAACCTCCCGAGGCGAGCCAACTGCGGCCATTGGTTTGTGCGTTGACCAAAGGAGCAGGTGGGGTGGCCCGTACAGGGATGCTACGGCAGTTGAGCGCGGTTGCGGACTAAGACCCTGCAAATATGCGGAAGAAGAGTCCGTACTCAGGGCATCTCGGCCGAGATCCGGCCCTGCACCACCGCGGGCGCCGTCGAGTGCGGCAGCAGGTCACGCGGGTCCTCGGGCAGCAGCACCTCGACCTCCACGTCCTCGCGGAAGCGGTACGGCCGGTGCTCCAGCAGGCCCCCGAGATAGCGCCGTACCCGCGACACCTCCGCCCGGACCGTCACCCTGCGGCGCGGGTCGCCGAACATGTCCTCGGCCAGCCCCGCCGCACTGCGACCGCCCTGGTGCAGGGCCAGCAGATACAGCAATTCGGCATGCCGGGGACTCAGTTCGTGGCTCCAGCTGCCCGCGCCCCCGGACACCGTCATCGACCAGCGGCGCGGCTGCGTCAGATCCAGCGCGATCCGGGTCGCCCCGGCCGGCACCGGCTCGTCGGCGGGCCGCAGCAGCCAGCCGCCCGCCAGCGGTTCCACCGAGCACAGACCGAGCGGCAGCAGCCACCGGCGGCCCGGCGACAGCGACTTGGGCAGCGCGATCCGGCTCGTGTACGGCATCCCGGTCAGCGCGGCGGTCCAGCCGTCCCGGTCCACCACCAGGGCCCGCCCGGCCAGCCGCGCCAGCACCGGCGCCGCCACCGCGCGCAGTTGCTCCAGCGCGGTCAGATGCAGCTCCCGCAGCCGGGCCTCGGCGAGCTTGGCCACCGAGTCGACCCAGGCGAGCGTGGCCGGATGCATCGTCTCCAGCGGACCGCTGACATCGACCACCCCCAGCAGCCGCCCGTCGCGGGGGTCGGTGACGGGGGCGCCCGTGCAGGTCCAGGACGTCTGCGAGCGGTGGAAGTGCTCGGAGGCGAAGACCTGTACGGGCCGCCGCACCACGACCGGTGTGCCGATGCCGTTCGTGCCGACGACCTCCTCCCGCCAGTCGGCACCGAGTTCAAAGCCGAGGCCGTCGGCCTTGCGCAGCACCGAGGCGTTGCCCTCCCGCCACAGCACCCGGCCCTCGTCGTCGGCGACGACCATGATGTGGTGGGCGACGTCGGCGACCGAAAGCAGCCCCTCGCGCAGCACCGGCAGCACATGCCGGAGCGCGGTGGTCTCCCGGCGCCGCTGCACCTCCTCGCGGGGCAGCAGCCCGGAGCGGAAGTCGTGGTCGGGGTCGACCCCGCCGCGCAGCATGCGTTCCCAGGACTGCTCGATCACCGGGCGCGGTGCGACGGGCGCGCGCTGGCCGGCGAGGGTGGCGGCGCGGACCTCGCTCAGTACCCGCGCCGCCCGTGCCGCGTCCAAGGGTCCTCCCCGAGAAGAGTGCTCATCTTGACCGTGTGTCTCATAGTGCCGCCCGCCGGTCGCGGAGGGACACAGTCCGCACACAGTCGCCAACAAGTTGCAACCCCTTGCAACCCTGGTGGACCGCCCTGGCCTGATTGAGACTTGAGCGACGCCGTCCCGAGCGGCGTTCGCGGCCTCGAACGGGCCATGGCGGGGGTGGTGCCGTGTCGGCGCAGCACCACCCCTTGCCTCCGGCGGTCGGCCGGATTCGCCTCAGGTGGGTTCGGCCGGCTGCGGGTGCGCTGTGGCTGGTCGCGCAGTTCCCCGCGCCCCTGGACCGGGTCAGGCCTGCGGCCTTGACCGGTCCACGATCGCCGTAAGGTTCAGGGTGTGCGGCAGGGTGCCGAAGGCCGTGCCCGCGTCGCCGCCCAGGCGGGACGCGCAGAACGCGTCGGCCACCTCCGGTGGCGCGAACCTGACGAGAAGTGAGCCCTGGAGGACCAGCGCGAGGCGTTCGGTCAGGCGCCGGGCGCGCGCCTCGACGCCCTCCAGGTCGGCCAGGTCCGTCAGCAGCGCCTTGATCGCCCCGTCCAGCCGGTGATCGGCGCCGCGCGCCTGACCGACCTCCCGCAGATACGCGTCCAGCGCCGCGGGCTCCCGCTGCAACGCCCGCAGCACGTCCAGCGCCTGGACGTTGCCCGCGCCCTCCCAGATCGAGTTCAGCGGCGACTCGCGCACCAGCCGGGGCATCCCGGACTCCTCGACGTACCCGTTGCCGCCCAGGCACTCGGCGGCCTCGACCGTCACCGGCGCGCACCGCTTGGTCACCCAGTACTTGGCGGCCGGCACCGCGATCCGCAGCAGGGCCCGCTCCTGCTCGCCGCCGGTGTCGTAGGCGGCCGCGAGCCGCAGCGCCAGCGTGGTCGCCGCCTCGGACTCGACGGCGAGGTCGGCCAGGACGTTGCGCATGAGCGGCTTGTCGACCAGCCGGCCGCCGAACGCCTCGCGGTGGTCGCAGTGATGGACGGCCTGCGCGACCGCCTGCCGCATCAGTCCCGCCGAGCCGAGCACGCAGTCGAGCCGGGTCGCCGCCACCATCTCGATGATGGTGCGCACCCCGCGCCCCTCCTCACCGACCCGGCGCGCCCACGTCCCGTCGAACTCGACCTCGCTCGACGCGTTCGACCGGTTGCCCAGCTTGTCCTTCAGCCGCTGGATCAGGAACACGTTGCGGCCGCCGTCCGCCAGGACCCGCGGCACGAGAAAACACGTCAGCCCGTCCGGGGCCTGGGCCAGCACCAGGAACCCGTCCGACATGGGAGCCGAGCAGAACCACTTGTGCCCCCGCAGCGTGTACGTCCCGGACTCCGCCAGCGGGGTGGCCGTCGTCGTGTTGGCGCGTACGTCGCTGCCGCCCTGCTTCTCCGTCATGCCCATCCCGAACAGGGCACCGGCCTTCTGCCCCGCCGGGCGCAGTTCACGGTCGTAGATCGTGGACGTCAGCCGCGGCTCCCACTCGGCGGCCAGCTCCGGGTCGGTGCGCAGGGCGGGGACGGCCGCGTGGGTCATGGACAGCGGGCAGCCGTTGCCCGCCTCGACCTGTGTCCACAGCATGAAGGCCGCAGCCCGTCGCACATGCCCGGCCGGCCGGACCCAGGCCGTGGTCAGCCCGGCGGAGACGCCCTTGCCGAGCAGCCGGTGCCAGGAGGGATGGAAGTCGACCTCGTCGATCCGGTGGCCGTAGCGGTCGTGCGTCCGCAGGCGCGGCGGGTTCTCGTTCGCCAGCACCCCCCACTCCTGCACCTGCGCCGAGCCGCAGGTGCGCCCATGGGCGGCCAGCTCCTCGCCGACCTCGTCCAGCAGCTCGGGTGCGACATGACGCCCGACGGCCTCGGACAGGGCCCGGTCGGTGGTGTAGACGTCGTGGCCGACCAGGGGCGATGGCTGGTTGGTCACCGTGTGCGTGCTGCCTGCCATGGCTGTGAACCTCTCCCTCCGAGGGGCGACGGTCTCCACCCTGTCACGGCGTCGGTACGGGAAGCGGGGAGCCGGCGAGCGCGCCCGCCCGGCGCCGCGACGAGTGTCGCGCCGCACGGCGGATACCTTTAGGTCGTGCAGTCAGCAAGTGAACCGTCTCCCCAGCGCTCCTCCGGTCGCCTCCACCGGGCGCGTGTCCTCTACCGGAACGTCTCCAAGCGCAGGACCGCCTGGCTGCTGCTCAAGGACACCGTCAATTCCTGCATCGAGTACCGCATCCTCGGTCTCGCGGCCGAAGCCGCGTTCTTCACGCTGCTGTCCGTGCCACCGCTCCTCCTCAGCCTCATCGGCCTCCTCGGTTACGTCGACGACTGGACCGGCACCGACACCATCACCAGCCTGGAGACCAACCTGCTGGAGGCCTCGCGCACCGTCCTGTCCGACAAGGGCGTGCGGCAGATCGCGCAGCCGATCCTCGACGACGTGATGAACGGCGGCCGCCCCGACGTGATCTCCGTCGGCTTCCTGTTCGCCCTGTGGTCGGGTTCCCGGGCGGTGAACGTCTTCATAGACACGATCACCGTGATGTACGGCCTCGACGGCGTCCGCGGCATCGTCAAGACCCGCCTGGTGGCGTTCCTGCTGTTCCTCGCGGCGCTGCTGATCGGCTCGGTGGCGCTGCCGCTGATGGTGGCGGGACCGGACGCGGTGGTGCGGATCGTGCCGTGGTCGGAGACCTTGGTGCAGGTCCTGTACTGGCCGGTCGTGATCGTCCTGTCGATCGCGTTCCTGACCACGCTGTACCACGTGTCCGTCCCGGTGCGCTCGCCCTGGATCGAGGACGTGCCCGGCGCTCTCGTCGCCCTCGGGATGTGGGTGCTGGGCAGCTTCCTGCTGCGCATCTACCTGCAGAACACCATCGAGGGAGCCACGATCTACGGCTCGCTCGCCGCCGCCGTCGCCGTACTGCTGTGGATCGGTGTGTCCGCGTTCGCGGTGCTCGTCGGGGCCGCGGTCAACGCCGCGATCGACCGGGTCTGGCCGGCCGCCGCGACCGCCGCGGCCCGCGCCGCGAACGAGCGGCTGCGCGAGGCCCAGGTCGCCGAGTACGTGGCCCGGGCCGCCGCGAGCCGGGAGTCCGACCCCGACGACCCGGACGACCCGGACATGCCGTCGGAGTTCCCCGAGCGCTGGTCCCGCTTCCTGCCCCCGGAGGACCTGACGTCGCGGCTGCGGACCCATGTGAAGAGCACGCACCATCCGCCGCACAAGCCGGAGGACTCGTAGCGGCTCGCACGGCGGAGGTGTCCGGGCTCAGGCCTTCCACACCCCCGCCGCCGCGGCCTCCCGCACGAAGTCGGTGAAGTCGCGCGGCGCACGGCCGAGGACCTCCTGGACGTCGTCGGTGAGACGGGCGTTGCGGCCGTCCATCAGCGTCTCGAAGACCTCGACCAGCAGCTCCACCTCCTCCGGTGGCACTCCGAAGCCCGCCAGGGCCTCGCCGTACGAACGCGTCGGGACCGGTGTGTACGTGATCGGCGTGCCGGTCGCGGCGGAGATCTCCCCGACCGCCTCCCGCCAGGTCAGCAGCCGGGGCCCGGTCAGCTCCAGCGTCCGCCCCACGTACCGGTCGCCGGACGTGAGGACGGCCGTCACCACGTCCGCGATGTCCCGCACGTCGACGAACGGCTCCCGCACCTCGCCCGCCGGGAAGACCAGCTCCCCGTGGACCATCCCCTCCACCAGCGGCCCCTCGCTGAAGTTCTGCGCGAACCAGGTGGCCCGGACGACCGTCCAGTCCGCGCCGGACGACCTCAGCGCCTCCTCGGTCGGCAGCGCCTGGTCCTCGCCGCGCGCCGACAGCAGCACCAGCCGCCGCACCCCGAGCCCCACCGCCTCCCGGGCGAGGGCGCCGACGCCCTCGGCCGCCGCCGGGGAGCCGACGTCGGACGGGTACATCAGATACGCCGCGTCCGCGTCCCGCAGGGTCTCCGCCCAGGTCGTCGGGTCCTCCCAGTCGAAGCCCCGGGCCCGGGACGCGGCGCGCACCGTGAGCCCCGCGTCGCGGGCCGCCTGAGCCACCCGGCTCCCGGTACGCCCCGAGGCACCGGTCACCACTACCGTCATCCGCTGCGTGTTCGCCTTCTCGGCTGCGTTCTCCGTCATGCCTCCAGTCAACGGCCGCGGGCGCCAACAGCCCATCGCTGAACGGCTCATTCCCATGCGCGGGCGTCTACGCTGGCGGCATGGACGCCCTTGCAGGTCTGCTGGAGGGCCCACGTGCCCGTGGCGCCTTCATGATCCGCGCGTGTTTCGAACCGCCCTGGTCCATCCGCATCGAGGACCGCGCCCCGCTCACCGTCATGGTCATGGTCCGCGGCGAGGCCTGGGTGCTCCCGGACCGGGGCGAGCGAAGCGAGAGGGGGGTCCCCCCGGCCGAAGGCCCGGGGAGGATCCGGCTGCGCCCCGGCGACCTCGCCATCGCCCGCGGCCCGGACCCCTACATCTGCGCCGACGACCCCGGCACCGAGCCCCAGGCGCTGATCCTGCCGGGTGCCGAGTGCAGCTACCCCGACGGACGCTCCCTCAACGGCTCCATGGACCTCGGCGTGCGTACCTGGGGCGACCGGCTCGACGGCTCGGCCGTGATGCTGATCGGCACCTATCTGTGGGAGGGCGAGATCAGCGGGCGGCTGCTGAAGGCGCTGCCTCCGCTGCTGTCCCTCACCGCCGACGTGTGGAAGTGCCCGCTGACGCCGTACCTCATGGACGAGATCGTCCGCGACGAACCGGGGCAGGAGGTCGTCCTGGACCGGCTGCTCGACCTGCTGGTCATCGCCGCGCTCAGGGCCTGGTTCTCCCGTCCGCAGGCGGAGGCGCCCGCCTGGTACGCGGCGCTCGCCGACCCGGTCGTCGGCCGGGTGCTGCGGCTCGTCCAGGACGACCCCGCCCTGCCCTGGACGGTGGCCTCGCTGGCCGCCAAGGCGGGCGTGTCGCGGGCCGCGCTGGCCCGCCGGTTCACCGAACTGGTCGGGGAGCCGGTGATGACGTACCTCACGGGGTGGCGGATGGCGCTCGCGGCGGACGCGCTGCGCGACACCGACGACACGCTGGACGCCATCGCGCGGCGGGTGGGGTACGGGAGCGCGTTCGCGCTGTCCAGCGCGTTCAAGAGGGTGTACGGGGTGAGTCCGCAGGAGCATCGGGCGCGGGTGCCGGCGTAGGGCGGCCGCGGGCCGGGTGCGGCCGGTCGCGCAGTTCCCCGCGCTCCTGGGGGCGCGGCGTAGCCTGGCTCTCATGTACGCGGAACGCGCGTCCCGTCTGCCTGGTGCCGTGGTCTGGACGAACAGCACGGACGGGTCCGGTCCGGGGCGTGTCCTGCCCGACGGGTGCATGGATCTGCTCTGGAACGACGGGCGGCTGCTCGTCGCCGGGCCCGACACACGTGCGTACGTCACCGAGGGTGAGCCGAGCGACTGGGCCGGTGTCCGGTTCTTTCCGGGGACCGCACCCGGGCTGTTGGGTGTGCCCGCGCATGAACTGCGTGACCGGCGGGTGGAGCTCGGGGACCTGTGGCCGGCCGTGGAGGTACGGCGGCTGCGTGACCGTGTCGAGGCCGCCCTCGATCCGGTGACCGCACTGGAGGACGTGGCGTTGGAGCGGGCCGCCGGCGTGCACGCGCCCGATCCGGTGCTACGGCACGTCGTCGCCGCCCTCGACTCGGGACGTCCCGTCGCCGTGACCGCCGATGAACTCGGTATCGGTGCACGGCAGTTGCACCGACGGTGTCTGAGTGCCTTCGGGTACGGCCCCAAGACGCTGGCCCGGATCCTACGACTCCAACACGCGCTCGCGCTGGCCAGGGGAGGCGCGGCCTTCGTGGACACGGCAGTCCGCGCCGGGTACGCCGATCAGGCTCATCTGGCCCGGGACGTCAGGGAGTTGGCGGGGCTGTCGCTGGGCGAACTGCTCGGCCGACGCGTCGGCAGCGCCCCGTAGGGGCGCGGGGAACTGCGCGAGGGACCACGACGGCGCCGCGGACGAACGACGGCCCCTCACGGCCCGTCAAGCGGGGCGAACAGGTCGACCCCGTTGCCGTCCGGGTCCTGCACGCCGGCGTACCGCTGTCCCCAGAAGGCGTCCCACGGCTTGAGCTCGCCGTGGTGACCGGCGCCCACCAGCTCCTCGTACACCGCGTCGACCTCCGAGGGGTCCTCGCACCGCATCGCCAGTGCGTGACGGCCGCTCCCGGCGGGCGGCCGCCACCCCGGGTGGAAGGACCGCACGGTCTCCTCGGTGTCGAGCAACAGACGCAATCCGCCCGGCAGTTCCGCCTCCGCGTGCGGCTCGTTCTCCGAGCCGTCGGGGAACGCGAAACCGAGGCGGCGGTAGAAGGCGACGGACGCGGCCATGTCGCTGACGACCAGGCCGATGGCATCGAATCGTGGAGTCATGCGGCCACCGTAGGCAGGGGGAGAGCGGCCGGTCTTGAAGGAATCGGACACCGCGGCCGCTCGCCGGGCCGGCTCACCCGAAGGTCACCGCCCCGAGCGGCGTGTCCACCGTGAACGAGATCCCCACCGGGCCCGCCGTGAGGTCGAGGTCCGTGCCGAGGGCCGCCAGCAGGGGCCGGATCTCGTCCGGCTCGGGGGCGCTCGCGGTCAGCGACAGCAGGGGAGTGGCGGGCAGTCCGGAGGCGGTCGGATGGATCGTGGCGCTCCAGTCGATCAGGAAGGGGACGAGCCCCGAGGGGTGGGCGTCGTCGCCGTCGGTCAGGCGCCACCGGAGCAGTGTGCCGTCGGGCTTGCGGCGGCTCATCGACTGCGCCGGGCCGGGGTCGTAGCCCCGCGCGCGGGCCGTCGTGACGGCCGCGTCCAGGTCGGGCGGGCTGATCGCCCAGGTGACCGTGCGCGCGACGGTGAGCCCGTCGACGTCGAAGGGGCGGGGCTCGCCGGGAGCGGACTGCTCGGGGTCGGGGCCGATGATCTCCAGGTATCTGGTGCCGCCCAGGGACACCAGGTAGTTGCGCGTGCCGAGCCCGACGTGCACGCCGCCCGGGGCGGGGGCCACGCCGGTGCGCCGGGTGAAGTCGGCGACCGTGGCGGCCAGGTCGGGGGTCGCGAGGACGAGGTGATCGAGAAGCGCGGGAATGGCGTTCATCGCTGCCGAGGCTACGCAGAGCGGCCTTGGTGATGGAACACCTGTGCGCCAGGACACGACGGTCAGTCGTCGAAAACGACCGTGCCGTCGGGCAGCAGGTTCGCGGCGCACCAACTCCTCGTGCAGCGCATGGATCTGCTGCCGCCCGTCATGGGTCATGCACGCATCGCCGCGACGGGCCCGTCACGCCCAGGGGTGAACAGACCCAGCATCCACGGCCGTTGGACGGTGCCAAGGGTCGCCCGAGACGCTGCGACGACCGCGGGTGGGGGGGGCCGGGGGCGCCCCGGCTCGCCTAGGCTCGCTCACATGCCCGTACGACTCCTCGTCCACACCCGCACCACTGCCTACCGGCACGCCTCCATCCCGGCCGGCGTCGAGGCCCTGCGCACGCTCGGTGACTTCGAGGTGGACCACACGGAGGACCCGCGGGCCCTGGAACAGCCCCTCGACGCGTACGCGGCCGTCGTCTTCCTCTCCACCAGCGGCGAGATCCTCACCCCGGCCGCGCGCGAGCGCCTCGCCGGGTACGTCGAGGCGGGCGGCGGCTTCGTCGGGGTGCACGCGGCGGCCTGCACCGAGGACGACTGGCCGTACTACGGCGAACTGCTCGGCGCCCGCTTCGACCGGCACCCCGACCACCAGCCGGGCCGGGTGATCGTCGAGGATCACGAGCACCCGGCCACCCGGCACCTGCCGGCCGTATGGGACTTCGTGGACGAGTGGTACGACTTCCGCACCAACCCCCGTGGCACGGTACGGGTGCTGGCCCGCGCCGACGAGTCGTCGTACGAGGGCGGGGGCATGGGCGAGGACCATCCGCTGGTGTGGTGCCGCGAGCAGGGGGCGGGCCGCGTCTTCTACACGGCCCTCGGCCACGCCCCGGAGGCCTACGCGGACCCCGGCTTCCGCGCCCACCTCCGCGGCGGCATCGACTGGGCGGCCGGGTCCGCGACCACCCGGGGATCAGGGA
>NZ_JBIDDQ010000050.1:0-17840 GCF_043195415.1 Streptomyces sp. Y7
GGGGGCGCCTCGCGGGTGTCGGGAGGCGGATCGCCCGCGCGGGGACGGGAGTCGGCGCCCACCCCGCCGGCACCGTCCCCGGTGCCGGCGGCTCGGACCTCGGAGGCCTCGGCGGAGCCCGGAGCGGTCGTGCCGGCTCCGGGCCCGTCGTGGTCGCACCGGACACAGACCACCACCAGCGAGACGGTCATCACGGCCGTCCTCGCCAGACGGTAGGCACGCCTCCGGTACCAGGGCCTGCGTCTTCTACGCGCCATGCGTACGGCGACGGAGCCGGAACCACATCACCCCGCCCACCGCGACGAGGCCGACGACGCCGGCACCGGCGACCGTGGTGAAGGCCTCACCGCGCGCGATACCACCGCCACCGGCCGGCGGACCGCCCTGCGGGCCGGGCGGGGGCGTCGTCATCGAGGTGCGGCAGTCGACCGAGAAGGTCTTCTGCCGCTCGCCGCCCGTGATGCCGGTGAACGTCCAGGTCAGCTGGTACTGACCGTCGGGCAGGTTGAGGTCCTCGGTGTGGCCGATGCCGCCCGCGAGGTTCAGGGTCCCGCGCAGCGTGGCGCCGCCCGGCACATTGGGCTGGGTCGCGATGTTCCAGGTGACGGCCGTGATGGTCTCGAAGTTGGCCGCGTCGAGGTAGAACCGGCAGACCCTCGGCTCGTCGATCGCGTCCCCGTACGGCGTACGCGCGACCCCGTCCCACGGCGCCGTGTGGATCTTGAGTGTGCCATTGTCACCGGGCGCCATCGGCGCGGCTCCGGACGTCGGCATCCCGGTCAGCGGGGTCAGCGCGGCGGTCAGCGCCGTGACGGCGGCGATGCGCGCGGCGCGGTGTGGAAGAGGCGTGGTGGGCATGCGAGTCCTCCGAGTCAGACGATTTTCGTACAAATCGCTTCGTCTGACTCTCTTTCACATGTGCACGCCTAATCGTGGAAGCAGCGCCTTACGGCCCATCAGATACCACTCTTTCGACGCAAGATCGCCCTTGGAAGGATCGCCTTACCGGTGCCCTCCGGCCCTTCCGCCGGCCGCGCGGGCGCCCGCAGCGCCGTGCCCGCCGAGACCAGCAGCAGCGCACCCAGCATCACGAACGGCGCCGCCACCCCCGCGACACCGGCGACCAGGCCCGCCGACGCCGGTGCGGCGACCTGGCCGAGCCGGTTGCCGGTCAGCCGCAGCGCGAGGGCGGTGGAGCGGGCGCCCTCGGGTGCCGCCTGCACGACCGTCGTCATGGACAGCGGCTGCCCCACGCCGAGACAGAACCCGAGCACCGCCAGCATCACGGCGAGCGCCCACACCGGCACCGGCAGCGCGATGCCCGCGCACAGCAGAGCCGCCAGCAGACAGGTCACCGTCAGCAGCAGGGTCCGGCCGAGCAGCCGCAGCAGGGGCGTCAGGACCAGTCGGCACGCGATGGTGGCCGCCGCGCGCAGGCTGAGCAGGACGCCGATCATGGCCGGCGCGATGCCGCTGTGCTCGCCGACCACCGGCAGATAGGCGGTGAGGATGTCGGTCGCGGACAGCACGGCGAGGCTGATGAAGATGCCGGCGGGCACGCCCCTGGCGCGCAGTATGCGCTGCACGGGCACCCGCTCGCCCTGTTCCTCGCGGGACTTGGCCGTCGTACGGCTCTCTATGCGCCACAGCGAGGTGAGCGCGACCGCGCCGCCGGCGCCCGCCACCAGCAGCGCGAGCGCGCTGGTCCCCGCCATGTCCGGGCCGCCGATCAGCGCGCCCGCCGCGATCGGGCCGACCAATTGGCCGAGGGAGGCGCCGATGGTGAAGTGGCCGAAGTTGCGGTCCTGTTCGTGCGGCGCGGACTGGCGGGCGACGAGGGACTGGGCGCCGATCACGAAGCAGAGATGGCCGAGTCCCATCACCCCGCTCCAGACCGCCATCGCCCACAGCGAGTCCGCGAGGCCGCTGAGGGCACAGCCGCCGGATATCAGGACCACGCCGACGGGCAGCAGCGGCGCGCAGCGGCCGTGGTCGGTGCGCCGGCCCAGCGGGACGGCGACGAACAGCGGGAGCAGGGCGTACACGCCCGCGATCACGCCGATCGCCCGCTCGTCGGCGCCCAGCGCGAGGGCCCGGTAGGAGACGGCGGGCCGTGCCATCGACACCGCCCCCTGCGCGAAGCTGAAGGCGATGACGAGGCGGAGCAGCCAGCCGCGGTTCCCACCGGGCCTCATGAGCGTGTCCTCCGTGAAGGGTGTGCGGGGATCAGGAACAGGCGACGACGCGGATCAGATGATTCCGAAGAGCATGCCCGCCGCGAGGATGACCAGACAGGTGAGGGCCGCCCACTTCACCACGAACTTGGTGTGGTCGCCGAACTCCACCTTGGCCATGCCGACGAGGACGTACACGGCGGGGACGAGCGGGCTCGACATGTGCAGCGGCTGGCCGACCAGGGAGGCGCGGGCCATCTCCAGCGGGGTGACGCCGTGTGCGGCGCCGGCCTCGGCGAGCACGGGCAGGACGCCGAAGTAGAAGCCGTCGTTGGACATGAAGTAGGTGAGCGGAAGGCTCAGCACACCGGTGACCAGGGCCATGTGCGGGCCCATGCCCTCGGGGATGACGTCCACCATCCACTTGGCCATGTGGTCGACCATGCCGGTGCCCTGGAGGACGCCGGTGAAGACGGCGGCGGCGAAGACCATGCCGGAGACGTTCAGGACGTTGTCGGCGTGGGCGGCGAGACGGGCCTTCTGGTCCGGGATGTGCGGGAAGTTCACGGTGAGCGCGAGCGCGGCGCCGAGCAGGAACAGCACCGGGATCGGCAGCCACTCCATGATCATGGCGGTCAGCAGGGTGACGGTCATCAGCGCGTTGAACCAGTAGAGCCTGGGCCGCAGGGTGGGCCGGTTCGGGTCCAGCGCCTGGAAGCGCTCGTCGTCCTCGGCGCCGTCCTCCGCGTCGGTGCCGGAGCCCGAACCGCCGGTGCCCGCAGGCGACTTGGCCGCACCGGAGCCGTTGGAGCCGGCGGCGCCCACGAGCACCGTCTCGGTCTCCTTCTCCTCGGCCTTCTCCTTGACCAGGGCCTCGTCCAGGGTGAGCACGCCGAGGCGCTTGCGCTCACGCAGGCCGAGGAAGTACGAGAGGACGAAGACGGCCAGCAGACCCACGGCGAGGGCCGGGATCATCGGGACGAAGATGTCGCTGGCGTCGAGCTTGAGCGCGGTGGCGGCACGGGCCGTCGGGCCGCCCCACGGCAGGGTGTTCATCACGCCGTTGGCCATCGCCGCGACACCGGTCATCACGACCAGGCTCATCTTCAGGCGCTTGTACAGCGGGTACATCGCCGAGACGGTGATCATGAAGGTGGTCGAGCCGTCGCCGTCGAGCGAGACGATCGCGGCGAGGACCGCCGTGCCTACGACGATCCGCATGGGGTCGGCCTTGCAGAACTTCAGGATGCCCCGAACGATCGGATCGAAGAGGCCGACATCGATCATCACACCGAAGTAGACGATCGCGAACATGAGCATCGCCGCGGTGGGGGCGAGGCTGGTGACGCCTTCGATGACGTAGTCACCGAGCTCGGCGCCCTTTCCGACGAACACACAGAACAGTGCCGGAATCAGTACGAGCGCCGCGATCGGCGACATCTTCTTCATCATGATCAGGACCAGGAAGGTCGCGATCATGGCGAAGCCGAGGAGGGTCAGCATGAGTGGATACCTAACGTTCGCCCTTGAACATCCCACGAGGGCCGGGGGTGCGACGACGTTAGGACCCGTCAAGCAGCGTTAACAAGACGTTGACGTGCGAGCAATAAGCGCAAAACTCCAGGTCAGAGCTTTGCTCAGGTCAGAGCCGTGATCTTTTCGGACACCGGGGCCACCTCGATGGGCACTCCGTTGAGCACCGCGTTGCCCGACAGCGGGTCGAGCAGACTGCCGTCGAGGAGCTGGTTGACGTTGACTCCGGGGTCGGTGGCGGCGTGCCCGAGCCGGGTGCCGGGGCGGTCGTGCCCCCAGCCGTGCGGCAGGCTCACCACACCCGGGCGCACCGCGTCGGTGACCTCGGCGGGCGCGGTCACCTCTCCCCCGGCGCCCTTGAGGCGTACGGCCGCGCCGTCCCGTACGCCGAGCCGTTCCGCGTCCGCCGGGTGGATGTGGAGGGTGCAGCGGTTGGAGCCGCCGGTCAGGGCGGGCACGTTGTGCATCCAGCTGTTGTTGGAGCGCAGATGGCGGCGGCCGATGAGGACGAGGCCCTCGGGGCGGTGCAGCAGGGCCTCCCGCAGCCGGGGCAGATCCCCGGCGATGGGCTCCGGCAGCAGCTCCACCTTGCCGCTGACGGTCTTCAGCGGCTGCGGCAGCCGGGACTTGAGCGGTCCGAGGTCGATGCCGTGCGGATGCGCGAGCAGTTGTTCCAGGGTGAGCCCGTCGGGTCGTACGCCGAAGCCGTCGCCATAGGGGCCGAGGCGCAGCATCATGTCGAGCCGCCGCTCGGGGCCGCTCTCGCCGGTGAGCCGCGCGGCGATCTCCTGCGGGTCGCGCCCGTGGACGGGAGAGTGGGGCTCCTTGACGGCCTTGCCGAGTGTCTGGCCGATGACCAGGTCGTCGACCGCGGACGGGTCGGCGCCGTGCATGCCGGTGGCGGCCAGGATCAGCCGGGCCAGGATCTCGGCCTCGGCCATGCGGCCCGGCTCCAGCGGGACGGCGGCGCGGGTGTAGCGGACCTGGTTGCGCACGGCGAGGGTGTTGAAGGCGAAGTCGTGGTGCGGGCTCTGCGAGGGCGGGGGCGGCGGCAGCACGACATGAGCGTGGCGCGAGGTCTCGTTGAGGTACGGGTCGACGCTGACCATGAAGTCGAGCGAGTCCAGGGCCTTGTCGAGCCGGTCGCCGTCGGGGGCCGACAGGACCGGGTTGGCCGCGACGGCCACGAGGGCGCGGACGGGCTCGCCCTCGGCGGTGGCGGTGTCGATCTCCTCGGCGAGCGCGGACAGCGGCACCTCGCCCTTGGCCTCGGGGTGCCGGCTCACCCGGGAGTGCCAGCGCCCGAGCGCGAAGCCGTGGCCGGGACCCGCGGGGCGGGGCGTCCTGTCGGTGGCCGCCTGCGGGAAGAGGGCGCCGCCGGGGCGGTCGAGGTTGCCGGTGAGGACGTTGAGGACGTCGACGAGCCAGCTGGCCAGGGTGCCGTGCGGGACGGTGCAGCTGCCGATACGGCCGTAGACGGCGGCGGTCGGGGCGGCGGCGAGCTCGCGGGCCAGGGCGCGGATCGTGCCGGCGTCGACGTCACAGGCGTCGGCGACGGCCTCCGGGGTGAAGTCCCGCACCTCCGCGCGGAGTTCCTCGACGCCCTGGACGTGCGGCGCCAGTTCCCCGAGCGCGACGAGGTCCTCCTCGAAGAGGACGTACGCCATCGCGGCCAGCAGCAGTGCGTCGGTGCCGGGCCGGATCGCGACGTGCCGGTCGGCGAGTTTGGCGGTGCGGGTGCGACGCGGGTCGATGACGGTGAGGGTGCCGCCGCGGGCCTTGAGCGCCTTGAGCTTGCCCGGGAAGTCGGGGGCGGTGCACAGGCTGCCGTTGGACTCCAGGGGGTTGGCGCCGATCAGGAGGAGGTGGTCGGTGCGGTCGAGGTCCGGCACCGGGATCGCCAGGGCGTCACCGAAGAGCAGTCCGCTGGAGACGTGCTTGGGCATCTGGTCGACCGTGGAGGCGGTGAAGACGCTGCGGGTGCCCAGGCCGGCGAGCAGGACGGGCGGATAGAGCGCGCCGGCCACGGTGTGCACGTTGGGGTTGCCCAGCACGACGCCGACCGAGTTCGGACCGTACCGCTCGACGACCGGGCGGATACCGGCGGCGACGGCGTCGAATGCCTCCTCCCAGGTGGCCTCGCGCAGTTCGCCGTCCCGGCGCACGAGCGGGGTGCGCAGCCGGTCGGGGTCGCCGTCCACGGCGCCGAAGGAGGCGCCCTTGGGGCAGATGAATCCCTGGCTGAACACGTCGTCACGGTCTCCGCGGGCACCGGTGACCGCGGTTCCCTCGATCGTGAGCGTCAGGCCGCAGGTGGCCTCGCACAGGGGGCAGATACGCAGGGCGGTGCGGGACACGGGTCCTCCCGGAGGTGGCGGCGGTATGGGCGCGCGGACTCGGAGCCGAGCATACCGACCGGTATGCACGGCCGGGAGCCCTCTCCGGGGGTGAGGTCGGAAATTTGCGAGAGGCCGGTCCCGCGTCGCGCAGGACCGGCCGCGGCGGGTGGTCAGTCCAGCACGCGCGCCAGATACGCCCGCAGCAGCACCCGGGCCTCCTCCAGGATCCGTTCGTCACCCTCCGGGGCCACCCGGAAGGCCAGGTGGACCAGCGTGTCGGCCGTTTCGACGGAGACCAGGAAGGTGCGCCGCAGGTCCTCGTCCGGTTCGCGGTCGAGGTAGCCGGAGAGCAGGTCGGTGAGGCGGTCGGCGACGCGGTGATTGGGTTCACCGCGGGTACCGACGGGGATCTGGTTGCCGAAGTCGACCAGGGAGAAGCCGGGCGCGGTGCGCTTCATGGCGATGTACTCGTCGAGCACGGCGTCCATCGCCACCCGCCAGCCTCCCCCACTCTCGGCTTCGCCCGAGCGGGAGGTACCCCCACCGGTGGCCCCCTCCAGGCGCTCGGTGACCCGGGCGGTGTAGCGCTCCAGGTTGCGCTGGGCGAGGGCGTCGGCCATCTGGCGTTTGTTGCCGAAGAACCGGTAGACCGAGCCGATCGGGACGCCGGCCCGCTGGGCGACGGCCCGGGTGCTCAGCTCGTCGTAGCCGACCTCGTCGAGGAGGTCGGCGCAGGCGTCGAGGATCCTGGTGAGCCGTTCTGCGCTGCGCCGCTGCACGGGCGCCCGGCGAAGCGTTGCTGGATGGGGCACGGTCTTCATGATGCCTTTCCGGCTCGGTCCGGTGAACCCTGACCCCCGGTACGGAAGCGGGTATGCGGTGCACTCAGTGCTGCGCTCGGTACGGGGGCGGACACCGTCGGTACCGGCATCGGCATCGCGGTCGACCCGTTTTCCACTTCCGCCTCAGTCGCCCCCGCCACCTCCGTCGCCCGCGTCACCTTCTCCGCCCCCATCGCCTTCTCCGCTCCCATCGCCTTCTCCGCCCCCGTCGTCGTCTCCATCCCCGTTTCCGCCGGGACCGTCCGCGTCGTCGCCCCCGTCCCCGCTTCCGCCCGGTCCGTCCCCGTCGTCGTCTCCGCCCCCGTTTCCGCCCGGTCCGTCCCCGTCGTCGTCTCCGCCCCCGTTTCCGCCGGGTCCGTACCCGTGCCCGCCCCCGTACCCGTACCCGTCTCCGTTTCCGTCTCCGTCTCCGTCTCCGCCCCCGAGGCCGTGACGTCGGCCGTGCTCTCCACGGGGGCGCCGTCCACGGCCCACACCGTGCCGTCGTCGGCGTACAGCCGGGCGGTGACCTGGTGCGTGCCGCGCGGGACGAGGTCCGCCGGGAGTCGGTAGCCGGGAGCGCGGAGCCGGGTGACGAGGCGGCCGTCCACGAAGAGGTACGCCAGCCCCCGCCCGGCGACCGCCCGCGCCTCGGCCCCGGCGGGCGAGAAGCGGAAGGCACGCACGGTCAGCCGCACGTCCCAGCCCCCTCCGGTGCCGGCTCCGTCCGGCCCGGCCTCGCCCCCGCCGTCACCTTCAGGGTCCGGCTGGACCTCTATGGCGACCTCGGGCGCCTCGTCCTCGCCGACCTCCCGTAAGTGCCGCCCGGCGTCGTCGGTGTCCTCGAGGACCTTGCCCGCCGGGGACGGCGAAGCGCCGCCCTTCCCCGGGTCCCGCGCATCGCCGGAGCCACAGCCGGCGGATCCGGTCAGCAGCAGGACACAGACCGCCGACGCGGCGAGCAGGGGCCGGGTCCACGACATGCCCGGAGACTAGAACACCGGTCCGACAGCCGAATCCCCCTTGAGTCGGGTCGGCGTCCGGTTCTCGTCGTACTCGAAGCGGAGTCCGGCTGATCTCTTGCGCCCGGGAAAACGCAATCCTACGGTAGAGCATAGGAATCAGATCTCAAGGGAGCGATCATGAGCGGGGACGCGCGGAAGACCGCGGAAGGGCTGACCTACCTCTCCGGTTTCGGCAACGAGCACAGCTCGGAGGCGGTGCCCGGCGCCCTCCCCGAGGGCCGCAACTCACCCCAGCGCGCCCCGCTGGGCCTGTACGCGGAACAGCTGAGCGGTACGGCGTTCACCGAGCCGAGGGCGCACAACCGCCGCTCGTGGCTCTACCGCATCCACCCGTCGGCGGCCCACCCGGCATTCACCCGCACGGACAACGGCCAGATCCGTACGGCGCCCTTCACGGAGTCGGTGCCGGACCCGAACCGTCTGCGCTGGAACCCGCTGCCCGAGCCGACGCCGGGCACCGACTTCCTGGCCGGCCTGTGGACCCTCGGCGGCAACGGCGACGCGACCCAGCGCACGGGTATGGCCGTGCACCTGTATCACGCCAACTCCTCGATGGACCGCGTCTTCAGCGACGCCGACGGCGAGCTGCTGATCGTGCCGGAGCGCGGCGGGCTGCTGCTGCGCACGGAGTTCGGGATGCTCCATGTGGAGCCGGGACATGTGGCGCTCATTCCCCGTGGGGTGCGCTTCCGTGTGGAGCTGCTGGATGACTCCGCGCGGGGATATGTGTGCGAGAACTATGGGGCGCCCTTCCACCTCCCCGACCTCGGCCCGATCGGCGCCAACGGCCTCGCCAACGCCCGGGACTTCAGGGCGCCGGTGGCCGCGTACGAGGAGGTCGAGGGCCCGGTGGAGGTGGTGAACAAGTTCTGCGGCAACCTGTGGACGGCGATGTACGACCACACACCTCTCGACGTGGTCGCCTGGCACGGCAACCATGTGCCGTACATCTACGATCTGCGCCGCTTCAATGTGATCGGCTCCATCTCCTACGACCACCCCGACCCGTCGATCTTCACCGTGCTGACGTCCCCGTCGGACACCCCGGGTCTCGCGGGCGTCGACTTCGTGGTGTTCGCGCCCCGCTGGCTGGTGGGCGAGGACACCTTCCGGCCGCCGTACTTCCACCGGAACGTGATGAGCGAGTACATGGGCCTCGTCGAGGGCGCCTACGACGCCAAGGCGGAGGGTTTCGTGCCCGGTGGCGGTTCGCTGCACAACATGATGTCGGCGCACGGCCCGGACCGTGAGACCTTCGACCGGGCGAGCGCCGCGGAGCTGCGGCCGCAGAAGATCGACGACGGTCTGGCGTTCATGTTCGAGACCCGCTGGCCGGTGACGCTGACCCCGCAGGCGGCCGGAGCCGACCACCTGCAACAGCGCTACGACGACGTCTGGCGGGGCATGGAGCGACACTTCCGCCCCTTGCAGTAGAGATCCCCTACCGGTACGGATGGCCCAGTGACCTCCTTCGCCCCGGACTCGATCGTCCTGAACCGCAAGCTGCCGCTCTGGTACCAGGTGTCGCAGTCGCTGCGCGCCTCCATACTGGGCCGCCGGCCCGAGGACCCGCTGCGCCTGCCCACCGAGGAGCAGTTGGCCGAGCACTACGGCGTGAGCGTGCTGACCATGCGGCAGGCGCTGAAGGAGCTGGAGGACGAGGGCCTGATCACGCGCCATCGCAGACGCGGCACGTTCATCGAGCCGGACGCCCGCCGGGGAGCCCCGGTGCGGCTGCTCGGCTCGGTGGACGCAATCGTGGCCCAGCAGTCCGGCATGGCGACCGAACTGCTGGACCACGGCCGGGCGCAGGTGCCGGGCGAACTCGCCGAGTACTTCCCGGACGTGACCGAGGTGGCGACGTACCACCGACTGCGCAGCGACGAGAAGACGGGCGAGCCGACCAACCACGCCCGCAACTTCGTCCGCCCCGAACTGGCGGCGCGGATCGATCTGGACGACCTCCTCCGCTGGCCGATGACGAAGGTGCTGCGGGACGTCGTCGGGGCGGACATCGGCCGCATCACGGACACCGTGGAGGCGCGGCTGGCGGACCCGGAGACGGCGCGGCTGCTCCAGGTCCCGCTGCTGAGCCCGATCCTGCACTACACGGGCGTGACGTACGACGCGGGCGGGCGCGTGCTGGACGCGGCGGTCATCAACTACCGGGGCGACCGCTTCTCCTTCACGGTGACCCTGGACGCGACGTAGGCGCGTCACCGGAAAGCGCGGTACGCGAACCGCGGGTGGGCGGGGGCCGGTCGCTCCCGCGCGGCGGAGCCGCATGTCGGCACAGCTCCGCGCCCCTCGCGGGGGCGCCGCGCCGCCCCGCCTGTCGGACCCAGGCCGTACCATGCCCAGCGTGACGCACGACGACGCTCCGCCGCTGGCGGACCTCATGCCGTGGTCCGTCGCACCGCCGCGGCTCGGCCGGGGGTGGCCGGCGGGCCCCGACCCGGCGACCCTGAAGGCCCGCTGGGACGCCTTCGTCAAGGCCGAGGGCCCGGACCGGGAGGCCCTGCTGGAGCCGACCCGCTCCCGCACCCTGCACTCCGCGGTGGGCCAGCTGCCCGGGCACTCCACCGGCACGGAGAAGCTGGTCCGCGCCGCGGGTCCCTGCCCGGAGCCGGTACGCGTCCTGCACGCCCCCTTCGACGAACAGTGGCTGATCCCCGACCACCGTCTGATCGACGCGGCCCGTCCCGAGCTGTGGCGGGTGCGGGACGACCACCAGGTCTTCGTCCTGGAGACGCCGGAGTCCGGCCTGCTGGCGACCTCCGTGCTCCCGCTGCTCCGCCCGGGCCGCGTCCGCCCGCTGTACCGCCGCCCCGGCGGCACGGAACCCAACCTGGCGCCGGGCCTCACGGAGCACCTCCGGGACCGGCTCGGCGTTCCGGTCGAGCCGCTGGACGTCCTGGCCTGGACGCTGGCGGCCGCGCGCCCGGACCTCACCGTCCCCCTGACCGCCGACCCGGAACTGTGGGCACGTGGCGTGGAGTCGGGCCACCGCGCCTTGTGGCTGATGCGGCGCAACGGCGACCGCCCGAAGCTGCCCGGCGGCCGCCGCCCGTACGTCCGCGCGCCGCTCCCCTCCCGTCCCGTGACGCTGGAGTACGACCGCGACGAGGAGGCCCTGCTGCTGGACGAGGGCAGGATCTCCCCCGTCCCGCCGGAAGCCTGGGACTACGAGGTGGCCGGCGTAAAGGTCCTGGAGCAGTGGTTCACCGCCCGCGCCGCGGAGGCCGAGCCCGGCACGCTGGCGGCGATCCGCCCGGCGACCTGGCCGCAGACATGGACGTCGGAGCTGCTGGAACTGATCACGGTCCTGGCCCTGCTGGCGGAACTCCAGCCGCTCGGCGAGGATTTGCCGTCCCCCATCACGACGACCGACCTGCACAAGGCCGGCGTTCTGCCGGTCCCCGGGCCGGCACGTCGCCCGGCATCGGTCCTGGACCACCACGAGGAAGGCCCAGAAGGCCAGTTCGCGTTGCTCTGACCGACCTCAGAGGCGCGGGGAACGGCCGCGACGGCGCGGCAGGCGCCCGACCGGCCGGGGGAGCTCCCCTAACGCGCGCCGGGATCGAATGCATCCAGCACCCGTTCCAGCGCCCGCCGGAACACCCCCTCCAGATCGATGGGCCCGCTGTCCGCCATGAAGGCCGCCGCGAGGTGCGGATAGTTGCCGGTGGCCACCTGCCCGCCGAGGTACGCGATGCGGACCGCGTTCTCCTCCTCCTCGGACCAGGGCATGGAACGGGTGCGCTCGGCGGTGGCGATCTCGTTCGCGGTGTACGTCGTCACGACACCGTTGAGCAGCGCGACCAGCTCCATCTTCACGCTGTACGGAACGTCGAGCGGTTCGAGACAGGCCAGACAGTGCTCCAGGTAGCGCAGGGTGTTGGGGCTGAAGCCGTACACCCCTGACATCAGCCGCGGCACCCAGGTGTGGCGGTGCATGATGCCGCGTGTCTCCTGCGCGTTGCGGATCATGTCGGCACGCCAGTCGCCCGAGGGCTCCCGGATGTCGTGCTCGGCGCCCACCGCGTCGATCATCAGCTCGTGCAGGTCCTCCTTACGGGGGACGTAGTTGTACAGCGACATCGTCCCGCAGCCCAGTTCGGCCGCGACATGCCGCATGGACACGGCGTCCAGCCCGCGCGCGTCGGCGATGCGCACCGCCGCGGCCGCGATGTCCGCGCGCGTGAACGCGGGCCTCGGACCGCGCCCGGTCCGCTCGGGACGGGCCCAGATCACGCCGGGCTCGGCCGCCTTGCCTGCCATCGATCATCACCTCGACCACCATCCTAGTTACGTACACCGTACGTAGTGCGCTATGGTCGACCCATGACTTCTACGTACGCTGTACTTAGTGAAGGTCTGGAGAAGCGATTCGGCGAGGTCCACGCCCTGCGCGGACTCGATCTGGCCGTCGCGCAGGGCACCGTCTGCGGCCTCCTCGGCCCGAACGGCGCGGGCAAGACGACGGCCGTACGGCTCCTCACCACGCTGCTGCGGCCGGACGCCGGCTCGGCCCGGGTCGCCGGGCACGACCTGCTCCGCGACCCGGCGGCCGTCCGCCGCGGCATCGGCGTCACCGGCCAGTACGCCTCGGTCGACGGAGAGCTCACCGGCCGGCAGAACCTGCGGCTGTTCGCCCGGCTGCACCGGGTGCGCGGGCCGGCCGACCGGGCCGCCGAGCTCCTGGACCGCTTCGGCCTGACCGAGGCGGCCGACCGGCCGGCGTCCACGTACTCGGGCGGGATGCGTCGCCGCCTCGACCTCGCGGCGAGCCTCGTGCGCCGCCCCGACGTGCTCTTCCTCGACGAGCCCACGACCGGCCTGGACCCGGCCAGCCGCAACCGGATCTGGGACGCCGTACGGGAACTGACCGCCGACGGCACGACGGTGCTGCTGACCACGCAGTACCTGGAGGAGGCCGACCAACTGGCCGACGACATAGCCCTGGTGGACCAGGGCCGGGTGGCGCACACGGGTTCGCCCGCCCAGTTCAAGGCCCTCATCGGCGCGCACGTGGAGGTCGTCGTCGCCGACGCCGACGTGCTGGTCAAGGCGGCGGCCGTACTCGATCAACTCACCGGCGCGGAGCCGTCGTTCGACCACGACCGGCGCTCCGTCGGCGCGGTCACCCGGGACGCCACGCTGACCCTGCCCCGGCTGGTGCGCGAACTCGACGCGGCGGGCGTTCCGTTGCTGGACGCGAGCATCCAGCCGCCGACGCTCGACGACGTCTTCCTGCGACTCACCGAGGAGAGTGCCGCATGAGCACCCTGGCCTACGACGGCGGCGCGATGCTGGGCCGGCAGCTGCGGCGGATCCGCAACAACCCCGGGCTGCTGATCCTGACCCAGACCATGCCGATCACCATGCTGCTGTTCTTCGGCTACGTCTTCGGCAGCGCGCTGGCGATGCCGGGCGAGCAGTACCGGTCCTTCCTGGTGCCGGGCCTCCTGGTGGCGACCGCGGCGAACGGGATCATGACCGGGATGTTCCAGGCCGCCCAGGACACCCACCGCGGGGTGATGGACCGGCTGCGGACCCTGCCGATGAGCCGGGCCGCCGTACCGCTCGGGCAGGCGGCCGCGGATCTGGTCGTGACGGCCGCGGGGACGGTGCCGTTCCTGCTGGTCGGGCTCGCGGTGGGATGGCGGATCGAGGGGTCCGCGCTCGAAGCGGCGGGCGCTGTGGGGCTGTTGCTGCTGTTCCGGTTCGCGACCACGTGGATCGGGATCTACCTGGGGCTGCTCACCCGGAACGAGGAGGCCGCCGGCCAGTTGGGCGGGGCGACGTTCGTCCTGCCGCTGCTGTCCAACGCCTACATCCCGACGGACAACCTGCCGGACTGGCTGCGCACCGTCGCCGAGTGGAATCCGATCAGCGCGGTCACCACGGCGCTGCGGGACCTGTTCGGGAACGCGCCCGTACCGGAGGGCGCCGCGTGGCCGGTCGCACATCCGCTCGCCGGGTCGCTGATGTGGTGCGCGGTACTGATCGCGGTGTTCGCGCCGCTCGCCGTGCGGCGCTACGGGCGCGGCGAGGGCTGACACCCCGGGTGGGGAGGACCGGGGTTCGGGGGGCCGCCTCGTCAGCGTCCGTGCGCGACTGAAGCGTTACGCACGGGACGCGGGCCGGTGAACGAGGCGGGTGGACCGGGGGGACGTGCCCGCGCCCGGGTAGCACTCCGGGGCACCGCTGCTTGCCGTGGGGATGACGGCGGCGACAGCGCGGTGCCGGGAAGGACGTGCCACCGAGCGCGGGCCTCGTGAAGTCGCGCGAGGAACGCCGGTGCGGCTCAGCGCCCGCCGAACAGCGAACGCCGGAGCCTGCGCAGCGGGGCGAAGAGCGAGACACGACGGACCCGCGCGTTTCGGTCGCTGCGCTCGTGCGCCTTGTCACGCGTGGTGAGCTCGCGCATCAGCGAAGTCGCCTCGGCCGCCTCCCGCTGCGGCACGGCGGGACCCGCCAGTACCGACAGATGGCGGTCGAGACGCGAACTGGTCGCGCTGCTCCCGCAGGTGATCGCAGGGACCCTGGCCCTGCTGCGCACTGTTATCTGATCCATGTCACTCCCCACCCGTACGAGTCCACCCGGCCCGGGCAGGTTAACCCTATCGCCCCGGTGGGGCACTCGTGTATCGCGGTCACAGGATTCACCTTCCCCGTAAGGGTGTTGACGACTCGCGCCCGGTTACTCTCCGAATCCAACCGATTTCAGGGCGAGTTGGACAACTGGCTGGCTGGTGGGTTGCGGTGATCCCCCGTCGGGCTCGACGGTCACAGCCAGTGACGTCGCCGACTTGTCGAGACCGGCCGCGACCAAGGGCGTGTCGCCGTCGAAAAGCCCCAGGGAGCGTGGTTGCACACCGGGGCGCATGAGCCAGAGCTGGTGCACCCGGCCGCTCGGCAGATCGCCGTATCCGCTCAGAGTGACGACGGCGCGCCCCTCAGATGCGGAAGCCACCACTCCGATCGTCCGGCCCTCGGCGTCCTTGCCGGCTGTCGCGCGGGCGTCGGGCGCTCCCAGAACGTTAGCGATCTCACTCGCCCGCGCCTGCTGGGCGTCCAGCTGATCCTGCGTCCGGTTCGCCTGGACGGCGAACAGGGAGGCGACGACGAGTGCCGCGGCGGCGGTCGCCGTGGCGAACGGCACGAACAAGGGGCGCGTCCTGGGCGCACGGGCGCGCGGCGGCGGCTGGTTGCCCCACACGTGCGGGGGCAGCTGCGTCGCACGCGCGGGTGCCGACTCCCGCCCGACGGGCTCCTGCGGAGTGGCGCGTACGGCGGCCAGCACCCGGTCGCGCATCGCGGCCGGCGGCGCGGCGGCCGTCGACCAGGCGAGGCGGACGGCGTCCTCGGACAGCGTGCGCACCTCGGCGGCGCAGACGGCGCAGGTCCTCAGATGCTTCTCGAAGCGGAGCCGCTCGCCGGGCTCCAGCGCGTCGAGGGCGTAGGGCGCGGCGAGGGAGTGCAGGTCCTCGCGGCGCAGCAGGCGGTCGACGAAGCTCACGCGACTCCTCCCAGGCACTTGCGCAGCTGGGTGAGTCCGTCGCGCATCCGGGTCTTGACCGTGCCCAGCGGCAGGGACAGCCGCTCGGCCACTTCACGGTAGGTGTAGCCGTCGTAATAGGCGAGGGTGACCGACTGGCGCTGGAGGGCGGTGAGGCGCTCCAGACAGCGGCGCACCCACTCGCGTTCGAGGCCGGCCTCGACCTCCTCGGCCACGTGGTCGAAGGCGGGGTGGTTCGCGCGCAGAGCCTCGCGCTGCTCGCGCTCGCCGGCCGCGCGGGCGCTGCGCACCCGGTCGACGGCGCGGCGGTGGGCGAGGGTGAGGATCCAGGACAGGGCGCTGCCCCGGCCCGGGTCGAACTTCGCCGCGGACCGCCACAGTTCGAGCAGCACCTCCTGCGCCACCTCCTCCGACTGGGCGGGGTCGCGCACCACACGCCGCACGAGCCCGAACACCGGTCCCGAGACCAGGCCGTACAGCTCCTCGAAGGCCTTCTGGTCACCGCCCGCCACGAGCACCAGCAGCTCGTCCGCCTCCAACTCGTCTCCCCCTCCAGCCAGACCGCATCTCGGCCGCCTTGTCCCACGAGGTATTCGCAACGAACACACCTCCGGATGGGGTTACGGATCAACGAGCCGAAAAAGCGGGTCGAGCAGCCGAAAAATTTGTTTTCGAGATCGACCAATCCGGCCCGCCCCCCGCTCCGAATCCCGGTGCGTCAGGCAAGTTGGCAGTGAGGACGGACGGCATGACACCTAATTCCAGGAGCGGTGCGGGACGCAAGGGCCTCGCGACCCTCGTATGTGGTGCGCTGGCCGCCGGGGGGCTCGCAGCCGCCGGCGTCGCCGCGCTGGAACCGGGGGCGGCCTCCGCCTCCAGCCACCGGGAGGCCCCGCTCATCTCGGGAACCCCGCAGTACGACAACACGGACGTGTACGCGTTCGTCAGCCCGGACAAGCCGGACACGACGACGATCGTCGCGAACTGGATCCCGTTCGAGGAACCGGCCGGCGGACCGAACTTCTTCCCCTTCGCGGAGGACGCGCAGTACGACCTCCACATCGACAACAACGGGGACGCGCAGGGCGAGCTGCTGTACCGGTTCACCTTCGACACCCACGTCAAGAACAAGAAGACGTTCCTGTACAACACCGGTCCGGTCGAGTCTCTGGACGACCCGGACCTCAACGTCACGCAGACGTACGACATCGAGCTGATCAAGCTCAAGAACCAGAAGCTGGTGTCGAAGACGAAGGTCGCCAACGATGTTCCGGTGGCGCCTTCGAACGTCGGCAAGGCGTCGATGCCGGACTACGCCAAGCTGCGCGAGCAGGCCGTGCACGAGCTGCACGGCGGCACGACGACGTTCGCCGGCCAGGCCGACGACCCGTTCTTCCTGGACCTGCGGGTCTTCGACCTGCTGTACGGCGGGAACCTCTCCGAGGTCGGCAACGACACCCTCAAGGGCTACAACGTCAACTCCATAGCCCTCCAGGTCCCGACCCACATGATCACCGAGTCGGCGGACCAGCCCATCGTCGGCATCTGGTCGACGACCCAGCGGCAGAACGCCAAGGGCTACTACGAGCAGGTCTCGCGTCTGGGCAGCCCGCTGGTCAACGAGGTCGTCAACCCGATCAAGGACAAGGACAAGTTCAACGCGTCCGCGCCCTGGGACGACGCCCAGTTCCTGAAGAACGTCACCAACCCCGAGCTGCCGAAGCTCATCGAGGGGATCTACAAGATCCCGGCGCCCAAGGAGCCGCGCAACGACCTGGTCGACGTCTTCCTCAAGGGCGTCAAGGGCCTCAACCAGCCGCCGCACGTGCGCCCGGCGGAGGAACTGCGCCTGAACACCTCGATCAAGCCGACGGCCGAGCCCAAGCGGCTCGGTGTCCTCGACGGCGACAACCAGGGCTTCCCGAACGGCCGTCGCCTCACCGACGACGTCATCGACGCCTCGCTCCAGGTCGTCGAGGGTGAGCTGCTGGGCGCCAAGAACGACCTGGGCGACGCGGTCGACAAGAACGACAAGGACTTCGAGAAGGCCTTCCCGTACGTCGCCCTGCCGACCGAGGGCTCTCGCGGCCCGCTCGCCAAGGGCACCGACGGCGGCACGGACGTCCGCAGCCAGCTCGGCGACGCGCTCCAGCCGGCCGGCGCCTCCGGCGGCACCGACAACATGGCCCTGATCGCCGGCTCGGCCGGTGCCGGTGCCCTGGGCATCCTCCTCATCGGCGGGGCGCTGATGTGGTGGCGCCGGATGCGGGACCGGGCGTACTAGACGCTCCGCTGGGGTGCGGGGAACGGCCGTGGGCCGTGTGCGGGCCGGTTGTGGCTGGTCGCGCGGTTCCCCGCGCCCCTCAAGGCGTTGCACTACGCCCCTGTTGACCGGCGCGGCCCGCGAAGTACTCATCCCCCAC
>NZ_JBIDDQ010000051.1:0-12605 GCF_043195415.1 Streptomyces sp. Y7
CGACTCTATCAGATCTTTCCGATCCGATTTCCTCGGTGCTTTCCAGGTTCCCGCTCTCGCGTTTCCCTTTCCGGCGGTTCCGACTTTATCAGATCCTTTCGGGCCTGACTCCCAGTCAGCGGGGCTTGTTTTCCCGGCCGTTGGGCCGTTCCGACGTTTCAAACCTTAGCGGATCCGCTCGGCGATTCCTAATCGGACCGCCGGGCCCCATTCGAATTGAATTCGGGCATGCCGAAATCGACCCGGTTGGGAGATCGTGCTGGTGGTTTGGTTGCCGCTCTCGCGGCGAAAGGTGCTGTCGCAGAACCGTTACGGCTCGGCGGCAACCCGAAGGACTCTACGGATCGGGCAAGGGGCTGTCAAGCGTCCCCTGTCAAGATCTTTTACGTCGGCGCGGAGCCCTGAGTCAGTCCAGGTCGCTGAGACGTCCGCCGGCGTCCGGCTGGGCGTGCTCCACCCTACGGAGCAGGCGAGTCAGGACGTCGCCGAGCGTGGTGCGCTCCTGCGGGGAGAGGTCCTGGAGGAGGTCCTCCTCGAAGCCCGACGCGAGCCGCATCGCCTCCAGCCACTTCCCTCGCCCGTCGGCGGTGAGCTCGACGATGACGCGGACGCGGTTGGACTCGTCGCGCTCCCGGGTGACCAGCCCCTCGGCGACCAGGCGGTCGATCCGGTGGGTCATCGCGGCCGGCGTCAGGCCGAGCCGCTTGGCGAGGTCGCTCGGGCCCATGCGGTACGGGGCGCCGGAGAGGACGAGGGCCTTGAGGACCTCCCACTCGGCGTTGCTGATGCCCAGGGCGGAGGTCTGGCGGCCGTAGGCGACGTTCATACGGCGGTTCAGGCGGGACAGCGCCGAGACGATCTGCTCGACCTGCGGGTCGAGGTCCTGGAACTCGCGCTGGTAGGCGGCGATCTGCTCTTCGAGTGTCGGTTCGCCGATATCGGGGGTGTCGCCCATGGGCCGAGTATGGCACGGGCTTGCTTGGCGTTGAAGTCCTTCGAGGTGTACTGTTTAGCTTCTAACTTTAGCTTCGAAGTCTTCAGACCTACATCGATGGGTCTTCATTGAGGAGAGGTGAACGTGACCAGGGCGATGGGCGCAGCGATGCGCCGGATCCACGTGGGTAACGCACTCAGCGCGTTCGGGCTCGGCTTCACCGTCCCCTACCTGTACGTCTATGTGGCGCAGGTGCGGGGGCTCGGTGCCATGACGGCGGGGCTGGTCCTCGCCGTCTTCGCCGTGGCCGCGCTGGTCGTGCTGCCGTTCGCCGGACGGGCCATCGTCCGGCGCGGCCCGCTGCCGGTGCTGCTCGCCGCTCTGGTCACCGCCGCGCTCGGCGCGCTGAGCCTCGGTCTCGCCGGAACGGCGACCGCCGTACTGGTGTCGGCGGCGGCGCTCGGGGCGGGTCAGGCCGTGATGCAGCCGGCGCTCGCGACGATGATCGTGGACTGCTCCTCGGCGGAGACCCGGTCGCGGGCGTTCGCGACGCAGTTCTTCCTCCAGAACCTCGGGCTCGGCGTCGGCGGGCTCATCGGTGGGCACCTCGTCGACACGACGAGCGTCTCGTCCTTCACTCTGCTGTTCGCGATCGAGGCGGCGATGTTCCTGCTGCTCGTCGTGGTGATGGCGACCGTGCGGATGCCGCACGCGCCGCGGGTCGACGGGGCGCCGGCGGGCCGGTCGGCGAAGGGCGGCTGGAAGCAGATGCTCCAGAACCGGGCCATGGTGCAGCTGTGCGTCCTGGGCTTCGTGCTGTTCTTCGCCTGCTACGGCCAGTTCGAGTCGGGGCTGAGCGCGTACGGCGTCGAGGCGGCCGGGGTGTCCACGTCGGCTCTGGGGACGGCGCTCGCGGCCAACACCGCGATGATCGTGGTGGCGCAGTTCGCCGTGCTGAAGTTCGTCGAGCGGCGCAGGCGGTCGCGGGTGATCGCGGCCGTGGGCCTGATCTGGGCCGTGGCCTGGGTCGCGGCGGGGTACGCCGGGCTCGGGCACGGGAGCCAGGAGATGGCCACGGCGGCCTTCATCTCCACTTATGCGCTGTTCGGGCTGGGGGAGGCGATGCTGTCGCCGACCGTGGCCCCGCTGGTCGCGGACCTGGCGCCGAGCGGCATGGCCGGGCAGTACAACTCGGCTTTCGCCCTGGTGAAGCAGTTGGCGCTGGCGGTGGGTCCGGCGGTGGGCGGGCCCATGGGCGCGGCGCTGCACGGGCCGTATGTGGTGACGTTCCTGCTGTTCTCGCTGGGGATCACCTATCTGGCGGTGCGGCTCGGGCGTCAGCTCACCGCGGTGCAGGATCAGCCGTGGCTGGGGAAGAGCCGGGTCGTGGCGCAGGGGGCTCCCGCCTCGGCGGCGGGGACGTCCCGGGCGCACGCCTGATCTGCCCCAGGGGCTGCTAGCGGCTCCCCTTGGGGAGGACGAACTCGCACCAGACCGCTTTTCCGCCCCCGGGGGTGCGTCTGGAGCCCCAGGCCGAGGCGATCGTGGCGACGATCGCGATGCCTCGGCCCGATTCGTCGACCGGTTCGGCTCGGCGGCGGCGCGGGAGATGGTCGTCGCCGTCGGTGACCTCGATGATCAGGCGGCGGTCGGTGCGGCGCAGGCGCAGCCGCATGGGCGGGGTGCCGTGCTGGAGGGAGTTCGCGACGAGTTCGCTGGTCGCGAGGACCCCCAGGTCGTGCAGGTCCGTCGGGAAGCGCCAGCTCGTGAGGACGCCGGAGGCGAAGGCACGCGCGCGTGGGGCGGCCTCGACGCCGCCGAGGAGTTCCAGGGCGGCGTTGCGGAACAGGTCGCTGTCGGGTCCGGTGCGGGCCGGGTGCTGGAGGACGAGGACGGCGACGTCGTCGTCGTGGTCGGCGGTGACGCCGGCCGAGCGGACCAGGCGGTCGCAGACGACCTGGGGGGTGCCGGTCGCGCCGGCGAGGGCGCGTTGCAGGGAGGCGATTCCCTCGTCCAGGTCCTCGTCCCGGCGTTCCACGAGGCCGTCGGTGTAGAGGACGGCGGTGGAGCCGGGGCTCAGGGCGATCGAGCCGGACGCGTGCATCCAGCCGCCGGTGCCGAGGGGCGGACCGGTGGGCTCGTCGGCGCGCTGGACGTCGCCGTTCTCGTCGCGGACGAGGATCGGGAGGTGGCCGGCGGATGCGTAGACCAGGCGGCCCTCGTTCGGGTCGTGGACGGCGTAGACGCAGGTGGCGATCTGGTTGGCGTCGATCTCCGTCGCCAGGCCGTCCAGCAGCTGCAGTACCTCGTGCGGTGGGAGGTCCAGGCGGGCGTAGGCCCGGACCGCCGTGCGGAGCTGTCCCATGACCGCAGCCGCCCTGACGCCTCTGCCCATGACGTCGCCGATGACCAGGGCGGTGCGGCCGCCGCCCAGGGTGATCACGTCGTACCAGTCGCCGCCGACGGCGGCTTCGGTGCCGCCGGGGTGGTACGTGGCGGCGATGCGCAGGTCGTCCGGTTCTTCGAGCTCCTGCGGGAGCAGGGAGCGCTGGAGGGTGACGGCCGTTTCGCGCTGGCGGCGTTCGCTGGCGCGCAGGCGCTCGGCGGCTTCCGCGTGGTCGGTGACGTCGGTGGCGAACACGAGCACTCCGCTGCCGCCGCCGTTGTTCTCGGTGACCGGGGTGCAGGTGAAGGTGTAGGAGCGGCCGTCGGGGGCCTTGCGGGACTTCAGGGTGCGGGGCTTTCCGCTGCGCAGGACCTGGTCCAGGAGCGGAAGCAGGCCCAGTTCGGCCAGTTCGGGCAGGGCCTCGCGGGCCGGTTCGCCCGGGGGCCGTACGCCGAAGGCCGTCGCGTAGGCGTCGTTGACGTAGGCGAGGCGGTGGTCGGTGCCGTGGACCAGGGCGACCAGGGCGGGGACGCGGTCGAGGACCTCACGGACCGGCAGCTCGTCCACTCCGGGGATCGGCTCGCCGTCGTCGGTGAGTTGTTCGACGCGAGCCGGGGGGACGGGGCTCGGGCTCTCTCCTCGGCGGTCCGGGGTGGTGGCCGCCACAGCGTTCTCGGTCCGCGCTGCGGCGCGGCGCTGCGTTCCGGGGAGCCGGGCGCTCCAGCGCGTGAAGTTCACGAATCCTTGCCTCGTGTCGTCGTCTTCGGCCGGCTCCGGACCCGGCCGGGGGTCTGCGGGGCGGCGGCACCCCGGGGTTGCGGCACTTGTGGGGAGAGCCTCGTGGTGCGAAGGGCGGGCGGGTGCCCGTCCAGGGTCGTCCAAGCGTCGTGCGGGGTCGGGTTCGGTTCGGGATCAGTCTGGCAGTGCGGCCGACCCGGCCGACACCCGTCAGACGCCTGCCCTGTCGGTGGAGTTCCTGGGTCCGGTCAGGACGACCCCTTCGTGTCGTCTCCCGGGTTGTGTGGATGCTTTCCACCGGCCGCGAGTTCGAACTCCGCTCGGGGATGTTCGAGCGATCCGAGGGAGACGATCTCCCTCTTGAACAGACCCGACAGTGTCCATTCGGCCAGGACGCGGGCCTTGCGGTTGAAGGTCGGCACCCTGCTCAGGTGGTAGACGCGGTGCATGAACCAGGCAGGGTAGCCCTTCAGCTTGCGGCCGTAGACCTGCGCGACGCCTTTGTGGAACCCGAGGGAGGCGACGGAGCCCGCGTACTTGTGCGCGTACGTCTCCAGGGGTTCGCCGCGCAGGGTGTGGACGATGTTGTCGCCGAGGACCTTCGCCTGGCGCACGGCGTGCTGGGCGTTCGGGGCGCACTCCGCGCCGGGGTCGCCGGCGGTGACGTCGGGGACGGCGGCGGCGTCTCCCGCGGCCCACGCGTGCGTGGCGCCGTCGACGGCCAGCTCGGGGGTGCATTTCAGCCTGCCGCGCCCGTTGAGGGGCAGGTCGGTGGCGGCGAGGACCGGGTGGGGTTTGACGCCGGCCGTCCACACGACCGTACGCGTGGGGAAGCGGGCGCCGTCGCTGAGGACGGCGACGCGGTCGGCGCAGGACTCCAGGCGGGTGTGCAGGCGTACGTCGATGTTGCGGCGGCGCAGCTCGGTGACGGTGTAGCGGCCCATGTCCTCGCCGACCTCGGGCAGGATGCGGTCGGAGGCCTCGACCAGGATCCACTTCATGTCCTCGGGCCGGACGTTGTGGTAGTAGCGCGCGGCGTAGCGGGCCATGTCCTCCAGCTCGCCGAGCGCCTCGACACCGGCGTAGCCGCCGCCGACGAAGACGAAGGTGAGGGCCGCGTCGCGGATCTCGGGGTCGCGGGTGGAGGAGGCGATGTCCATCTGCTCGATGACGTGGTTGCGCAGGCCGATGGCCTCTTCGACGGTCTTGAAGCCGATGGCGTGCTCGGCGAGGCCGGGGATGGGCAGGGTGCGCGACACGGAGCCCGGGGCGAGGACGAGTTCGTCGTACGAGATCTGTTCGGTGCCCGTGCCCTCCTCCTCGCCGGCGAGGGTGGTGAGGGTGGCGGTGCGCTTGGTGTGGTCGATGGCGGTGGCCTCGCCGATGATGATCCGGCAGCCGGACAGGACACGGCGCAGCGGTACGACCACATGGCGGGGCGAGATCGAGCCGGCCGCCGCTTCGGGCAGGAACGGCTGATAGGTCATGTACGGGTCGGGAGTGACGACGGTGATCTCGGCTTCACCCCGCCCGAGTTCCGGTTTCAGCCTCCGCTGGAGTCGCAGGGCCGTGTACATCCCGACGTAGCCGCCGCCGACAACGAGAATGCGCGCACGTTCCTTCACCATCCCATGACGCACCCGACGCTTGCGTTTGTCCACAGCCTCGACAATTTGTGTGACCGGCGGCCGACGGCACCGCGATTTGGCCGAATTGCCGGAGTGTGCGGAATCTTCGCAGGTCAGCGGGTGTGCGTCGGGGGATCAGAGGTGGCGCAATCGGGACGTAAACGACCCGTACTCCGATCGAGGGGCGCTCCGTGCGGAACCTGCCCCTTCTGAATTGACCCTCGCTCAACTATGTTCGTGTGTCGACGGGGTGTAGGGGGATGCGCTCTTCGGGTCCGGGACGCACACGAAACGGACTCGTAGTCCGGGCTTGTTCCGCGACGCTCCGGCTTTGCAATGACGGGGAGTCTCCGGGGGGAGACGTCATTACCGGGGGATCGCTTATGCATGTTCAGGATTCTCGTTGGTCTTCCGCGTCCGCCATCGCACCGGGCGGTACGGCGGTGGGCGGCACGTTGAGCGCGGCTGCGAGCAACGGGCGCGGGGACGGACCGCGTTCGGCGCCGCTGCGCGTGGACGCACAGCGCAATCTGGAGCACGTACTGCGTGCGGCGCGTGAGGTCTTCGGCGAGCTGGGATACGGCGCGCCGATGGAGGACGTGGCGCGGCGCGCACGGGTCGGCGTCGGGACCGTGTACCGGCGCTTCCCGAGCAAGGACGTCCTGGTGCGGCGGATAGCCGAGGAGGAGACGTCCCGGCTGACCGATCAGGCACGCGCCGCGCTCGGTCAGGAGGACGAGCCGTGGTCGGCGCTGTCGCGCTTCCTGCGCACCTCGGTGGCGTCCGGCGCGGGCCGGCTGCTGCCGCCGCAGGTGCTGCGGGTCGGGGTCGCCGAGGACGGTTCCACGCTCGACGAGGCTCGGGTGCCGCAGCAGCGGATGCAGCCGGGCGCCGGTGAGCTGCGGTTGGTGTCCGAGCAGCCGTCGGTTTCGTCCGACCCTGCGGACGACGCGGGCGCGGCGGCCCTGCTCGAGGTGGTGGGCCAGCTCGTGGAGCGGGCGCGCGCGGCGGGTGAGCTGCGGGCCGACGTCTCGGTGTCGGACGTCCTGCTGGTGATCGCGACGGCGGCGCCCTCGCTGCCCGACGCGGCGCAGCAGGCGGCGGCCTCGGCGCGGCTGCTGGACATCCTGCTGGAGGGGCTGCGGTCGCGGCCCAAGTCGTGAGCCGGGCCGATGCGTCGCCCCTGACGTCCACGGGGGGGCGCTTCGGCAAGCGGTGACCGGACAGAGGTGACCGGACAGAGGTGACCGGAGGCGGGGTGCCGCACCACCCTCGCCTCGCACCCCTCGCGGAACATGCCGGGCATTTCGGAAGCACGTCAACTCCCGCCCCGCGACGGCTGCTTGTGCCTTCCCCGCAGGGGCGGGGGCTAGTACGGGGTTGCGGGAAAACCCCACGGACGGGTGGATGTCCGTACGGGTGGGTCCTGACCAAAAGCCAATGTGGCACCCTGACCCGTGTCCGGGACTGGTGCAGCTGGCGGCGGGGGCTTTCCGCGATGAGCGTTGACGGGTGGGACGAGTCACGCGGTGACGGGGAGTCGTCGACTCCCCAGGTGCCGAGCCAGGGCGGCCCCGCGGACGTGCCACCGGGCGGCGTCCCGGCCCAGCGCGACCGGCGCCAGGACGGCGTGCTGCCACCGCCGCGTGAGCTTCCCGCCTCGGACGCCGACCTGATCGGCCGGATGCGCTCCGGCGACGACAGCGCCTACGAGGAGCTGTACCGGCGCCACGCCGAGGCGGTGCGCCGGTACGCCCGCACCTGCTGCCGCGACGCCCACACCGCCGACGACCTCACGGCCGAGGTCTTCGCCCGCATGCTCCAGGCGGTACGCGGCGGTTCCGGTCCCGAGCACGCCGTGCGCGCCTATCTGCTCACCTCGATCCGGCGGGCCGCCGCCGACTGGACGAAGTCGGCACGGCGCGAGCAGCTCGTCGACGACTTCGCCGTGTTCGCCGCGCAGTCCTCGCGGGTGGCCGAGGTGTCCGACGACGACACGCTCGATCTCGGCGCGGACGTGCGGGCGATGCACGAGGCCGAGCAGTCCATGGCCATGCAGGCCTTCCGGTCGCTGCCGGAGCGCTGGCAGGCCGTGCTGTGGCACACCGAGGTCGAGGACGAGTCGCCCAGCGAGGTCGCCACGCTTTTCGGGCTCGACGCCAACGGCACGCGCGTGCTCGCCAGCCGCGCCCGTGAGGGCCTCAAGCAGGCCTACCTCCAGGCCCATGTCAGCGCCAGCCTCGTCGGCGACGAGGAGTGCTCCCGCTACGCCGACCGGCTCGGCGCCTACGCCCGCGGCAGCCTGCGCACCCGCGCCGAGCGGGGTCTGCGCAAGCACCTGGAGGAGTGCGCCAAGTGCCGGCTGGCCGCCGGTCAGATCAAGGAGGTCGCCGGCGGAATCCCGGCCGTCGTGCCGGTCGCGGTCATCGGCTGGTTCGGTGCCGCCGGGTACGCCAAGGCGGCCGGACTCATCGCCGGCGGGGCCGGGGCGGGTGCGGCCGGTGCCGCGGGGGCGGCCGCGGCGGCCGGCGGAGGTTCGTCGAGCGGTGCCGGGGCGGCAGGCGGGGCCGGGGCGGCGAGCGGCGGTTCGTCCGGCGGCGCCGGAGGCGGTGCGGCGGCGTCCGAAGGGCTGGGCGCGCCGCTGAAGGCCGGTATCGCCGCCGGTGTGGTCGCCGTGGGCGTCGCGGCGGCGATCGTGCTCGCGCTGGCCGGCAACGACAAGCCGGCCGAGCACAACGACGCCAAGCAGCCTCCGATCCCCTCCCCCGTCGTCGAGGAGACGCCGACGCCGAAGCCGCCGGAGGAGAAGCCCACTCCGCGGCCCCCGGCGATCATCCCGGCCGAGGCGCCGGAGCGGACCCCGACACCTACGCCCACGCCGCCACGCTCGACCAGTCCGACGCCCACCCCCACGCCGACGCCGACACCCACCCCCACTCCGACCCCGACGCCGACTCCGACACCCACCCCCACCCCGCCACCACCGGCGCCGGCCCCGGCCGACTACCAGTGGAGCGAGCTGTCGTACGACCTCAACGGCGACGGCACCAAGCCGGAGATGCGGCTGCACGAGAGCAGCTGGGTGTGGCAGCGCGGCAGCGTGTCGATCGGCGGCGAGCGGTACGCGCACGGCGTCACCGTGCACGGCCGCTCCTCCGTCACCATCGACCTCAACCGGCAGTGCGCCGCCTACGAGGCACTGGTCGGCGTCGACGACATGAACCTCGGCCTGGGCAGGTTCTCCTTCGCGGTCTACGCCGACGGCGTGCGCCTGTGGCGGTCCTCGGTCATCGAGGCCGGGGACACGGCGGTACCCGTGCAGGTGGACCTCACCGGGCGCGAGACCGTGCGCCTGGTGGTCGAGCCGCGCGGCACCGTCGACAACCTGCTGCTCGCGGACTGGGCCGAGTCGAAGTTCAGCTGCCGGTAGGGCCGGCGGCCGGACGACGGGCTACGGCGGCCGGACGGCGGGCTACGGCGGCCGGACGGCGGGCTACGGCGCCCGCCGGGCGGGTGGCCGGAGGCGGCGCACGGCCTCGGCCAGGTCGCGCAGCACCTCGTCGTGGGTGAGGGCGGCGCCCCGGTCGTACTCGGCGCCGAACCGCTCGGCGCCCAGGGCCACACGGGCGTACGACTCGGCCCGCTCGGCGTACTCCCGCTCCGGCATGTGGCGGGGAAGGCCGCGACGCCAGTGGTCCGCGGCGGCGAGCAGACGGACCGCGCGTGCCGGGTCGTCGAGCCGGGTGAGCAGATCCGCCGCGGTGTCCGTGAGGGTCGCCGTGATGTCGTCGGCACAGTGGTTCTCCACGGCCAGGCGCAGGGTGTCGGCCAGGCGGGGCAGTCCCTGCTCCGGGCCCGACTCCGCCGTCACCGTCAGGGCGTCGACGATGTTCAGCATCACGAGGAACTGGGGTGGCAACGTGGCCCGCTCGGTCTGCGCCCGGGCCTCTTCACACAGCTCACGCGCGCGTGCGGTGTCCTTGTCGTCCAGCGCCAGATAGGCCCGCATCAGCAGGACGAACGCCCGTGAGTCCGCCACCCGGTACCGATCGGCCGCGGCGCCCGCCTCGTCCAGCGCCGCCAGCGCGGCCGCGCGCTCCCCGGAGCGGTAGGCGATCTCGGCGAGCCGGACGATGAGGAACGGCGTCTCGGCGTACGCGCCGACCTCCTGGGCGAGGCGCAGCGCCTCCTCGAACTGGGCCTCGGCCTCCTCGTAGTGACCGCGCGCCATGGCCGCGTCGCCGGCCGCGCTGGCCACCTGGGCCCGCATCCAGCGGTCGCCGGCCCGGCGGCCGAGGATCCGCAGCTCCGCGAGGTCGTCGTCGACGCTCTCCAGGCCGCCCGGCGAGTCGACGAGCATGTGCGTGCGGAACATCAGGATGCAGCCGACCTCCCAGTCGCCCCCGTACACCCGGCAGTTGGCCAGGACGGCGTCCATGACCGACCGGGTGTTCGCCGTGTCGCCGAGGATGTACTGGGTCAGCGGCCAGACCATGCCGGGGAAGCGGGCCGCCTGCGGTCCGCCGCGCGCGAAGTACGCCCGTACGTGCTCGATGTAGGACTGCCGGCGCTCGTCCTGCCAGTACTCGACCGGCTCGAACTCGATGGAGAGGAACAGGTGTTGCAGTCGGAGGTTCATCCGCTGCGGGTGCCGCGGATGGCGGGCCTGTCCCTCCGGGTCGGCGAGGAAGGCGTCCAGGTCGGCGCCGGGGTCACGTGGGCGATCGGCGGCGGAGGGGGAGGCGGCGGTGTGGGGCTCGGGGACGACGCCGGAGGCCGCGGAGGCCGCCTGTGCGTCCAGGTCGGCGCACAGGCGCAGGATCCGGCCGGCCCAGGCCGCGCCCTCGACACGGTAGTTACGCAGCCACCAGAACCAGCACATGGCCAGGGAGATGGCCGTGGCGTCCGGTTCGTCGCCCGCCGTCAGGGCCCGGTCGAGGGCCGCGCGGATGTTGTCCAGCTCGGTCTCCAGGCGAGAGATCCACGGGAGCTGATCGGCGGAGCGCAGCAGCGGGTCGGCCTCCTCCACGAGGGCGCGCACCCACGCGCGGTGCCGGCGCTCGGCCGCGAGCCGCAGCTCGGGGACCTCCGCGGCGCGCTCCACGGCGTACTCGTGGATGGTCTCCAGCATGCGGTACCGCATGCCGTCGGAGCCGTCCCGCTCGTACGGGGTGGCCACGATCAGGGACTTGTCGACGAGGGCGCCGAGGACGTCCGCGACCGGTCCGGTGCACACGGCCTCCGCCGCCGTGAGGTCCCAGCCCCCCGCGAAGACGGACATCTCACGCAGCGCCGTGCGTTCGTGCGCGTCCAGCAGGTCCCAGGACCAGTCGACCACGGCGCGCAGGGTCTGCTGGCGGGGCAGGACCGTGCGGCTTCCGGAGGTGAGGAGGCGGAAACGGTCGTCGAGGCGGTCGGCGATCTGCCGGGGCGTGAGCAGCCGCAGCCGGGCCGCCGCCAGTTCGATGGCGAGCGGCAGTCCGTCGAGGCGGCGGCAGATCTCCGCGACGGCCTCCTGCTCGCGGGCGTCGCGCGGTGCGGTGGCGGCGTCGGGGCGGACGGCCGCCGCGCGGTCCGCGAAGAGGCGGCGCGCCTGGTCGGGGAGCAGGGGCTCGACGGGGCGCACCGACTCGCCGGGGACGCCCAGCGGTTCACGGCTGGTGGCGAGGATCGTGAGGTCCGGGCAGCGGGTGAGGAGGGTCTCGGCGAGGGTGGCGGTGGCGCCGATGACATGTTCGCAGTTGTCAAGGATCAGGAGTTGGCTGCGCTCGGCGCAGTACTCGATCAGCAGGGCGAGCGGGTCGTCCTGCGGGGCCGTGAGCTCGTTGGTCAGGAGCACGGTCTCGCGCAGACCGAGGGCGTTGACCACCGCGCCGGGCACCGCCTCCGGCCGGTCGAGCGGGGCGAGCTCGACGAGCCATGCCTGCGGGAGCCCGGCGGCGGCCTCCTCGGCGAGACGGGTCTTTCCAGAGCCGCCCGGTCCGGTGAGCGTGACCAGTCGGGCCCTGTGCAATTCGGAACGGATGGCGTCGAGTTCGAGTTCCCGGCCCACGAAAGAGGTAAGGCGCGGACGGAGGTTGCCGGTCCGTTCGGGGCGGGCCCGGTAGGGCGGGGAGGTGGGTATGACGGGGGGAGCCGTGGGGGGCGCCTCGGGGAACGTTTCGGCGGGTGAGGGTGTCAGCAGTTCGGCGTGCAGGGCGCGGAGCTGCGGACCGGGGTCGGTGCCGAGGCCGTCGGCCAGGGCGCGGCGGGCCGATTCGTACGCGGCGAGGGCGTCGGCCGGGCGGGAACTGTCGCGCAGGGCGCGGATGAGGAGGACGTGCAGCGGTTCGTCGTACGGGTGCGCCGCGGTCAGTTCGCGCAGTTCGGGTACGGCGATGTGGGCTCGGCCGAGGTGAAGGTCCGCCTCGATGCGGGTGCGGGTCGCCTCGCGGCGCAGGGCGTCGGGGCGGGTGGCGGCGGCCGTGCGGTCGGGGAGGTCGGCGAGGGCCGGGCCGCGCCACAGGGCGAGGGCCGTGGTGAGGGTGTGGGCGGCGGTGGACGGGTCGTTCCGGGCGAGGGCCGTGGTGCCCTCGTGGACGAGGCGCTCGAAGACGAACAGGTCGACGTCGTCCGTGGTCGCGGCGAGGCGGTAGCCGCCGGGGGCGGAGGTGACGGTGTTCTTGCCGAGGGTGCGGCGCAGGCGGGCGACGAGGGCCTGGAGGGCGGCGGGGGCGTCCTGGGGCGGGGCGCCGGCCCAGACCTCGTCGATCAGGGTGTCGGGGGTGGTGAGGTGGCCGGGGCGTAGCGCGAGGGCGGTGAGCAGGGCGCGCAGGCGGGGGCCGCCGACGGGTACGACGGTGCCGTGGTCGTCCGCTGCCTGGGTGATGCCCAGGATTCTGTACCGCACTGGGTCATTGTCGCGGGGGTGGCTGGGTGG
>NZ_JBIDDQ010000052.1:0-7707 GCF_043195415.1 Streptomyces sp. Y7
CCCCCGGACCGCACCACCCCCCCCGACCCCCACCTCCCCCCTCCACACCTGGTGGTCGCAGCGACCCCCCACAGCCGGCGCCGCGGTCATGGCCACCGGCATCGTCTCGGTAGCCCTGCACCAGACGGGCTACGAGACCCTCTCCCGCATCGCCCTGGCCCTGGCCTGCGCGGCCTGGCTCGCCCTCGCCGCCGACTTCACCGCCCGGCTCGTCCTGGACCGCCAGAGGTGGCTGAAGGAAGCGGCCACCCCCGCCGCCCTGACCGCCATCGCCGCGACGACGGTCCTGGGCACCCGTTTCGCCGCCCTGGGCTGGGTCACCCTCGCCGAGGCCCTGCTGGCCCTGGCCACCGTGCTCTGGCCGGGCCTCCTCCTCACCGTCCTGCGCCACTGGCGCCGCCACATGCCCGGCGCCGTCTTCCTCGGCTGCGTGGCCACGGAGGGCCTGGCGGTCCTGGGCGCGACCCTGGCCGCCGTCGAGAGCGCGGCATGGCTCGCCCATGTCGCGCTCGTGTTCTTCTGGTTCGGCCTCGTCCTCTACGTCGTGGCCCTGCCCCGCTTCGACCCGGGCCAGCTCGCCCGAGGCGCCGGCGACCACTGGGTGGCGGGCGGCGCCCTCGCCATCTCCGCGCTGGCCGGCTCGAAGCTCCTCGCCGCCGACGGCCCCGACCTGTACCTCTGGAACGACGACGACTACGGCGTCCTGCGCACGATGACGGTCGCCCTGCTCGTACTCGACCTCGCCTGGTACGCCGTCCTGCTCCTCGCCGAGTTCGCCTGGCCGCGGCTGCGCTACGACGTCCGCCGCTGGGCGACGGTGTTCCCGATGGGCATGACGGCGGCGGCGACGCTCTCCGTCGGCACGGCGGTGGACGTCTCATGGCTGGAGTCGCCGGGCGAGGCACTGATGTGGATCGCGGTCGCGGCCTGGCTCGCGGTCGCCGCAGGCGCCCTTCGGGGTTACACGCGCCTCGGCGGTGAGGTCACGTCCACAACACGGCGATGAAGACGTTCGCCATGGTCAGCAGCCCCACCAGCCCGAACAGCCGCTTGTCCACCGTCTCCTCGTCCCGCTTCACATAGACGAGCCCGAGGATCACGACCAGCAGCGCCAGCTTCACACCGATCTTGACGTTGTTCACGGACTGGTCGTCCGCCTGGTTGAGGCCGACGAGGATCACCCCGGTGACCAGCATGGTCAGCGCGCCGTGCAGCATCGCGGGCACGAACCGTGCGGTCCCCTGCCCCATCGCCTTCAGCTGCGTGAAGAACCCACCGAGCAGCGCGGCGATACCGATGATGTGCAGCCCGACGAACAAATGGATGAGTACGTCCATGGGCCCGGAGCCTAGCCACCACGAAAAACCCGCCCGACACCGCCCCGCACCCCTCCTTCGCGCCACGCCCACCCTCCCCGGACCCCGCATATATGCGCGCCATAGCACCCCGCCACCCTCAGCCACCCCCAAACCGCCACTTCGGTCAGCACACAGCGTGAACCAGACGCCCCCATCCCGGGATCACGCTCACTTACGGTCACCCTCGGTCCGCTCCCAGCACTTCCGCACAACCCGTCACCGACCCGACACGGAGAGGTTTAGCGTCCTGCACCAGGTGACCGGCTCCCCACCGCCGCCCGGGCCAGGGGCGGCAGTCGGACACCACCGCCGAGAAAGGTCCGGCGGCGGCCCGCTCCCCCTGTGCGGGCCGCCGCCGGACGTGTGACCCGCCCCGGGCGGTCGTACGTCCGCTCTCCCCAGGCGCTCGTACGCCCACCGTGCCTCCGGGGCGGAGTTCGCCCGGCGCCGCCCTGGCGGACGTACGGGACGTGGCGGGCGGACGAAAGGACGTGCAGTCCACGTGGCAGCGCACCGAAAACCTCGTCAGCGCTCGGCCGGCGGCAACACGGCCCGCACGGCATGGACGATCGCACTGGCGGGCGCGGCGACGGCGACCGGTTTCGACGGGACCGGGCACGCCGAGCCGCAGCTGACACCGGCACAGGTGAAGGCGAAGGTGGACAAGCTGTACCAGGAGGCGGAGGTCGCCACCGAGAAGTACAACGGCGCGAAGGAGCAGGCGGACGCGGCCCAGCAGCGGATCAGGACGCTCCAGGACCAGGCCGCCCGCAAGACGGAGAAGCTCAACTCGGCACGGGAAGCGCTCGGTTCGATGGCCGCGGCGCAGTACCGCGACGGCGGCCTCGACCCGGCCCTGCGACTCGCCCTCTCCGCGGACCCCGACCGCTACCTGGACGGCGCGGAGTTCGCCGAACGCGCCGGCAGCCGGCAGGCCGCGTCCGTCGAGAGCGTCCGCAGGCAACTGCGCGAGATCGAGCAGCTGCGCGGCGCCGCACACATCGAACTGACCTCACTGAAGTCCCGCCAGGCCGAGCTGAAACGGCACAAGAAGACGATCACCGGCAAGCTGGACTCGGCCCGGGACCTGCTGACCCGGCTGACCGCCGAGGAGCAGGCCCGCCTCGACGACCGCGCCACCCGTTCCTCGACCGGCTCCCGCGACGCCCTGAGCGCCCCCGGTTCCGCCACCGCCCAGGCCCCCAACTCCCGCGCGGCGGCCGCCGTCTCCTACGCCTACGCCAAACTCGGCAGCCCCTACGTCTGGGGCGCGACCGGCCCGAACGCCTTCGACTGCTCCGGCCTCACCCAGGCCGCGTACCGGGAGGCCGGTGTCTCGCTGCCCCGTACGACCTACGCCCAGATCGACGCGGGCCGCCGCGTCTCCCGCTCCGAACTGCTCCCGGGCGACCTGGTGTTCTTCTACTCCAGCATCAGCCACGTGGGCCTGTACATCGGCAACGGCCAGATGATCCACGCCCCGAACCCGTCCGCACCGGTGCGGGTGGCGCCGCTGGACGAGATGCCCTTCGCGGGCGCCACACGCGTGGCCTGACTGCCCTTGCCCTCACACGAGTCGTCGTGCCGTCGCCCAGCGCGTCAGCTCGTGCCGGTTGGACAGCTGGAGCTTCCGCAGGACCGCCGACACATGGGACTCGACCGTCTTGACGGAGATGAAGAGCTGCTTGGCGATCTCCTTGTACGCGTACCCGCGCGCGATCAGCCGCAGCACCTCCCGCTCGCGCTGGGTGAGGCGGTCGAGGTCCTCGTCGACCGGCGGCGCGTCCGTCGACGCGAACGCGTCCAGGACGAACCCGGCGAGGCGCGGCGAGAACACCGCGTCGCCCTCCTGGACCCGGAAGACGGAGTTCACGAGATCCGTGCCGGTGATCGTCTTCGTCACATACCCGCGCGCCCCGCCCCGGATCACCCCGATCACGTCCTCCGCCGCGTCCGAGACGGAAAGCGCGAGGAAGCGGACCGGCTGTTCGCTGTCCGCCATCAACGGGGCGCAGCGACGCAGGACTTCGACCCCGCCGCCGCCCGGCAGGTGGACATCGAGCAGGACGACCTCGGGCCGGGTCGCGGTGATGACCGTGACCGCCTGGTCGACGTCCGCGGCCTCGCCGACGACCTCGACGCCGGTCTGCTCGGTCCGGCCGATCTCGGCCTGGACTCCCGTACGGAACATGCGGTGGTCGTCGACGAGGACCACACGCACGTGCCGCTCGGCCGCGCTCCCGCCGGTCGACTCCACGGGCTCGTTCGCCTCGGTCGCGTCGCTCATGACGTCTTCTCCGCCCTCTCCATCTCCAGCTCGACCTCCGTGCCGCCGTCGGGCACCGCCCGCAGCCGGGCCGTACCGCCGTTGCGCTCCATGCGGCCGATGATCGATTCTCTGACGCCCATGCGGTCGGCGGGTATCGAATCGAGGTCGAAGCCCGGACCGCGGTCCCGGACGGACACGAAGACGGTCTTTCCCTCCACCTCGGCGTAGACCTGCACGGCGCCGCCCTCGCCACCGTACTTCGCGGCGTTCACCATCGCCTCGCGCGCGGCCTGCATCTGTGCGGCGATCCTCTCGTCGAGGGGGCAGTCGCCGACGACCACGACCTCTATGGGGACACCGTGCTTGTCCTCCACCTCTGCGGCGTTGCGCCGCACCGCGTCGGCGAGGTTGGCGGGTTCGTCGGCCTCGTCCTTGCCGGTGCCCTCGGGCTTGTACAGCCAGGTGCGCAGGTCGCGCTCCTGGGCGCGGGCGAGGCGCCGGACCTCGTTCGCGTTCTCCGCGTTGCGCTGGATCAGGGTCAGGGTGTGCAGCACCGAGTCATGGACGTGGGCGGCGACCTCGGCGCGCTCCTGGGCACGGATGCGCATCAGGCGTTCCTCGGAGAGGTCCTGGGTCATCCGGACCAGGTACGGCCCCGCGAGGAGCGTGATGCCGACGAGGACCGCGAGCGCCGCCTGCAGGACGGAGCCGAGGTGGGCGGCGGAGCCCTGGAGGACGAAGATGCCGGAGACGCCGGCCGTGACGAGGACGACGCCGCCCGCCGCGCGCAGCAGGCTGAGGGTGCGCCGACGCCGCCCGACCTCCATCCAGCGGGCCCGGCGGGCGTTGTCCGCCTGCCGCCAGACCAGGGCGACGCCCGCGCCGACGAGGACGGCGGGCAGCAGGTACGCCTTGGCGCCGTTGCCGAGGTCCACGCTGCCGACGAAGACCATCGCCACGACCACCATGAGCAGCAGCGCGACGATCTGTCCCTTGTCGGGCTTGCGGGCGACGAGTCTGCGGCGGCCGTCGGACGCGGTCTCGGTGGTGAAGGGGGGCGGCCGCTGCGCGTCGACACCGCCGAGCCCGAGCGGCACGAAGAACCAGAACGCGGCATACAGCAGCGCACCGAGCCCGTCCGCCATGAACAGGCCGACGAAGACGAGCCGTACCCAGATGACGGGCAGGCCGAGGTGCCCGGCGAGCCCCCGCGCCACGCCCCCGAGCCAGCGTCCGTCACTGCTGCGGTAGAGCTTGCGCGGCGGCCGCGGTTCGGCGAGTGGCGCTGCTGCGGCTTCCGGCATGCCATCGATGTTCACACGCCCGGCCCATCAGGGCATCAGGGTCGACCCCCTAGACTCCCCTGATCTTCGAGGCCCGCCGCCTCGCACACTTCCCCCGCACCCGACTCAGGGCCGATATCAGGGTCCGACCAGGGTCATTCCGACTCCCATCGGGCCGACCCGCCCGTCACCATGGACACATGACTGATCACCAGCACGCCGCGGACTCCGTGCCCGGGCCGGACGACGCGCCCACCGCGGGCACGCCGACCGGCCCGGCACCCGCGAGCGCCGCGGGTGAGGAACCGCGCGCGGGCGCGGAGACAGCGGCGCCCGGTCAAGCCGGTGCCCTGCCCCCGCCGCACAGGTTCCGCCGCGACCGCCGGCACAAGATGCTGGCCGGCGTGTGCGCCGGCCTGGGCCGGCAGTGCGACATGGACCCGGTGTTCTTCCGGATCACCCTCGCCGTGCTCTCCGCGACGGGCGGCATAGGCCTCATCTTCTACGGCTTCGCCTGGCTCTTCGTCCCGTACGACGACGAGGACGAGAACGAGGTGCGCAAGCTGCTGACGGGCCGCGTCGACGGCCAGGCGCTGACGGCCGTGCTGTTCGCGCTGGTGGGCTGCGGCGTGTTCCTGACCTTGCTGAACAACGGCGGTGTGCTGGCCTTCGCCGTCGTCCTCTCCCTCCTCGTGGCCGGCGCCGGCTACTGGTCACGGCACCGCGGCACTCCCGACCCGGACCCGCTCGCCGCCCAGGCCGTCGCCGACGCCCCGCCGGAGGCGCAGGCCCCGCCGGTGCCCGCCGCCTACCCCTCCTGGTGGCGCGACCCGATCGTCAAGGACGGCACGCACGAGGGCGGCACGGGCTATCTCTGGGGCCCCCGCGACTCACGCGACCGCGACATCGCGGCGGCGGTCAACATCGGCCTCGGCGACGCCTGGAGCAGCCGCCAGGACCTACGGGCCCGCCGCGCCCAGCAGCCCAAGCCCCGCGGGCCCCGCTGGATCGGCGGCTGGGTGTTCCTGCTGGCCCTCCTCGCGGGCGCCCTCGGCACGGGCGCCACCTGGGAGGACCACGCGCTCGGCACCAGCCTCCAGACCGGTCTGGCCTGCGCGCTGCTGGTCATAGGCCTGGGCATAGCGATCAGCGCGTTCCTCGGCCGCACGGGAGCGGGCTCCGTCTTCCTGGCGATCATCACCGCGGGCCTGCTGGCCGCGTCGGCCGCCCTGCCCAAGGACATCAGCACCCACTGGAGAGAGAAGAACTGGCGCCCGGCAGCCGTGGCGGACGTACAGAACGAGTACGACCTGGGAACCGGCGTGGGCACCCTCGACCTGACCCGGCTGAACCTCTCGAAGGACCGGACCGTGACGACGAGAGCCGACGTGGGCGTGGGCCAACTGAAGGTGATCGTCCCGAAGGACGCGACCGTGAAGGTGAGCATCGACGTGGGCGTGGGAGACATCCAGCTGCCGGGCGAGGACAAGCAGGACGTGGACGTGGCACCGGGCAAGCACAAGGAACTGACCCTGAACCCGCCCACGGGCACCAAGAGCGCGGGCACGCTGGACATCGATCTCAGCGTCGGCGTCGGACAGGCGGAGGTGAGCCGTGCTGCGTCATGAGTTCCAGCCCGGAAGGCTGGTGGCCGGTGCCTTCCTGACCATCGCGGGCATCGCCTACGCCGGAGACGCGGGCGACGCCTGGGAGACCCCGTGGTTCGCGGTGATCCCCTTGGTCATCGGCGGCCTGTGCCTGGCAGGAGCGACAGCGCTACTGGCCCGAGCGATACGCAGACGCCGCGGCACGCCCCAGCCACCCACACACCCCTGACAGCCGAGCCAACCGCCCCCTACCGATAGCCACCCGACCGCCGGCGTCGCCGCGTCCGCAAGGCGGCATCCAGCGACAACAGCGGTGCGCCGGCGAGCACGAGCGGCAGCCAGGCCATCAGGTAGGCCAGGTCATTGCCGTAGTAGTACGGATCGGAGGCCCAGCTCACCGTCAGCCACAGACTCAGTGAGATCAACGCCCCACCGAGCGCCGCCAGACGGGCGAACAGCCCGATCAGGGTGCCGATCCCGACGGCCAGCTCACCGAACGCGATGGCGTAACCGAACCCCACCGGGTTGTCCAAGGCCATGTCCACCATGGCCGGGATGGCGGAGGAGTCCCGAACGGCACGCATCATGTCGCCGATCGACCCCGCCCCGGAGTCCTTCATGAAGGCGCTGTCCGTGAGCTTGTCCAGCCCGGCGTAGATGAAGGTGACGCCGAGGAAGACGCGGAGCGGAAGCAGGGCGTAACGGGTGGCGGTGTCCCGCCAGCCCCGGTCGCCGTCGAGGTAAGGGGGGTGCGTGTCCGTGTGCATACCGTGAGTCATCGCCCGTAGCCGCCTCTCGCCCGCCGTGCCGTGACCCCTCGAACGACGATACGTACGCAATCGCTGCGCCGCTCAACCATGCCGCCCGTATTCTCCGCCGCCCCACCCCCGCTGAAAACCCCGCCGGAGGCGCAGGGTCCACCCCTTCAACCCCCTGGGGCTGCCGCCCCAGACCCCGCAGCGTCCTGAACCACCTCGTCCTCAAACACCGGACGGGCTGAAAGTCGCGGCCGTGTCGCTGCGCGCGTCACGAGAGCTGCACCCGCCCACGGCGGCAAGGGGCCGCGCCGGGGGGTGTCCGCCCGCAGCGGCCGGCGTCAAGAAACAGAACCCTCTGATGCCGGGCACCCGCCGGACCGAGGACGGACACCCCCCGGCACGGCCCCGACCCACCCCCAGGCGCTACGCGAA
>NZ_JBIDDQ010000053.1:0-5903 GCF_043195415.1 Streptomyces sp. Y7
GGAGACGGTGGCGCCGAAGACGACGTCGTCGCGTCCGGTGGCCTGGGCCAGGGCGAGGGCCCACGCGCCCTGCACGACGGTGTTCATGGTCACGCCGTGCGACCGCGCCCAGGACACCAGCGACTCGCTGAGAGCCGACCCCACCGTGAAGAAGACGTGCTCGGGAGCCGACGCGGGAGCCTCGCTGCCCGGGGCGAGCAGGCAGCCCTCGTCGAGACCGGCCAGGGAGTGCCGCCAGGCGTCCCGGGCGGCGTCCCGGTCACGAGAGCCCAGCCAGGCCAGGTAGTCCCGGTAGGGACGCACCCGCGGCAGCGAGGAGGCGTCGCCGCGGAGGTCGTAGAGCGCGATGAGCTCCTTGAGCAGCACCGGCAACGACCAGCCGTCCAGCAGGATGTGATGGTTCGTCACCACCAGACGCACGTGATCGGCGGTCAGCCTGACCGCGGTGAAGCGCAGCAGCGGGGGCCGGCCGAGGTCGAAGGGCCGGGCACGCTCCTCCGCGCTCAGCCGGTCGGCCGCGGACTCCCGCTCGTCCGCAGCGACGGCCGTGAGGTCGTGTTCCTGCCAGGGCAGTTCGACCTCACGCGGGACGAGCTGGGCCCACGCTCCGTTCCTGCGCTGCCGGAAGCCGGCCCGCAGGTTCGGGTGACGCAGCAGCAGGGCCCGGGCGGCGGCACGCATCCGGGCGTCGTCGTACGGGCCGTACAGATCGAAGCCGACCTGGCTGACGTAGGGATCGAGACCGCCCTCGTGAAGCAGGCTCAGGAAGACGAAGCCCTCCTGGAGCGGGGACAGCGGAAGAATGTCCTCGATCTTGCTGCGCGAACGAGACGGTTGCTGACTCACTGCTCACTCTCCCACTCGGACTCAAGGTCGGCCTCGAACTCCTCGATCTCGGACTGACTGAGGGAGGCGAGGGTCACATCGGACGGGGTCAGGCCGCCCACGTCGGGGCGGTCGGCGAGATCCACGAGGGCTTCGAGGGTCCGGAACCACAGGTCGGCCAGGTCCCGGGCGTCGTCGTCGCCGATCACACCGGTCGCGTACGTCCAGTCGGCGCGCAGCCGGGGCCCGTCCTCCCCGTCTTGCGCGACCGCGCTGATCTCGATCACATGCGCCATGGGCGCGGCGGGCCGGAAGGCCGCGACACCGCCGCCGATCACGCTCCAGTGCCGCGCCGGGCCGGACGGCGTCGCCGTGCGGCGGCCCAGATAGTTGAAGCCGAACTCCGGCTCGGGCAGCGCGGCGAGCACCGGCCCGGTACGCGGGTTGAGATGGCGCAGCAGGCCGAAGCCGAGTCCGTCGCCCGGCACGGACCGCACCTGCTCCTTGACCTGCTTCAGCACGTCGCCGAGGGCGGCACCGTCCTGCTGCAGCGTGGTCCAGTCGGCCACGTCCGGCGCCAGCCGCACGGGGTACAGAGCGGTGAACCAGCCGGCGGTACGGCTCAGATCACTGCCCGGGACCGCCTCCTCGTGCCGGCCGTGGCTCTCCAGGTCGACCACGACGGGGGCGTCGGGGTTGCCGCCGCGCCCGCGTCGCCACTCGGCGACGGCCACGGCGAACGCGCTGAGCAGCACGTCCTCGACACTCGCGTTGACGGTGCCGGGCACCCGCGCGAGCAGGGCCTGCGTCACCTCGGTGGCCAGGCTGAGGCTGATCCTGCCCGACGTACCGTGCAGGTCGCGCTCGCGGTCCACGCGCAGCGTCCGCTCCACGTCCACGGCGAGCGTGTCCCGCCAGTGGTCGAGTTCGGCCTCGGTGCCCGGCCCGTCGGCGAGCCGGTGCAGCGCCGTGGCCCACTGCCGCCAGGAGGTGCCGACCGGAGCCGGAGCATCCCCCTGGTAGGCGGCCGCCACGTCCGGCACCAGCATGCTCCAGCTGACGGAGTCGACCACCAGATGGTGCGCGACCAGGATCAGCAGGCCGTCGCGCGCGTCCCCGAGGTCGAGCCAGACGGCCTGGACCATGCGCCCGGCGGTGGGCGAGAGGCGGTCCCGGGCGGCCTCGGCCAGCTCCACGACCATCTGCTCGACGTCCTCGGAGTCGGCGAGCCCGTCGGCCGCCACGCGCACGAGCACGTCATCCGCGGCCAAGGCGCCGGGCGGGCACACCTCCATGGACCCGTCGGGGGCGGTGCGCAAGCGCAGCGCGTCATGGTGGTCCAGCGTCCGCCGCAGGGCCGCGGCCAACCGCTCCGCGTCCAGCGCCGGTGGCACCGACACGACCACGGACTGGTTGAAGTCGTCACCGCCCAGGCCCAGTTCGGCGATCCGCCGCATGACGGGCGTGGCCGGGACCGGACCGTACGGATCGACCTGCGGCATCTGCGTTCCGGCGGTCGGCTCGGCGTCGATCAGGTCCAGCGCCTCCGCGAGACGGGCGGGCGACTGGTGCTCGAAGACGTTCCGCACGGCGAGTGAGAGTCCCGCGGCGCGGGCTCGGCCGACGAGCTGGATGGACAGGATGCTGTCGCCGCCCAGGTCGAAGAAGCCGTCGTCCGCGCCCACCACCGGCAGCCCGAGCACCTCCGCGAACAGCGTGCACAGCAGTTCCTCGACCGGAGTGCGGGCGGCCCGCCCGGTGGACCCGGCCGTGTAGTCCGGCGCCGGCAGCGCCTTGCGGTCCAGCTTGCCGTTCGCGGTCAGCGGCAGCCCGTCCAGGACGACGACCGCCGAGGGGACCATGTAGTCGGGCAGGGTCTGCCCGGCGAAGGCACGCAGCTCGCTCGGGTCCACGTCCGGCGCGCGTCCCTCCGCGGGCACCACATAGGCGACCAGTCGGCGGTCACCGGGCCGGTCCTCGCGGACGACGGCCGCGACCTGCGCCAGTTCGTCACGGACGGCCAGGGCCGTCTCCACCTCGCCGAGTTCCACCCGGAATCCACGGATCTTGACCTGGTCGTCGGCGCGCGCCAGATACTCCAGTTCGCCCGCCGGGTTGAAGCGCACCAGATCGCCGGTGCGGTACATGCGCTCACCGGCATCGCCGTACGGATCGGCGACGAACCGTTCGGAGGTCAGGTCGGGCCGGTGCAGATAGCCCCGTCCCAGGCCACTGCCGGAGATGAACAGCTCGCCCGCCACACCGGCAGGCACCGGCTGGAGGTACCGGTCGAGCACGTACGCCCGGGTGTTGCCGGTCGGCCGCCCGATCGGCAGCGTCGTACGGGCCGTGTACGGCGCCCGTACCTCGTGCTGGGTCACGCACAGGGTCGTCTCCGTCGGACCGTACAGATGACGCAGCACCAGCCCGGGGGAGTGGGCGAGGACGCGGGCGACGGCCGCCGGTGAGACCACGTCACCACCGGTCAGCACCTCGCGCACCCCGGCGAAGCACTCCGGCGCCTCCTCGGCGACGACCCGGAAGAAGCCGGCGGTCAGATGGATCGACGTGATGTCGTGCCGCGCGATCAGCTCGGCGATCGAGGCGGCGTCCAGCTGCCCCGGCGGCGCCACGACCACCGTGCCACCGGACGCCAACGGCACCCACATCTCGTAGCAGGACACGTCGAACGCGTGCGGGGCGTGCAACAGCACCCGCTCGTGCGTTCCGGGCCGCCAGCAGTGGTCGCGCACCAGGTCCACGACTCCGCGCTGGGTGACGGCCACGCCCTTGGGCCGGCCCGTCGAGCCGGAGGTGTACATGACGTAGGCCAGGTCGTCCGGCCGCACCCCGGCGCGCAGTTCCTCATCGGCCCGCGGGTCGGACGGGGCACCGTGCTCATCCACGACGACGACCCGGACGCCCAGTTCACCTGCCCGCGCGGCCTCGGCACGGTCGGCCAGTACGAGTGTGGCCGCCGTGTCCTGCACCACGTACCGCATCCGTTCGAGCGGGTACGTCTCGTGCAGCGGGACGTACGCGCCGCCCGCCTTGGCGATGGCGAGCGTGGCCAGGACATGCGTCACGGACCGTTCCATCAACATGACGACCGGCGTCCCGGGGCGCACACCCTCGCGGCGCAGCAGACGCGCCAACCGGTCCGCCCGAGCGTCGAGTTCGCGGTACGACACCGTCGTCGCCCCCGACACAACCGCGGGCGCCTCAGGCGTCCGAGCCACCTGGGCCTCGAACAGCTCGGGCAGCGTCGCATCCTGTCCGGGAAGTACGGCTCCCGTCCCGACGTCCAGCAGCAGACGACGCTCCGTGGCGCCGAGGACGTCGACCTCGGACAGCCGGACACCCGGGTCGGCGGCGACCGTCTCCAGCAGGCGCACGAAACGGTCCACCATCGACTCGGCCGTCGTTCGGTCGAACAGATCCGTCCTGAAGTCCAGCGCACCGGTGAGTCCGGCACCCCGGCCCGCGCCGTCCCGTGTCTCGACCAGCGCGAACGCCAGGTCCGTCTTCGCCGCGCCCAGCCGGCTGCGCTCCGCGGTGACCCGCAGCCCGGGCAGAGCGAGCGACGCGTCCGGATCGGCGTCGGCGGTGCTCAGGATCAGCATCACCTGGAACAGCGGGTGGTGGGCGAGCGTCCGCGTCGGGTTGACCGCCTCCACCAGCCGCTCGAAGGGCAGGTCCTGATGGGCGTAGGCCGCCAGATCGGCCCGGCGCGTGCCCTCCAGGAGCGCCCGGAACGTCGGATTGCCCCTGGTGTCGGTGCGCAGTACGAGGGTGTTGACGAAGAACCCGATCAGGTCCTCGGCCGCCCGGTCCGTGCGCCCGGCGATCGGCGTGCCGAGGGGGATGTCCTCGCCGGCCCCGAGCCGGGTCAGCAGGGCCGCCAGCGCCGCCTGGAGCACCATGAACGTGCTGGTACCCGTGACCCGCGCCAACTCGGCCAGCCGTGCCTGCAGTTCGGGGTCGAGAGCGAACTCCACGCGGTCGCCGCTGTAGTCGGCGACGGCGGGGCGGGGTCGGTCAGTGGGCAGGTCGAGCTGTTCGGGGAGTCCGGCGAGCGTCTGCTTCCAGTGGGCGAGCTGACGGCCGGCGGTGCTGTCGGGGTCGGTGTCGTCGCCGAGGAGGTCCTGCTGCCACAGCGCGTAGTCCGCGTACTGCACCGCGAGCGGCTCCCAGTCCGGCGCCCCACCCGCGAGGCGCGCGGTGTACGCCCTCACCAGGTCACGACCGAGCGGCTCCCGCGACCAGGCGTCGCTGGCGATGTGATGGATCAGCAGGAGCAGCACGTGCTCGGTCGGAGAGATCCTGAACAGCGTGGCGCGCACCGGGAGTTCGCCCATCAGGTCGAAGGCGTGGTGCGTGGCGCCGGTGAGCTTCTCGTCCAGCTCCTCCTCAGAGGTCTCCACGACCTTGAGCGGAATGCCGTTCGGGGCGTGCACGGTCTGTCGGGGGCCGTGTTGGTCTTCGGTGATGGTGGTGCGGAGGCTTTCGTGGCGGGTGGTGAGGTCGTTGAGGGCGTGGTGGAGGGCTTGGTGGTCGAGGTGGCCGGTGAGGCGGAGGGTGGTGGGGATGTTGTAGGTGGGGGTGGGGCCTTCCAACTGGTGGAGGAACCAGAGGCGTTGTTGGGCGTAGGAGAGGGGGATGCGTTCGGGTCGGGGGTGTGCGGTGAGGGGGGTGCGTGCGGTGCCCGCCGTGTCCAGGACATCGGTCAGCCCGGCGACCGACGGCCGCTCGAAGAGCTGGCGGACGCTGAGCTCCGCACCGAGGGTGGTGCGGATGCGGCTGACGAGGCGGGTGGCGAGGAGGGAGTGTCCGCCGAGGTCGAAGAAGTTGTCGTCGATGGTGACGCGTTCCACGCCGAGGACGTCGGCGTAGAGCGTGCAGAGGATTTCTTCGCGCGGGGTGCGGGGCGCGCGTCCGGTTGCGGCGGTGCTGTAGGTGGGGGCGGGGAGTGCTTTGCGGTCGAGTTTGCCGTTGGGGGTGAGGGGGAGGGCGTCGAGGGTGACGATCGCGGAGGGGATCATGTAGTCGGGGAGGTGTTGGGCGAGGGCTGCGCGGAC
>NZ_JBIDDQ010000054.1:0-2391 GCF_043195415.1 Streptomyces sp. Y7
TATAGTAGCGCGCTCAAGACCCGAAGCGGAGTGATCTAGCCATGGGCAGGTTGAAGCGGAGGTAAGACTTCGTGGAGGACCGAACCCACCAGGGTTGAAAACCTGGGGGATGACCTGTGGTTAGGGGTGAAAGGCCAATCAAACTCCGTGATAGCTGGTTCTCCCCGAAATGCATTTAGGTGCAGCGTCGTGTGTTTCTTGCCGGAGGTAGAGCACTGGATAGGCGATGGGCCCTACCGGGTTACTGACCTTAGCCAAACTCCGAATGCCGGTAAGTGAGAGCGCGGCAGTGAGACTGTGGGGGATAAGCTCCATGGTCGAGAGGGAAACAGCCCAGAGCATCGACTAAGGCCCCTAAGCGTACGCTAAGTGGGAAAGGATGTGGAGTCGCACAGACAACCAGGAGGTTGGCTTAGAAGCAGCCACCCTTGAAAGAGTGCGTAATAGCTCACTGGTCTAGTGATTCCGCGCCGACAATGTAGCGGGGCTCAAGCGTACCGCCGAAGTCGTGTCATTGCAGCAATACGCCCAACGGCGGCTGTGATGGGTAGGGGAGCGTCGTGTGCCGGGTGAAGCCGCGCCGGAAGGCAGTGGTGGACGGTTCACGAGTGAGAATGCAGGCATGAGTAGCGATTCACACGTGAGAAACGTGTGCGCCGATTGACTAAGGGTTCCTGGGTCAAGCTGATCTGCCCAGGGTAAGTCGGGACCTAAGGCGAGGCCGACAGGCGTAGTCGATGGATAACCGGTTGATATTCCGGTACCCGCTGTGAAGCGTCAAACATCGAATCCAGTGATGCTAAGCCCGTGAAGCCGCCGGCTGAGTCTTCGGACGAGGTCGGAGTGGTGGAGCCGGTGACCCGAGCTGGTAGTAGGTGAGTGATGGGGTGACGCAGGAAGGTAGTCCATCCCGGGCGGTGGTTGTCCCGGGGTAAGGGTGTAGCCCGAGTGGTAGGCAAATCCGCCACTCATACAGGGTGAGACCTGATGCCGAGCCGATTGTGGTGAAGTGGATGATCCTATGCTGTCGAGAAAAGCCTCTAGCGAGTTTCATGGCGGCCCGTACCCTAAACCGACTCAGGTGGTCAGGTAGAGAATACCGAGGCGTTCGGGTGAACTATGGTTAAGGAACTCGGCAAAATGCCCCCGTAACTTCGGGAGAAGGGGGGCCACACTCGGTGATCCGTTTTACACGGTGAGCTGGGGGTGGCCGCAGAGACCAGCGAGAAGCGACTGTTTACTAAAAACACAGGTCCGTGCGAAGCCGTAAGGCGATGTATACGGACTGACGCCTGCCCGGTGCTGGAACGTTAAGGGGACCGGTTAGCTCAGATTCGTCTGGGCGAAGCTGAGAACTTAAGCGCCAGTAAACGGCGGTGGTAACTATAACCATCCTAAGGTAGCGAAATTCCTTGTCGGGTAAGTTCCGACCTGCACGAATGGCGTAACGACTTCTCGACTGTCTCAACCATAGGCCCGGTGAAATTGCACTACGAGTAAAGATGCTCGTTTCGCGCAGCAGGACGGAAAGACCCCGGGACCTTTACTACAGTTTGATATTGGTGTTCGGTTCGGCTTGTGTAGGATAGCTGGGAGACTGTGAACTCTGGACGCCAGTTCAGGGGGAGTCGTCGTTGAAATACCAGTCTGGTCGTGCTGGATGTCTAACCTGGGTCCGTGATCCGGATCAGGGACAGTGTCTGATGGGTAGTTTAACTGGGGCGGTTGCCTCCTAAAGAGTAACGGAGGCGCCCAAAGGTTCCCTCAGCCTGGTTGGCAATCAGGTGTTGAGTGTAAGTGCACAAGGGAGCTTGACTGTGAGACCGACGGGTCGAGCAGGGACGAAAGTCGGGACTAGTGATCCGGCGGTGGCTTGTGGAAGCGCCGTCGCTCAACGGATAAAAGGTACCCCGGGGATAACAGGCTGATCTTCCCCAAGAGTCCATATCGACGGGATGGTTTGGCACCTCGATGTCGGCTCGTCGCATCCTGGGGCTGGAGTCGGTCCCAAGGGTTGGGCTGTTCGCCCATTAAAGCGGTACGCGAGCTGGGTTTAGAACGTCGTGAGACAGTTCGGTCCCTATCCGCTGCGCGCGCAGGAATATTGAGAAGGGCTGTCCCTAGTACGAGAGGACCGGGACGGACGAACCTCTGGTGTGCCAGTTGTTCTGCCAAGGGCATGGCTGGTTGGCTACGTTCGGGAGGGATAACCGCTGAAAGCATCTAAGCGGGAAGCCTGCTTCGAGATGAGTATTCCCACCCACTTGATGGGGTAAGGCTCCCAGTAGACGACTGGGTTGATAGGCCGGATCTGGAAGCACGGTAACGTGTGGAGGTGACCGGTACTAATAGGCCGAGGGCTTGTCCTCAGTTGCTCGCGTCCACTGTGTT
>NZ_JBIDDQ010000056.1:0-1307 GCF_043195415.1 Streptomyces sp. Y7
CCGGTGGCCCAACCCCTTGTGGGAGGGAGCTGTCGAAGGTGGGACTGGCGATTGGGACGAAGTCGTAACAAGGTAGCCGTACCGGAAGGTGCGGCTGGATCACCTCCTTTCTAAGGAGCACTTCTCACCGAGTCCTTCGGGACGAGGTCAGAGGCCAGCATGCGAGCGAATGTCTCGCACTGGTTGCTCATGGGTGGAACGTTGATTATTCGGCCGATCTCTTGGGTCGGAGGCTTGCCAGTACTGCTCTTCGGAGCGTGGAACGCATGATCTCCGGGCAGGGAACGGCCGGGCACGCTGTTGGGTGTCTGAGGGTACGGCCGGTATGGCTGCCTTCAGGTGCCGGCCCCAGTGAACTCGTGCTTCGGTGCGGGGTGATGGGTGGCTGGTCGTTGTTTGAGAACTGCACAGTGGACGCGAGCATCTGTGGCCAAGTTTTTAAGGGCGCACGGTGGATGCCTTGGCACCAGGAACCGATGAAGGACGTGGGAGGCCACGATAGTCCCCGGGGAGTCGTCAACCAGGCTTTGATCCGGGGGTTTCCGAATGGGGAAACCCGGCAGTCGTCATGGGCTGTCACCCATACCTGAACACATAGGGTATGTGGAGGGAACGCGGGGAAGTGAAACATCTCAGTACCCGCAGGAAGAGAAAACAACCGTGATTCCGGGAGTAGTGGCGAGCGAAACCGGATGAGGCCAAACCGTTTACGTGTGAGACCCGGCAGGGGTTGCGTGAGCGGGGTTGTGGGATCTCTCTTCTGTTGTCTGCCGGCAACAGGACGAGTCAGAAACCGTTGATGTAGGCGAAGGACATGCGAAAGGTCCGGCGTAGAGGGTAAGACCCCCGTAGTCGAAACGTCAGCGGCTCGTTTGAGAGACACCCAAGTAGCACGGGGCCCGAGAAATCCCGTGTGAATCTGGCGGGACCACCCGCTAAGCCTAAATATTCCCTGGTGACCGATAGCGGATAGTACCGTGAGGGAATGGTGAAAAGTACCCCGGGAGGGGAGTGAAATAGTACCTGAAACCGTGTGCCTACAAGCCGTGGGAGCGTCGGAATGTGCTTGCACATTCTCGTGACTGCGTGCCTTTTGAAGAATGAGCCTGCGAGTTTGCGGTGTGTTGCGAGGTTAACCCGTGTGGGGAAGCCGTAGCGAAAGCGAGTCCGAATAGGGCGATATAGTAGCGCGCTCAAGACCCGAAGCGGAGTGATCTAGCCATGGGCAGGTTGAAGCGGAGGTAAGACTTCGTGGAGGACCGAACCCACCAGGGTTGAAAACCTGGGGGATGACCTGTGGTTAGGGG
>NZ_JBIDDQ010000057.1:0-1098 GCF_043195415.1 Streptomyces sp. Y7
TCTTCCGCCGCCTCCAGAACGAACAGACCACACTCCTGGACCACCAGTGGCCCGGCCTCACCGACATCCAGACCTGGACCGGACACCCACAACTCTTCGACACCGCCATGGTGTTCCAGAACTATCCGGTCGACGAGGCTCCGGTCGACGCTCCGGCAGACGGCGGCGGGCTGCGCGTCGCCTCCGCCGACATCAAGGGCGGCACACACTTCGCCGTGAACGTCGTCGCGACGATGCGCGGCACCGAACTCTCCTTCCGTGTCGACTACCGCCCCGATCTGTTCAACGCGGCCGACGCGCGCGACTTCGGCGACCGGATGCTGCGGGTGCTCAGCGCGCTGGTCGAAGCCGACGACGTGCCGGTCGGCCGCCTGGACACGCTCGAACCGGACGTGCGAGAGCGGGTGTTGGTGGAGTGGAACGGACCCAGCACGGAGCTGCCCGACGTTCCGCTGCACGAACTCGTCGCCCGGCAGGCGGCTCGGACGCCGGACGCGGTCGCCCTAGTCTGCGACGGCCAGTCGCTCACCTACGGCGAACTCAACGCCCGTGGGAACCAGTTGGCCCGACATTTGATCGCGGAAGGCGTGGGGGCTGAGCAGTTCGTCGCCGTCGCCCTGCCCAAGTCGCTCGACGCCGTCGTAGCACTGCTGGCCGTGGTGAAGGCAGGGGCGGCGTATCTGCCGATCGACCCCGACTACCCCACCGAGCGCGTCAGTTACATGCTCGACGACGCGACACCCGTCCTCACTCTGCGCGAGCCGGTTCCGGCAGCAGAGTGGGCTGATCGTCCCGCGACGGAGATCACCGACTCCGAGCGCCGGAAACCGTGGGCCGCCGGTCATGCCGCGTACATGATCTACACGTCCGGTTCGACGGGCCGACCCAAGGGCGTCGTCATCGACCATCACGCCCTGGCCACCTACCTCCACCGCGCCCGCACCGCCTACCCGGCCACAGCAGGCTCGACGGTGCTGCACTCACCGCTCGCCTTCGACCTCACCATCACGGCCCTGTGGACGCCGCTCACCAACGGCGGCACCGTCCACCTCACCTCACTGGAAGACAGCACCAGCCGCCCCACCCTGGTCAAGGCCA
>NZ_JBIDDQ010000058.1:0-883 GCF_043195415.1 Streptomyces sp. Y7
GTGCTGCACTCACCGCTCGCCTTCGACCTCACCATCACGGCCCTGTGGACGCCGCTCACCAACGGCGGCACCGTCCACCTCACCTCACTGGAAGACAGCACCAGCCGCCCCACCCTGGTCAAGGCCACCCCCAGCCACCTGCCCATCCTCAGCAGCCTGCCCGAGACCGCCTCCCCCTCACAGACCCTGATCCTCGGCGGCGAAGCCCTGCACGCCGACCAACTCACCGCCTGGCGCGCACAGCACCCCGACGTCCAGGTCATCAACGCCTACGGACCCACCGAATCCACCGTCAACATCACCGAATACCCGCTCGACAGCAACGCGACCGGACCGGTCCCGATCGGACGGCCCTTCGCCAACACAGCTGTCTACGTCCTCGACTCCGCCCTACGCCCCGTACCCCCGGGCGTCACCGGCGAGCTCTACCTCGCCGGCCACCAACTCGCCCGCGGCTACCACCACCGCCCCGCCCTCACCGCACAACGCTTCACCGCCAACCCATACGGCACACCCGGCAGCCGCATCTACCGCACCGGCGACCTCGCCCGCTGGACCACAGACGGCCAACTCCTCTACACCGGCCGCGCCGACCACCAGGTCAAACTCCGCGGCCACCGCATAGAACTCGGCGAGATCGAAACCGCACTCACCACCCAGACAGGCATCACCCAGGCCACCGCCCTCCTACGCGAAGACACCCCCGGCGACCAACGCCTCACCGCCTACGTCGTCGGCCACCACAACGAAACCAACGTCCGCGCAGCCCTCGCCCAACACCTCCCCGACTACATGATCCCCTCCGCGATCGTCACCCTCGACGCCCTCCCCCTCACCCCCAACGGCAAACTCGACCGCAAAGCACTCCCCGCCCCCACCTACA
>NZ_JBIDDQ010000059.1:0-755 GCF_043195415.1 Streptomyces sp. Y7
CGGGCCCCCCCCCGGCGCGGCCCCGACCCACCCACCGGCACAAGGCGCGTCGCGCACCCCCACCCCACCCGCACAGGCCGCCGCAGGCACCACCCCCACCCACCCGAGTGGCACCCCACGCCACACCGCCCCCATATGCCGCGTTTGTCTGATTAGCGCGTATCGTCGGCGCATGCCCACGCCATACGGATCCCGCGGCGGCATGGCGTTCGGCGTGGAGGAGCTGCGTGTGCTCCGCCGCGCCCTCGACCTTGCCCTCACCCCCTGCCCCGCCCCGGCCCAAGACGTCGAGGACTGTCTCCGTCTCGCCGAGAATCTCGACGAGGCGATGCGCGAGGGCGCCCGGATGCGTGCCTTCCTGGTGGCCGACCTCGCCCGCTACCGCGCCGCCCTCCCCGGCACCGCAGCCGGCTACCTCACCCTCCTCGAAGAGGCCCTCGGCGCCGGCTACCCCCCGATCCCCGAGGATCTCGCCGCCCTCCGGGCCCTGCGCGGCAACCCCACCGCAGCCACCCTCCTGGCCCGCTGCCTGCCCCTGGAACGCGGCACCTCCCACCCGGCGGCCCCGCGCACCACCCCCACCATCCCGGCGTCCCGTACCCACCTCCAGGCCCTCCCTGGAGGCCGTTCCGGAAGCGCCCCCAGCAGCTCCGCGGCCGCCCCCGGCACCCCGCTCGACGTCCCCGCCCAGGCCTCCGCCCAGGAACCCGCCAAACAGCCCCCCAAGAAGCCCGCCCAAAAGCCCGCCGCCCCGC
>NZ_JBIDDQ010000006.1:0-437099 GCF_043195415.1 Streptomyces sp. Y7
TGCGGGGGTCCGGGGGCGGCAGCCCCCGGGGACGATGGGGGTCCCCCCGCTCGAGCGAAGCCGAGAGTGGGGGAGGGTAGGGGCGGCGGGGGCGAGAAGAGACCGGGCCGCAACCACCCCGCCTACTCCGTCGACGTCGCCTTCAGCGCCAGCCAGAGCTCCATCCGAACATCCGCATCGTCCAGCGACCGCCCGAGAATCTCCTCCACCCGCCGCATCCGGTACCGCAGCGTATGCCGGTGCACCCCCAGATCCGCAGCCGCCGCATCCCACTGCCCGTGCCGGGACAACCACGCCCGCAGCGAGGCGACCAGATCACCCCGCCCCGTCGCGTCATGCTCGTGCAGCGCCCGCAGCAACCCGTCGGCGAACGCCCGCACCGCGTCGTCCGCGAGCAGCGGCAGCACGGACCCCGCGGCCAGCTGCTCGTGCTCCACGAACACCCGCCCCCGCCGCCTGGCCACCGACAGCGCCTGCTCGGCCTGCTTGTACGCCCCCGCCGCGGCGATGGGCCCGGCCGGCGCCGACAGCCCGACGACCAGCTCGTCGTCGATGCCCCCGGGCTGCTCCGGTACGGCCCCCGAGCGCGCCGCCTCCAGCGCCGCCGCGTACTCCGCGCACGCCGTGACCGCCGCCCCGCCGTCCGCGGCCAGCACCACCAGCCGCGCGGTCTCGCCCTCGCCCTCCGGCACCACCAGCACGGCCTCCCCGGCACGGGCCGCCGCGGACTCGACGACCTCGGTGAGCGCACCCAGCGGATCACCGTTCGCCTCCGCCGCCGCGACCAGCGCCGCGGCGGACGCCTTGCTCGGCACCGCCCGCGCCCCGGAGTCCACGACCCGTGCGGCCGACACCGGGGCCGACTCGGCGACGATCACCCGGAACGGCGCGTCGAGCAGCTCGCCGTACAAGCTCCCGGCCACGGCCCGGGCGTGGTCCGGCTGCCCGGCGAGCAGCATCCGCAGCACCGCCGCGCCGATCCGCTGCTCGGCCGCCTGGAGGGACCGGGAGCGCTCGGTGGTCAGGGTCAGCAGGGCGATGGCCGAGTGGACGGCGTAGCGCTCCGCGGTGCCGAGGGCGGTCGCCGTTCCGACGGCCAGGGCGGCCCGGGGGCGCCGGCCGGTGCCCAGGCTGTGCAGTTCGACCCGGTCCTCGTTCTCCGGTCCGCCGACCACGGACGAGGCGGGCGCGGGCCGCTCGCGCAGCCGTTCCACGTCCGCCGTCAGCCGTGCCGCCCGCCGCCCGGCCCACTCGGGCGCCGTCGCGACGACGGCACCGGAGGCGTCGTACAGCGCCGCCCAGCCGTCGACCTGCGAGGCGAGCGCGGACAGCAGCCCTTCGGGGCCGTCGGTCAGGGCGTGCTTGGTCAGCTCCCGCTGGGCCGCGAAGCCCGCCGTCACCGCGCGGTACTGATCCGCCGCGATGGCCGCCGACACGGCCTTGCTGATGGCGAGGAAGGGGGTCCGGCGCGGCACCTCCAGCAGCGGAAGGTCCTCCTCCGTCGCCGCGTCGACCAGGGCCTCGGGGATGTCCTCGTAGTGGACGCCGACCGCGAAGCCGAGCCCGACCACGCCGGCGCCCACCAGGCGCCGCACATAGCGCCGCATCGCCTCGGGGTTCTCGGCGTCCAGCTTCAGCGCGGTGATCAGCAGCAGCTCCCCGCCCTCCATGTAGGGGACGGGATCGGTGAGCTCGCTGGCATGCGCCCAGCGCACGGGCACGTCCAGGCGGTCCTCGCCCGCCCGCACGGTCAGCTTCAGCGCGGAGTGATGGACGAGCGAGGAGAGCGTGGGGGGCATGCGGCCTTCAAGTCGGTGTGATCTCGATGATCGTCTGCGGGATCTCTGCGATCTCTGTGATCTTTTGGCCGCCGTGTATGAACGACCTGTGTCGATTCTGCCTCACCGTACGGTCCCCCGTGGCCCTGTGGCCGGATAACCCGGTCAGCCCCGCAGATCCACCAGCAGCGGTGGCGCGTGCTCTCCCTGGACGCTGGTGAGCGACAGCACGGCGTGCCCCGGCGGCACCCCGTGCGCCAGTTCGGAGGCCGACCACCGCTCCCGCTCCACCTGCCGCACGGTGACCGCCTCCGTCGTCACCGCCTTGCCGGTCACCAGCTTGCGCAGGGCGTGCATGGCCCGGGTCATCGGCTGGTCGGCGAAGACGGTGTGCCGGGCGACGTCCGTGGTCTCGACCCACTCCGTGCCCCAGGCATCGGCGAACCGGCTGCCGTCCCAGGTCGTCACCCCGGCCATGGCCATCCGGCAGCCGACCGCCCCGTACAGCGGCCCGTGCAGGGGCTCCGGCACGTCGGAGATCGTGCGCAGCGCGAGCACCGCACCGGCGTTCTGCGACCGCAGCCGCTGGATGCGCCGCACCGAGGTGGGGGTGACGGTGCCGGTGGCATCGTCCAGGACGAGGCTGACGAAGTGTTCGCGTGAGCCTTCACGCGCGACGCTCGCGAACTGCGCCAGCACCAGCCGGGCGATCAGGCGGGAGGCCTGCTCATGACCGTGCTCGGGCAGGTCGATACGGACGCGCAGCGGGTGGTGGGCGACGGCGCGCAGCGAGAACGGGCGGATCGTGTCGCCGCCCGAGCCGAAGAAGTCGGCGAACACGGGCCGGTCCAGCAGAGCAAGCCGGTCGGCGAGGGCCGGACCGGGGTCGCCGGCGGTACCGGCCTGCCGTGCCCGGGCCTCCAGTTCCCGGCGCATCGCCGCGTGCCGTTCGTCGTCGAGTCGCCGGCGCAGGTCGGAGAGGGCGGCCGGGTGCCCTTCCAGCAGTTCCCGCAGGACGGGCAGCGCAGGGAAGTGCCCGTACGCGGCACGGTAGGGGCCGAGGAGTTGGGCGAGGGCGGTGGCCGCACGCTCGGCGCCCACGGAGTCGAGATCCCCGGCCAGGGCCTCGGCGAGGAATCCGGCGGCCTCGTCGGCGTCGTCGGAGTCCGCATACGGGTCCAGGTCGTGCACGGAGGCGGGGTCGCCGACGCGCACCACGACGTCGTACGACGAATCCGCCCCGACCGGTGTGCCCGCGCTGGACACGACGACGACCGCGCAGCTGCCGGTGAGCGCCTGGAGCGCGAGGGACTCGACGACCGGCGCGATCACGTGCCGGGTCTTCCCGGCTCCCGACGGCCCTACGACCAGCATCGAGGTGCCCAGCGTCTCGGGCCCGAGAGCCGCGCCGACGCCGCCGTATGCCGGCGGTGTGCGCTCGGCGGCCGCCCACTGGCCGATGCGTACCTGTCCGGTGAGCAGATCGTGCCGGGCGGCGCGGCCGTGCAGGTCCCGGGCGCCGGAGGGATGGGTGAACGCCGCGGCGCCCTGACGGAGCACCGTGTCCGTGAAGACGGGGAGCCGGCCCTCGCGCCGGGCCCGGATCCAGCCGTGGTCGACACGAGCACAGTCCACGTCGTTCATCCGCCCGGCGAGTACCTCGGCGGTGAGCACCTCGGCAGCCTGGTGCTGTCCGGCCTCCCGCAGCTCGGGCCAGCGGGCGCGGGACTGCTCGGCGGCCGACGACGCGTCCTGCTGTCCTTCGGCGCGGCGGCGGGCTGCGAGCCGGCTCCGGACCAGGGACCACCAACCGCCGAGCCTGGCGAAGGGCCAGAGGACGGCAAGGGTGATGACGGTGTACAGCGCGTCCGTCGACCACGGCGACTCGTAGATCCCGTAGCCGTCACTGATCAGCGCGATCAGCGAGAACAGAGGGTTCACGACCGGCAGGGCGTCCCAGCCGACGCCGGGGAAGGCGTCCGGGAACACGAAGCTGAGGGTAACGAGGGCGCCGAGGGCGGCGAGCAGGGCGCGGGCGGGCTGGGGCCGGTGGCCCACCACGTGGCGGACGACGGCCGGCCAGCCACCCAGTCGGCCCACGGCGTAGACGAGCAGGGCGAAGAAGAGCCCGTTGTAGACCTGCAGCGCCTCCACGCCCGGGTACTGGATCGACTGGTCCTCCAGCCGTTTGGGCGAGGCGAGCGTGCCGCCCCACCACCAGTCGTCTGGGGTGAACAGCCGCAGGAACGTGTACTGGTACGGGATCGCGCCGCGCCGCCAGAAGGACCACACCACGAGCGCCACTGCGAGCGGGATCAGCATGCCGACGACGGTCACCGGAGCAAGCCGCTCCCCGTTCAGGCCCGCCTTCGGCATGCGGTAGCCGAAGCGCCAGATGCCGGTCCCGGCCTCGGGCCGGGCCTCGTCGAGCCAGGCGGCGACCGCCTCGCCCCGGTCGTGCTCCTGCTGTGGTGGCACCCCCGGTTCCCACGCAGGTCGCGGCGGCACCACCGGGGCCTCCGGCGGCATCGCCGGACGCGGCACAGGCGTCGCGTGTGTGCCCCGCGCGTCCTGCGTCCCGTCGCTGTCCATCGCCCTTGCCCCCTGACCAGCCGTTCCATCCGTGCCATCCACCATCAGCGAGTCAATCTAACGCCCTCTCCTGGGGAGTTCACCGCTTACACGGCCGACGGAACCCACCGAGATACTCCGGTGATCCTCGGGAACCCGGAAACGCACGGCACCGGCTCGCTATGTCCACCACGGACAACCGGCATCGCTGACAACGCCCACATGGAGCATGCCCACCCCCCACTCCCCGCCCTAGCCTGCGAGAAAAGAACAAGACAAGCGTCAGCAAAACCCCCAGGAGCCCCTCATGAGCGCAGTTCCGCAGGAGCGCCGCGTCGTCACCGCCATCCCCGGTCCGAAGTCGCAGGAGTTGCAGGCCCGCCGTACCGCCGCGGTCGCGCAGGGCGTGGGCTCCGTGCTGCCCGTCTTCACCGCGCGCGCGGGTGGCGGCATCCTCGAGGACGTCGACGGCAACCGGCTCATCGACTTCGGTTCGGGTATCGCCGTGACCAGCGTCGGCGCCTCCGCCGAGGCCGTCGTACGCCGGGCGTCCGCCCAGCTCGCGGACTTCACCCACACCTGTTTCATGGTCACGCCGTACGAGGGGTACGTCGAGGTCGCCGAGGCCCTCGCCGAGCTGACGCCCGGTGACCACGCCAAGAAGTCCGCGCTGTTCAACTCCGGCGCCGAGGCCGTCGAGAACGCGGTCAAGATCGCGCGCGCCTACACCAAGCGCCAGGCCGTCGTCGTGTTCGACCACGGCTACCACGGCCGGACGAACCTGACCATGGCGCTGACCGCGAAGAACATGCCGTACAAGCACGGCTTCGGTCCGTTCGCGCCCGAGGTCTACCGCGTCCCGGTCGCCTACGGCTACCGCTGGCCGACCGGTGCCGAGAACGCCGGCCCGGAGGCCGCCGCGCAGGCCATCGACCAGATCACCAAGCAGGTCGGCCCGGACAACGTCGCCGCGATCATCATCGAGCCGGTGCTCGGCGAGGGCGGCTTCATCGAGCCGGCCAAGGGCTTCCTGCCCGCGATCCGCCAGTTCGCCGCCGACAACGGCATCGTCTTCGTCGCCGACGAGATCCAGTCCGGCTTCTGCCGCACCGGCCAGTGGTTCGCGTGCGAGGACGAGGGCATCGTCCCCGACCTGATCACGACGGCGAAGGGCATCGCCGGCGGCCTCCCGCTGGCCGCCGTCACCGGCCGCGCCGAGATCATGGACGCCGCTCACGCGGGCGGCCTGGGCGGCACCTACGGCGGCAACCCCGTCGCCTGCGCCGGTGCGCTCGGCTCCATCGAGACGATGAAGGAGCTGGACCTCAACGCCAAGGCCAAGAACATCGAGGCGATCATGAAGGCCCGCCTGGACGCCATGGCCGAGAAGTTCGACATCGTCGGCGACGTCCGCGGCCGTGGCGCGATGATCGCCATCGAGCTGGTCAAGGACCGCACCACCAAGGAGCCGAACCCGGAGGCGACCGCCGCGCTGGCCAAGGCCTGCCACGCCGAGGGCCTGCTGGTCCTGACCTGTGGCACTTACGGCAACGTGCTGCGCTTCCTGCCGCCGCTGGTCATCGGCGAGGACCTGCTGAACGAGGGCCTCGACATCATCGAGCAGGCCTTCGCCCGCATCTGAGGCCCCAGGGAAACCACTGGTGGGAGACGGGGTTCCGCTCCCGGGAACCCCTTGCGCCCCGGCCGTGACGACTCCGTCGATTCCGGGGCCGGGGCCACGTTAGTCAGAGCGTGTGAAGAAGGTGTGCGAGGTGGATGTCAGGACGCGATTCCGTCTGTCTAACGCCCTCGCCCTGCCGTAGGTTCTAAGCAGATGAGAGATACACCCCGCCCAGAGGGGACTCTGGGCGACTTCAGGCCGTGGCCTCCCCAGCTTCGACCTGGTCGTGCCCTCGCGCACACACCCGGAGCTTCCGGCTCCGGATCTCCTCACCGATCGGACAGTCGCCCGCCCCAAACCCCCCGGGGCGCGCGACCATCCGATCCGGACGGCCGCCTCGGAACTACCCCCCCTGTTCCGGGGCGGCCGACCTCCCTCTCTCTCCTTCTCGGGCTTCCGGCCCTTCTTTTCGCGCTCATCACCTGGCAGGTGATGGCCGACGGCCCGCTGACCGACCTCGACGAGGCGGCCAGCAGGGCCCTGATCCACCCCGACCGCCTCTCCGAGCTCCTCGCCGACCTGGGCAATGTGCCGGTCGCCGTGCCGGTCCTCGCGGTCGTCCTCGTGTACGTCACCTGGCGGCATCGCCGCACCGGTACAGACCACTGGTGGTGGCCGGCGGCCGCGGCGGCCGTGCTGATGGCGCTGGTCCCGGTCCTGATCGTTCCCCTCAAGGAACTCACCGACCGCCCGGGCACCCCGGCCGTACCGCCCGCCACCGGTTACTACCCCTCGGGCCACACGGCCACGGCAGCCGTCGCGTACGGCGCCGCGGCCCTGCTCCTCCTCCCCTGGCTGCGCTCCGCGGTCGCCCGCCGCACCACCCTCGCGGTGTGCGCCGCCCTCAACCTGGGCGTCGCCTTCGGCCTGGTCCGGCGCGGCTACCACTGGCCACTGGACGTGGTGGCCAGTTGGTGCCTCGGTACGGTGCTGATCACGCTGCTGTGGCTGTTCCTCAGCCGAAGTAGCCGTCGAACGTCCGCTGGAACTCCCAGTTCGAGTAGCGGTCCCAGTTGATCGACCACGTCATCAGGCCGCGCAGGGCCGGCCAGGTGCCGTGGGTCGCGTAGGAACCGCAGTTGGTCTTCCTGGTGAGGCAGTCGAGGGCCTTGGTGACCTCGGCCGGGGGGACGTGCCCGTTGCCCGCGTTGGTCGACGCCGGCATGCCGATGGCGACCTGGTCGGGGCGCAGCGGCGGGAAGACGTTGTTCGCGTTGCCGGCGACCGGGAAGCCGGTCAGCAGCATGTCGGTCATGGCGATGTGGAAGTCGGCGCCGCCCATGGAGTGGTACTGGTTGTCCAGGCCCATGATCGGTCCCGAGTTGTAGTCCTGGACGTGCAGGAGTGTCAGGTCGTCGCGCAGGGCGTGGATGACCGGCAGGTACGCACCCGCTCGGGGGTCCTGGCCGCCCCACTGGCCGGTGCCGTAGTACTGGTAGCCGAGCTGGACGAAGAAGGTCTCCGGGGCCATGGTCAGCACGAAGTCGTCGCCGTACTTGGCCTTCAGGGTCTTCAGCGCCGCGATGAGGTTGACGATCACCGGGGTCTTCGGGTTCTTGAAGTCGGTGTCGTCGGCGTTCAGGGACAGGGAGTGGCCCTCGAAGTCGATGTCCAGGCCGTCGAGGCCGTACTCGTCGATGATCTTCGAGACGGACGTGACGAAGGTGTCCCGCGCGGCCGTGGTGGTCAGCTGTACCTGGCCGTTCTGGCCGCCGATCGAGATCAGGACCTTCTTGCCGGCAGCCTGCTTGGTCTTGATCGCCGCCTTGAAGTCGGCGTCGGACTCGACGTTCGGGCACTCGGCCACCGGGCAGCGGTCGAAGCGGATGTCGCCGGAGGTGACGGAGGTGGGTTCGCCGAAGGCCAGGTCGATGACGTCCCAGCTGTCGGGGACGTCGGCCATGCGCGTGTAACCGGAGCCGTTGGCGAAGCTCGCGTGGAGGTAGCCGACCAGGGCGTGCGCCGGGAGGTCGGTGCCCGGGCCGTCGGGGCCCGCGATGGTCGTGGCGGTCACGGTGGCCGACTTCGCCGACTCGCCCGCGTCGTTCACCGCCGCGACCTGGAAGCCGTACGCGGTGGAGGGCGAGAGTCCCCCGACGGTCGCCGAAGTGCCGGTCACCGTCTGGACCTTGGCGCCGTTGCGGTAGACGGCGTAGCTCGTCGCGCCCGCCACCGGCGACCAGGACAGGGCGATGCTCGTCGCGGCGATCGCGCCGGTCCTCAGTCCGGTCGGCGCGGTGGGCGGCTGACCCGCGTCCACACCGGGTCCGACCAGGGATATGTCGTCGGCCTGGTAGGCGCCGGTGCCGTACCAACCGTGGGTGTAGAGGGTGACGCGGGTGGTGGAGGGGCCCGTGCGGAAGGTCGTCGTCAGCTGCTGCCAGGAGGGGGCGGACTGGGTCCAGGCGGAGACGTCGGTGGTGCCGGTGCCGCTCGCGCCGAGGTAGACGTAGGCGCCGCGGACGTATCCGGACAGCGTGTACTGGGAGTCCGGTTTCACGGTCACCGTCTGGGCGCACCGGGCGTTGTCGGCGCCGGCCGGGGTGGCCTGGAGTGCCGAGGCGCCGCTGCGGACGGGTGAGTTGACGGTGGTACCGGCCGTGCAGGTCCAGCCGTCGAGGCCGGATTCGAAGCCGCCGTTGCGGGCGAGGTCGGCGTCGGCCGCACGGGCGGCCGACGAGAGCGCGGTGAGGCCGGGCAGGGTCACTGCCGCGGCGGTGAGGAGGGCGAGCGGTCTGAAGCGATCCACAAGTGCCTCCGGGGCTGGGGGATGTGGAGGGCTGGAGCGCACTCAACTTGGTCCAGACCAATCCGGGTTGTCAAGACACTGGACGGTTCGGCAACACCCCCAAGGGGCGCGGGGAACTGCGCGACCAGCCACAACGCACCCGCGGCCGACACACAACCCGGCGCGGCTCCCCCCTAGTCTTCATCGGCCAGGCCGGCGGCGGCCTCGTGCATCGCCAGTTCGAGAAGCGCCGGGTCGGTGAGGGTTCCGGTGCCGTCCGGCGCGACCAGCCAGCGCACCCCTCCGGTGGCCCGGCCCGGGTACGGCACGACGATCCAGGTGCCGGCCCCGACCGTGCGGATGCCGGTGCCGAGCCAGCGGGCGGCCGTGCCGGGCGGTACGAAGAAGCCCATCCGGGAGTCGCCGAAGTCGACCAGGACCGGGCCGAGTTGGTCGATGATGCGGGTGAGGACGTCGAGCGTGGGATAGCCCAGCTCACCCGGCAGGATGAGCACGTCCCAGGCCTTGCCGGCGGGCAGCAGTGCCACCCCGAGGGGATTGCGCTCCCACTCCCAGCGGCAGGCCTCGGGGTCCGGAGCCACGGACGCCAGCCACTCGACCGCCGTTTTCGCCCCTGTCATGACGGTGACCTCCCTCTCTGTCGTGGACGCCCGATCGCGTCACGAGGGAGAGGGAGGTCACCGGCCGGCATTACGCGAGTTTTCGCGACCAGTTCAAAAAATGATCCAGGTCACTTCACTCACGGCTCATCAGCTGTCGAAGCCCAGGCCCAGCCTGTCCATCGCCTTCAGCCACAGATTGCGCCGGCCACCGTGCGCGTCGGCGCGGGCCAGCGACCACTTGGTGAGGGCGATGCCGGTCCAGGCGAAGGGCTCCGGCGGGAACGGCAGCGGCTTCTTGCGGACCATCTCCAGCTCCGTGCGCTCGGTGCGCTCCCCCGCCAGCAGGTCCAGCATCACGTCGGCGCCGAACCGGGTCGAGCCGACACCGAGCCCCGTGTAGCCGGCCGCGTAGGCCACCTTGCCCTGATGCGCCGTGCCGAAGAACGCCGAGAAGCGCGAGCAGGTGTCGATGGCGCCGCCCCACGCGTGCGTGAAGCGCATGCCCTCCAGTTGCGGGAAGCAGGTGAAGAAGTGCTCCGCGAGCTTGGCGTAGGTCTCCGGGCGGTCGTCGTACTCGGCACGCACCCGGCCGCCGTACGGGTAGATCGCGTCGTAGCCGCCCCACAGGATGCGGTTGTCGGCGGAGAGCCGGAAGTAGTGGAACTGGTTCGCCGAGTCGCCGAGGCCCTGGCGGTTCTTCCAGCCGATCGACGCGAGTTGCTCGTCGGTGAGCGGCTCGGTCATCAGGGCGTAGTCGTAGACCGGGACGGTGTAGGCCCGCACCCGCTTGACCAGGCTCGGGAAGATGTTCGTGCCGAGCGCGACCTGGCGGGCACGGATCCGGCCGTACGGGGTGCTGACGGCCATGCCGGCGCCGTACGGCTTGAGGGTGAGGGCGGGGGTGTGCTCGCGGACGCGGACGCCGAGGTCCATGCACGCCCGCTTCAGGCCCCAGGCCAGCTTGGCGGGGTTGACCATGGCGACGCCCCGGCGGTCGTAGAGGCCGGCCTGGAAGGTCGGTGAGTCGACCTGCGCCCGCACGGCCTCGGCGTCCAGGAACTCGACGCCCTCGGCGAGGCCCTTCTCGCGCAGTTCCTCGTACCAGTCGCGCAGTTCCCGCGCCTGGTACGTCTCGGTGGCGACGTCGATCTCGCCGGTGCGCTCGAAGTCGCAGTCCAGGTGGTAGCGGGCGACCGCCTGCTCGATCTCGTCGAGGTTGCGCCTGCCGAGCTCCTCCAGCTTGTGGATCTCGTCCGGCCAGCGGGTCAGCCCGTTGGGCAGGCCGTGGGTGAGGGAGGCTGCGCAGAAGCCGCCGTTGCGGCCGGAGGCGGCCCAGCCCACCTCACGGCCTTCGACCAGGACGACGTCCCGCTGCGGATCGCGCTCCTTGGCGATGAGCGCGGTCCACAGTCCGCTGTAGCCGCCGCCGACGACCAGCAGGTCACAGGTCTCGGCGGTGGTGAGGGCGGGCTCGGGGCGGGGGCGGCCCGGGTCGTCCAGCCAGTACGGGACCGGCTGGGCTTCGGAAAGGGATGTGTTCCAGTTGGTGCCACGACTCATGGCGCTTGGGGCCATGATTTCAACTCCCTACAGCGGTTTATGCCTTTTGCTTGGTGCGGCGATTACTGATGGCCATGGAGACCAGGACGAACAGTACGGCGATGATGAACATGGCCGTACCGATGACATTGATCTGAACGGGCGTTCCGCGCTGGGCCGAGCCCCAGACGAACATCGGGAAGGTGACGGTGGAGCCCGCGTTGAAATTGGTGATGATGAAATCGTCGAAGGAGAGCGCGAAGGCCAGCAGCGCGCCCGCCGCGATGCCGGGGGCGGCGATCGGCAGGGTGACCCTGACGAACGTCTGGACCGGGCCGGCGTAGAGGTCCTGCGCGGCCTGCTCCAGCCTCGGGTCCATCGACATCACGCGCGCCTTGACGGCGGTGACGACGAAGCTCAGGCAGAACATGATGTGCGCGATGAGGATCGTCCAGAAGCCGAGCTGAGCACCCAGGTTGAGGAACAGGGTGAGCAGCGAGGCGGCCATGACGACCTCGGGCATCGCCATCGGCAGGAAGATCAGCGAGTTCACCGCGCCGCGTGCGCGGAAGCGGTAGCGGACCAGCGCGAAGGCGATCAGCGTGCCCAGCAGCGTGGCGCCGATGGTCGCCCAGAACGCGATCTGGAGGCTGACCGACAGCGAGCCGCACAGGTCGGAGACTCCGCACGGGTCCTGCCATGCGGCCGTGGAGAACTCCTGCCATTCGTAGTTGAAACGCCCCTTCGGTTTGTTGAAGGAGAAGATCGTCACAATGACGTTGGGGAGCAGGAGATAGGAAAGCGTCAGCAGTCCCGCGATGACGACGAGATTGCGCTTGAGCCAGTTGACGACGGTCATTTAAACCAGATCCTCCGTGCCGGACCTGCGGATGTAGAGCGTCACCATGACGAGGATGGCGGCCATGAGGATGAAGGACAGGGCCGCGGCCGTCGGATAGTCCAGGATCCGCAGGAACTGCGTCTGGATGACGTTGCCGACCATGCGGGTGTCCGTGGAGCCCAGCAGGTCGGCGTTGACGTAGTCACCGGCCGCCGGGATGAAGGTCAGCAGCGTGCCGGAGACGACGCCCGGCATCGACAGCGGGAAGGTGACCCTGCGGAAGGTGGTGACGGGCTTCGCGTACAGGTCACCGGCCGCCTCGTGCAGCCGTGGGTCGATGCGCTCCAGCGAGGTGTAGAGCGGCAGGACCATGAACGGCAGGAAGTTGTACGTCAGACCGCAGACCACCGCCAGCGGCGTGGCCAGCACGCGGTCGCCCTCGGTCATGCCGAGCCAGGTGGTGACGTCCAGGACGTGCAGCGTGTTGAGGGCGCCGACGACGGGGCCGCCGTCCGCGAGGATCGTCTTCCAGGCGAGGGTGCGGATCAGGAAGCTGGTGAAGAACGGCGCGATCACCAGGATCATGATCAGGTTCCGCCAGCGGCCCGCGCGGAAGGCGATGAGGTACGCCAGCGGGTAGCCGAGCAGCAGACACAGGATCGTCGCCGAGCCGGCGTAGAGCACCGAGCGCAGGAACTGCGGGTAGTACTCGGACAGGGCGTCCCAGTAGGTCGCGAAGTGCCAGGTGACCTTGTAGCCCTCCTCCAGGGAGCCCGTCTGCACGGACGTGGAGGCCTGGTAGATCATCGGCATCGCGAAGAAGATCAGCAGCCACAGGATGCCGGGGAGCAGGAGCCAGTACGGCGTCCAACGTCCCCTCTTGCGCGGTGGCCTGGGTTCCTCGGGAGCCGGCGCCAGGGGTGGCGCCTCGGTGACTGTCGCCATCAGACCCCCGCCTCTTCCTGGATCCCGGCGTCGATGTCCTGGGCGGCGTCGAGGCCGAAGGTGTGCGCCGGGTTCCAGTGCAGGACGACCTCGGCGCCGGGCACGAGCCGGGTGTCGCGGTCGATGTTCTGGGCGTAGACCTCGAACTCGGGGCAGACGGGGCTGTCGACGACGTACTGCGTGGAGACGCCGATGAAGGAGGAGTCGGCGATCCGGCCGGTGATGCGGTTGCGGCCCTCCGGTATCTCCCCGGCGTCCTCGGCGGGAAGGAGGGAGATCTTCTCGGGGCGTACGCCGACCAGCACCTTGCCGCCGGTCGTCGTGGGCGCGGAACATCGCGCCCCGGGCAGCAGCAGCTTGCCGCCGCCGGCCTTCAGCACGATGTCGTCACCGCTCTTGGAGTCGACCTCGGCCTCGATGAAGTTGGAGGTGCCGAGGAAGTTGGCGACGAAGGTGGTGCGCGGGTTCTCGTAGAGGTCGGCCGGCGAGCCGAGCTGCTCGACACGGCCCGCGTTCATCACGGCGACCGTGTCGGCCATCGTCATGGCCTCCTCCTGGTCGTGCGTGACATGGACGAAGGTGATGCCGACCTCGGTCTGGATGCGCTTGAGCTCCAGCTGCATCTGACGGCGCAGCTTGAGGTCGAGGGCGCCGAGGGGCTCGTCGAGGAGGAGCACCTTGGGGTGGTTGATCAGCGCGCGGGCGACGGCGACGCGCTGCTGCTGGCCACCGGAGAGCTGGTGCGGCTTCTTGCGGGCCTGCTCGCCGAGCTGGACGAGTTCGAGCATGTCCTCGACCTGCTTCTTCACGCTCTTGATGCCGCGCCGGCGCAGACCGAAGGCGACGTTCTCGAAGATGTCGAGGTGCGGGAAGAGGGCGTACGACTGGAAGACCGTGTTCACGGGCCGCTTGTACGGCGGGAGCGCGGTCACGTCCTGCTCGCCGAGGTGGACGGTGCCGGCGGAAGGTTCCTCCAGACCGGCGATCATGCGCAGGGTGGTGGTCTTCCCGCAGCCGGAGGCGCCGAGCAGGGCGAAGAAGGAGCCCTGGGGCACGGTGAGGTCGAGCGGATGCACGGCGGTGAAGGAGCCGTAGGTCTTGGCTATGCCGGAGAGGCGGACGTCGCCGCTGGTGTCGTTGGTCATGGTGTGGTCACGCCCCTGTGAGCTTCGCGAACTTCTCTTCGTAGGCCGTCTCTTCCTTCGAGCTCAGTGAGCGGAAGGCACGGGACTGCGCCTGCATGGCCTTGTCGGGGAGGATCAGCGGGTTGTTCGCCGCGTCCTCGTCGATCTTCGCGAGCTCTTCCTTCACGCCGTCCACGGGACAGACGTAGTTGATGTAGGCGGCGAGCTCGGCGGCTGCCTTCGGCTCGTAGTAGTAGTCGATCAGCCGCTCGGCGTTCGTCTTGTGACGGGCCTTGTTGGGGACGAGCATGTTGTCGCTCGACGTCATGTAGCCGCTGTCCGGGATCAGGAAGTCGATGTCCGGGCTGTCGGCCTTGAGCTGTACGACGTCACCGGCCCAGGCGAGGCATGCCGCGAAGTCCCCGCTGGTGAGGTCGGAGGTGTAGTCGTTGCCGGTGAACCGGCGGATCTGCTTGCTGTCGACGGCCTTCTGGAGCCGGGCGACCGCCGCGTCGTAGTCGTCGTCGGTGAACTTGGCGGGGTCCTTGTCCATGTCGAGCAGCGTCATCCCGATGGTGTCGCGCATCTCGGTGAGCAGCCCGACCCGGCCCTTGAGCTTGGGGTTGTCGAGCAGGTCGGAGAGCGACTTCACCTCGACGCCGTCGAGCGCCTTCTTGTTGTAGGCGATGACGGTCGAGATGCCCTGCCAGGGATAGGAGTAGGCCCGCCCCGGGTCCCAGTCGGGTTCGCGGAACTGCTGGGACAGGTTGGCGAAGGCGTGCGGCAGGTTCGACGGGTCGAGTTTCTGGACCCAGCCGAGGCGTATGAGACGTGCGGCGAGCCAGTCGGTGAGGACGACTATGTCCCGGCCGGTGTCCTGCCCCGCCGCCAGCTGCGGCTTGATCTTCCCGAAGAACTCGTTGTTGTCGTTGATGTCCTCGGTGTACTTGACCTTGATGCCGGTCCGCTTCGTGAACTGCTCCAGCGTCGGGTGGTGCTTGCCGCTGTCGTCGACGTCCATGTACTCGGTCCAGTTGGAGAAGCTGACCTCCTTCTCCTTGGCCGAGTGGTCCTCGGAGGACGTGCCGCCCTCGGTCTTGCCGGCCGCGGGAATCCCGCAGGCGCTGAGCGTGCCCAGTCCGCCCACCGCGAGCGCGCCGCCCGCGGAGGCGCGCAGCAGGCTACGGCGGGTCATGGCCGCCCTGCCGTTGCGGAGGCTGCGCCGCATGGCGGCCACTTGGGCCGGGGAGAGGCGGTCGGGCTCGTACTGCTCCATGCGCTTGGTGCCCTTTCGGGAGGGGGACGGCCGGACGCGGGTCGGGCGCCGGCCGTGCCTGCTGATCTGGCTATCGGTCCCCGAAGACGGTGCGGTGCCAGTCCTTCGCGGCCACCGCGGTGTTGTCGAACATGACGTGTTTGATCTGGGTGTACTCCTCGAAGGAGTACGCGGACATGTCCTTGCCGAAGCCGGACGCCTTGTAGCCGCCGTGCGGCATCTCGCTGATGATCGGGATGTGGTCGTTGACCCACACGCACCCGGCCTTGATCTCGCGCGTGGCACGGTTCGCCCGGTAGACGTCCCGGCTCCACGCGGAGGCGGCCAGTCCGTACGGGGTGTCGTTGGCCAGCCGGATCCCCTCGTCGTCGCTGTCGAACGGGAGGACGACCAGTACCGGGCCGAAGATCTCGGACTGGACGATCTCGCTGTCCTGGGCGGCGTCGGCGACGAGCGTGGGCAGATAGTACGCGCCCGCCTCCAGCTCTCCCTTCGGCGCGGCGCCGCCGGTGACCACGCGCGCGTAGCCGCGCGCACGCTCGACGAAGCCGGCGACCCGGTCGCGCTGGACGTGGGAGATCAGCGGCCCGAGGTCGGTGCCCGCGGCGAACGGGTCGCCGAGCCGGACGCTCTCCATCAGCGCGGCGGTGCGCTCGACGAACGCCTCGTACAGCGGCCGCTGCACGTACGCGCGTGTGGCGGCCGTGCAGTCCTGCCCGGTGTTGATGAGCGAGCCCGCGACGGCGCCGTGGGCGGCGGCCTCCAGGTCGGCGTCGTCGAAGACCACGAACGGCGCCTTGCCGCCGAGCTCCAGGTGGATCCGCTTGACGGTGGCGGTCGCGATCTCCGCGACGCGCTTGCCGACGGCGGTGGAGCCGGTGAAGGAGGTCATGGCGACGTCGGGATGACCGACGAGACGCTCTCCGGCTTCCTTCCCCGTGCCGGTGACGATGTTGATGACACCGTCCGGGATGCCGGCGTCCGTGGCGGCCCGGGCGAACAGCAGGGAGGTGAGCGGGGTGAGCTCGGCGGGCTTCAGCACGATGGTGTTGCCCGCGGCGATCGCCGGGAGGATCTTCCAGGCGGCCATCTGGAGGGGGTAGTTCCAGGGCGCGATGGATCCGACGACGCCGATGGGCTCACGGCGGACGTACGAGGTGTGATCCCCGGAGTACTCCCCGGCGGACTGCCCCTGCAGGTGCCGGGCGGCGCCGGCGAAGTAGGCGGTGTTGTCGATGGTCCCCGGCACGTCGAACTCACGCGTCAGCTTCAGCGGCTTGCCGCACTGGAGGGACTCCGCACGGGCGAATTCCTCGGCGCGTTCGGCCAGCACACCGGCGAAGCGGTGCAGCGCGTCGGACCGCTCGCCGGGGGTGGCGCCGGACCAGCCGGGGAAGGCGGCGCGGGCGGCGGCGACGGCCGCGTCGACGTCATCGGCGCCGGCCAGGTCGTAGGTGTACACCTCCTCGCCCGTGGCGGGATCGACGACGGCGTGGGTACGCCCCGAGGTCCCCTTCGCCGACCGGCCCGCGATGAACTGCGCGCCGTCCGCGAAGCGGTCCTGGGCCGGGAATCGTTCCGGGGTGGCGGTGCCCGGGTTGTGCATGTCGCTCCCTCCGCGCCCCAGAAGGGGCCGGCGTGGCTCAGGCTCGAATTGAGTGCCGATCCTGACAGAGCAGCAGGACTCCAACAAGTGATTCCGTTGTTGCCTTTTGGTTACGCGACGGAATCTGTCGACCAGGTGTCGAGTGGGCCTGGAAAACCGAGGACGGAATGTCGGTGGTGCGTGCCAGACTCGGCCCTATGGCGAAGATCGATTCTTGGGATGTCCTGATTCAGGAGGTCCGCTCGGGGGCGAGAGTCAGGTATCTCCACTTCTGGGGACACCGACCGCAGCCCGACGGCCGTGTCGGCGCGAGCTGTCTGAGCCAGTGGTGGCCCTCCCCCTTCACGGTGTCCGGCGTGTCCTACGCGACCGCGGAGCACTGGATGATGGCGGAGAAGGCACGACTGTTCGAGGACCCGGACGCCGAACGACAGGTACTGGCCGCCGACCACCCCTCCCTGGCGAAGAAGGCCGGACGGCTGGTCCGGGGGTTCGACGACACGGCATGGGAACGGGAGCGGTTCCGCATAGTCGTCGAGGGCTCGGTCCACAAGTTCGCCGCCCACCCGGAACTCCGGGCCTTCCTGCTGGGCACCGGGGACCGCGTACTGGTCGAGGCGAGCCCGGTCGACCGGGTATGGGGGATCGGGCTGGCGGCCCAGGACGACGGCGCGGGCGACCCGGAGCGGTGGCGGGGGCCGAATCTGCTGGGCTTCGCACTGATGGAGGCACGGGAGCGGCTGCGGGGTTGATCCCGCCCGGCCGGCTCTTCACGCCGGTCCGCACTTTTCAGCCCGTCCGGCGTTCGTGTGCACGGCCGATGACGACAGCCGGTCCCCGCCCTTTTCAGCCCGTCCGGCATTTGAGGACGAGGCCGTTCAGGCCGATGCGGGGGTCCGGGGGCGGCAGCCCTCGGGGACGATGGGGGTCCCCCCGCTCGAGCGAAGCCGAGAGTGGGGGAGGGCAGGGGCGGCGGGGGGAAACCCGGCAACCCCTACGCCCCCGTGGCAACCAGCAACACCAGCAACCCCACCCCCAGGGCCACCCCCGCGACCCCACAGATGATCCCGGCCAACGCCTGCCCCGGATTCGTCGCCTCTCCCCGCCGCGCCTTACCCCGCCCCACCGCCCCGAAGATCACCGCAAGCACCCCCACCACAATGGCCACCGGCCACAGACAGAAGATCACGGCGGAGATGATCCCGAGCACCAGCCCGGCCGTACCCATCCCATTGCTCGGCAACGGCTGCATCCCCGGCCACCCGTAGTAGCCGGGCCCACCCGGCCCCGGCACGGGATAGCCGGGCCCACCCGGCCCACCGACGGCCGGATAACCGGGCCCGCCCGGATAGCCGTACGGCACCTGCCCGGGCCCGTCGGGCGCGATCGGCGGCAGAGGCACGGGCTCGCCGTGAGCGGCGTAGGGAACGGACGCGGTCGGCGGCACAAAGGGATTCCCCGGCGTGGCTCCCGGCGGCGCGAAGGGATCGCCCCCCGAGCCACCCACCCCCGGCGCACCGGCATGCGGCGCCGGCGAAGGGTTCACCCAGGGCGACCCCGGCACGGCGTCCCGCGGCTCCCCCACCGCCCCCGAGGACGGCATCGACGTGACCGTCCGCTGGTCGTGCACGGAAGGCGCGGCCCAGCCCGGAGGGTCGTTCGAGGCAAGGGTGTACCCGGGCCCAGCGGGCTCACCGGGACGCGACTGCCCATCCGAGACCGGCGGCGCCCAGGGATCCACCGAGCTCTGTCCACCTTGCGGGACCGCCCCGGCCGCCGCCCCGGCACCCGGCGCCGCCCCTCCCGGCTTGTCGAAGGAGGCCCCTGTGTCGAGGGAGGTCCCCTTGTCGAAGGAGGCCCCTGTGTCGAGGGAGGGCCCCTTGTCGAGCGAGGTCCTGGCCGCCTCCCCCTCCGAAGCCGCCGCCCCGGAGCCACCCGGCGCGGCGAACCCCCCGGCAGCCGCCTCCCCCGGCGCTTCCGGCGTCTGCGCGTCGTCGGACATGCGCGGGACCCCCCTCTGTCGTACGTGCCGTCATGCTAAGGCCCTCGCATCGCCGCCGCGGGACCGGCCTACGATGATCCCCGAGTCACCGATCAGCCGATCACCGCGCCCCGCCGGCCACGAACCGGGCGGAAGGCGCCGTTCCGGGGAGGAACCTTGACCGACCATCTCGTCGACGCCCGCGTCCCGCGTGACCTGCACGCCTTCATCGCCGGACTGCCCAAGGCCGAACTGCACGTCCACCACGTCGGCTCCGCCTCTCCCCGCATCGTCGCGGCACTCGCCGCCCGCCACCCCGACTCCAAGGTCCCCACGGACCCGGAGGCGCTCGCGGACTACTTCACGTTCACGGACTTCGCCCACTTCATCGACGTGTACCTGTCCGTCGTGGACCTGATCCGCACCCCGGAGGACGTACGTCTGCTGACGTACGAGGTGGCCCGCGACCTGGCCCGGCAGCAGGTGCGCTACGCCGAGCTGACCATCACGCCGTTCTCCTCCACCCGCCGCGGCATCGACGAGCGCGCGTTCATGGACGCCATCGAGGACGCCCGCAAGGCGGCCGAGGCCGAGTTCGGCACCGTGCTGCGCTGGTGCTTCGACATCCCCGGCGAGGCCGGTCTGGAGTCCGCCGAGGAGACCGCGCGGCTCGCCACCGACGACCGGTTGCGCCCGGAGGGGCTGGTCTCCTTCGGACTCGGCGGGCCCGAGATCGGCGTGCCGAGGCCGCAGTTCAAGCCGTACTTCGACCGGGCCATCGCCGCCGGCCTGCACTCGGTGCCGCACGCCGGTGAGACGACCGGCCCGGAGACCGTCTGGGACGCCCTCACCCACCTGCGCGCCGAGCGCATCGGCCACGGCACCAGCTCCGCGCAGGACCCGAAGCTGCTCGCCCATCTCGCCGAGCACCGGATCGCGCTGGAGGTGTGCCCGACCTCGAACATCGCGACGCGCGCGGTGCGCACGCTGGACGAGCACCCGATCAAGGAGTTCGCGAAGGCCGGGATCATCGTCACGATCAACTCCGACGACCCGCCGATGTTCGGCACCGACCTCAACAACGAGTACGCGGTCGCCGCCCGCCTCCTCGACCTGGACGAGCGGGGTCTGGCCGATCTCGCGAAGAACGCCGTGACCGCGTCGTTCCTCGACGAGCCCGGAAAGGCCCGGATCGCCGAGGAGATCGACACGTACACGGCGAACTGGCTCGCACCCTGACCCGGCCGCGCCCGCACGTCCCCGCACCGGCCTCCGCCCCCACCAGAATGGCCTCATGCTGAACGTGACCGCCGTGGCCCATCGCGGCGACCCCTATCGCGTCCGCGAGAACACGCTCGACTCGCTGCGCTCCGCACTCGCCCTGGGTGCGGACGCGGTGGAGGTCGACGTACGTCTCACGAGGGACGGCGTGCCCGTGCTGCTGCACGACGAGACGCTGAAGCGTCTGTGGGAGCAGGACCGGCCGCTGCGCGCGCTGTCGGCGGCGGAGGTGCGAGGGCTGACGGAGGGCGGGGTGCCGACGCTGGCGGAGGCTCTCGCGGTGTGCGAGGGGACCCGGGTCATGCTCGACCTGCCGGGCAGGCCCGACGTGCGGGCGGCGCGCCGGATCGTGGACATCGTCCGGGAGTGCGGGGCCCAGGACCGGGTGTACTACTGCGCGGACGCCTCCGCCATGCTCGCCGTGCGGGCGGCCGACCCGGCCGCCGAGATCGCGCTGACCTGGACGACGCTGGCGCCACCGCGGCCCGGTCTGCTGGACGCGGTGCGCCCCCGCTGGCTGAACTACCGCTTCGGCCTGGTCGACCACGCCCTCGCCGAGCGCGTCCACCGGGGCGGTCATCTGCTGTCGGTCTGGACCCCGGACACCCGGCGCTCGATCCGCCGGCTGCTGGACGTCGGCGTCGACTCGATCACGACGAACCGCCTCGAAGTCCTCCTCGGCCTGCGCTAGCGCTCCGCTGGGTGGGCCGCCGTCGTGTCGTACGTCAGCTGCGGCTTCGTGGTGGCTGATCGCGCAGTTCCCCGCGCCCCTTCGGGGCGCTGACGAACACCAGGCGGCGCAGAGGTGGTGCCGCCTCGGGCAACGCCCCAGGGGCGCGGGGAACTGCGCGACCGGCCACGACGGCGTCGCAGCTGACGGACGACCTGACGCGGCGCACCCAGCGGAGCGTCACCGTACGGCGGACTCCTGCGGAACCGTCGCCGCGTCCGCCGGCGTCGCCCGCGTGACGTACTGCGGGACCGGCGCGGTGTCCTCGCCGGTGTCGCGGACCAGGCCGTAACGGATCGCGCCCTGGTCGGGGCCGGTCCGTACATCCTTGTCGGCCGCCTCCCAGGTGGACGGGAAGACGATCACGCCGTAGTCGGCGCCCCGTTCGTTCTGGTGGAGGGTGACCGAGCCGCTGAGGTAGAAGTACTCGTTCTGCCACATCTGCTGCGTGCCGTCCGGCAGGACCGTGTAGCCGGTGGCGGGGCCGCCCATCCCGGTGGTGTCCGGACCGGTGGTGTCGTCCATGCGGCGGCCGCCGCCGGACGCGACATGGAACAGCTTGCCTTTCAGGCCGGTCCAGGTCGGCATGACCAGTGCGCCGGGCCGTGACTGCGGGGAGATCTGCCAGCGCACCAGGACATATCCCTGGCCGCTGAGCGTCACCGCTTCGCCCCGGTGCTGCATGACGGCCTTCGCACCCCAGGTGCTGGTGACGCCCGACTCGGGCCGGTGGGGCAGGCTCCCGGGCACGGCGTCCGGATCGGGGGCCGGCTCGACGGCGTCGACGACCGTGCCGTACAACTCGGCCCTCCGCGTCGGTGACGGCGGTGGCGTCCCCGACGGTGACACGGCCGCTGTGGGCGTCGGGGACGGTGGCCGGGCGGTGCTCGCCGCGGTGGGGGCGGCCGTACGCGGCGGTGGCAGGTCGGGGGGCCGGGTGACGACGTAGGCGCCGCCCGCGACGAGCGTCGCGCCGGCCGTGACCGCGACGACGGGCTGGGTGAGGGCGGCCATCGCCTTGGCGGACCAGCCGGCGGAGACCGCCGTCGCCGCGGCCGCCGTCTTGCCGCCGAACGCCAGGGACAGCGTGAAGCCGACCGGGACGGGGACGAGGGCGATACCGGCGAGGAGCCGCTCCGCCGGTACGACGGCCTCGCGGGTGTCGCCGCAGTAGCCGCAGCCCCTGACGTGCCGGGCCAGCCGCTTGCGCCAGACCGAGTCGGGGCGGCCGTTCCAGCGGGCGGTCACCTCGCGCAGGTCGGAGCAGGCGCCGTCCAGCGCGCGCACGATGCCCCGAGCGGTCTCCAGCCGCTCCTTCACGCGCTGCACCCGCACCGCCGCGTGCTGCCGGCTGATCCCGGCCGCGGCGGCGAGTTCACGCCGGGTCAGCTCGCCCGCGACCTCCAGCCACCACAGCGACAGCAGCCGGCGGTCCTCGTCGTCCAGCCAGCGCACGGCCTCCGCGACCTCGCGTCGCTGGCCCTCCAACTGCAGCCGCAGCACCGTCAGTTCGGCGAAGTCGGCGGTCTCGTGGGCGGCGGACTCGTCGAGGTGCGCGGGCTGTCTGCGGCGGGCACGGTCCCGTACCTGCCGCATGGCGATGGCGACGAGCCAGGAGCGGAAGCTGTCCGGGTCCCGCAGCGAGGCGAGGTTGCCGACCGCGCGCAGCATGGTCTCCTGGACGACGTCGTCGACGTCGGCGTGACCGTTGAGGGCCCGCCCGACCACGTTGTAGACCAGCGGCAGCCAGCCCTCGACCAGTTCGTCCAGGGCCTGCCGGTCCCCGGCCTGCGCCGCCGCGATGGTGGAGCGCCACTGCCGGCCGGCTCGCTCGTCCACCTGCGTCCTCTCCCGACTCGTCGGAGATCACATTCCATGAGTGGAGACGGGCGAGGGCGCCGGCGATAACACTTTTCCGCCGGCCGGCGTCCCGTAAGGGCGATCCCTCACAACACCCTTGTCGGGCAGGGCACTTGCTCCGGGCTCCCCCAGGGTCGCAGCCCCTCCTCACCGACGATCCGCAGCAGGACCGTACGGCCCGACGATGATCACGGACATCCCACCGACCGATTCCAGGAGCAACAGATGCCCGTACGTCCGCTTCCCGCCCTCCTCACCTCCGCGCTCGCCCTCACCCTGGCCGCACTGCCGCTCGCCGGGACGGCCTCCGCGCGGCCCGCGTCATCGTCCTGTTCCGCGCACGCCATCGAGACGGCCCCGACGAGCGGCCCCGACGTCAAGGCCCTGTGCGCCGCACTCGCCGGGCTGCCCGACAAGGACGCCACCGCCGCGCTGATCCGCGTGGGCGGCAAGGGAAGCTGGCACGGGGCGGCCGGTGTGCGGGACCTGCGGACCGGGGCGCCGGCGCTCGAGAACGCCCGCTTCCGGGCCGGCTCCACGACGAAGATCGTGACCGCCGCGATCGTGCTGCAGCTCGCCGCCGAGGGACGGATCTCGCTCGACGGGACGGTGCAGCGCTATCTGCCCGGCCTGCTCACCAAGGACTTCGCGCCCATCACCGTACGGCAGTTGCTGAACTTCACCAGCGGCCTGCAGCCGGGGGCCTCGCTCGGCGAGGACGTGGACGACGGCTACCCGCACCGCTTCGAGACGCTGACCCCCGAGGAGGTGGTGGCCGCGTCGGTCGCCAAGGGCCCGGACCCGGACCACGCGCCCGGCACGCACCAGCGGTACGGCAACATCCACTACACCGTCCTGGGCCTGCTGATCGAGAAGGTCACCGGCGACTCCCTCGCCCAGCAGGCGGCCGTACGGATCTTCCGCCCGCTCGGCATGCGGCACACCTCGTTCCCGGCGGGCCCCGACCCGCGGATCCACGGGCCCCACAACCGCGGCTACGACTGGATCGACGGCAAGCTGGTCGACGTGACCGAGTGGAACATGTCGGACCGGTTCGCGGCCGGCGACATGATCTCGACGACGGCCGACCTGGAGCGCCTGGTGTTCGCGCTGTTCCGCGGCCAGGTGGTGCCCGAGCCGCAGTTGGCGGAGATGTTCACGGTTCCCGACATCGAGGGGGCCACGATGGGCGCCGCGTTGGAGCGTTTCGAGCTGGGCGGCCGGGAGATCTGGGGAAAGACGGGTGCCCGCCCCGGCTATCACACCGTGATCGCGGCCACCCGTGACCTGTCCCGGACGGTCGTCTACTCCGTCAACTCCACCGACGCGAAGGGCGACGGCCTGGCCATCGCCCAGCGCTTCGCCTTCCCCGCGTTCAACCGCTGACGGCGGCGGCAGCGGCCGGGGGCGCCGACGGCGCGGTCAGCGCCTCCAGCCGCTTGATCTTCCCGCGCACGACGTACAGCGGGATCACCCCGAAGACGCCGAAGGACATGTCGATCACCGACCACCAGAAGGGGATGTCGCGGATCGGCCCGCAGATCAGGGCCAGCGGGATGACGCCGGCGCAGGCGATCATCCCGAACTCGACGACCCAGATGTTGCGGACCGGGTCGCGGTAGGGCCCGTAGAAGGCGACGGCGATGACGAGGTGCGCGAAGGCCAGCCAGTCGGTGCCGTAGAGCAGGAACGGGTGGTCGGCGTCGGCGGTGTCGAGCCCGCGCCGGACGCGCTCGATCCAGTCCATCAGGCCGGGGAGGTGGTCCGGCACGGACAGGGCGCGCAACAGGTCCTCGGTCCAGCGCAGTTCGTGGACGAGGGGGAAGGCCGTGGCGCCGCTGAGCACCAGGCAGACGACGAAGAAGGCCAGCCACACGCGGATGCCCTTGAGCAGGGCGGCTCTGTCGCTCATGGGGTCAGCGTATACCTGGAGTTGAACGCGTTCAAAACTTGTTTCGGCTGCGGAGCCCGAACCGGTGGCCGCCATGCGGTCCGCACCGGCCCGGCCCTACGATGTCCGCCGACGAGGGAGGATGCATGGGCCTGGACCTGAGCGAACGGGCTTACCGGGGGCAGCGTTGGGCGGCAAGGGCATCACTGGCCGCCGCGGGGCTCGCCCTGCTCGTGCCGCTCGCCTACGGAGGGGTCGGCGGCGTTGTGCTGCTGGTGGCCGCCGTGGTGGGCCTGGGGATCAGCGCCGTCGCGGTGTGGTGGACGCTGACGTTGCGCGGACCGCTGCGCTGGGTGGCGGGCGTCGTGGCCCTGTCCGTACCGGCCGCCGTGATCGCGCTGTTCGCGGCCACGCTGTTCTGGGCGCTGCTGGCGTCCGTGGCGCTGTGGTCGGTGGCCGTGTGGAGCGGCCGGTACGCGTTGCGGGGCACGGGCAGCCCGCGGGTGCGGGTCATGCGGGGGCGCAAGGCGGCGCCGCCGCGGCGGGCGGTCCTGATCATGAACCCGCGCTCGGGCGGCGGGAAGGTGGAGCGTTTCGCGCTCAAGGAGAAGGCGGAACGGCTCGGCGCCGAGGTCGTCCTCCTCGACCCCGAGGAGCATCAGGACGTCACCGCCCTGGCGCGCAAGGCCGTCTCGGACGGCGCGGACCTGCTGGGGGTCGCGGGCGGGGACGGCACCCAGGCGCTGGTCGCGGCCGTCGCCGCGGCGTACGACATACCGTTCCTGGTGATCAGCGCCGGCACCCGGAACCACTTCGCCATGGACCTCGGCCTCGACCGCGAGGACCCCGCCGCGTGTCTCGACGCGCTCGTCGACGGCGTGGAACTGCGCGTCGACCTGGGCTTCGCGAGCGGTCGGCCGTTCGTCAACAACGCCTCCTTCGGGGCGTACGCGGCCATCGTGCAGAGTCCCGGCTATCGCGACGACAAGATCGGCACCAGCCTGGAGCTGCTGCCCGACCTGCTCACCCGGCAGCAGGGGCCGCTGCTGACCGTCAGGGCGGCGGGCAGGGTTCTCGTAGCTCCGCACGCCGTGCTGGTCAGCAACAACCCGTACCGCACGGACGACCCCTTCGGGCTCGGGCGCCGCGACCGTCTCGACGCCGCCGTGCTCGGCGTGCTCGGCATCCGGGTGGACAGCGCGGCCGAGGCCGCCGCCCTGCTCCTGGACCCCGCGCCGCCCGGCCTGTCCATCCTGACCGCGCCCGAGGTGGTCATCGAGGCCGACCGCGAGGAGATCGAGGCCGGCATCGACGGCGAGGCCCTCGTCCTGCCCACCCCGGTCCACGTCCGCATCACGGCGGGCGCCCTGCGCGTCCGCGTCCCCCGCAAACGCCCCGGCGTCCCCCAGCGAGGCCCTCGCCTGGACTGGCGCCGGCTGCGCAAACTCGCGGCGACGGTGGGGCGTACGGCGGTGCACCGGCGTGGGCTGCCTACAGACCCGCTGTCGAGTTCCACCGCTTGGCGAACTCCACCCGCTCCTCCGACGTGATGTCCCGCGCGATGGCGAGGCGTGCGCGCATCGCCTCGTCCGGGAAGATCAGCGGGTCCTCGGCCAGGGCGGCCGTCTCCTCGTCCTTGGCGGAGGCGAGGACGTCCCGGGCGGCGGGCACGGGGCAGACGTAGTTGACCCAGGTGGCCAGTTCGGCGGCGACCTCGGGCTCGTAGTAGTAGTCGATGAGCCGCTCGGCGTTGGCCTTGTGCCGGGCGAGGTTGGGCACCATCAGGGACTCCGACCACAGCTCGGCGCCCTCCTCGGGGACGACGAAGCGGATGTCGGGGTCGTCGGCCTGGAGCTGGATGACGTCACCGGAGTACGCCTGGCAGGCGAGGACGTCGCCGCTGGACAGGTCCTTGATGTAGTCGTTGCCGGTGAAGCGGCGGATCTGGCCCCGGCCGATCTGCCGCTCCACCTGGTCGCAGACCGTGTGGAAGTCGTCCGCCGTCCAGCGGGTGATGTCGACGCCGTTGCCCTGCATGAGCAGGGCGAAGGCCTCGTCGAGACCGGAGAGCAGGGTCACCCGGCCCTTGAGGTCGCTCGCCCACAGGTCGGAGACATGCCGGATCTCGCGGCCGAGGCGGCGGCGGTTGTACGCGATGCCGGTGATGCCGGACTGCCACGGCACGGTGAACTTCCGTCCGGGATCGAAGGCCGGTGAACGCAGCAGCGGATCCAGGTGCTTCGTCACGTTCGGCTGACTCGAGCGGTCCAGCTCCTGCACCCAGCCCAGCCGTACGAACCGGGCGCACATCCAGTCGCTGATGACGATGAGGTCGCGGCCGGTGCGCTGATGGTTCATCAGGGCGGGGCTGATCTTGCCGAAGAACTCGTCGTTGTCGTTGATCTCCTCGACGTAGTCGACGGAGATCCCGGTGCGCTTCTCGAACGCCTCCAGCGTCGGCCGGCGCGTCGCGTTGTCGTCGTCCGTGTCGATGTACAGCGGCCAGTTCGCCCAGTTGAGCCGCTTGTCGGTGGCGGAGACATCAGTGGCGGCCCGGTCCGCGGGCGACACGTAGGCCGGCCGTACACCGCATCCGGCGAGCCCGCCGAGCAGGGTGCCCGCACCGAGGGTGCGCAGCAGATTCCGGCGGGACAGCGGGGAGTTCATCGGGGGGAGGGCCATTGCCGCAGCATGCCGCCGCCGACCACGGCCGGGCAATCGACGCCCCGTCGAGCGGAACAGCGCCTGACGGACACCTTGTCGATCGGGAACGCCGCAGCCCCGGACGGCACTTGACCGTCCGGGGCTGCAACTCGCCCAGAGGCGCGGGGACCTGCGCGATCAGCCCGCACGCACCCGCGGGCCATGTACGACCTAGGCGTCCAGCGACGTCATCACGTGCTTGATCCGCGTGTAGTCGTCGAACCCGTACGCCGAGAGGTCCTTGCCGTAGCCGGACTTCTTGAACCCGCCGTGCGGCATCTCCGCGACCAGCGGGATGTGGGTGTTGATCCACACGCAGCCGAAGTCCAGCACCTTGGACATCCGCATCGCGCGGCCGTGGTCCTTGGTCCACACCGACGACGCGAGCGCGTACTCGACGCCGTTCGCCCACTGGACGGCCTGCGCCTCGTCCGCGAAGGACTGCACGGTGATGACCGGGCCGAAGACCTCCTTCTGGATGATCTCGTCGTCCTGCTTGAGGCCGGAGACGACGGTCGGCGCGTAGAAGTACCCCTTGTCACCGACCTGGTGACCGCCGGCCTCGACCTTGGCGTGGGCGGGCAGCCGCTCGATGAACCCGGCGACCTGCTTGAGCTGGTTGGGGTTGTTGAGGGGACCGAAGAGCACGTCCTCGTCGTCCGGCTGGCCCGTCTTGGTGTCGGCTGCGGCCTTCGCGAGCGCCTGCACGAACTCGTCGTGGATGGACTCGTGGACGAGGACGCGCGTGGCGGCCGTGCAGTCCTGCCCGGCGTTGAAGAAGCCCGCGACGGAGATGTCCTCGACGGCCTTGGCGATGTCGGTGTCCTCGAAGACCACGACCGGCGCCTTGCCGCCGAGCTCCAGGTGGACCCGCTTGAGATCCTTCGACGCCGACTCGGCGACCGACATGCCGGCCCGCACGGAACCGGTGATGGAGGCCATCGCGGGGGTCGGGTGCTCGACCATGAGGCGGCCGGTGTCACGGTCGCCGGTGATGACGTTGAAGACGCCCTTGGGCAGGACCGAGCCGATGATCTCGGCGATCAGGACCGTCGACGCCGGCGTGGTGTCGGACGGCTTGAGGACGACCGTGTTGCCCGCGGCGAGCGCCGGGGCGAACTTCCATACGGCCATCATCATCGGGTAGTTCCAGGGCGCGACCTGCGCGCAGACGCCGATCGGCTCGCGGCGCACGATGGAGGTCAGGCCCTCCATGTACTCACCGGCCGAGCGGCCCTCCAGCATCCGCGCCGCGCCGGCGAAGAAGCGGATCTGGTCGACCATCGGCGGGATCTCCTCGGACCGCGTGAGGCCGATCGGCTTGCCGGTGTTCTCGACCTCGGCGGCGATCAGGTCCTCGGCGCGCTCCTCGAAGGCGTCCGCGATCTTCAGCAGGGCCTTCTGGCGCTCCGCGGGGGTCGTGTCACGCCAGGCGGGGAAGGCGCGCGCGGCGGCCTCCATCGCGGCGTCGACGTCCGCCTGCCCGGACAGCGGCGCGGTTGCGTACGCCTCGCCCGTCGCGGGGTTGACCACCTCGGTGGTCCGTCCGTCGGCGGCGTCCCGGAACTCACCGTCGATGTAGTTGCGCAGACGACGCAGCTCGGTGCTCACTGCCGGCCTCCTGTCAGGTGCAGCTGTCCATTCTCTGAGACACCCACCCTAATCGCCCGGCCCACGTTTTCAACACCCCCACTGGCGCCACTTCTGCGAAATCCGCAGGACTCAGTCACGTAAACAACGAATTTCATCGCCTCGGCCTTGCGGAACTGTCGAGACGTCGTGCACAGTGACGTCGTGGCCAGTCGAAGCGCAGAGCACAGGGACTCCCGCGAGTCCAGGAACGGCGGCGGTCCCACGCTGGACGCCGTCTCCCTCGCCATCATCGAACAGCTCCAGGAGGACGGCCGCCGGCCGTACGCCGCCATCGGCAAGGCCGTGGGCCTGTCCGAGGCGGCCGTGCGCCAGCGCGTCCAGAAGCTGCTCGACCAGGGCGTCATGCAGATCGTCGCCGTCACGGACCCGCTCACGGTGGGCTTCCGCAGGCAGGCGATGGTCGGTGTGAACGTCGAGGGCGACGTGGAGTCCGTGGCCGACGCGCTGACGGCCATGTCCGAATGCGAGTACGTGGTGATGACCGCGGGGTCGTTCGACCTGATGGTGGAGATCGTCTGCGAGGACGACGACCACCTCCTGGACGTCATCAACCGACGCATCCGGGCCGTCCCCGGAGTGCGCTCGACGGAGAGCTTCGTCTACCTCAAGCTCAAGAAGCAGACCTACATGTGGGGAACCCGATAACCGTGAGGACCCGATAACCGTGAGCACCAACAGCCCTCAGGACCTCAGCAGGACCGCGTACGACCACTTGTGGATGCACTTCACGCGTATGTCCTCGTACGAGAAGGCGCCCGTCCCGACCATCGTCCGGGGCGAGGGCACCTACATCTACGACGACAAGGGCAGGCGTTACCTCGACGGTCTCGCCGGCCTGTTCGTGGTCCAGGCCGGCCACGGCCGCGTCGAGCTGGCCGAGACCGCCTTCAAGCAGGCGCAGGAGCTGGCGTTCTTCCCGGTGTGGTCCTACGCCCACCCGAAGGCGGTCGAGCTCGCGGAGCGGCTGGCCGACGAGGCGCCGGGCGACCTCAACAAGGTCTTCTTCACCACCGGCGGCGGCGAGGCGGTCGAGACCGCCTGGAAGCTCGCCAAGCAGTACTTCAAGCTGGTCGGCAAGCCCACCAAGTACAAGGTCATCTCGCGCGCCGTCGCCTACCACGGCACCCCGCAGGGCGCCCTGTCCATCACCGGCCTGCCGGGCCTGAAGGCCCCCTTCGAGCCGCTGGTGCCGGGTGCGCACAAGGTCCCGAACACCAACATCTACCGCGCCCCGATCTTCGGCGACGACCCCGAGGCCTACGGCCGCTGGGCCGCGGACCAGATCGAGCAGCAGATCCTCTTCGAGGGCCCGGACACCGTCGCCGCCGTCTTCCTGGAGCCGGTGCAGAACGCGGGCGGCTGCTTCCCGCCCCCGCCCGGCTACTTCCAGCGGGTGCGCGAGATCTGCGACCAGTACGACGTGCTGCTCGTGTCGGACGAGGTCATCTGCGCCTTCGGCCGCCTGGGCACGACGTTCGCCTGCGACAAGTTCGGCTACGTCCCGGACATGATCACCTGCGCCAAGGGCATGACCTCGGGCTACTCCCCGATCGGCGCCTGCATCATCTCCGACCGCCTGGCCGAGCCGTTCTACAAGGGCGACAACACCTTCCTGCACGGCTACACCTTCGGCGGCCACCCGGTCTCCGCGGCCGTGGGCGTCGCCAACCTCGACCTGTTCGCCCGCGAGGGCCTCAACCAGCACGTCCTCGACAACGAGGGCGCGTTCCGCGGGACGCTGGAGAAGCTGTACGACCTGCCGATCGTCGGCGACGTCCGCGGCAACGGCTTCTTCTACGGCATCGAGCTGGTGAAGGACAAGGCCACCAAGGAGTCCTTCAACGACGAGGAGACCGAGCGCGTCCTGTACGGCTTCCTGTCCAAGAAGCTCTTCGAGAACGGCCTGTACTGCCGCGCGGACGACCGCGGCGACCCGGTCATCCAGCTCGCCCCGCCGCTGATCTCCAACCAGGAGACGTTCGACGAGATCGAGCAGATCCTGCGCGAGACGCTGTCGGAGGCGTGGACGAAGCTGTGACCCCCGGCTGACCTTCCGCCACCCTCGGCCGGAATGATCAACACACTGGCCCCGGTGCCGCCCGTTCGAGTGAGACACGGCGGCCCGGGGCCCTGTGCTGTCCCGGCTTCGGGCGACGGCTGCCTAGCGTGCCAGTGACCGATCAGCCCAGCCTTCGTTCCCCCGCACGGGGGATCGAGGAACGGGAAAACGGATCAGAACCGAGGTGTACGCCATGGTGGCCCCGCCGGACAACGACGTGCTCTGGGCACGCGCCCTGCACTTCTCGTACAACGACGGCTCGCCCGCGCTCAGCGGCGTCTCACTCGGTGTCCAGGAGGGTGAGATCCTCGCCGTCCTCGGTCCGCGCGGCAGCGGCAAGACCGCTCTGCTGCGCTGTCTGTCCGGCCTGGCCCAGGCGGGCCGCGGGGAGATCTGGTTCAACAGCGTGCCGGTCCACAAGATGGGCCCGGTGGCCCGCGAGCGGCTGCGCCGCGACCGGTTCGCCTGGGTCGATCCCACGCCCTCGCTCGTCCCCGAGCTGAACGTCTGGGAGAACACGGCCCTCCCGCTGATGCTGCGCGGCACCAGCCGCCGCCGTGCCAAGAAGGCCGCGCTGGAGTGGCTGGAGCGCCTGGACGTCGGTGAGGCGGCCCGCAAGCGCCCGCACCAACTCGTTCACGCCGTACGCCAGCGCGTCTGCATCGCCCGTGCGCTGGCCCCCTCCCCGACGGTGCTGTTCGCCGACGAGCCGACGGCTCCGCTGCACCGCGCCGACCGCACACATGTGCTGCGCACCCTGACGACGGCGGCCCGCTCGCACGGCATCACCGTGCTGCTGGCCAGCCATGACGCGGACACGGCAGCCCTCGCCGACCGAAGCGTGACGCTGCTCGACGGGCGGCGCGTGAACACGGTGCAGCTGCCTCCGGCCACCGAGGCGGAAGGCCGGGCCGCGTGCTCGCTCTCCGTCTGACCCGCGGCGCCCACCCCGCCGTACAGCTGCGTCGGCTGCTCGTCGCGGCGGCGTCGGCGGGGACGGGCTTCCTGCTGCTGTCCGCCCTCGGCTACGCGATGTCCCACCCGGACTCCCCCGGCGCGGCCACGCTTCGACTGGCCTGGTGCACGCCCCCGCTGGCCGCGACGATCCACCTCGCGGTGGCGGTGGCGCGCACGGACCCGGGTACCCGACCGCGCCCCGGCCTCGCGGCACTGGGCCTCGGACCGGGCCGCCTCATGCTGGTCTCGGCCACCACCACGGCCCTGTCCTGCACGCTCGGCTCGATGCTGGCCCTCCTGGTCTTCCTGCACCTGCGGGGCGACCTGACGGGCATGCCCTTCGACGGCGCCGCCTCCCGGTTCCTCGCGGCGGACACCCCGCTGCCGCTGCCGGCCGCCCTGACCCTGCTGGCCCTCGCCCCGGTGCTGGCGTCGGCCACGGTCGCCCTGCTGCTGCGCCCGAGGAACCTCGCGCCGGCCAGGCCGAAGGCGAAGGGCCGCCCGCACGGCCGCTTCGGCTCGTCCGGCAAGCCGTCGGACAAGGAGACGTTCGGGGCGTACGGGCGGTTCGGGGCGAGACTGCGGGACGCCGTACGGGGCGCCGCGCCCGCTCCGCAGAAGGGGGGAGCCGCCCGGGCCGACGCCCCGCAGAAGGCCGACGCCCCGCAGGCTCCGGCGAGCGCACCGGTTCCCGCGCCGGCCGAGGAGGTCGGCAGCCCGCAGACGCCGGACGACCTGACCGACTTCCCGGTCCCCCGCAAACCCCCCGCGGGCCTTCCCTGGGGCATCACGATCCTCACCGCGGGCCTGGCCGTGGAGACCTACGCCGGCCGCGCCACCGCCGACGATGCGCTGCCCCTGCCGACGGCGCTGCCCACCGGTCCCACCGCGGTCCTGGTCGGCTGGGTCCTCGCCGCCGCCGGCCTCGCCCTCGCCGCCCCCGGACTCACCCATCTCTGCGGCCGGCTCCTGCAGTCCGTGCGGCCCGGCCCGCTCCGGCTCCTCGCGGGCCGCGGGCTCATGGCGGAGGCCACCCGGATCGGCCGTCCCCTCGGTGTCGTGTGCGCGGTGGCCGCCGCCGTCCACGCCATGGCCCCGCTCACCGGCTCCGCGGCCACCGCCGCCATCGGACCCCTCTCCGCCCTCGGTGCGACCGTGGTCGGCGGCGCGACCGTGGCCACCCTCCTCATGGCCGCCCTGGAGGCCAGGCAGGCCCGCGCCGACACCACCGCCGCGCTGCTCCGCCTCGGCGCGCCGACCGCGATGCTCCGCAGCGCCGCCGCTCTGCGCACCGGCGTCCTGCTGGCGGTCTTCGGCCCGCTGACCCTGATCGTGGCGGAGCTGGCCGCGCTGCCTCTGGCCGCCCGCTGACCCGGCTGCCGCGGCCGAGGGCCGACGCCCGAGAACTCGTGAGAAAAAGTCTCCACCGGGCGATGAGTTGCGATCGGACCCCCGGTCTACCCCACCGAACAGCAACCACCCCGATGGGAGAGACCACGATGACCGCCCCCGCCTACCAGCAGATGATCTTCGTGAACCTGCCCGTGAACGACCTCGACGCGTCGAAGAAGTTCTTCACGGAGCTGGGTTACTCGATCAACGCGCAGTTCAGCGACGAGAACGCGGCGTCCGTCGTGATCAGCGACACCATCGTCGCCATGCTGCTGACCAAGCCGTTCTACTCGACCTTCACCAAGAAGGAGATCGCGGACGCCACGACGACCAGCGAGGTGCTGATCTGTCTGAGCGCCGAGAGCCGCGACAAGGTGGACGAGCTGGTCGAGAAGGCGGTCGCCGCCGGCGGCACCGCGTCGGACAAGGTCCAGGACATGGGCTTCATGTACGGCCGCGCCTTCGACGACCTCGACGGCCACACCTGGGAGGTCGTGTGGATGGACCCGTCGGCCGTCCAGGGCTGACGACAGCCGCACGACGGACGGTGCCTAGCATGGGCGGGTGCAGACGATGCCCGCCCATGCGGCCCACCACGACGACCGTGAGATAGAGACGCTTCAGGAGTTCGACGCGACCGTCTCGGCGCGCGGCTCCCTCGCCGGATTCCGTGTCCAGGCAGTGGACCTGACGGACCGTACGCGCGAACTGCTCGGCACGGACACCACGGGTGCCGTCTTCCTCGGCTGCGCGATGCGCGAGGAGGCGGCCGCGAAGATCCGCGGCGGCGGCGCCCTGGTCTTCCCTCCGGTCCCGGACCTCCCCTTCGACCCGTACCGGGGCCTGGTCTACTCCCCCGACGAACTCTTCGCCTCCCTCGCGAGCGGCTACGAGAACACACCGGACGCCCACGCCTACGCCTGGTTCCAGCGGACGAAGGCCGACCGCGACGTCTACGGCTCCATGCTCCGCGCCATCCACGACGACTCCATCTCGGACGCGCTGGACGAACTCCTGACCGGCGCCCGCGTGGTGGGCGTGATGGGCGGCCACGCGATGCGCCGCGGCACGCAGTCCTACGAGGGCGCCGCGCGGCTCGGCCGGGAGCTGACGCGCGCCGGCCTCACCGTCGCCACCGGAGGCGGCCCGGGAGCGATGGAGGCCGCCAACCTGGGCGCGTACGCCGCCCCGTTCGACGACGGGATGCTCACCGACGCCCTCCGACTCCTCGCCAAGGCACCGGGGTTCACGCCCTCGATCACCGACTGGGCGTCCGCGGCCTTCGAGGTGCGGGCCGGCTGGCCCGAGGGCGGCCGGTCCGTCGGCATCCCGACCTGGTTCTACGGCCACGAGCCGCCGAACCCCTTCGCCTCGCACATCGCGAAGTACTTCGCCAACGCCACCCGCGAGGACGGCCTGCTGGCGCGCTCCAACGCGGGCGTCGTCTTCCTGCCGGGGGCCGCCGGGACCGTACAGGAGATCTTCGACAACGCGACGCCGAACTACTACGAGTCGCGGGGTGAACCCACCCCGATGGTCCTGGTCGACCGCGCGCACTGGACGGAGCGGCTGCCGGCCTGGCCGCTGCTCAAGTCCCTTGCCCGGGAACGGTCGATGGACGCCCGGATCGCCCTGGTTGACCGGATCGAGGAGGCGCCGGAGGCGTTGAAACGTCTCGGCTGTTAATAAGAGGGCAAAGCCAACTCCTGTAGGCTGCATATGCGTTGACACTCCTTATGCCACGCTTATAAACCTGTGAGTCTCCTGGGGACGGTGATGTCGCGTCACCGCTCCCCCGAACCCCCCTCATCGGTGCAACTCCCGTAAAGGACAAACGTGTCCATAAATCGCCGTACCGTTGCGCGTTCCGTGCGCGCCCTGGGTGTCGCCTCCGCGTCGGCCGCGCTGGCGCTCTCCGCCGCGGGCACCGCCCTCGCGTGCAACATCAGTGAGTTCTCCGCCGAAGCCAAGTGCGACGGCGACAAGGGCATCATCACCGTCACCGACGTGGACCCCAGCGGTGTCCCCGCGACCATCACGGTGTTCCTCCAGAACAACGGCGCCGACCTCAAGAAGGTCGGCGAGCAGGAGGTCAAGGGCTCCCGCGAGGGCGTCACGATCACCTTCGCCGAGGACTGGAAGCCGGACGCCGAGTACCGCGTCCACGTCAAGGCCGCCGGCTATGTCGACGAGGACATCAAGCCGAACCTGACGACCCCCTCCACGGCCTGCAAGAAGGAGGAGCCGCCGGCCCCGTCGGACACCCCGACCCCGTCGGCCCCCGCCTCGACCCCGGCCGAGGAGACCGACTCGCCGACGCCGACCCCGTCGGAGAGCGACAGCAGCGCCCCGCCCGCGAGCAGCGCCCCGTCCCCGGCGGCCGGTGACTCCAACCTCGCCGAGACCGGTGCGAACTCCAACACGGGCATGATCGCCGGCATCGCGGTCGGCCTGGTCGCCCTCGGCGGCGGCGCGGTCTTCTTCGGCCTGCGCCGACGCGGAGCGAGCAGCGACCGCTGACCCACCCGCACCACACACGTGGCCCGCCCCCGTTCCCGGGGGCGGGCCACGTCGTTCAAGCGGGGTCGGGCTAGTTGGCCGAGGTGCGTCGGCCGCCCCGGCGGTCGGAGTTGCGGCTGCCGGACGTGCCGGCGTCACCCGCTCCTCCGCCGGTCCTCGACCGTCGGCCGGTGCCGCCGCGAGGAGCCTTGCCGACGCCGGCCCCGGTGCCCGTGCCGGTCGCCGCACCCGCCGTGGAGCGGCGTTCGGAGCCACGGCCGCCCGCTCTGGCCGCCGCGCCCGTCGTCGCCCCTCCGGACGCCGTCCGGCGAGCGGTTCCGCGCCCGCCGGTCGTGGCGGTGCCGCCGGACGCCGTCGCCCCGGCCGCGGACCGGCGGTCGGAACCGCGGCTGCCCGTCCTGGTGGCGGTACCGGCCGCCGCACCGGCCTCGGCGCCGTTCCGGCGTCGGCCCGCGGACCGCCTGCCGGGCTTGGCGCCGGCCTTTCCGTCGGTGCGGGACGCCGTCGCGGTCACCGGTTGCGGGACCTCGATGACGACGGCCACGCCGGAGGGCTCGCGCGCGCCGGTGATGACGGTCAGCTCCGGGTCGCTCGACGTGATCCGGGACGTCCGGGGGCGGATGCCCGCGTCCGACATGAGCCGGGTGACGTCCCGCTTCTGCTCGGGCAGGACCAGCGTGGCCACGCTGCCGGATCCGCCGGCGCGGGCCGTGCGACCGCCCCGGTGCAGGTAGTCCTTGTGATCGGTCGGGGGATCGACGTTCACGACCAGGTCGAGGTCGTCGACGTGTATACCCCGGGCCGCGACGTTCGTCGCCACCAGGGCGGTGACCTGGCCGCTCTTGAACTGCTCCAGCGTGCGATTGCGCTGCGGCTGGGAGCGGCCTCCGTGCAGGGCCGCCGCGCGGACACCGACGGCCAGCAGCCGCTTGGTCAGCCGGTCGGCGGCCCGCTTGGTGTCGAGGAACAGGATGACCCGCCCGTCACGGGCCGCGATGCGCGTGGTGACGGCCTTCTTGTCGGTCTCGTCCTGGACGTGCAGGACGTAGTGCTCCATGGTCGTCACCGCTCCCGCCGACGGGTCCACGGAGTGCACCACGGGGTCGGTCAGGAACCGCTGCACCAGGCGGTCGATGTTCCGGTCCAGCGTGGCGGAGAAGAGCATGCGCTGCCCGTCCGGCCGCACCTGCTGGATCAGCTTGGTGATCTGCGGCAGGAAGCCCATGTCGGTCATCTGGTCGGCTTCGTCCAGCACCGTGATGCGCACGTCACCGAGGACGCAGTCACCCCGGTCCAGGAGGTCGTTGAGCCGGCCGGGGGTCGCCACGAGCACCTCGGCGCCGCGCCGCAGCGTGGCGGCCTGCTTGGTGATCGACAGCCCGCCGACCACGGTGGCCAGCCGCAGGTTCACGGCCGTCGCATAGGGGGTCAGCGCGTCCGTCACCTGCTGGGCCAGCTCCCGGGTGGGCACCAGCACCAGCGCCAGGGGCGCCTTGGGCTGCGCGCGCAGTCCGGCCGTGCGGGCCAGGAGCGCCAGGCCGAACGCGAGGGTCTTGCCCGAGCCGGTCCGCCCCCGTCCGAGCAGGTCACGGCCCGCCAGCGAGTTGGGCAGGGTGGCGCCCTGAATGGGAAAAGGGGTGGTCACGCCCTGCGCGGTGAGCGTCTTCAGCAGCCCGGCCGGCATGTCCAGAGCGGCGAAGTCCTCGACGGCGGGGAGTGCGGGTGTCGTGCTTTCCGGCAGCCGGAACTCCCTCGGCTGCGACACGGACGGTGCGGGCGACGAGGTGCGCCGGTTCGGCTTCTGGGGCCTGCGGGGCATGCGGCTTTCTGCCTTCCTGAAACAGCACAAACCGGGGTCCGCACCATGGCGGTGCGGACCCCGGTTGAGCGGATACGCGTCCGGCTATCAGGCGGGAACGATGTTCTCCGCCTGCGGGCCCTTCTGGCCCTGCGTGACGTCGAAGCTGACCCGCTGGCCTTCCTGGAGCTCACGGAAGCCCTGGGTGGCGATGTTCGAGTAGTGGGCGAAGACGTCGGGGCCGCCGCCGTCCTGCTCGATGAAGCCGAAACCCTTTTCAGAGTTGAACCACTTCACGGTTCCCTGTGCCATGACCTTCTCCTTCTGTAGGCAGAGGCCCCATCCGGATAGGCCGGGAAAACAACTAATGCGCCCGATGGATAGCATTCCCGTCAGGCGCACATAGGTTCATGGGTACCACAACTGCAACACGTAAACCGTAGCACAGCTCGGCGGCCGAAGTAGATCATCGAGGGGCGCGCCGCGTGGTTTTTCTGAAGCCGGCACCCCCTCGCGGGCGCTAGAAGCTCGCCCGTTCCAGCCAGAACTCCAGCAGCTCCCGCTCGCCGAGCACCTCCAGCTCGCCGCTGTCCAGCGGCAGTCGACGGTAGAAGGCGAGCAGTACGGCGGTGAGCGGCCCCCTCAGCGCGACGGTCGCCTTCTCGTGTCCGCGCCGCCAGAGGATCGCCTCTCCGGAGACGTCGATCAGCCATTCGGCCGTCACCCCGGGCGGGTCGTCGGTGGCGTGCAGGTGGATGCTGCCCGGCCGGCGCAGGTCCGTCGTCGGATCGTCCGGCAGGTTGCGCTGGGCCCACTGGATGATCTCGAGCCACTCGTCGATCGCGTCGGCGGCCACGTCGGGCGCGACCTCGTAGGGCAGTCCGGCGGCAAGGGTGGCGTCGGCACGGTGGATCGTCAGCTCGTGAGCCATACGGCGGGCCCAGAACCCGGCGCTGTGGACCCCCGCCCATCCCCACACCTTCGTGTCGGGCCCGGCCTCCTTCAGGGCGGCGACCAGCAGGTCGCCGGTCTCCGCGAGCCAGGCGTCCAGGGCGGCGGCGTCGCCGTCCGGGCCGCCGTGGAGCGGGACCGTCTCCTCCGGGATCTCCTCCTGCGCCCGGGTCCGCACCATCAGCTCCACCCAGCGCAGGGCGCCGCCCGTATGCCGGACGAGCCGCTCCAGCGACCAGTCCGGGCAGGTCGGCACGGTGGCCGACAGGTCGGCGCCGGAGGTCACCACGTCCCTGAGCAGGCCGACCTGGTGGGTGATCTCGGCGCAGTAGCGATCATGGGCGAGGGATGTCATGTCCGCACCCTATGCGGGCCGTGATCAGCCCAGCACGACAATTTCGGCCGCGTCGAACTCGACCCCGACGGCGTCCCCCACCCCGGGCGCGTCCCGCAGCGCGCACGCCGCCTCCAGGCGCGGCGCGTCCTCCGGCTGGAGGTGCACGGCGACATGCGTGCCCCTGAACGTCCGAGCGGCGACCGTGCAGCGCAGCCCGGCCTCGGGGGACACGAGCCGCACGCCGGCCGGCCGGACCAGCAGCGTGCGCACCCCCTGCGCGGCGTCCTCGCCGACCGGGAGCTTCCCCCAGGCCGTGTCCGCGGCCTGACCGGCGACCGTGCCCTCGACCACGTTGTCGAAGCCGAGGAAGCGCGCGACGAACTCGTCCGCCGGCCGCTGCCACACCTGAAGCGGCGTGCCGCTCTGGGCGATCCGCCCGTCCCTCATCACCACGACCCGGTCGGCGAGCGCGAACGCCTCGCCCTGGTCGTGCGTGACGGCCAGCACGGTCGTGCCCAACCGCCCGAACAGCTCCCGGAGTTCGACGACGAGCCGCTCCCGCAGCGAACGGTCGAGCTGGCCCAGCGGCTCGTCCAGCATCAGCAGCCGCGGCCGGGGAGCGAGCGCCCGGGCCAGCGCGACCCGCTGCTGCTCACCGCCGGACAGCGAGGCGACGGCCCGCCCGGCCGCCCCCGGCAGTCCGACCAGGTCCAGCAACTCCCGTACGCGCTCACGCTGTTCGGACCTGGAGGCGCCGTGCATCCGCGCGCCGAAGGCGACATTGCCGCCGACGTCCCGCTGCGGGAACAGCTGATGGTCCTGGAACATCAGCCCGACGCCCCGCTTGTGGGCGGGCACCCCCGACTGGTCGTGCCCGTCGAGCGACACCCGCCCGGCGTCCAGGGGTTGCAGCCCCGCCACGGCCCGCAGCAGCGTCGACTTGCCGCTGCCGCTCGGCCCGAGCACACACACGATCTCGTGCTCGGCGACATCGAGGTCGACGTCGTCCAGGACGGCCCGCCCGCCGAAACGTACGGTCGCACCCGCCAGACTCAACAGCATCTAGAACTCCCCCGTCCGATCGGTACGAAGCCGCTCCAAAACCAGCAACGCCACCGCGCACACCACCATCAGTACCGTCGACAGGGCCATCGCCTGGCCGTAGTTGAGCTCGCCGGCCCGTCCCAGCAGCCGTGCGACGGCAACCGGGAGCGTCGGGTTGTCGGGCCGGGCGATGAACACGGTCGCGCCGAACTCGCCCAGCGACACCGCGAAGGCGAACCCGGCCGCGATCAGCAGCGCCCGCCGCACCATCGGCAGATCGACCTCGCGCCAGACCCGCCAGGGCGAGGCCCCCAGCACGGACGCCGCCTCGCGCAGCCGCTGGTCCACCGCCCGCAGGACGGGCAGCATGGTCCGTACGACGAAGGGCACCCCGACCAGCGCCTGGGCCAGCGGCACCAGGATCCAGGAGGACCGCAGATCCAGCGGCGGCTCGTCCAGAGCGATCAGGAAGCCGAACCCGACCGTCACCGCCGACACCCCGAGCGGCAGCATCAGCAGCGCGTCGAAGCCCCGGACGAACCGGCCCGCGTCCCGCCGGGCCAGCGCGGCCGCCGCGAGACCGCCGATCAGCACGGCGATGAGCGTGGCGACGACGGCGTACTGGAGCGAATTGCCGATCGCCTCGATCGGCGCGACGAGGAAGACCCCGCCGTCGGCGCTGGTCAGCGCCCGGTAGTAGCCGAAGTCGGGGGCGTCCAGCGACCGCTGCACCAGCACGGCCAGCGGCAGCAGCAGGAGTACGGCGATGACGGCCAGGACGCCGGCCAGCAGGGCCCACTGCCCCGCGCCACGTGGCCGCCTCGCCGTCACCGACGCGTCCACCAGACGCAGGGCGCTCTCCCGCCGCCGTACCGTCCAGGCATGCACGGCGAGGATCGCGGCGACCGCCAGGAACTGGACGATCGTCAGGACGGCGGCCGTGGACAGGTCGAAGATCTCGGAGGTCTGGCGGTAGATCTCCACCTCCAGGGTGGAGAAGGTCGGTCCACCGAGGATCTGCACCACACCGAAGGAGGTGAAGGTGAACAGGAAGACCATGAGCGCGGCGGCGGCCACGGCGGGCCCGAGCGCGGGGAGGGTGACCTGACGCCAGGCTTTCAGGGGCGACGCCCCGAGCATCCGCGCGGCCTCCTCCTGCCGCGGGTCGAGCTGCGCCCAGAGTCCGCCGACGGTGCGGACGACGACGGCGTAGTTGAAGAAGACGTGCGCGAGCAGGATGGCCCACACGGTGGTGTCGAGCCGTACGCCCCACAGCTCGTCGAGGAGTCCGCCGCGGCCGACGAGCGCGAGGAACGCCGTACCGACGACGACCGTCGGCAGCACGAAGGGGACGGTCACCACGGCCCGCAGGACCTGTTTGCCGGGGAAGTCGAAGCGGGCGAAGACATAGGCGCCCGGCAGCGCGATCAGCAGGGTGAGTGCGGTGGAGGCGAGCGCCTGCCAGGTGGTGAACCACAGGACCTGCCGGACGTCGGACTCCCCGAGCACCTCCCACAGCCGCCCCAGCTGCCACACCCCGTCGACCTTCAGACCGCGCGCGACGATCGCGGCGACGGGGTAGGCGAAGAAGACGGCGAAGAACGCGACGGGGACGGCGATGAGGCCGAGCCGCACCGCCGTCGCGCCCTTCTTCCGCGGGGCCGCTACCTCAGTACGAGCGAGGTCCACGACTTGACCCAGTCGTCACGGTTGTCGGCGATCTTGGCCGGGTCCAGGGTCTCGGGGTTCTCGGCCCGCGGGCCGTACTTCACGAACTCCGGCGGGACCTGGGCGGCCTCCCGCACCGGGTAGACGAACATGTTCAGCGGCATGTCGTCCTGGAACGTCTTGGTCAGCAGGAAGTCGAGGAGCGCCTTGCCGCCCTCGGTGTTCTCGGCGTTGCTCAGCAGGCCCGCGTACTCGACCTGCCGGAAGCAGGTGCCGGCCGCGACACCCGTCGGCGCGCTGGCCGGCTTCGGGTCGGCGTAGATCACCTCGGCGGGCGGGGACGAGGCGTACGACACGACGAGCGGCCGGTCGGCCTTGGCCTTCTTGCCGCCGGCCGAGCCGGAGAACTCCTCGTTGTAGGCCTGCTCCCAGCCGTCGACGACCTTGACGCCGTTGGCCTTCAGCTTCTTCCAGTAGTCCTGCCAGCCGTCGTCGCCGTACTGGGCGGCGGTGCCGAGCAGGAAGCCGAGTCCGGGCGAGGAGGTGGAGGCGTTCTCGGTGACGAGAAGGTCCTTGTACTCGGGCTTGATGAGGTCGTCGAACGAGCTGGGAGGCGTCAGCTTGTGCTCGCTGAAGTACGCCTTGTCGTAGTTGACGCAGATGTCGCCGGTGTCGACGGGAGTGACCCGGTGCTTGTCCTCGTCGACCCGGAACTCGGGCAGGACCAGGTCGGTGCCCTTGGCCTCGTACGACTGGAACAGGTCGTTGTCGAGCGCCCGGGACAGCAGGGTGTTGTCGACGCCGAAGAGGACGTCGCCCTGCGGGTTGTCCTTGGTCAGGATCGCCTTGTTCACGGCCTGCCCGGCGTCGCCGTCCTTCAGGACCTTGACCTTGTAGCCGGACTGCTTCTCGAACGCGGCGAGGACGTCCTTGGAGACGGCCCACGAGTTGTGGCTGACGAGGGTCACGGTCTTGCTCGTGGATGCGGGGGTGTCGCCGCCCGAGTCGGACGACCCGCACGCGGAGAGCGTGACGAGGCCGAGACCGACGGCGAGGACCGTGGCCTTCTTGGTGATGCTCACTTGATTCCTCCTGGGGTTGACCAGGAAGAGACGCGGCCCTGCCCGGGAGCCCTCTCATGGGCTCCCGGGCAGGGCGCAACAGCTTGAGTGATGACCGAACTTCCTACCCAGAATGACCTGGGCAAGGTTCAGAGGGTCTGCGGCCCGATTGCCGCACTCTCAGCGCTGTGGCGCTCCCCTGTCGGAATATGAAGATGTACGTACGGGTGTACGCGCTCAGATTACCGCTCGGTGGCCGCGAGCTGACCGCAGGCCCCGTCGATCTCCTGACCACGGGTGTCCCGGATCGTCACCGGTACACCATGTGCGGCGATGGCCTCGACGAACGCCTTCTCGTCCTCGGGCCGCGAGGCGGTCCACTTCGACCCGGGTGTCGGGTTCAGCGGAATCAGGTTCACGTGCACCGGCTTGCCCCTGAGCAGCCGCCCGAGCCGGTCACCGCGCCAGGCCTGGTCGTTGATGTCCCTGATGAGGGCGTACTCGATGGACAGCCGGCGGCCGCTCTTCTCGACGTAGTCGAAGCCTGCGTCCAGCACCTCGCGCACCTTCCACCGCGTGTTCACGGGCACGAGGGTGTCGCGCAGCTCGTCGTCGGGGGCGTGCAGCGAGATCGCGAGCCGGCACTTGAAGCCCTCGTCGGCGAACCGGTTGATGGCCGGGACGAGACCGACGGTCGAGACGGTGATCCCGCGCTGCGACAGCCCCAGCCCGTCCGGCTCGGGGTCGGTGAGCCGGCGAATGGCGCCCACGACCCGGTTGTAGTTCGCGAGCGGCTCGCCCATCCCCATGAAGACGATGTTGGAAAGCCGTGCGGGCCCCCCGGGAACATCCCCGTCCCGGAGCGCCCGCATCCCGTCCACGATCTGATGGACGATCTCGGCGGTGGACAGATTCCGGTCCAGACCCGCCTGTCCGGTCGCGCAGAACGGGCAGTTCATCCCGCATCCGGCCTGCGAGCTGATGCACATGGTCACCCGGTCCGGGTACCGCATCAGCACCGACTCGACGAGCGTCCCGTCGAACAGCCGCCACAGCGTCTTACGGGTGTCGCCGTCGTCGGTCGACAGATGCCGTACGACGGTCATCAGCTCCGGGAAGAGCTCCTCCCGCAGCTTGGCACGCGACCCGGCAGGGATGTCGGTCCACTGCTCCGGGTCGTGCGTGTACCGCGCGAAGTAGTGCTGCGACAGCTGCTTGGCACGAAAGGGCTTCTCCCCGACCGCGGCAACAGCGTCCTTACGCTCACCGGGCGTGAGATCAGCAAGGTGCCGCGGCGGCTTCTTGGCTCCGCGGGGGGCGACGAAAGTGAGTTCTCCGGGCTTAGGCATGGCTGTACCAGTGTCGCAGATCCACTCGTGTGGCCCGCCCCACCATGGATCGGGAAGATCAACCCCTACTCCGTCGTGCCCTCCAGCCGGCTCTTGAGGAGCTTCTCGTCGCGGGGCAGTTCCTTGCGGACCTGCGGGCGGACGACGAGGGGGACGAGGACCTTGCCGAGGCCGTGGCCCTCGAAGTCGATGTCGATCGTCACGCGGGAGCGCCGGCCGTCGTCGAGAGGCTCGATGCTGCCGTGGGTGCGGGCCCGGACAGGGCCGTCGATCCCGTGCAGGTCCCAGCTGTACGGAGGGTCGAGCTGGTCGAACCGCACGGTCATCGGCATCTGACGGTTCCCGACGCGCCGGGTGACCCGGACCCGGGAGCCGGTGTGGATCGGGCCCTCGTCCAGCGATTCGGCCGAGACGGCGCTCAGCTGCCATTCGGGCAGGTGAGAGGGATCCGTGATGTACGCGTAGACATCGGCTGGGGTCCGGTCGACGTCGATGATTTCTCGGATGGCGGTCATGACGACCCCCTTTGAGTGCCTTTGCGGGCGTACACAGAAATCGTCCCACAAACCGAGGAGCCCCCGCTCCACGAGAGCGGGGGCTCCTTCGACACGTGCCGAGCCGTCAGCCGGACCCGACGAACAGCACCAGCAGCAGCCACACCACCGGCGCCGTCGGCAGCAGCGAGTCGAGCCGGTCCATGATCCCGCCGTGCCCCGGCAGCAGCGTGCCCATGTCCTTGATGCCGAGGTCCCGCTTGATCATCGACTCACCGAGGTCACCCAGCGTGGCACTGGCCGCGACCGCCAGGCCCAGGAGCAGGCCCTGCCACCAGGTGCCGTCGTCGATGAGGAACTGCATGCACAGCGCGCCCGCCACCATCGCGAAGCTCACCGCACCGAGCAGGCCCTCGCGGGTCTTGCCGGGGCTGATGCGCGGGGCGAGCTTGGTCCTGCCGAAGCGCCAGCCGATCGCGTACGCGCCGGTGTCGCTGACGACCGTCAGGAGCAGGAAGGTCAGGACGCGCCACGGGCCGTCGTCCGCCGTGAGCATCATCGCGACGAAGGTCGCCAGGAACGGCACGTAGAACGCCGCGAAGACGCCGGCGGTGACGTCCTTGAGGTAGCCCTCCGGCGGCTCGGTCATCCGCCAGACCAGCACCGCCAGGGCGGTCAGCGCCATCGCCACCCAGGCACCCTCGGCGCCCCGGACGTATCCGGAGACGACCATGGCCGCACCGCCCAGCGCGAGCGGAACGAGGGGCGCGTTGATGCCCTTGCGCTCCTCCAGCCGTTTGGTCAGCTCCCACAGGCCCACGACGACGGCGACCGCGACGACACCGACGAACACGGCCTTGACGACGAACAGCGACGCGACGATCACCACGCCGAGTCCGACACCGACCCCTATGGCCGCACCCAGGTCGCGCCCCGCGCTCTTCTTCTGCTGGGGCGCCGGCGGCGGGGCGTCGGGCATGGGCTCCGGATTCTGCGACGCCGCCTCGAAGGGCCGCGCCTGCGGCGTGTCATGAGACCGCGACTGCGGCGGCCGGGTGCTGAACGAGGGGCCGCCCAGCCGAGCGGCCCCCCGGTCGTCATCCTGGTCTCCGCCGAACGCGGGTACGTCGGGCACGATGGGCATGGGGCGAGTGTGCTGCGCCTCAGGCGCATCGTACGCGGGACCCGCCGGGGTAGCCCCCTGGACTGGTCCACGCTCGGCGGTCCCCCAGTACCCGGCCTGCCCGGCCGCGGGCGGCGCCCCCCAGGAAGAGTCGTTCATCAGACCTCGAGCAGCTCGGCTTCCTTGTGCTTGAGGAGCTCGTCCACCTGAGCGACGTACTTGTGCGTGGTGTCGTCGAGCTCCTTCTCCGCGCGGCGGCCCTCGTCCTCGCCGATCTCGCCGTCCTTGATCAGCTTGTCGATGGCGTCCTTGGCCTTGCGGCGGACCGAGCGGATGGACACCTTGGCGTCCTCGCCCTTGCCCTTGGCGACCTTGATGTAGTCGCGGCGGCGCTCCTCGGTGAGCTCCGGGAACACCACACGGATGATGTTGCCGTCGTTGCTCGGGTTGACGCCGAGGTCGGAGTCGCGGATCGCCTGCTCGATGTTGCGCAGCGCGCTCTTGTCGAACGGGGTCACGACCGCCATGCGCGGCTCCGGCACGGAGAACGAAGCCAGCTGGTTGATCGGCGTCGGGGCGCCGTAGTAGTCGGCCACGATCTTGTTGAACATCGCCGGGTGCGCACGGCCTGTGCGGATCGCGGCGAAGTCCTCCTTGGCGACCACGACGGCCTTCTCCATCTTCTCCTCGGCCTCGAGGAGGGTCTCTTCGATCACCACTTGCTCCTGCGTGTCTTGAGTAAGGCCCGGCTGCGGTTCCTCGGTGGGGCGGCGGCCGGCTGCGTCGCGTCTTCTTCCTGCACGGTTCCCGACCGGCAGGACATTGTCCATCCCCCGGTCAGGGTCCGCCCCGTCCGTCCCCCGGACGGGTCCGTTTGCGGAGTTGTCGAAGCGTCAGCCCCGACCGCCCTGCTCACCCACAAGCGTGCCGATCTTCTCACCCTTGACGGCGCGGGCGATATTGCCCTCCGCCAGGAGCTCGAAGACAAGGATCGGGAGCTTGTTGTCGCGGCACAGCGTGATCGCCGTGGCGTCGGCGACCTTCAGGTCGCGCGTGATGACCTCGCCGTAGCCGAGGGAGTCGAACTTGACCGCGTCCGGGTTGCGCTTGGGGTCGGAGTCGTAGACGCCGTCGACACCGTTCTTGCCCATGAGCAGCGCCTCGGCGTCGATCTCCAGAGCGCGCTGAGCCGCGGTGGTGTCGGTGGAGAAGTACGGCATGCCCATCCCGGCGCCGAAGATGACCACGCGGCCCTTCTCCAGGTGGCGCACGGCACGCAGCGGGATGTAGGGCTCGGCGACCTGCCCCATGGTGATCGCCGTCTGGACCCGGCTGTCGATGCCTTCCTTCTCCAGGAAGTCCTGGAGGGCGAGGCAGTTCATGACGGTGCCGAGCATGCCCATGTAGTCGGAGCGGGCCCGGTCCATGCCGCGCTGCTGGAGTTCGGCGCCGCGGAAGAAGTTGCCGCCGCCGATGACGACCGCGACCTGTGCGCCGTCGCGCACGACGGCCGCGATCTCGCGGGCGATCTTGTGCACCACGTCCGGGTCGACGCCGAGGCCCCCGCCACCGGAGAAGGCCTCTCCGGACAGCTTCAGCAGAAACCGGCCGCGTACTTTGCCGTCGTCGCTCTTCTGGGCCTTGGTGGTCATGGAGATCCCGCCTTTGTTACGTGGTGCACATACGAAGAAGGCCATTGCCGGCTCGGGTGTGTTTCGCATCCCATGCGCGGCAACGGCCTCCTCGTCAGATCTGCTGTCGTCCGTCACGCGCGCGTGCGCGGTGGCGGCGTCCGCCAACGACTGCTCCCGACCCTATAGGGACGGGGCGCCGATCGCGGTACGGACTCAGATGCCGACCTTGATGCGCGTGAAGCGCTTCAGGGTGACACCGGCCTCGTCCAGAACCTTCTGGACCGACTTCTTGTTGTCGAGCGCGTAGGGCTGACCGAGCAGCGTGGCGTCCTTGAAGAAGCCGTTGAGGCGACCCTCGACGATCTTCGGCAGGGCGGCCTCGGGCTTGCCCTCGGCGCGGGTGGTCTCCTCGGCGACGCGGCGCTCGGACTCGACGACCTCGGCCGGCACGTCCTCCTTGGAGAGGTACTTCGGCGCGAAGGCGGCGATGTGCTGGGCGACGCCCTTGGCGATCTCGGCGTTGGGCTTGTCGAGCTCGACGAGGACACCGATCTGCGGGGGCAGGTCGGGCATCGTGCGGTGCATGTACGCGAGGACGAAGCCGTCGGCGTACTGCGCGAAGCGGTCCAGGACGATCTTCTCGCCCAGGTTGGCGTTGGCCTCGTCCACGAACGCCTGGACGGTCTTGCCGGCCTCGATCTCGGAGGCGAGCAGGGCCTCGAGGTCGGCCGGGGAGGTCTTCGCGACGTGCTCGGCGATCGCGGTGGCGACGGCCTGGAACTTCTCGCCCTTGGCGACGAAGTCCGTCTCGCACTTCAGCTCGACGAGGACACCGGAAGAGTTGTCGTCGGCGATGATCGAGACCACGGCGCCGTTCTCGGCGGAGCGGCCCTCGCGCTTGGCGACGCCCTTCTGGCCCTTGATCCGGAGCGCCTCGACGGCCTTCTCGACGTTGCCCTCGGCCTCGTCCAGCGCCTTCTTGCAGTCCATCATGCCGGCGCCGGTGAGCTCACGGAGCTTCTTGACGTCAGCGGCGGTGTAGTTCGCCATGAGTCTGTAAGTCTTTCTCGAAGTCTGGAAGATCGAAGATCTACGGGGTCTACGGCCCTTGGAGTAGCCGGGGCCGCCGACCTTTCGTCGACCTACGGGTGAACGGCGGGAGCGGAGTTGATGTCACCGCTCCCGCCGTCAACGCTGACGGGTGTCAGGCCTGCTCGCCCTCGGCGGTCTTCTCGCCCTCGGCGGCCTCGGCGGGAGCAGCCTCGGCGGGGGCGGCCTCGGCAGCCGGAGCCTCGGCAGCGGGGGCCTCCGCAGCCGGAGCCTCGGCGGCGGCCGGAGCCTCGTCCGCCTTCTTCTCGCCCTCGAGCAGGTCGCGCTCCCACTCGGCGAGCGGCTCGCCCGCGGCCTTCTCGCCCTTGTCACCGGTGGCGACGCCGGAACGGGCGATGAGGCCCTCGGCGACGGCGTCGGCGATCACACGGGTGAGCAGGGTGACGGAGCGGATCGCGTCGTCGTTGCCCGGGATCTTGTAGTCGACCTCGTCGGGGTCGCAGTTGGTGTCGAGGATGGCGACGACCGGAATGTTGAGCTTCCGGGCCTCACCGACCGCGATGTGCTCCTTCTTGGTGTCCACGATCCAGACGGCGCTGGGCACCTTCTGCATCTCGCGGATACCACCGAGGGTCTTCTCGAGCTTGGCCTTCTCACGCGAGAGGACCAGGAGCTCCTTCTTGGTCAGACCCGACGCCGCGACGTCCTCGAAGTCGATCTGCTCGAGCTCCTTCAGGCGCTGAAGGCGCTTGTAGACGGTCGAGAAGTTGGTGAGCATGCCGCCCAGCCAGCGCTGGTTGACGTAGGGCATGCCGACGCGGGTGGCCTGCTCGGCGATGGCCTCCTGCGCCTGCTTCTTCGTGCCGACGAACATGACCGTGCCGCCGTGGGCGACGGTCTCCTTGACGAACTCGTAGGCGCGGTCGATGTACGACAGCGACTGGAGCAGGTCGATGATGTAGATGCCGTTGCGCTCGGTGAAGATGAAGCGCTTCATCTTCGGGTTCCAGCGACGGGTCTGGTGACCGAAGTGGACGCCGCTCTCCAGCAGCTCCCGCATCGTGACGACGGCCATGGCCGTATCTCCTTGAATTTCTCGGTTGTGCCGCGGGGGCCGGACGGCTCCCGCGCCTGACGCCCACATGCGCCGTGCCACTAGGGACCGAGGGGCGCTGACACGGACCGTTTCCGGTGGCCGTGTCGGGGCGTGCGAAGTCGACCCGGTGACCCGGATCGCCAGAAGAAGTGTACGGGACCCACGGGGTACCGGGTGACGCCGCTGTCCACAACCCAGGAGTTATCCACAGATACCGGCCATGATCGATGGAGGTGGGGGACGGTTCTCGCATGCGAGCGAAGCGATGTGTGGGGGCGACGGGGGTTGCGCGGCGGGCGTTGACGCCAGTCGCGGGATGGGCGGGATGGCCGACATGGGCGACATGGGGGGAGCGGGTGGCCGGGGTGGCGGGGACGCTGCGGGTGCCACCGGCGGCGAGACGGTGGGGGGCTAGGGGGACGACGTGCGGACGGTCGGTGGGGCGGCCGACAGGACGGCCGGGGGGACGGCTGGGGGGACGGCCGTTGGGACCGCCGGTGGAGCGGCCGGTGGGGCGATCTGTGGAACGGCGGGTGGAGCGACCTGCAGGGCGGCGGACGGGGCGGCCTATGGGACGGCTGGTGGGGCGGCTGGTGGGGCGGCTGGTGTTGCTGCTGCTCGTGACGGCGACCGCGTTATTGGCGCCGGTGCCACGGATGACCCCGACTGCCGCCACGGACGGCATGAGCGTGCCTACTGCGCCTGACCCGGGCCATGGCCGCCCTGGTCCGGGCTCGGATCAGGGTCCGGGCTCGCGTCAGCGTCCGGGTCCGGACTTGGGTCCGGACCCAGGTCCGGCCTCCACCGTGCCGGCGGTCGGCAGGGCATGGCCCGTGGGCGTCCTTCCCCCGATCCTCCGCGGCTGGGAGCCACCGGCGACCACGTACGGCCGAGGCCACCGCGGCGTGGACCTCGCGGCCCCGGCCGGGACCCCGGTACGGGCGGTTGCGGCGGGACGGGTCTCCTTCGCGGGCCGGGTGGCCGGAAAGGGAGTCGTGTCGGTGGAGCTCCCGGGGACGGGGGACCCGGCATTGCGGACGACGTACGAGCCGGTGCGGGCCATGGTGGAGAAGGGCGACGAGGTGGAGGCGGGCGAGGTCGTCGGGACGGTGGAGGCGACCGGGTCCCACTGCGCGGAAACGTGCGTGCACTGGGGCCTGCGGAGATCCGACACCTACCTGGACCCGCTCTCCCTCCTCCCTCCGTGGCTGCTCCGCAAGGGCCCGTCGAGGCTGCTGCCGGTCCTGGGGGTGCCGTTGCCGTCTTAGTCGACGGGGTTGGGAGAGGGTGGCTGCCGCAGGCCCTTGGGAGGCCGCTGCCGTCCTACGCGACGGATCCGGAGAGGTCGGCGGCCGCCGTCCTAGCCGACGGATTCCGGAGGTGCAGGCTGCTGCCGACCCTCGGGGTGCCGCTGCCGTCTTGGTCGACGGGTTCGGCCACCGAGGGTGCGTCGGTCCGGGGGTGTCCCTGCCGCTTTGGTCGGCGGGTGCGACCCCCGGCGAGCGGTTGTCGAACCTTTTCGGCCACGACCGGGGCCCGGCTGCACCTCGCAGGCCCCGGGCTGGCTGCACATTGCAGCCGCCGAGCCGCGCCGGCCGGACTCCCCTTGACGGCCGCCGGCAGCCGGCGGCCGTCAGCGGTCAGCGGTCAGCTGTCAGCGGTCAGCCCCGAACGCCCCGCAGCGCCATGGACACCGCCGCCTCGGTGATCGCCGTCGGATCCTCCGCCGCGCCCAGCTCGATCCTGCGGACCGCCGCGTCCACGACGCCCTGCAACAGCATCGCCGCCAGCCGGGGCTCCGCGTGCCCCATCTCCGCCAGCGCCTCGACGATCATCGCGACGAGCCCGCCGTGCGCCGCCCGGATCTTCTCCCGGGCACCGGCGTCGAGCTCGCTCGCGGAGATGGCGACCACGGCCCGGTGGCGCCGGTCCCCCACCAGCTCGAGCTGCTTGCGGACGTACGCCTCGACCTTGTCCTCGGCCGCCGCCGCGCCCTCCATCGCCGCCGAGACGTCCGCGGCCCACACCGGGAAGTCGACCTCGCACAGCTCCTCGACCACGGCGGCCCGCGACCGGAAGTACTCGTAGACGGACGACCGCGCGAGCCCTGTCCGCTCGGCGAGGGCAGGGAAGGTCAGCGCCTCCGTCCCACCCTCGGACAACAGGGATCGCGCCGCGTCCAGCAGGGCGGCTCGCTGCATCGACCGGTGCTCGGCCACGGAGGCCGCTCGAATCCTTGGCACGTCAACCACTCTACGGACGTGCCCTCGCGGACGGGAGTCTCTCCGCGAACCCCGCATACGTCCGGCCAGGTCAACGACCGAAGCCGGCCAGTTTCGCCCGCAGCTGGAGCACCGACTTGGTGTGGATCTGGCTGACCCGGCTCTCGGTCACCCCGAGCACGTTGCCGATCTCGGCGAGGGTGAGCCCCTCGTAGTAGTACAGCGTCACCACGGTCTTCTCGCGCTCCGGCAACGTGTTGATCGCCCGCGCCAGGAAACGCCGCAGCTCCCGGTCCTCGGCCACCTCCACCGGATTGTCGGCGGCGGTGTCCTCCAGGGTGTCCATGACGCTCAGGCCGTCGCCGCCCTCGCCCCCGACATGCAGCAACTCCTCCAGCGCCACCACGTTCGCCAGCGACAACTGACTGAAGACGGCGTGGAGTTCGTCCACCGCGATCCCCATCTCGACGGCCACCTCGGCCTCCGTCGGCGTCCGCCGCAAGCGGGCCTCCAGGGTGGCGTACGCCCGCTCGACGTTGCGCGCCTTCTGCCGCACCGAGCGCGGGATCCAGTCCAGCGCCCTGAGCTCGTCGATCATCGCCCCGCGGATCCGGGTGATCGCGTAGGTCTCGAACTTGATCTCCCGGTCGATGTCGAACTTCTCGATCGCGTCGATCAGCCCGAACACCCCCGACGACACGAAGTCGGCCTGCTCCACGTTGGGCGGCAGGCCGACACTGACCCGGCCCGCCACGTACTTGACGAGCGGCGAGTAGTGCAGGATCAGCTGCTCGCGCAATCGCTCGTCCCCCGTCGCCTTGTACGACCGCCACAGCTCGTCGAGTGTCGAAGGAGCGGGCGGCCGCACGCTGCCACCGTCACGGGCGGCTGGGGGGACCGCCGCCCGGTCGGACCCGGAGGTGTGCTGGGGCATTCGTTGCCTTGTGCCGTTCTGCCGTGAAGTGGGGGTGCTTTGGGGAGCTGTCGGTCTGATGTCGCTCTGGTGCCGTTCTGGGGACCTTCCGGTGTCGAGGTGCCGGTCTGCGCCGGAATCCTCGTGAGCGTAGCGTGACTGAAGTGTCGCGGTGCGCGAAGGACGGAGCGCAAGCCGTACGCAGATACGTTCCGCTCGACGCCCCGCCGGGGCATGCCGGTCGCTCTAAGTGATCACCCGAACACCCCAACTGGGGGAATTCACAAGGGCGTCCGTGTTCCCCCGTACGGCGGAACACGCTCGGTCAGCATCCACTTCGACCGGTGCGAACGGAGATCATCGCCTGGCGTGTCAACTTCCAGCCGTCGCCGTGTCGTTCGACGTAGCCAAGTGAGCGGAGCTCGTACAGCCTCGCGACCGCGTCGTCCTCGGTGGTCTGCGCACCGCGGGCGACCTCGTCCGCTCTGGCCGCGCCGCGGCCGGGCAGCGCGGCGAGGACCCGACGGGCCGCCGGCTCCAGCAGATCCCGGGGCAGGACGGGCCCGCGCCGCTCCGGGGCCAGCTCTCCCATGTCGCCGACCAGTTCGACGACCTCGGCGGCGTCGGTGACGAGCACGGCGTCCTGGCGCAGGAGCTCGTGGATGCCGGCGGACAGGCCGCTGGTGGCCGGGCCGGGGACTCCCATCGTGTGACGGCCGAGCCGCTGGGCGGCGCGTGCGGTGACCAGTGAGCCGCTGCGATGGGCGGCCTCCACGACGACCGTGCCCCGTGTCAGGGCCGCGATCACCCTGTTCCGCACGATGAATCTGCTGGGCGTCGGATGGTCCCCGGGCGGCAGTTCCCCGATCACCAGCCCTTGTTCGGCGATCCTGTTGATCAACTGGGTGTGCCCGCGCGGATAGGGCCGGTCGACGCCGCAGGCGAGCACGGCGACAGTGGCGCCGCCTGCTCCGAGCGCTCCTCGATGGGCGGCGCCGTCGACTCCGTAGGCGCCCCCGGACACGACCACCCATCCCCGTTCGGCGAGACCGGCGGCGAGGGTGGTCGCCATGTGGGCGCCGTACTCGGTGCAGGCGCGCGCTCCGACCACGGCCACGGACTTCAGGGCCCACATCCGCAGGCTGGCCGGCCCCCGCACCCACAGTCCGACGGGCCGGGCGTCCCCCAGGTCATCGAGCTGTCCGGGCCACTCCACGTCCCCCGGACACACGAACCGCACCCCCGCCTCCCGTGCGACAGCGAGATCGGCCCCGGGCTCGGCCCGCACTCCGCGAGCCCGCAGTCCCTCCCACCGCTTGAAACTCACCCCGGGCAGGGGTTCCGTCCCCGCGCGCACTCGCCGCACCACCTCCCCCACCCCGAACTCCCGCACCCACCGCCCGACGACCTCGTCCCCGGGCTCGACGACACGGCTGAGAAAGACCCGATCGAGCAGTTCGCCGTCCCCCTGCGGCCCGCGCCCGCCGGACCCGGCGCGAGGGCGCTCATCCACCGTCTCCCGTCCGTCCGCTGCTCCGCGGCCGCCCGGGCCGGCAAGCAGATCCACATGCTGTGCCGTGGGGCGGACAGCTGCCCCTCGGTGTGGTTGGAGGTCCTCGGCATGGTCGAGGTGCGGCGAGTCGGCCGGCGGATCGCGGTCAGGGAATACCGCGGCGGAGCGATCCCCGCCGGTAGCCGCCCCTGACTCACCGCCAAAGGGAGTGCGTTCGCCCTCGCCGCTTGTCACGGGGCGGTCCAGCGGCGCTCCAGCTCGGTCACGTCGATGTTCTCCGCAGCCGCTCATGTTCCGATCCCCTCCAGCACCGCGCCGCGCCGGACGCCGGTGCGCAGTTCGAGGGCCCAGTTCACGTCGTTCGCCGAGGGCCGGTCGCGAGCCGCCAGGTCGGCCAGGGTCCACGCCACGCGCAGGACCCGGTCCAGACCGCGCGCCGTGAGGAGGCCCCGGTCGAGGTCCTCCTCGGCCTTCCGCAGGGCTCCCGGCTGAACGTGCCACCGAGTGCGCAGCTCATGGCCGGGCACTTCGCTGTTGGTGCGCCAGGGCGTTCCCTCGTAGCGCCTGGCTGCTCGTTCCCGAGCGGCTTTGACGCGTTCGGCCACCGTTGCCGTCGTCTCCGCGCCCGTGTGGAGCTGGAGCAGTTCGGCCCGGGCGACCGGCTCGACCGTCACCCGGAGGTCCACGCGATCCATCAGCGGGCCTGACAGTCGGGCGCGGTATCGCTTGATCGAGGAGGGCCGGCATTCGCAGATGTCCTCACCTCGACCGTGCCGACCGCAGGGGCATGGATTGGCCGCCAGGACCATGAGGAACCTCGCGGGCATCCGCAGTATCCCGGCCGCCCTGGCGATCACGACGTGGCCGGATTCCAGCGGCTGACGCAACGCGTCCAGGACGCTGCTGTGGAACTCTGCGGCCTCGTCGAGAAACAGCACCCCGTTGTGTGACAGGGACACCGCGCCCGGCCTCGGAAGGCCGTTGCCGCCACCGACGAGCGAGGCCATGGTCGCCGAGTGGTGCGGAGCGCAGTAGGGCGGGATGTCGACCAGAGGGTGACCGGGCGGAAGGATGCCTGCCACCGAATGCACCGCTGTGACCTCCAGCGACTCCTGTCGGCTCAGCTCCGGCAGCAGACCCGGAAGCCGTTCGGCCAGCATGGTCTTGCCGGCTCCGGGTGGGCCCTTGAAGAAGACGTGATGCCGCCCCGCCGCCGCCACCTCCAGGGCCGCTCGGGCCACCTGCTGGCCCGCGACGTCCGCCAGGTCCGGTGTGTGACCGCTCGTGACCGAGCCGAGCCCGGTACCCGGGAGTGCCAGCCCCGCCAGGAACGGGTCCGGGCGGATCTCGCCCGAGACCGGTTCCTCGTCCGGGACGGGCTCATCGGTGAGGACCGCGATGAGCTGGCGCAGGCTCCGCACACCCAGCACCGAGACACCCGGCACGAGTGACGCCTCCGGCACCGCGCACTCGGGTACGACCACCTGCTCGTATCCCGCATCCGCCGCGGCGAGCACCGCCGGCAGGACACCTCGCACCGGTCGGACCCGTCCGTCGAGGCCCAGTTCCCCGATCATCACGATGTCGGCGAGCACGCGAGGGTCGATCCGCTCGGCCGCCCCGAGGACCGCCGCGGCGACGGCCAGGTCGAAGCCACTGCCGCTCTTCGGCACGGAGGCCGGGCTCAGGCCGACGGTCAGCTTCTTCTGAGGCCACGCGACACCCGAGTTCACGACCGCCGCGCGCACGCGGTCCTTGCTCTCCGTCAGGCTCTTGTCCGGCAGGCCCACCAGTGCGAACGCCGCGACGCCGGGCTCCAGATCCGCCTGGACCTCGACCACGACACCCTCGACGCCGACCAGCGCCACCGAGCACGTACGGGCGAACCCCATTCAGGCCACCCCCCGCGCGTGCTCCAGGACGGGAGCGCCCCGCTCGGGCAGGAGGACGCCGATCAGGTCGATTCGGACGCCTCCCGGTGGTGCGCCCCCGTGGGAGTGGATCCAGCTTTCCGCGAGGCCCCGGAGGCGCTCCGCCTTCTCCGGGGTCACCGCGGCCATCGGATGCTCGAAGGCACCCTTCCTGCGTGTCTTCACCTCGCAGACGACCAGGACGTCGCCGTCCTGCGCCACGATGTCGATCTCTCCGGCCCTGCCACAGCGCCAGTTGCGCTCCAGCACCGTCATCCCGGACTCGACCAGCCGCCTCGCGGCCAGGTCCTCGCCGTACCTGCCGAGTGCACTGCGTGCGTTCATGTCGGCACCACCTCCGGCGCCAACAATGCGAGCGGCTCAGCGAGCTATTGGATCTTGGTGGACAGGTGCGCGACTGTGGATAACTTCCTCACTCCGGCGAGTGAACGTCACCCGCCCGGAAGTTCCAGATCGCTCTTGTTGAGTTCTTCAATGTTCACGTCCTTGAACGTGAGCACCCGAACCTGCTTCACGAACCGCGCCGGCCGGTACATGTCCCACACCCAGGCGTCCGCCATGGACACCTCGAAGAACACCTCACCCTGGACCGAGTGCACCTGCATCTCGTAGTCGTTGGTCAGGTAGAAGCGCCGCTCGGTCTCGATCACATACTTGAACAGACCGACGACATCTCGGTACTCCCGATAGAGCTTGAGCTCCATCTCGGTCTCGTACTTCTCGAGGTCCTCGGCGCTCATGGCATGTTCCCCTTCAGCCGTGCGATCCCACCATTGTGCGCCAGTCCCGTCAGCACCTAGACAATTTCGCGGTCAAGGGTCACGGGCCCGGCGGGGGGACCTTCGTCGAGCAGTGTGCGCAGCAGTTCGGCGAGTCTGGTCGGATACACCGTCTCATGCGCTCGGGCAAGTTCCTGCCACGTCCACCAGCGTGCACCGGCGACGCTGCGACGCTCCAGCTCGGTGAGGGCCAGGGCCCGGGTCGCCGTCTGTGTCGTACGCGCCAGGTAGTACCACTCGTCCTGGTCCCAGCGGCGTCCCGCGAACGGGAACGAGCACATGCGCCGCCACAGCACGGGGCCGAGGTCGACCTCCGTGATGCCCGTCTCCTCCGCGAGTTCCCGCAGTGCGGCCTCTTCTCGCGTCTCGTCGCCCTCCAGTCCTCCGCCGGGCGTGAACCACCAGTCGTCGGCCGGATCCTCCGGCTCGTGGCCGTGCAGGAGCAGGATGCGGTCCTGAGGGTCGAGGAGTACCACCCGGGCGACCTTGCGCAGCCCGTCGTCGTGCCCCTGCTCCGCCTCAGCGGGCACCCGCGAGCCCCGTCCGTGCGCGGGAGCGGCCCACGAGCCGCTTCTCGAGGGGGCCGTACGCCCCGCCGGCCAGGACCAGCACACCGCCCACCACGATGAGCGCGACCATCGTCCGCAGCGGCCCCTGGGCCGACAGCGCGCCGAGCTGCTCGAAGCCCGTGGGGCGCTCCAGCATGCCGCTCATGGGCCACACGACGGCGTCCACCCGGGCCGAGACGGCGCTGCGGGCCACGGTGCCGCCGGCGGCGTCCGTGAGGTGCGCCGAGGAGTCCAGGGAACCGCTGCGCTCGTCGCCGAGGAGGAAGAGCCTGCCCTCCGGCACGGTCACGGTCGGGAAGTTCTGGAGATCGGCCAGGTCGTCGTCGGCGAGGTACGGCTCGTCGATCTTCTTGTCGTTGACGGTCAGCTTGCCGTCCGTCACGGCGACCTTGTCGCCGCCGGTCGCGACCACGCGCTTGACGACGGGCGCGTTGGTCACCCAGGTCTTGTCGGTGAAGACGACGACGTCGCCCCGGCGGACCTCGTCGCCGTCGACGCGCTCGGCCAGGACCCGCGCACCCGCGCCGATCGTCGGCGCCATCGAACTGGTGGGCACGGTGTACGGCCGGTAGACCACCGCTCCCCAGGCGAACCCGCCCAGGAACAGCACCAGGCCCAGCGCCACGGCCAGTCCGGACAACCGCTGTCCGGTCCGGCTGCCCGCCGGGCCCCTGTTCGCGCCACCGTCACGCGGCGCCGTACGTGTCGTGCTCTCGCCACCCATGGATCCGCACCCTACCCGGCGGTACCGACAGGGGTCAGCCCCTCCCGAGCGCCCGGAACCACCGGCTCGGCAAAGCTTTCCCCAGCGCCGGGCGCCGACCGGAGCCGGGCCCGGGGCGCGGCAGCCGCGCTCAGCGGGTCTCCGCCGCCGCGACCTGACGCCGGCGCCAGAGGACGAACGGCATCGCACCCGCCAGCGCCAGCCCCTGCGGCGCGACCGTGAGGGCCGCGGAGCGGGCGTTCAGGTTCTGCTCGAAGGTGTCCGGGACCGGCAGGGTGTCCCAGCGGTTGATCGGCCAGGCGATGACGATGGCGCGGCCGACGACCTTGTCGACGGGGACCATGCCGTGGTTCGCGTCGGACTGGTTGTAGCGCGAGTCCCGGGAGTTCTGCCGGTGGTCACCCATGACCCAGATGAAGCCCTTCGGGACCTTCACCGTGAACTGGCCGCCCTGTTCGTCCTGGCTGCACGGCGTGTTGCCGGGGTACACGTACGGCTCGTTGAGCGCCTTGCCGTTCACCGTGAGCGGGCCGGTGCCCTCGCACTTGACCGTGTCGCCGCCGACACCGACGACGCGCTTGATGAGGTCCTTCTCCTCGGCGGACGGCATCAGGCCGATCCAGCTCAGGAAGGTCTGCAGGGCGTTGGGATCCGGGGTCGGCTCGCCGGCCAGCCAGTTGTCGGGGTCGTGGAAGACGACGACCTCGCCGCGCTCGGGCTCGGAGCCGAACCAGGGGGTGAGTTTGTCGACCAGGACGCGGTCACCCTGCTGGAGGGTGTTCTGCATCGAGTCCGAGGGGATCGAGAAAGCCTGCACCAGGAATGTCTTGATCAGCAGCGCGAGGACGAGCGCGATACCGATCAGGATCGGCAGCTCCTTCCAGAAGGAGCGCTGCTTCTTCGCGGGGGCGGCCCCGCCCGACCCCTGGCCGTCGGTCGGGGGCTGCCCGCCCGACCCTCCGCCGTCGCCGTCAGAACCGGGCTCATTCCCGGAGGTCACGGCGCCGTCCGCGGCCGGGTCGGCTGCTTCCACGGGGTGTCCGCGGTGCTCCTCGCCGTCGTGCCCGGACCGTGCGCCAACCGCCACATCCCCCACGCCAACTCCTTACTCTGTGCCGCTGCCTGCCCCATAGACGACGCAGGCCCACCACTCCCATAACGAGCGGGAGTTCCGCAGGGGTCGGGAGCTGGATCGTTCCGTTCGAATCGTCGGAAGCAACCCTATGCGACAGCCGGGGAGACGCGGTCGACCCCGTCCCCGAGTCGGCGACCGAAGCGTAGGTGTTCGGCTCCTCCAGGGTGGTCCAGTGCCCGAGCGGCCAGGCGATCCACATCGCCCGTCCGACGACCTCCTCCTCGGAGACCGTGCCGCCGTAGTCCTGGTCCTGGTGTACGCGGGAGTCCGCGGAGTTGGCCCGGTGGTCGCCCATCACCCACAGGCGGCCCTGCGGGACGGTGATGTCGAACTTCGCCTCGGAGGGGGCGTTGCCGGGGTACAGATAGTCCTCGTTCAGGGGAACCCCGTTGACGGTGACCCGGCCCTGCGTGTCACAGCACTTGACGCGGTCGCCGCCGACGCCGACGACGCGCTTGATCAGATCCTTCTCGTCGTCGGACGGCAGCAGGCCGATGAAGGTGAGCGCCTCCTTGACCTGCTTGACGACGACGGGATCCTCCTTCTTCACCGTCGTCTGCTCGTCCTGGAGCCAGCCGCCGGGGTCCTTGAAGACGACGACGTCACCGCGCTGCGGCTTGGAGCCGAACCAGGGGGTGAGCTTGTCGACCAGGACACGGTCGCCGATCTGGATCGTCGCCTCCATGGAGCCGGAGGGGATCACGAAGGCCTGGACGAGGAAGGTCTTCAGGACCAGCGCTATGAGGACCGCGACGCCGACGAGGAGGGGTATCTCCTTGATCGCCGAACGCCTGCGCCGTCGTTTGACCTTGCGCTGGAGCTTGCGCCGCTCCGCGCGCGTGCGGCCGCCGGCGGGGCCGGACGCGCGCCGGGAGCCGGTGGGCAGGAGATTGTCCGCCGCGCTGCTGGGGACGCCGCGGGGCTTGCCACGGTTACCCATGCGCGCCCGCCCCACCGGATGCCTGCGCCCGAGGGGCGCTCCGGCCGGCGCCCAGCGCCCCCTCGGCCTCGGCGGCGGGCACGCGCGCGTACGCGTCGGGACGCTGGAGTCGGGTCCAGTGCGCGGTCGGCCAGACGATCCAGTCGGCGCGGCCGATGACGTCGTCGACCGGGATCATGCCGCCGCCGGGCGAGCCCAGATGGTCGCGGGAGTCGCTGGAGGCGCTGCGGTGGTCGCCGAGGACGAACAGGCTGCCGTCGGGCACGACGACGTCGAAGCGGACCTGGGACGGGCTGTCGCCGGCGTACAGGAACGTCGACTCGTCGACCGACCGGCCGTTCACCTGGATCCTCCCCTCCTTGTCACAGCAGACCACGTGGTCTCCCCCCACACCCACAACGCGTTTGATGTAGTCCGCATCCCCGAAATACCCGGATCCGTCGAACACCACAACATCACCGCGCCGCGGATCGGCACCGAAACGGTACGCCAACTTATTTACGAGAACGCGGTCCCCGATCCTCAATCCGGACTCCATGGATCCGCTGGGAATCTCGAACGGCCGTACCACGAACGAGTTGAGCAGCAGCAGAAACACGAGCAGGACCAGCAGGGTCAGGCTGATCCGCCCGCCCGGCAGCCACTCGGCGATCCGCGGCACCAACGCGAAGCGCGACCGTCCCTCCGGGCCCTCCGACTCCGAGATGTCCTCGGGTTCGGAAGGGCTGGAGGAGCGGTCGCGCTCCGTGGGCTGTGCTTCGGTGTCCATCGGGGCCAGATGTTATCCGGCCCCGCTCGGGACCCCGCGGGGGCGATCCCCCTGAAGCGCTCAGTTCTCGCGCTTCTCCTTGATCTTCGCCGCCTTGCCGCGCAGCTCGCGCAGGTAGTACAGCTTGGCGCGACGCACGTCACCCTTGGTGACGAGCTCGATCTTCTCCACGATCGGGGTGTGCACCGGGAAGGTGCGCTCGACGCCGACGGAGAAGGAGACCTTGCGGACCGTGAAGGTCTCGCGCACGCCGGCACCCTGGCGACGGATCACAACGCCCTTGAACTGCTGCACACGGGAGCGGTTGCCCTCGATGACGCGGACGTGGACGTTGACGGTGTCGCCGGGGCGGAAGGCCGGGACGTCGCTGCGCAGCGACGCGGCGTCGACGGAGTCGAGCAGGTGAGACATTTCGTCTGCTTTCTTCGCTGATGCCACAGGTCATCAACGGAACTAGATGTTCGGTGAGAGTGTCGTGGGCGTCGGGGCGGGCGTCGTGTCCCCCTGTGGCAGGGGCGCACGCCGGACGGCGCACAACAGCGGCCTATTCTTCCACGCCCTCGGTCCTGCGCCAAAATCGGCCGAACGGCTCCCCCTCCGGGTCGGGCGTCCAGCCCAGGATGGAGAGCATCTCGCGGTCCTTCTTGTCGAAGGCTCTGGGGTCGCAGCGTGCGATGAGGTCGGGCCGGTTGGCGGTCGTACGCCTGAGCGCCTCGTCGCGGCGCCAGCGGGCGATCTTGCCGTGGTGGCCGCTGAGCAGCACGTCGGGGATGTCCCGGCCGCGCCACTCGGGGGGCTTGGTGTAGACGGGGCCCTCCAGGAGGCTCGCCATCGCGCCGGGCGCGAAGGAGTCGTCCCGGTGGGACTCGGCGTTGCCGAGCACGCCGGGCAGCAGGCGCGCCACGGCCTCCGTGATGACCAGGACGGCCGCCTCGCCGCCGGCGAGGACGTAGTCGCCGATGGACACCTCGTGGACGGGCATGCGGGTGGCGTACTCGTCGATGACGCGGCGGTCGATGCCCTCGTAGCGGGCCGGCGTGAAGATCAGCCAGGGGCGCTCGGAGAGTTCGACGGCGAGTTCCTGGGTGAACGGGCGGCCGCTCGGGGTGGGCACGATCAGCGTGGGCGCGCCGGCGCCCCGCTCGTAGCCCTCCGCCAGGACGGAGTCCAGCGCGTCGCCCCAGGGGTCGGTCTTCATGACCATGCCCGGCCCGCCGCCGTAGGGGGTGTCGTCGACCGTGTTGTGGCGGTCGTACGTCCAGTCCCGCAGGTCGTGCACCTGGACATTGAGCTGCCCACGCGCGCGTGCCTTGCCGACCAGGGAGACGTTCAGCGGCTCCAGGTACTCGGGGAAGATCGTGACGACGTCGAGCCGCATCAGCCCTCGGCCTCCGCGTCGCGCGTCGAGACGATCTCGGCCCGGTCGTCGATCAGGCCCGGCGGCGGGGTGATGACCGCCCGCTGCTCCTCCAGGTCGATCTCCGCGACGATCTCCTCGACGAAGGGGATCATCACCTCGCTCCCGTCGGGCCGCTCGACGATGAACAGGTCCTGGGAGGGCAGGTGCGAGATCTCGGTGATCCGGCCGACCTCGACGCCGTCGGCGGTGACCACGTCCAGGTCCATGAGCTGGTGGTCGTAGTACTCGTCCTCCTCCTCGGGCAGCGCGTCCGGGTCGACCTCGGCGATCAGGAGGATGTTGCGCAGTTCCTCGGCGGCGGTGCGGTCGCGCACGCCCTCGAAGCGCAGGAGGAGGCGGCCGCTGTGGACACGGCCGGTCTCGATGGTGAGCGGGCCCGCGGAGGCGGGATCGGTGGTGAGTACGGCGCCGGGGGCGAGCCGGAGCTCCGGCTCGTCCGTACGTACCTCGACGGTGACCTCGCCCTTGATGCCGTGGGCGCGGCCGATCCGTGCGACTACCAGCTGCACTGTGCTTGCTCTCCTGTCGGACTGACGGACGACTGCGGGCCGCGGGGCTCGCAGGAGGGGCCACGGAGCCCGCACGACGGACCTCGAAGCCCGCACGACGAGCCGCGAGGCTCATACGACTGCGGGCCGGGGAAGGCCCAGTGGCCCTCCCCGGCCCGAGCCGGTGCTGTGTTCGGCGTCAGCGGACGTGGTCCACGTCGACGAGGTCGACGCGGACACCGCGGCCGCCGATGGCGCCCACGACGGTGCGCAGAGCACGCGCGGTGCGGCCGTTACGGCCGATCACCTTGCCGAGGTCGTCGGGGTGGACCCGGACCTCGAGCACGCGCCCGCGACGCAGGTTGCGGGACGCGACCTGCACATCGTCAGGGTTGTCGACGATGCCCTTCACGAGGTGCTCGAGAGCCTCCTCGAGCATGCTCAGGCCTCGGCCGACTCGGACTCGGCGGCAGCCTCGTCCTTCTTCTCCGCCTTCTTCTTCTGGGTGATCGCCTCACCCTTGCCCTCGTCGTCGCCGCTGAGGGCCTCGAACGACGGGCGCGCCTTCTTCGGCTCGGCGACGAGCAGCGGAGCCGGGGCGGGCTCGCCCTTGAACTTCTGCCAGTCGCCGGTCTTCTTCAGAATGGCGAGGACGGGCTCGGTCGGCTGCGCGCCGACACCCAGCCAGTACGCCACACGCTCGGCGTCCACCTCCATGACCGACGGGTTGTAGGTCGGGTGGTACTTGCCGATCTCCTCGATCGCACGGCCGTCACGGCGGGTGCGGGAGTCGGCGACGACGATGCGGTAGTGAGGCGAACGGATCTTGCCCAGACGCTTCAGCTTGATCTTGACTGCCACGGGAGTGGGTTCTCCTGGTTTTGACGTGGTTGGGCACGGCGAGAGAGCCGCGTGGGGTTGCGGTACCCGAGTGCCCGATGGACGCGTCAGCCGGAGGAGAGAGGGGTCCTGTGCGGCTGTCGAGTACAGCTAGCCATTGTGCCACACCCCGCGGGTCACCTTGGCCGAGGGGGCGGGAGCCGTGCTCGGGCACGACTGCGAGGCACCCGGCGTTCCGGGTGCCGTGGGGGTCGGCCGCGCAGCCCGCCGCCTGCGGGGTGCCGTCCACCCGTGCCGCCCGGCGACACGACTGCCCGCAGGCCCTGCGGGTCACGGCGGCACCCCGACGCGCCGGCGTCCGTACGCCATACGTCCCGACCGGCAGCCACGAGATGCCGGTGCCCGACGACGAGGCGCTGTTACGCCGCTCCGACCACCTCGGGGATCCGGAACGGCTTTCCGCAGCCGCCGCACACGATCGGGGCCTGGGCCAGGACCGAGGGGACGACGCGGACGTTGCGGCCGCAGTCGCAGACCGCCTTGACGCGGACGCCGCCACCGGAGGAACCGTGACGGGCGGCCGGGCCCCGGAAGGTCCGGCTCGTGTCGGCCGAGGTCGCCGCGGTGTGGGCCTTCAGCGCGCGCTGGAGGCGTTCGATGGTCGGCCGGTAGCGCCGCTTCGCCTCGGGGTTGAGCGTGACCAGGGAGAAGCCGCTGCTCGGATGCGGCTCCTCGGGGTGGTCCAGGCCCAGCTCCTCGGCGATCGAGAGGAATCTGCGGTTGTGGTAGCGGCCGGCGCGGGAGGTGTCGCGGACGCCGCGCGCGGCGGCGATGCCATGGACTGCCTCGTGAAGCAGTCGCTCGAAGGAGAGCTCGTGACCGCACGCGGACGACGACTCCCCGATCAGGGACTCTGGCGCGGCGAGATCCGGCAGCTCGGGGTGGTACCGCTGAATGTCGGCCCACGCCTGCGCCAGCTCTGCGGCGAGTACAGGTGGTGTCTGTGTCGTGCTCACGTAATGACAACGAGCCGGAGTGCCGCAGTGTTCCGATTCCGGGGCATCCCAAATAATTTGCACGTACCCGTCAGTTGCGAATGATGCGCCACGACGAGGGCGGGTGCGCCGATCTGCGGAGAAGCCTCACAGCTCATACCAAGCTGGTGCGTAGTCTGACGTACGCGCCGACGAGTAGCCCGTGTCCACCCGCCGGACCCCGTGTGGTTCGCGAATGCGCAAGAGGCGTTTCGGTCGCTCTCGCTCCCCAGGAGCGTCACCTCAGTAAGCGCGCGCGACGACGGCGACGTTACCGGGTGCGTCGTCGGCGTCCGGCACCGACCCGTCCTCGGCGACCAGACACCGTACGGTCACGGCATGCGCGGCCAGTCTGGCCTCGCCTTCTTCGCCGAGCGTGGCCCACGGCAGGCGCGCCCAGCCGCCGGCGCCGGTGGCCTCGACGGCCTCCTCGATCGTCGCCACGTCCGAGGTGCGGGATTCGCGCCGCTCGCGGGACTGGCGCAGCAGCAGAGCCTGGTCCTCCTCCAGGATCGCGGGCAGCAGCCCGGCCATGGCGTCGAGCGCGACGGGCTCCTTGCCGCCCGGGATCCGCCGGGCGAGCATCGCCGTGCCGCTCTCCAGGTCACGGGGCCCGACCTCGATCCGTACCGGCACGCCCTTGAGTTCCCAGTCGACCGCGCGGCGCCCGAACGGCGTGTCCGTGCGGTCGTCGACGTGGACGCGGACGCCCGCGGCGCGCAGCCGGTCGCCGATCTCGCGGACCTTGGCCAGAACCGGCTCGTCCCCCTTGATCGCGAGGACGACCGCCTGGACGGGCGCGAGCCGCGGCGGCACCCGCAGTCCGTCGTCGTCGCCGTGGGCCATGATCAGGCCGCCGACCATCCGGGTGGAGGAGCCCCAGGAGGTCTGCCAGACGTACTCCTCGCGGCCCTCCTTCGACAGGTAGCGGGTGTGGAAGGCCTTGGCGAAGTTCTGGCCGAGCTCGTGGCTGGTGCCCATCTGGAGGGCCTTGCCGTCGCCCGTCATCGCTTCGAGGGTGAGGGTGTTGATCGCCCCGGCGAAGCGCTCGCTCGCGGTCTTGCGGCCGAGCACCACGTCGATGCCCAGGACGCCGACCATGAAGTCGGCGTACACCTCCCGGTGGATGTGGGCGGCGTAGTCCCGGGCGTCCTCGTAGGTGGCGTGGGCGGTGTGGCCCTCCTGCCAGAGGAACTCCGTCGTCCGCAGGAACACGCGCGGGCGCATCTCCCAACGCACCACGTTGGCCCACTGGTTGATCAGCAGCGGCAGGTCGCGGTAGCTCTGCACCCACTTGGCGAAGTAGTCGTTGATGATCGTCTCGGAGGTGGGCCGGACGACGACGGGCTCCTCGAGCTCCTTGCCGCCGCCGTGCGTGACGACGGCGAGTTCGGGCGCGAAGCCCTCGACGTGCTCGGCCTCCCGCCTCAGGTACGACTGCGGGATGAAGAGCGGGAAGTAGGCGTTGGAGGCACCGGCGCGCTTGATGCGGGCGTCCATCTCGGCCTGCATCCGCTCCCACAGCCCGTACCCGTACGGCCGGATCACCATCGTGCCGCGCACCGGACCGTTGTCCGCCAGCTCGCCCTTGCTGACGACGTCCTGGTACCAGCGCGGGAAGTCATGTGCCCGTGGCGTAAGAACGGGTGCCTTTGCCATGGCCAGATGGTACGGGCCCATGTTGCCGGAATGTGAATTTCGGCCACGGACGGCCGGATCCCGCAAGCAGGGCCCCGAGACCCCTGGACGCGACGCATGGCGCGGAGTTTCCTGGCATACGGGGGAGCGTGAGCGCCTCGTCACAGGGCGCTACGGCATCGGGCACAGGGACAACTCTCGGCGGAATGGGGCGCTTTACATGACACCTACGCTCGTGCGGCAGCACCTCTCCCATACGGGCGCGACACCCCGTGTGGACCCGTGTGCACGCGCGCGTGACTGGTCCGAGATCCAGGAGCGGATGCTGGTGCCGCTCTACGAGGCCGTCTACGAGCGACTGGAAGTGGGCCCGGACACCCGGCTGCTGGGCCTGGGCTGCGGCAGCGGGCTGGCCCTGCTGATGGCGGCGTCCAGAGGCGCGGCCGTCACCGGTGTCGAGACCGGCTCCCCCGAACGACTGACGCTCGCCCGGCAGCGTCTGCTGCCCGCGGCCTGGGACACCCGCGCGGGGGGCGACGTCCGACTCGTCGACGGCTCGCCCGAGGACGCGGCCGGCGCGGAGACGCCCGCGTACACCCTGGTGACCGCCTTCGAGCCGATCGGGTGCCTCGCGGGGGACTCGGAGGGCCTCGGCGAAGGGCTCGCGGCCGTCACCCCGCTCGCCGAGCGGGGGGCGCCGGTGGTGCTCGCGGGCTGGGGCCCGCCGGAGCGCTGCGCCACGTCGTCGGTGCTGCGGGTCGCGACCAAGCTGGCCGAGCCCCTGCGCAGCACGGGGAGTTGGCGCCCGGCCCTGCGCGACGACCTGGAGGAGGTCGCCCACCGCGCGGGCCTACGGCCCGACGGTTCGGGGCGGGTGGCCTGCCCCTTCGGCTACGCCGACGTCGACAGTGCCGTACGGGGGCTGCTGTCGACAGGGTTGTTCGACGCGGCGATCCGGGCGACCGACCAGGTCCAGGTCGACAAGGAGTTGGCCGAGGCGCTGCATCCGCACCAGCGGCGGGACGGCACGGTGTGGATGCCGAACGTGTTCCGGTACCTGATCGCGCGCGTGCCCTGAGCCCGGGCGGGCGACCCCACCGGGCGTGGCTCTACTCGGCCTCGTCCTTCTTCAGCCGGGTGATCCCCGCGATCCGGTAGGCGTCGGCCTCCTCCAGCGTCTCGTGCTCCAGCAGGGCCTCCGCGAGCGCGTCCAGCCGGCCGCGGTGGTCGCGGAGCTTGCGGAGCGCCTCCTCGTAGCAGTCGTCGACGATCCGGCGCATCTCGGCGTCGATGGCGTCGAGTGTCTGCGGCGCGGCGGAGAGCCCGTACGCCTGCTGGGCGTCGCTCGGCAGGGCCGACAGCCGGCCCACGCGCTCACTCATGCCCCAGCGGGCCACCATCCCGCGTGCGATGTGGGTGACCTGTTCGAGGTCGTTCTCCGCGCCGGTGGTGACGACCCCGTAGACCACGTCCTCGGCGGCCATGCCGCCCAGGGCGCCGATGATCCGGCCGCGCAGGTACTCCTCCGAGTGCGCGTACCGCTCCACCTCCGGGGTCGACATCGTCACGCCGAGCGCCCGGCCGCGCGGCACGATGGTGATCTTGCGGACGGGGTCGGCGCCCGGCTGGAGCATGCCGAGCAGGGCGTGCCCGCTCTCGTGGAACGCGGTGCGGCGGCGGTCCTCCTCGGGCATCACGAGGGTGCGTTCGGCGCCCAGCTGCACCTTCTCCAGGGCCTCGGAGAGGTCTGCGGCGGTGACCTGTTCCTGGCCCCGCTTGACCGCGAGCAGCGCCCCCTCGTTGGCGAGGTTGGCCAGATCCGCACCGGTCATGCCGGGCGTCTTGCGGGCCAGCTGGACGAGGTCCACGTCCTCGGCGAGCGGGATGTCGCGGGTGTGGATCCCGAGGATCGCCTCGCGTCCGCGGCGGTCCGGCGGGGAGACGTTGACGACCCGGTCGAAGCGGCCGGGCCGGGTGAGCGCCGGGTCCAGGATGTCGGCGCGGTTGGTCGCGGCGATGACGATCACGCCCTCGGAGCCGGAGAAGCCGTCCATCTCGGTGAGGATCTGGTTCAGCGTCTGCTCGCGCTCGTCGTGACCGCTGACCGAGGCGCCGCCGCTGCGCACCCGGCCGATGGTGTCGATCTCGTCGATGAAGATGATCGACGGCGCCACCTTGCGGGCCTCGGCGAACAGCTCGCGCACCCGTGAGGCGCCGACTCCGACGATCATCTCGATGAACTCGGACGCCGAGGCGGAGAAGAACGGCACGCCCGCCTCACCGGCCACCGCCCGCGCCAGCAGGGTCTTGCCGGTGCCGGGCGAGCCCGCGAGCAGCACGCCGCGGGGCATCTTCGCGCCCATCCTGCGATAGGCGTCGGGGTGTTCGAGGAAGTCGACGACATCGTCCAGCTCGCCCTTGACCTCGTCGATGCCGGCCACGTCGGCGAACGTCGTGCGGTGCTTGCCCGGCAGAAGCTCGACCGGTTTGGGCGGCGCCTTGCGCCCGAACATGCCGCCCGCGCCGCCCCGGCCGCCGGCGAACCGCCGGGCGATGAAGAGCCACAACGCGACGATGATCACGAGGGGCGCGAGCGAGATCAGCAGGTTGACCAGGAGGCCGCGCTGCTTCACGACCGGCTGCGCGGTCACCGTGACGTCGTTCCTGCTCAGCTCCTGCCAGAGGTCGTCGTCGGCGAAGGCCGGGCGCTGGGTCTTGAACTTGGTGTACTTGCCGTCGCCCTCGGGGTTGTCCCTGGAGCTCTTCAGCTCGCCCTGGATGGCGTCGCCCTTGGAGTAGATCTTGGAGACGTTGCCGTCGTCGACCTGCCGGCTGAACTCCGTGTAGGAGATCGTCGGCTCGCTGCCCTCGTCGAGGTACGTCAGTCCGATGTACGCCAGCAGGAACACGATCACGCCGGTGACCAGCAGGCTCCACCAGCGGCCGCGTGGGCGCCGGCCGCCGGACTTCCTGGGTGGCTCGTCCGGGGTGCCCTCGGTGCGCCACGGCTGGTCAGGGGCCTTGCGTGGTGGCGCCGCATCGCTCATATCTGGACGTTACGGCAGACAGCGGGCCATGGCACGCGCAAAGGGCGCCCCTCGTGGAGAGGGACGCCCTTGCCGCGTACGGGAGGAGACGGTCCTGCGAGAGCCGTCAGCCCATGAACTTCTTGAACTCGTCCGGCAGCTCGAAGTCCTGGCCGGCCTGCTGGCCCGGCAGTCCGAGGGCGCCCCCGGCCTGCGCCGCGGCGGCCCGGCGGGCGGCCTCCTCCTGCTCCTGCTGCTTGCGCTTCATCGGGTTGCCGGAGCGCTGCTTGCCCTTGGCCTTCTTCGGCTGCTTCTTGGTCCGGCCCGGACCGCCGCCCATGCCCGGCATCCCCGGCATCCCGGGCATGCCGCCGCCCTGGGCCATGCGGGACATCATCTTGCGGGCCTCGAAGAACCGCTCGACGAGGTTCTTGACCGCGCTGACCTCGACGCCGGAACCCTTGGCGATACGGGCGCGGCGGGAGCCGTTGATGATCGTCGGCTCCTGGCGCTCGGCCGGGGTCATCGACTTGATGATGGCGGCCGTGCGGTCGACGTCCCGCTCGTCCAGGTTGTTGATCTGGTCCTTGATCTGGCCCATGCCCGGGAGCATGCCGAGCAGCTTGGAGATGGAGCCCATCTTCCTGACCTGCTCCATCTGGGCCAGGAAGTCGTCGAGGGTGAAGTCCTGGCCCTTCTTGGAGGCCAGCTTCTCCGCCATCTTCTGGGCTTCGGCCTGGTCGAAGGTCTTCTCCGCCTGCTCGATCAGGGTGAGCAGGTCACCCATGTCGAGGATGCGGGAGGCCATCCGGTCCGGGTGGAAGGCGTCGAACTCGTCGAGCTTCTCGCCGTTCGACGCGAACATGATCGGCTTGCCGGTGATCTGGCGGATCGACAGGGCGGCACCACCGCGGGCGTCACCGTCGAGCTTGGAGAGCACCACGCCGTCGAAGCCGACGCCGTCGCGGAAGGCCTCGGCGGTGTTGACCGCGTCCTGGCCGATCATCGCGTCGACGACGAAGAGGATCTCGTCCGGCGAGACCGCGTCACGGATGTCCGCGGCCTGCTGCATCATCTCCTGGTCGATGCCCAGGCGGCCGGCGGTGTCCACGATCACGATGTCGTGGACCTTGGCCTTGGCGTGCTCGATGGAGTCCTTGGCGACCTTGACCGGGTCGCCGACGCCGTTGCCCGGCTCGGGTGCGTAGACCGCGACGCCGGCGCGCTCGGCGACGACGCTGAGCTGGTTCACGGCGTTCGGGCGCTGGAGGTCGGCGGCGACGAGCAGCGGCGAGTGGCCCTGCTCCTTCAGCCAGTGGGCGAGCTTGCCCGCGAGGGTGGTCTTACCGGCGCCCTGGAGACCGGCCAGCATGATCACGGTCGGCGGCTGCTTGGCGAAGCGCAGGCGGCGGGTCTCGCCACCGAGGATCGTCACGAGCTCGTCGTTGACGATCTTCAGGACCTGCTGGGCCGGGTTCAGCGCCTTGGAGACCTCGGCGCCGAGGGCACGCTCCTTGACGTTCTTGATGAACGTGCGGACGACGGGCAGCGCCACGTCCGCTTCGAGGAGCGCGATACGGATCTCGCGCGCGGTGGCGTCGATGTCCGCCTCGGAGAGCCGTCCCTTGCCGCGCAGGTTCTTGAAAGTCGCTGAGAGGCGATCGGAGAGAGTATCGAACACGGCGCTCGCGGTCCTCGGGGTCGGTGGCAGCTGGGAATCGCCCTCCAGGGTATCCCGGCGGCACAGGTTGCCGGGATCCCCGGTTCAGCCCCGCAATGTCTCCTCCAGCTTGCGTGCCACGGCCGCCGCCTCTTCCCGGGGCAACGGAGCCCCCTCGGGCCCTGTGACATAGAACGCGTCGACGGCGTTGGCGCCCAGGGTGCTGACGTGCGCGCTGCGCACCCGCACGCTCGCGTCCTCCAGGGCCCGGCCGATCCGGAACAGCAGCCCCGGGGCGTCCTGGGCGCGCACCTCGATGACCGTCGCCAGCCGGGAGGCGGCCGGATGCACGGTCACTCTCGGCGGCGGTGCCACCACGCCCCGGCGGCGTGGATAGGCCGCGTCCCGCTCGGCGAGACGGCCGGCGACGTCCAGGGAGCCGTCCAGCGCCCGTACGAGGTCGGCGCGGAGCCGGGCGGCCTGCGGCAGGGAGCCGTACTCGGCGGCGACCCGCCAGTTCAGCAGCAGGACGGCGCCCTCGACGCCGTCGGGCAGGTCCAGGGCCCTCAGCTCGGCGGTGCGCACGGTCAGGCGGTGCATGGCGAGGACTCCGGCCACGGCGGGCAGCACGCCCGGCTGGTCGGGGACGGCGATGACGAGTTCCACGCCGAGCGGCTCGGGATCGTCCGGTGCCTGCTCCTCGGTCGGCGGCTCGGTCTGGGCGCGCAGCGCCAGTACGGGGCTGCCGGTGGCGATCGCCTCGATGGCGAGCCGTTCCTGCTCCGCGGTGGGCGCGGCGGCCTCGGGCTCGTCGGGGTCGTCACCGGCGAGCACCGCGCCGACCCGTTTGACCAGGTCGGCGACGAGGGAGCCGCGCCAGGACGACCACGCCGCCGGGCCGGTGGCCAGGGCGTCCGCCTCGGTCAGGGCGTGCAGCAGCTCCAGGGTGCCCTGCGAGCCGACGGCCTCGGCGACCGAGCGCACGGTGGCCGGGTCCTCCAGGTCGCGCCGGGTGGCCGTCTCCACGAGCAGCAGGTGGTGGAGGACGAGGGTGGAGAGCACGGCCACGTCGTCGCGGTCGAAGCCGATGCGCGCGGCGACGTCCTTGACGATGATCTCGCCGGCCACCGAGTGGTCGCCGGGCCAGCCCTTGCCGATGTCGTGCAGCAGCGCGGCGACCAGGAGCAGGTCGGGGCGGTGGACGCGGCGGGTGAACTCGGAGGCGCGCACGGCCGTCTCGATCAGATGCCGGTCGACGGTCCAGATGTGCACGGCGTTGCGCTGCGGGCGGCAGCGCACCCGTTCCCAGTCGGGCAGGAAGTGCGTGATCAGCCCCTCGGCCTCCAGCGCCTCCCATACGTCGACGGTCGGCCGGCCGGAGCCCAGGAGGGTGACGAGCTGCTCACGCGCCTCGGCGGGCCAGGGCGTGGGCAGCGGGCGCACGTTCGCCGCCATCCGCCGTACGGCGTGCAGGGAGAGCGGCAGTCCGGCCTGAGCGGCGGCGGCCGCGGCGCGCAGGGGGAGCACGGCGTCGCGGTCGGGGCGTGCGGCGCGGGCGAGCACGACCTCGCCGTCCTGCTCCACGACGCCCTCGGCGAGCGGGGAGCGCTCGGCGGTGGGCTTCCCGCCGCCCAGCATGGCGCGCAGACGTGGCCGTACGGCGCGCGCCCTCAGCACGCGCCCCACTTCACGCCAAGTGACATCACTCGCATACGAGATGACACGGGCCGCCTCGTACACCTGCCGCAGCAGCGTGTCCGCGTCGAGCAGCCCGAGCTCGGCGGCGACCTGGTCCTGCTCCTGGAGCGAGAGCCGGTCGGTCGCCCGCCCGGTGGTCAGATGCAGGGCGTCGCGTACGTCGAGGAGCCGGCGCCGGGCGTCGTCGAGGCCCTCGCGCGGGGCGTCGGCCAGCCAGGACGCGGCGACGGCCCGCAGGATGGTGGCGTCCCGCAGCCCGCCGCGGGCCTCCTTCAGGTCGGGTTCCAGGAGGTACTGCAGCTCGCCCTGGCGTTCGGCGCGCTCGGCGGACAGTTCCTGGAGTTCGGGCAGCCGCTTGGGCGCCTGGTTGCGCCAGTCGGCGAGGACCGACGTGCGCAGTCCGGCCGTGAGGCCGAGATCGCCCGCCACGTGCCGGGCGTCCAGCAGGCCGAGCTGGACCTTGAGGTCCTCGCCGGCGGTCCTGCGGGCCTCGGCCGGCGTCCGCACGGAGTGGTCGAGGGCGAGGCCGAGGTCCCAGACGGGGTACCAGATGCGGTCGGCCAGCGCGGCCACCGCCTTGCTGTCGCCGCCGTCGTGCAGCAGGAGCAGATCCAGGTCGCTGCGCGGGGACAGCTCACCGCGGCCGTAGCCGCCGACGGCGACCAGGGAGACGCCGCGCAGCCCCTCGGCACCGGCCGCGAACAGGCCGGTCAGCCACTCGTCGGTCAGTTCCGCGAGGGCGGCACGGCGCGGCGGCCCGGACCGCGCCCCCTCGGTGAGGAGACGCAGCCGGGCCGCCGCGTAGCCGCTGGGTCCCGAGTCCTCTGCATCCTTGGAAACGTCCGTGCTCGTCACCCAGCGACTCCTGTTCTGTTTCCCTGCCTCAGAGCGCGTCGGGCCCGCGCTCGCCGGTCCGTACCCGTACGGCCGTCTCGACCGGCAGGGACCAGACCTTGCCGTCACCGATCTTGCCGGTGCGGGCGGCCTTGACGATGACGTCGATCAGCTGCTCGGCGTCGTCGTCCTCGGCCAGGACCTCGATGCGGATCTTCGGGACCAGGTCGACGGTGTACTCGGCACCGCGGTAGACCTCGGTGTGGCCCCGCTGACGACCGTAGCCGCTCGCCTCGGTGACCGTCAGGCCGTGGACTCCGAAGGCCTGGAGGGCTTCCTTGATCTCGTCGAGCCGGTGGGGCTTGACGACGGCGGTGATGAGCTTCATGCGTCCACCTTCTTGCTCGCGGCTGCCGCGACCGGGGCCGGGGCGGCGGCGGTGCGGGCGGCACCGCCGCCGGCACCGCTGAAGTCGTATGCGGTCTCGGCGTGCTCGGCCTGGTCGATGCCGGCCACCTCGTCGTCCTCGGAGACCCGCATTCCGATGGTCTTGTCGAGGATGAAGGCGAGGATCGCGGAGACGACCAGCGAATAGGCCAGGACCGCGAAGACACCGGCGCACTGCTTCCAGAACTGGTCGAGGCCGCCGCCGTAGAAGAGACCCTTGACCTCGGACTGGCCCTTGCCGCTGGCGAAGAAGCCGATCAGCAGGGAGCCGACGACACCGCCGACCAGGTGGACGCCGACGACGTCGAGCGAGTCGTCGTAGCCGAGCTTGTACTTCAGGCCCACCGCCATGGCGCACAGCAGACCGGCGATGGCACCGACGGCGATCGCGCCGAGCGGGGAGACCGCGCCGCCGGACGGGGTGATGGCGACCAGACCGGCGACCGCGCCGGAGGCGGCGCCCAGCGTGGTGAACGCGCCGTGCCGGATCTTCTCGTAGATGAGCCAGGCCAGCATGGCGGCGGCGGTGGCGACCTGGGTGTTGACGAACATCAGCGCGCCGACGCCGTCGTCGTTGCCGAGCCACGAACCGGCGTTGAAGCCGAACCAGCCGAACCACAGCAGGCCGGCGCCCAGCATGACCAGCGGGAGGCTGTGCGGGCGCATCGGGTCCTTCTTGAAGCCGACGCGCTTGCCGATGACGAGGATCACACCGAGCGCCGCGGCACCCGCGTTGATGTGCACCGCCGTACCACCGGCGAAGTCGATCACGCCCAGCTCGAAGGCCCAGCCACCGGCGCCCCAGACCCAGTGCGCGACCGGGAAGTAGACGAGCGTGGCCCACAGCGCGACGAACAGCGCCCAGGCGGTGAACTTCACCCGGTCGGCCAGCGCACCGCTTATCAGGGCCGGTGTGATGATCGCGAACATCAGCTGGAAGACCATGAACACGAAGATCGGGATGGTGTAGCCGTCCCACAGTTCGGTCAGGCCGATGTTGCTGAGGCCCACCCAGTCCGAGTTCCAGCCGATGATGCTGCCGGAGTCGGTGCCGAACGCCATGGAGAAGCCGTACAGCACCCACAGGATGGTGACGATCCCCAGGCTGATGAAACTCATCATCAGCATGTTCAGGGTGCTCTTGACGCGGACCATGCCTCCGTAGAAGAAGGCCAGGCCCGGGGTCATGAGCATCACCAGGGCAGAACAGATGAGCATGAAGCCTGTGTTGGCGGACGACAGCGTGGGTGCGTCCGCCGCAAGCGTGATGGCGGCTGATGCCATCGGCGTCTCCTCGTCGATTGGTACGGCCCCGTGCGGGCGAAGCCTGAGCGGAATGAGGGGTGGGCCGGTTATGCGCCAAGAGATTGGCGCAGCGCCGTTTCGGTGGAAGCCCCTCGTTGTTTCGCCGCCGTGACGAAGGCGCCCTGCGTGTTACGCGTCGATGAACTGCCGGATGTCCGGCCGCCTGATCGTTATCGTGGCGCAACCTTCGAAGAGGGAAAAAAGGCCGGCCGCGGTCGGCCTTCCGATGACCTGGCATGGGGGAGCCGAGTCGGGCAGTTCGGGAGGGCCGGCCGCGGCCGGGGTTCCGGGATTCCCAGGGATCGCCCCTGGGGATCAGACCGCCTCGGCGGTCTCCGGGAGCTCGATGGCGAGCTTGTCGGTGAGGTCCACGACCTCGGCGAGCTCCCCGAAATCGCGTACGGCCGTGTCGACCGTCTTTCGGATACGAGTGTTGACGCGTTCGGAGCGCACCTTCTTGGCGACCGCCATGGCCTGCTCGGCATAGACCGCGCTCTGCTCGGGCTCGCGCCGCAGCAGATGGACCGTGGCCACACCGATGAGGTTCAGGGCGTACGACCGCTGGTGCTCGCCGTCCTTCGCGAACAGGTCCACGGCCTGCTGCATCAGCGGCTCGGCCAGCGAGGCGTAGGTCGGGCTGCGGCCGGCGACATAGGCGAGGTCGCGGAAGGAGTGGGAGTTCTCCCCGTACAGCTCGGCCTCGGAGAAGAAGCGGATCCAGTCCGGGTCCGGCTCGTCCCACTCGTCGGAGTCGGCGAAGGTGTCCTCGGCCATCCGGACGGCCCGCTTGCACTTGCCGGGCTGGCCCATGTTGGCGTACGCGCGGGCCTCCATCGCATACAGCATCGACTGGGTACGCGGGCTCGCGCAGTCCCGGCTGCCGTACTGCGCGAGATGGATCAGTTCCAGGGCGTCGTCGGGCCGGCCGAGGTGGATCATCTGGCGGCTCATGCTGGACAGCACGTATGAGCCGAGGGGCCGGTCGCCGGCCTCCTTGGCGGCGTGCAGCGCGAGGACGAAGTACTTCTGCGCGGTGGGCTGCAGCCCGACGTCGTACGACATCCAGCCGGCCAGCTCGGCCAGCTCGGCGGCGACCTTGAACAGCTTGCGGGTGGTGGACTCGGGCTGGGGCTCCTGGAGGAGATCGGTGACCTCGTGCAGCTGGCCGACGACCGCCTTGCGGCGCAGGCCGCCGCCGCACTGGGCGTCCCACTGCCGGAACATCACGGTGGTGGACTCCAGCAGGTCCAGCTCGGGCTTGGACAGCCGGCCGCGCGCACGTGAGGACGGGACGGCGCGGGACTCGTGGTGCGGGGCGGGCGGCGCGGGAACCAGCCAGCGCTGCATCGGCTCGATGAGCGCCGGGCCCGCGGACAGGGCCAGCGAGCTGCCGAGGAAGCCGCGCCGCGCCAGCATCAGGTCGCTGCGCGAGAACTCGCTGAGCAGCGCCACCGTCTGCGGGGCCGTCCAGGGCAGGTCGACGCCGGAGACGGAGGGTGACTGGCGCGGGGCGCGCAGGCCGAGGTCCTCGACCGAGACGACGCAGCCGAAGCGCTCGGAGAACAGCTCGGACAGGATCCTGGGGATCGGCTCGCGGGGGTTCTCGCCGTCCAGCCAGCGCCGTACGCGGGAGGTGTCGGTCGAGATGTGGTTGGCACCCAACTGGCGGGCCCGGCGGTTCACTTGGCGGGCGAGTTCGCCCTTCGACCAGCCGCTGCGGACGAACCAGGACGTGAGGAGCTCGTTCGGGCGCTTGTCAGCGTGCGATGCGCCACCGGCACTCGTACCGCCTTCGCTGTTGCCGCTCACTGGAACGCCCCCATCCCTTGGACCACTTGTCACCGAGTGCGCCAAGCCCTATCAGAATGCCGGTAAATACGGTCGGCCGTCCGGCAGTTCTCACCCTTCGAACGGAATGCCGACTTGCCTGCGGCATACCCACGAGCGCATGTGCCCCGAAGCTCCGTGCACACACGGTAATCCTACGATCACTGCTCCAGCCATGGCGATCCCTGAATCGCCACCATTCGCCACCCCTTCGAATGAACTCACGGTCGCCTGTACGCGATTCACTTGACATAGGACGGCCGGAAGTGGGCGGAGCGAAGCACTCAGGGGCGCGTGTTGCCCAGCCCACCACCCGGGGCACTTCGAAGCGCCGTGTGGACCGAGCGGCGCGAAACGGGTACCGGTCACCGAGGAACACACAGGGTCACGTTCCGCATTCGCGTCGTAACCACCGGCGCGCTGGACCGTTGGAGGGGGCATGGGCTTCACGATCGGCGGCATCCGAGAGATGCGATCCGGCTCGCGGCGACGCGGCCGCGCCTCGGAGTGCACCGCCGTCGCCGAGTTCACCGGACTGTGGGGCTGGGACACGGTGCCCGGCGCGCGCGCCGCGGCGGGCGCCTGCTCGTGCGGCCGCTCCGACTGCGCCGCGCCCGGCGCACACCCCCTGGACTTCGCGCCCCAGGTCCCGGCCGGCGCCACGCTCGACGAGGTCACCAAGGCGTGGTCGGAGTTCCCGGGCGCCGCCGTGATGCTGCCGGTCGGGCGGGCGTTCGACGTCATCGAGGTGGCCGAGCCCGCCGGACGGCGCGCGCTGACCCGGCTCGAACGCATGGGCCTGCCCCTCGGCCCGGTCACCGCCACCCCCGACGGCCGCGCGCACTTCTTCGTCGCCCCCGGCGCCGCCGCCGAGCTCCCCGAGATCCTCTACCGCATGGGCTGGGACGACCCGACCCACCTCGATCTGCGCGGCCTCGGCCCCGGTGAGCACATCACGGCCCCGCCGTCCGACCGGGGCGGTCTGGGCCCGGTGCGCTGGCTGCGTCCGCCTGCGCTGGACACCGCGACGAAGCCGCCGGCGGCCCGGCTGCTGCTGGGCACGCTGGCCTACGTCGCGCACAGGTCGCGCGCATAGGCGTACACAGCGAAGCGCCCGCCTCCCAACTGCACCTTGGAGGGCGGGCGCTTCTTGCACCGCGTACCGAAGTCGGTGGCCCGGTGTCACTCCCCGATAAGGGCGTCAACGAACGCCTCCGGCTCGAACGGCGCCAGATCGTCGGCGCCCTCCCCCAGCCCGATCAGCTTCACGGGCACGCCCAGCTCGCGCTGGACCGCGACGACGATGCCGCCCTTGGCGGTGCCGTCCAGCTTGGTCAGCACGATGCCGGTGATGTCGACGACCTCGGCGAAGACACGGGCCTGCACGAGGCCGTTCTGCCCGGTGGTGGCGTCCAGCACGAGCAGCACCTCGTCCAGCGGCGCGTGCTTCTCCACGACCCGCTTGACCTTGCCGAGCTCGTCCATGAGGCCGGTCTTGGTGTGCAGGCGCCCGGCGGTGTCGATGAGGACGACGTCGGAGCCCATCTCCTTGCCCTCCTTCACCGCGTCGAAGGCGACGGAGGCGGGGTCGCCGCCCTCCGGACCGCGCACGGTGTAGGCGCCGACGCGCTCGCCCCAGGTCTGGAGCTGGTCGGCGGCGGCGGCACGGAAGGTGTCGGCGGCGCCCAGCACCACGCTGCGGCCGTCGGCCACGAGGACGCGCGCGAGCTTGCCGGTGGTGGTGGTCTTGCCGGTGCCGTTGACGCCGACGACCATCACGATGCCGGGCTTGCTGGCCTCGGGCTCGGTCTTGACCACGCGGTCCATGTCGGTGCCGACCAGCTTCAGGAGCTCCTCGCGCAGCAGGCCGCGCAGTTCCTCCGGAGTGCGGGTGCCGAGGACCTTCACGCGCTCGCGCAGGCCCTCGACCAGTTCCTGGGTGGGGGCCACGCCGACGTCGGCGGTGAGCAGCGTGTCCTCGATCTCCTCCCAGGTGTCCTCGTCGAGATGCTCACGCGACAGGAGCGTGAGCAGCCCCTTGCCGAGTGCGGTCTGCGAACGGGAGAGCCGGGCGCGCAGCCGGACCAGGCGGCCGGCGGTGGGCTCCGGCACCTCGATCTCGGTCGGCGGGAGCTCTTCGACGACGGGCGGTTCCTCGACGGCGACTCCGGTCGAGCCGTCGGGAAGGTCCACCTCCTCTATGGTCCGGCGCTCTTCGTCGCGCGGTGTCTCGGCCTCGTCGCCGACGTGCGGCTCGGCCGGTGGGGCGGTGATGTCGGGCGCGGCGGGCGGCGGCGGGGGCAGCTGCTTCTTGCGACGGCTGCCGACGATGAGCCCGCCGAGCGCGCCGAGCACGACCACGGCGATGACTACAGCAAGGATGACGATGTCCATAACCCGTCCAGTATCGGCCATGGAGTCCGGCGACACCCCTCTGGATGTCTGACACACCGTCAGCTAACGTCCGCCTTCATACCCGCCCGGTGAAGGGGGACCCCCATGCCCGTCTCGGTCGTACGCTTCAACCTCGTCGAGCCCGACGCAACCCCCGCCTCGCTCGCCGCCCGCTACCGGGCGGCCCTGGAGATGGCCGCGTACGCCGACGAGCACGGCATCACCACGGTGCAGACGGAGGAGCACCACGGCGCCGAGAACAACTGGCTGCCGTCACCGTTCGCCTTCGCCTCCGCCGTCTTCGGCGCCACGCGGCGCGTCGCGGTCACCGTCTCGGCGATCATCGGCCCGCTGCACGACCCGCTGCGGCTCGCCGAGGAGATCGCGGTCCTGGACCTGCTCAGCGGCGGACGGCTGGTCACGGTCGCCGGGATCGGGTACCGGCCCGAGGAGTACGCCCTGTTCGACGTGGAGTGGAAGCAGCGGGGCCGCCTCCAGGACGAGCTGCTGGAGACGCTGCTGAAGGCGTGGACCGGCGAGCCCTTCGAGTACCGGGGCCGTACGGTACGGATCACCCCGCGCCCGTTCACCGACCCGCACCCCCTGCTGCTGGTCGGCGGCTCCTCGAAGGCCGCCGCCCGCCGGGCCGCCCGCCTGGGCCTGCCGTTCTTCCCCAGCGCGCATCTGCCGGAGCTGGAGGCGTACTACAAGGAGCTCCTGGTGGAGTACGGCACCGAGGGCTGGACGATGATGCCGGCCGCCGAGACGCCGCTGCTGCACATCGCCGAGGACCCGGACCGGACCTGGGCCGAGCACGGCCGCCACTTCCTGCACGAGGCCCGCACCTACGCCTCCTGGCAGTCCGGCGAGATCCGCTCGGCGGTGAAGTCGGCGGCCACGACGGTGGAGGAGCTGCGCGCCGAGGGCGTGTACCGGATCGTGACGCCCGAGGAGTGCGTGGCGCTGGGGTTCGACAACTACGTGCTGCATCCGCTGTCGGGCGGGATGCCGCCGGAGGAGGGGTGGCGGAGTCTGCGGCTCTTCTGCGAGCGGGTGCTGCCGGCGCTGGACGCCTGACCCGTCGCACACGACACCGCCGCCCCGGCTCGGGCAGTGGCCGAGCCGGGGCGGCGGTGGGGTCACGGGGAGAGGGGCAGCGGGGACTTGGCCCTTCCCCCCGAGTTCAGGGGGCCGCTCAGCCCATCTCCTCCAGCTTCTTGCCCTTGGTCTCGGGCACGAACTTGAGGATGAAGGGGATGGAGAGGAAGGCGAACACCGCGTACATGACGTAGGTGAGCGACAGGTTCCAGTCCGCCAGGTCCGGGAAGGTGATCGTGATCAGCCAGTTGGCGATCCACTGGGCCGAGGCGGCCACGCCCAGGGCGGCGGCGCGGATCTTGTTCGGGAAGACCTCGCCGAGCATGACCCAGACGACCACACCCCAGGACAGGGCGAAGAAGAGGACGAAGGCGTTGGCGGCGATCAGCGCCACGTAGCCCTGCGCGGTCGGGAGCGGGTCGCTGCCGTTCTGGAAGGAGAACGCCCAGGCGGCCGCCGCGAGCGAGATGCCCATGCCGATGGAGCCGATGAGGGCCAGCGGCTTGCGGCCGATCCGGTCCACGAAGATCATCGCGATCACGGTGCCGATGATGTTGATGATCGAGGTCTCGAACGAGTAGAAGAACGAGCTCGACGGGTCGACGCCGACGGACTGCCACAGCAGGTTCGAGTAGTAGAAGATGACGTTGATGCCGACCAGCTGCTGGAAGACGGAGAGGCCGATACCGATCCACACGATCGGCAGCAGGCCGAACTTCCCGCCCAACAGGTCCTTGAACGTCGACTTGTGGTCGCTCTTCATGGCCTGCTCGATCTCGGCGACGCGGCCGTCGAGGTCGGTGCCGCCCTCGACGTCGGCGAGCACCTTCTTCGCGTCGGCGACACGGCCGACGCTGATCAGGTAGCGCGGGGACTCGGGGATGGCGAAGGACAGCAGGCCGTAGATCACGGCGGGCACGAGCATCACGCCGAGCATCCACTGCCAGGCCTCCAGGCCCGCGATGGTGCCACGCTCCTCGCCGTCGGCCATGTTCAGCAGGGCCCAGTTGACCAGCTGCGAGATGGCGATGCCGATGACGATGGCGGCCTGCTGGAAGGAGGCGAGCCGGCCTCGGTAGGCGGGCGGGGCGACCTCGGCGATGTAGGCCGGGCCGATGACCGAGGCCATACCGATGGCGATACCGCCGAGGACACGCCAGGCGGCGAGGTCCCACGCGGCGAACGGCAGACCGGAACCGACGGCACTCACCGCGAACAGCACCGCCGCGATCTGCATGACGCGGATCCGGCCGATGCGGTCGGCTATGCGGCCGGCGATCGCGGCGCCGAGGGCGCTGCCGAGCAGGGCACTGGCGGCGACGGTACCGGTGACGCCCGAGCTGAGGTCGAACCGGGCCTGGATGCCGCCGTTGGCTCCGTTGATGACGGAGCTGTCATAACCGAACAGGAAGCCGCCCATGGCGGCTGCCGCGGTGATGAAGACGACGTGCCCGAGATGTTCGGGGTGGGCCGCCTTGGCTCCTGGTGTGGACGCCTGCGCTGTGCTGGTCACGTGTACTCCTCGGGCACCGGCAACGCTGCCGGGTGGGGGACAGCCGCTTCAGGCCGTGATACCTGAAGTTAAAAGCAACGTGGGAGACCCTATGCCTTCAAGTATCGAAGTCAATAGGGAGGCTGCTGTGACTTTAGAGACGCATCCGAGTAGCAAGTGTTCACTTCTTGAAGTGAAGGTGAAGAGGTGAAGGGCGGTCGGGGCAGGCCCGCGGCCGAGCAGCCCGGGGGTCAGCGCAGCTTCTGGCTGATGACCTTCGACACGCCGTCGCCCTGCATGGAGACGCCGTACAGCGCGTCGGCGACCTCCATCGTGCGCTTCTGATGGGTGATCACGATCAGCTGGGAGGCTTCCTGGAGCTCCTGCATGATGCGGATCAGCCGCTGGAGGTTGGTGTCGTCGAGGGCGGCCTCGACCTCGTCCATGACGTAGAACGGGCTCGGCCGCGCCTTGAAGATCGACACCAGCATCGCGACGGCGGTGAGTGAACGCTCACCACCCGAGAGCAGCGACAGCCGCTTGACCTTCTTGCCCGGCGGACGCGCCTCGACGTCGACACCCGTGGTGAGCATGTTGTCGGGATCGGTCAGGATCAACCGCCCCTCACCGCCCGGGAAGAGCCGACTGAAGACGCCCTCGAACTCCCGGGCCGTGTCCCAGTACGCCTCGGTGAAGACCTGCTCGACGCGTTCGTCGACCTCCTTGACGACCTGGAGCAGGTCGGCGCGGGTCTTCTTCAGGTCCTCCAGTTGCTCGCTGAGGAACTTGTGCCGCTCCTCCAGCGCCGCGAACTCCTCCAGGGCGAGCGGGTTGACCTTGCCGAGCTGCTGGTAGGCCCGCTCGGCGGCCTTGAGCCGCTTCTCCTGCTCGGCCCGCACGAACGGCTTGGGCTGGTTGCGGGGGTGCTCGGGGTCGTCGGGAAGCTGCTCGCCCTCGGCGGCCAGGGACGGCGGTACGAGCTGGTGGGGGCCGTACTCGGAGACGAGTCCGGCGGGCTCCACGCCCAGCTCCTCCAGCGCCTTGGTCTCCAGCTGCTCGATCCGCATCCGTTTCTCGGCGCCGAGGACCTCGCCGCGGTGCACGGAGTCGGTGAGCTTGTCGAGTTCGGCCTTGAGGTCCCGGCCGGCGTTGCGGGCGGCGGTCAGCTCCTGTTCGCGCAGGGCCTTGGCGGATTCCGCCGCGCCGCGCTCCTCCTCGGCCCGGGCGAGGGAGACCTCTACATGCGCCAGCAGCTGCCGCGCACCGGAGGCGACGGCCTCCGCGACGGCCGCTTCGTGGCGCAGCCGCGCCCGCCGCTGCTCGGCACGCGCGCGTGCCTCGCGTTCGGCGCGGGCGGCCCGGTCCAGCGAGTCGGCCCGTCCGGCCAGTCCCTTGACCCGCTCCTCGTGCGTACGGACCTGGAGGCGGGCCTCCATCTCGGTCTGCCGGGCGTTGGCGCCGTCGGCGGCGAGCCGGTCCCGGGCCGAGGTGTCGGGCTCCTCCTCGACCGGCATCTCCTCGGCCACGGCGAGCCGCTCGGCCAGTTCCTCGGCATCCATGAGCGCCTTGTCGAGGGCCTCCTGGGCCCGCGCGGCGGCGGCGACGGACCGCTCGGCCTCGCCCGCGGCACCGCGCGCCTGCCCGGCGAGCCGGCCGAGCTGCTGCGCCACGGACGACTTCTCCCGGTCGGCCGCCCTGCGCCGCTCCCCCAGTTCCTCGACGAGCGCCGCACATTCCTTGCGCCGCTCGGTGGCCGCGTGCTGCGCGCCGGTGACTTCCTCGCAGCGGACGGCCAGCTCTTCGAGTTCGGCGGCGGCCTCGTCCACGGAGGCCTGCACTTCGAGGAGGCTGGGTGCGCCCGCGGAGCCGCCGTGGGCGAAGTGGGCGCCGAGGAGGTCGCCTTCGGCGGTCACGGCGGTGAGGTGGGGGTGGGTGTAGACGAGGTCCTCGGCCTCTTCGAGGGTGCCCACGACGACGATGCCGTGCAGGAGGCGGCGGATGGCGGGCATGAGGTCGGAAGGGCCGCGGACCAGATCTGCCGCGTGATGCCGTCCGGCGGGTGCGGGTTCGTCGTGGCCGGTCGCGCCGTTCCCCGCGGCCCTGAGGGGCGCCTCCGGTGCACCGGCGAGCAGAAGGGAAGCCCTGCCCGCGTCCTGCTTCCGCAGCAGACGGATCGCCTCTGCCGCTGCGGACGGTGAGGTCACGGCGATGGCGTCCGCCGCCGCTCCGAACGCCGCCGCCAGCGGTACCTCGTAGCCCGGTGTCACGGTCAGCAGTTCCGCGGCAGGGCCCAGCAGCCCTGTGAGGCGATCCTTCGCGCCGAGCAGCGCGCCCGTGCCGTCCTTGCGGCGCAGGCCCATGGCCAGCGCCTCGTGGCGGGCCTGGGTCGCGGCGCGCCTGCGCTCGGTCGCGGTGGCCGCCTCGCGGGCCGCCGTCAGGGCGGCCTCCGCCTCCGCGAGCTGGGCCTTCGCCGTGTCGTGCTGCTCGCCGAGTTCCGCGTCGCCGGCGTCCAGTCCGTCGACCTCGGCCTTGAGCGCCTCGTACTCCTCCTGGGCGGAGACGGCCCGCTCCTGGGCCTCGTCCCGGGCCGCGGCAAGCCGGTCGATCTCGGACTGGGCGGCGGCGGCACGCGAACGGGCCGCGTTGACCTGGCCGTTCAGCCGGGCCAGGCCCTCGCGGCGGTCGGCGATGGCGCGGGCCACGTCCTTCAGCCGGCGTTCCTCGAGGCCGAGCTCCCGCTCCAGTTCGGCGCGGTGGGCGACCGTGTCCTCCAGCGCCCGCTCGGCCGCTTCGAGGGCCGCCTCCAGCTCGGCCTCCTGCTCGCGGATGCGGGCGGCCTCGCGCTCCATGTCCTCGGGGTCCCGGCCCCGGCGCTCCTCCGGCGGCGCGGACGTCGCGCTCTTCACACGCGCGTCGGCCAGCGAGATCGTGCCGCGCACCCGCTCGGCGAGCTGGGACAGCTCGTACCAGGTCTGCTGGGCCCGCTGCAGGCGCGGGGTGAGCCGGCGGACCTCGCCCTCCAGAAGGGCCTCGCGCTGGAGCGCCTTCTTCAGCTCCTGCTCGGCGGCCTCCTTGCGCTCCTTCAGCGCGGCCTCGTCGGCGACCTCGGCCTGCAGCGCCTCCCGCAGCCGTACGAGATCGTCGGCGAGGAGGCGGAGCCGGGCGTCGCGCAGGTCCGCCTGGATGACGGCGGCCCTGCGGGCGACGGCCGCCTGGCGGCCCAGCGGCTTGAGCTGGCGGCGCAGTTCGTCGGTGAGGTCCTGCACGCGCGCGAGGTTGGCCTGCATCGCGTCCAGCTTGCGCAGCGCCTTCTCCTTGCGCTTGCGGTGCTTGAGGACGCCGGCCGCCTCTTCGATGAAGGCGCGGCGGCCCATCGGGTCGGCGTGCAGGACGGAGTCGAGCTGCCCCTGCCCGACGATGACGTGCATCTCGCGGCCGATACCGGAGTCGGAGAGCAGTTCCTGGATGTCGAGAAGGCGACAGGTGTCACCGTTGATCTGGTACTCGCTGCCGCCGTTGCGGAACATGATCCGCGTGATGGTGACCTCGGAGTACTCGATGGGCAGTGCCCCGTCGGAGTTGTCGATGGTCAGCGACACCTCGGCGCGGCCCAGCGGGGGGCGGCCGGTGGTGCCGGCGAAGATGACGTCCTCCATCTTGCCGCCGCGCAGCGACTTGGCGCCCTGCTCGCCCATGACCCAGCTGAGCGCGTCCACGACGTTGGACTTGCCCGAGCCGTTCGGACCGACGACGCACGTGATGCCCGGCTCGAACCGGAGCGTGGTCGCCGAGGCGAACGACTTGAACCCTCGGAGGGTCAGGGCCTTGAGGTGCACGCCGGTGGACTCTACCTTCCGGGGAAGTCTCGCTCCATGAACGCACGGTTTCACCGGTGAACGTGCAGGGCACACCAGACGTTAAAGAGGGTGAAAGGATGCGGGGGAAAGAAAGAAGGGACGCCGAAGCGTCCCTTGCAACTTCTGAACGGCTGGCAGACCCAGTCGTCCGACAACTTAGCGGTTGATACGGGCTGCCCAACCACTGCTGTAGCTGTTGTGGAGCGATGCAGTGATCAGGTGAGCGCAGGCTCCGCCTGGTGTGCGTCGATGCTCTCCATGATCCTGTCGTGAGAAGCGGCAGCCGTCAGCGCGTCGTTCTCGGCCTGGATCCGACCGAGCTCGGACTCGAGGTCCTGGACACGCTGCTGGAGCCGTCGCATCTCGGCGAGGAGTCGCGGGTCGGAGCCGCCGACGTAACCGAGAAGCGCCTTTGCCATGATGGATGGTCCTCCACACTGAGTGACCGACCGATGCGGTGTGGGTCGTGAGGGAATCGCACCCGCGGTTGCTTGGCAGGCCTGGAGTTGTGCTGCCGTTCAGCCACGCCAAACAGCTAGGGTGCGCGGGGCTTTCAGCGTCTCACCAAAAAGTTTGACGGTCAACACGATCACGCCCCGTATTGGCGGGCAAACCCGGGCGCACACGGCCACGGACGGCGACACGGCTCGTCCGGCGGGCCCCTCGGGGCGTGGCGATCATCCTTAAGTGCGGAGCCTGCCACCGCGAGCCGTTCTTGGCAACCACCTGCTCATTTCTGCTCGGGGCAGTTGCCGGTGGCAGGTCCCTCCGCTTGCGCCTGGGTCGCTTTACAGAAACGACTCAACGGATGGCGAAGCCGTCGTAACCCCCGCGAGGTGTGTCCCAGATCTCGGTGACACCGTCGACCCGCCCGGGCGTGTCGTTGCCCTGGAGCCAGTCGAGCAGCCCCTCGCAGCCGCCCCGGGAACCCTCCGCGACGACCTGGACCCGGCCGTCGTCCAAATTGAGAGCAAAACCACTCAGGCCGCCGATCTCGAGGGCCTTGGCCCGCGTGAACCAGCGAAAACCCACACCTTGGACGCGTCCACGCACCCAGGCGACCAATCGCACATCCTCGCTCATGACTGCAACCTAACGGGCCAATGTCTCTCGGGGCACTCCTTCCTCTGGCGCCATGCGGTACCGTCCCGACCCAATGAATCTCATATGAAACTCACTCGATCGTGTGAGTTCCGTGAGGACGTTGAGACGCAGGGACGAGGAAGGCCAGGACATGGGACGCCACCGACGCTCCGCCGCCGGACGCGCCGCCACGGGCCGCGCCACCGGGGTCACGAATACGGACGGCTCCTACACGGAGAGCCACGACCCACTGGACTCGTACGCCGGCGACCGGCCGACGAGGGGCATCGCGCCCTATCTGCACCCGGAGCACCAGGAGGCCTACGCCGAGGCCTCCGCACGAAGCGACGCGTACCTCTTCGCCACGGAAGAGGACTACGCGCGGTTCAACGACACCACCGCCTTCCCGGTCGACGAGACCGGCGCCTTCCGGAGCGAGGGCTTCACGCCCGATTCCGGCGCCCGGCGTCCCGGGGGCTCGCACCGCCGCCGCAAGAAGAAGGCCGCGGCGCCGGTGAAGACCGGTCTGCTCGGCGTCTCCGCCGCGGTCGCCATCGGCACGGTCGCGGTCGCCGCGGGCGTGGTGCCGGGCATCGACAACTACCAGCTCGGCGGCGGCAACGGCTCGGACCGGGTGCAGTCGGCCGGCTCCCCGACCAACTCCCCCGCCGAACAGGGCGGCACGTCCGGCAGCGCGGACCGGGACGACAGCGGCGGCTCGACGAGCCGTGACGTCCAGCGGCCCTCCTCGCCGGCTCCGTCGACCTCGTCGGCCGCGCCGACGAAGACGCCCTCGAAGAAGCCGTCGGCCACGCCCAGCGAGAAGCCGAAGGACACGCCGTCGCGCAAGGCGACGAAGGCGCCCGAGAAGCCGCAGACCAAGAAGCCGCCGAAGTCCGACGAGCAGACCGACGTCCCCGTGACGGTGTCCGCCGAGGCCGCTGCCGCGGCCGAGGTGCTCCGGCTGGTGAACGACGAGCGCGCCCAGGTGGGCTGCAGCCCGGTCGCGGCCAACAGCGCGCTCGCCGATCTCGCCCAGGACTTCAGCGAGGCCATGGCCGATCAGGGCTTCTTCGACCACACCGATCCCAACGGGGCCTCCCCGTGGGACCGGGCGGCGAAGGCAGGCATCACCGACCTCGGCGGCGAGAACATAGCCCGCGGCCAGGCCGACGCCGCCGCGGTCATGGAAGCCTGGATGAACAGCCCGGGCCACAAGGCCAACATCCTGAACTGCGACTTCAAGACCCTCGGCGTCGGCGTGCACATCGGAGCCGGCGGCCCTTGGTGGACGCAGGACTTCGGCTACTGAGATAACCGCAGGTCAGAGACCTAGGAACCCTTCTGGGCCGTCTCGGGGCCGTCATCCGCAGATTCGTCGTCCCCGAAGACGCGATCTACGGCGGCCCTGGTCCGGGTCTCACTCGACGGCATCAGGTGCGTGTACGTACGGAGCGTGAAGCCGGGGTCATGGTGGCCCAGGTACTCACTCAACGCTTTGATGCTCCCCCCCCCGCGTCCAGGAGCACCGACGCATAGAAGTGCCTCAGCGCGTGTCGCCGTTGTCCCGCCCCTCTCGACGTCCACAGCCCGCAGAGCCGGACGCCAGACGCGGTCATTGAAGCGGTTGCGATCGAGGGCCAGGCCAGCGGAACCCGTGAAGAGCAGCGACGCTGTGACCGGTGGGCCATCGACGGTCTTCCACAGGTGATCTCGGTAGCCGGGTGACGCTTCAGGTGCGCGGCGAGCGCGAAGGCGACGGACTCAGGCAGGGGAACGTCACGCTCCTTGCCGCCCTTGGGCGGAGCGAACACCGGCCGGTGGCGTTGGAGAAGCTTGACCTGTCGCACGACGTGCACGACACCGCCCAGGAAGTCGACGTCTTCCACGGCCAGGCCGAAGGCTTCGCCCTGTCGTAAGCCGAGGCCGGCCGCCACGCTGACGAGTGCCTGATAGGGATCCGGCAGCGCAGCGCGAACGGCCATGACGCGTTCGGTGGACCAGGGCTTGACCTTGCGAGGCTCCAGCCGAGGCGCCCGAACAGACCATGCCCTGCACGGGTTCTCACGGATGACCCGGTCCTCTACAGCGGCAGTGAAGACGGTCGAAACGTACGCGAAGATCCCACGCCGATACCCCGCCGACAGCCCTCGGTCTTCCAACGTCCTTAGCCACAACCGGAGATGCGACGGCGTGAACGACCCCATGGGGCGGGTGCCCAGGTACGGAATCGCGTGGAGCCGTAGCCGACTCTCGACAGACTCCCGCGTCAGGGGATCAGTGATCTGCGTGGTCATCCACTCGGTGGCGTACTGCTGGAAGGTGACTTTGCCCGCGTCCGGACTGACGTAGTCGCCGCGCGACATGTCCGCCTCGACGTTGGCCAACCACTGTTCTGCCTTGCGCTTCTGCTTGTCCGGGAAGCTCTTGGACTTCTCGGAGCCGTCGGGGCCGATATACCGGGCGCGATAGCGCAGACAGACGCCGAAGCGGTCGGTCTTCACCTTGCTGGTCTTGCCATCGGCGCCTGTCTCGACCTTGTACCAGCGGTCTTGGATGTGTCCGGCCATCAGGCGGCCCTTTCCATGTGGGACTCGACCCAGACGCGGACGTCTTCGGGGTCGAAGCGGAGATGCCGGCCAACGCGGAAGATGGGCTGCACGTCGACCTGCGCTCCCCAGCACAGGGTGCGGGCGGGAAGGTTCACGGCGGCCGGGACCGGTATGGAAACGCGGGCGGCGGCGGCCCGGATCGCAGCGTCCCAGGAGAGCGACAGCCACGGCCGCACGACCCAAGGCATCCGCAGGGCATCGAAGTAAAGTGCAGCCACCAAATGGGGGGTGCCATGAGTCCGCTCACGATCACTTGGACGTTGCGTCATCACGGCTGGGCGTTCTGCAAGGTAGTTGATGACGAGGGCGAGGCAGAGGTCTTCGCGTCTTACGTCACCGACGGGCCTGAGCAGCTCCTGCAAACGATCACGAAACTGGCACTGACGGACACGGAGGGACGGGTGGAGTTCGAGGGCGAGCCTCAGGTCTACCGGTGGCTCTTCCGCCGTGAAGGGGCCGACGTCGAGATCCGCCTGTTGAGGGCTCCCAACTTCAAGCAGCCCGACAGCGCAGGCGTTGTCCTCTGGTCTAGCCACCAGACGATCACGGCCCTCGTGAGGGCTGCACTTCGCGCCTTCGACCAGGTAGCTCACGAGCTTGGCGAAGACGGCTACGCCTCCCAGTGGGGCCGTCCGTTCCCTCATGTCGAACTTGAAGCGCTACGGGCCGCTCTCCACGCCGTCCCGGACGGGCGCCGTCCTCAGCCGATGGACGGCACCTCGCTGGCTTGACTCGGTCATTAAGACTCCACCGACCGCTACCGCACGTTTCGGCGAAATCTCGCACTGCTTTCCTAGATCTTGCCGATCGGCAAGGGGCCATGGTTGCGCAAGTGGATCAGCCTCGGTCTCACCATGTAGTTCAGAGATCGTGCGCCCGCGCCAAAGCCGGAAGACGATTTCTGCGCGCCGATGTACCCAGTCATGTGCCCCGTCAGGCGCGAGCCGCCTCGGCAGGCCGACGGTGCAACCGGGCGACCAGCAGGCACTACCGAGCGCCCCGGCCAGCGGAGTGAACCCGTTTCGCAAGCTGGAGAAGGAAATGGGTGTGCACGTAGAAGCACGGCGTCTCTACGAGATCCCGGGCGGTCGGCGTGCTGGTAGGCAACCAGCGCGCGACGGCACCCCAACAGCGATGTGGGAGCTCTCGCGAGCTGACGCTACTTCGCAGTCACTGTCAGCATCCAAAAGGGAGCATGACGCATGGCCATGATCCAGACGGGTCGGCTCGACCTCTCATCCACCAACCCCACCGAGACCAGCGGCGGCGACACCTCCACCTTCACCCAGGTCACCTTCCCCACTCCGTTCCCGCCCAACTCTGAAGTCATCGTCTTCGTCCAGGTCCAGACGTTCCTCGGCCCGGACACTCCCGGTGTGCGCATCCACGGCGTCAACATCAACGGGTTCAAGATCCGGCTCAATGAGCTCGTCGGCAACGGTGCGGCCCTGGCCGACGGCAAGCACGCCGCCGAGTCTGTCGGCTGGATCGCTACCACCGTCGGCGGTTGACCCCTCTGAGTAGCCCTGGGCGCGTGCTGCCGATGGCGGTGCGCGCCCTCGTGCCACTCTCGTGCCAGATCCAGCGGGGAACCACGGGGAACGGCGGTGCCGGCGGGCGACTGCCCCTCGATCCGTCCATGTGGTCACTTCCCAGGTCAGAGCAGCAGTTGCCCTACCTCGCTCCTAAAGCGGCGGCCGGCGGCGGCCCCGTGCCCTTCGCGGGAGAGAGGCAGCGGCGCTGACTGAGTCATTGAGACTCCGGTCCAAAGCCGCTCGGTTGATCGCGTGGGCACCGAACGGCCCGGGTAAGCACCCCTGGACTGCTGGCAGACGCCTGGGGGGCTCGATGGCTGGCGACGTTGAAGTACTGCTTCAGATGTATCAAGAGCAACACAACCAAGCTCGGCAGCTCGAAACTCAGCGCGCCACGCTCAGCAACTTGATCATCATCATTGCCTCCGCTGCACTCGGGTTCACTGCCCAACGCGGCCTCGAAATGATCATGCTGGTCATATCCCTGCCCATGGTTGGCCTCGGAGCCTATGGCGTGCTCGCCTGCCTCAAGTACCACGAACGCTCCGTCCTGCATCACAGGGCAGCTCGACGGTTCAGCCAGAGCATCGAAGAACGCCTGCCGTCACTCCGCATCGATGACGGATGGGCACAGCTACACACGCAGCAGCGTCAGCGCTTCCCGAAGATCTTTAAGATGCGCCTCTACCACCTGTGGATCGCTCTACACACCGGTGTCGCGGCAAGTGGCGTAGCCCTTTCGACGGTCATCCTCGCCCGAGGGGCATGACGGTGGCGGCCCTTCTGGGCCGCGTCCGGGCCGTTAGAGGGCACTCAACGACGACCAACGCTGACAACCACCGACACCTAAGTCGCAGGTCGCAGCGTTGATCGATTAAACGGCCGCAGGTCAGAGACCCGGCCCTTCACTTCTTCGGCTACCAGGCCGTCCTCCACGCACGAGGGGCTCCCGCCCGGCCGTCACCGGGTGGGAGCCCCTCGTGCGTGGACGCCCGCGCGAGCGCGCCTACGCGGCGACCGCGGCGCGGCCCAGGGCGAACGTCTTCGCGGTCTCCGTCACCCGGCGGCCCAGGTGCTCGGCCGTCGCCACGTCGGCCTTGTGGACGGCCTCCGGGCCCTGGTCGGCGTTGGTCTGAGCGGCGGCGCCGGCGAAGAAGCCGAGGCGGTTGATGTCGTTCTCGGAACCGGCGCTGTGGTTCCAGCCCGGGAGCAGGCCGAGGTTGACCCAGTGCATGCCGAGCTGGGCGGCCAGGATCTGGAAGAACTGCAGGGTGTGCAGCTTGTCGCCGCTCTTGGAGGCGGAGTTGGTGAAGCCGGCGGCCAGCTTGTCCGTCCAGGCCCGCTCGGCCCAGCGCTTCGAGGTGGCCTCGGCGAAGACGTGGAAGGCGCCGGACGCGGTGCCCATGTAGGTCGGCGAGCCGAAGACGATGGCGTCCGAGGCGTCCAGGATCGCCCACTGCTCCTCGGTGATCTCGTCCACCTTGATCAGGTGCACCTCGGCACCGGCCTCGACGGCACCGGCACGGACGGCCTCGGCGATCACGGCGGTGTGGCCGAAGCCGGAGTGGTAGGCGATGGAGACGACGGGGGTGGTCACGTGGGCACTCCTGTGGATAGACAGCTCGTTGGCGGTAACCAAAGGAAAGCACTAACTTCTGGTTAGTGCAACCTGCCAGTTAGCGCTGCGTTCGAGTACGCTTCAGTCATGGACACCACGCAGGAGCTCATGGAGGCGCAGGACCTCCCGTACAACGTGTTCGCGAAGGCCTGCCCCTCGCGCGTCACGCTGGAGCACGTCACGGGCCGCTGGGGCGGACTGACTCTGAGCGCCCTGCACGAGGGCTCGCTGCGCTTCAACGAGCTGCGCCGACGGGTCGACGGCGTCAGCGAGAAGATGCTGTCCCAGACGCTGCACGCCCTGGAGCGGGACGGCCTGGTACGCCGCGACGCCCAGCCGACGAATCCGCCGCGGGTCGACTACGAGCTGACGCCCCTCGGGCGCGGGGTCGCGGAGCGGCTGCTGAGCCTCATCCACTTCGTGGAGGGCCAGATGGACGACGTGCTCGAAGCACGCCGGAGCTACGACGAGACGCGCGGCGCCCTCTGACACTTCGGGCAGAAGTAGCTGGACCGGTTCATCCAGGGCCGTCGGCGCATCGGCGTGCCGCACCGCTTGCAGGGCAGCCCCTCACGGCCGTACGCGTCGAGTGAGCGGTCGAAGTAGCCCGACTCGCCGTTGACGTTGACGTACAGGCTGTCGAAGCTGGTGCCGCCCACCGACAGGGCCGCGTTCATCACGTCCCGTACATGGCCCAGGAGTTCCAGGGTACGCGGGCGGGTGAAGGTGCCGGTGGGGCGCTCGTAGTGCAGACGGGCGCGCCAAAGGGCCTCGTCCGCATAGATGTTGCCGACGCCGCTGATCAACGACTGGTCGAGCAGGGCCCGTTTGATGGTGCTGCGCTTGCGGCGCAGGGCCTGATGGAAGGCCTCGTCGTCGAAGAGCGGGTCCAGCGGGTCGCGTGCGATGTGCGCGATGACGTCGGGCAGTCCGTCCGGGGTGGTGTCGTGCAACGACAGCCCGCCGAAGGTGCGTTGGTCCACGAACCGCAGCTCGGTGCCGAGCGCGTCCGCGAAACGCACCCGGATCCTGAGGTGCTTCTCGTCCGCCGCGGTGTGCGGCTGGACCAGCAGCTGACCGCTCATGCCGAGGTGGGCCAGGACCGACTGGGCGGTGTCCTCCAGGGGCAGCCACAGGTACTTGCCGCGGCGGCTGGGGACGCCGATGCGGTGGCCCTTCAGCCGGTGCGCGAAGTCGTCCGCGCCGGCGATGTGCCGCCGTACGGCACGCGGGTGCAGCACCTCGGCGTCGGCGACCGTGCGATGGGCGACCCACCGCTCCAGGCCACGCCGCACGACCTCGACCTCGGGCAACTCGGGCATCGGATCCCCTGTACACCTGCGAGGGGACGTAGGGCTGTCGTACCGCTACGTGCCCCCTCAGAGCCTGCTCAATGGGCCGAGCGCCCGCCCCGGCTGAGGGTCGGGCGCTCGGATCGCGCTCTTCGTTCGGTCAGGCGGAGGCCGACGACGCGTCCGCGTCGGGCTCGTCGGCGTTCGCGGCCGCCTTCTTGGCACGCTCCTCCGCGGCGTCCTTGATGGACCGCCACGCGGATTCAGCTGCCTGCTGCTCCGCCTCCTTCTTGCTGCGGCCGGTGCCGGTGCCGTACGAGACGCCTCCGACGCGGGCGGCAGCAGTGAAGGTCTTCTCGTGGTCCGGGCCGGTCTCCGTGACCAGGTACTCGGGCACGCCGAGCCCCTCGGTCGCGGTGAGCTCCTGGAGACTGGTCTTCCAGTCCAGGCCGGCTCCGAGATTCGAGGACTTCTCGATCAGCGGGTCGAACAGACGGTGCACCAGCTCCGCCGCCGATTCCAGTCCCTGGTCGAGATAGACCGCGCCGATCACCGCTTCCAGGGTGTCGGCGAGGATGGACGCCTTGTCCCGGCCGCCCGTGCCCTCTTCACCACGGCCGAGCCGGATGAAGGAGCCCAGGTCGAGCCCACGGCCGACCTCCGCCAGCGCACGCGAATTGACCACCGCGGCCCGCAGCTTGGCCAGCTGGCCCTCGGGCAGATCGGGGTGGGTTCGGTACAGCGTGTCCGTGACCACGAGACCCAGGACGGAGTCCCCGAGGAACTCCAGCCGCTCGTTGGTCGGCAGACCGCCGTTCTCGTACGCGTAGGACCGGTGGGTCAGCGCACGCACCAGAAGGGCGGACTCGAGCTTGTACCCGAGCCGCCCTTCCAACAGCGTGTGGGACGAGGCTGTGTTGTCCGCAGCGTTCTTCTTAGGCGTGGACACAGTGCCTCTCACCAGCCGCTCAGACCTCGAGGACCTGGCGCTTGTTGTAAGTGCCGCAAGACGGGCACGCGATGTGCTGCTGCTTGGGCTCGTGGCAGCGCTCGCACGCAACCAGGGTGGGGACCGCAGCCTTCCACTGCGACCGGCGGTGGCGCGTGTTGCTGCGCGACATCTTCCGCTTCGGAACAGCCACGGCTACTTCTCCTGCTTCTCGTCGACGCCCGCTTCCGCTTCGGCGCCGCTCATCTCGTCCTTCTCGCCGTCTCCGAGTGAACCGGCGAGTCCCTTCAGTGCCGCCCAACGAATGTCGACGGCGTCATGGTGGTGGTCCGGGTCGTCCGCCAGCCGGGCTCCGCACTCGGAGCACAGGCCGGGGCAGTCTTCCTGGCACACCGGCTGCATCGGCAGTGCGAGCACCACCGCATCACGCAGCACGGGTTCGAGGTCGAACAAGCCGTCCTCGAGAAAGAGCCTGTCCTCGTCGTCCTCGGCGTCGTCGCCGGGTTCCGCTTGGACGCGGCCCCGGTCGTCGGCGTCAGGGTACGAGAACATCTCCTGGAAATCCGCTTCGACGTCGAGCTGAAGCGGCTCCAGACACCTTACGCACTCCCCCTCGGCCTGTGCACGGGCGGTGCCTGTGACAAGCACCCCTTCCATGACCGACTCGAGCCGGAGTTCGAGCTCCACCGGGGCGCCTTCCGGCACTCCGACGACTCCCTGGATACCGAGATCCTTGGGGGCGTCGACCGTACGGGTCAGGCGCTGCAGCGCACCGGGCCGCCGACCCAGCTCGTGTGTGTCGAACACGAGAGGGTTGCGGTGGTCGAGGCGGGCTGTCACGCCATTCCTGCTTTCGATCTGCTGAGCTCAGGGGGTCACTGCCCTGCGGTGCTCCCGGGCAGCGTTGATCGCGGACGTACGCGCGACCGAAGAGCCAGGATACTGGACCTTTCGCTCACGGCCCAATCCGGTGGTCCCTTACTGGCCGCGCCCCTGCTCGTACGCCCTCAGCTGCTCCGGAGTGATCATGCTCGTGTCGAAGAGGCTGGTCTCGTCGAGGGCGTACGACTGGTGGGCGGCCTGCTGGGGCTGCTGCTGGTCGTAGCCCGCCTGCTGCTGGTCGTAGCCGGCCTGCTGCTGGTCGTAGTTCTGATAGGCGTACGGATCGGCCTGCTGGTAGCCGTACGGGTCCTGCTGCTGGGCGTAGCCCTGCTGCTGCGGATAACCGCCGTAGGTGTCCGTCTGCTGGTAGCCGTACGCCGGCTGCATGGGCTGCGGGTCGTACTGCGGCTGCGCCGGTACGGCCGGCGACGGCTGCTCGGCCGGGGCGGCCGCGGTGTCCTGCTCCGCGAGCGCGGCGAGGTCGGCGAGGTAGTCGGCGTCGCTGGAGTGCTGGACGGTGCTCAGGTCGTCGGACAGGGCGCCGAGGTCGTCGCTGGCGATCCGGCCGTGCAGCTTCTGCCGGCCGCGGCCGACGGCCTCCAGGGTCTTGGCGAGCACGGCCTCGAAGGCGCCGAGCTTGGCGTCGACGTACTGGTCGGCCGTCCGGCGCAGGGTCTCCGGGTCGTGGCTGCGCTCCGGGGCGTCCTCGTCCTCGTAGCCCTGCTCGTCGAGGCCGGGTCCGGTGCCGAGGAGCTTCTCGCGGCCCCGGCCGACGGAGCCGAGGGTCTTGGTGAGGACGACCTCGAAGTTGGCGAGCTTGGAGTCGACGTAGTCGTCGGCCTCCGCGCGGACGTCCTCGGCCTCCTTGCGGGCCTCGGCGAGGATGCGGTCGCCCTCGACCTGGGAGCGGCGGGCGACCTCGGTGTCGGAGATCAGCGAACCGCGCTCGGCGTGCGCCTGCCCGATGATGCGCTCGGCCTCCTGGCGGGCCTGCTCGACCATCTGCTCGCGGTCGCCGATCAGCTCCTGGGCCTGGGCGAGGGAGCCGGGCAGGGCCGCGCGGACCTCTTCCAGCAAGGAGAGCAGTTCGGCGCGGTTGACCACGCACGAGGCCGACATCGGCATCGACCGGGCACCAGAGACCGCCGCGACGATCTCGTCGAGCTTGTTCTGTACGTCCACCGTGTGCTCGCCACTCTCTACAGCTGTGATGGAGACGGACGGAACGACTGTAGCCGCCCGTTCAGCCTTGGCGCAGACGCTTGTTGAGGGCCTCAAGCACCACCGGCGGCACCAGGTGGGACACGTCACCGCCCCACGTCGCGACCTCCTTCACCAGCGAGGAGGACAGGAAGCTGTAGGTGGGGTTGGTCGGCACGAACAGCGTCTCCACGCCGGACAGACCGTTGTTCATCTGCGCCATCTGCAGCTCGTAGTCGAAGTCGCTGACCGCGCGCAGGCCCTTCACGATGGCCGGGATGTCGCGCTGCTTGCAGAAGTCGACGAGCAGGCCGTGGAAGGCCTCGATGCGGACGTTCCCGTACTCGGCCGTGACCTCGCGGATCAGGTCGAGGCGTTCATCGACCTCGAACAGGCCCTTCTTGGCCTTGTTGATCATGACTGCGACGTAGACCTCGTCGTACAGCCTGGATGCGCGGGAAATGATGTCGAGGTGTCCGTTGGTGATCGGGTCGAACGACCCGGGACATACGGCGCGGCGCACTTGTGATCCCTCGCTCTCCGGTCCGGTCATCGTGCGTCTTCGCACGTAGAGGCGGCGCGACCGTACCAAAACGTTCCCTCGCCGTAACGACGGGCCCGGATCGCTTCAAATCCGTCGGGCCACCGGAATTCCCCGCCTCTGGTGCTGCGCTCCACGGTGACGAGCGCCTCGGGCGCGAGCCAGCCCCCGGAGCGGAGTGTGAGGAGAATCTCCCGAAGATCGTCGTCCGTGACCGCGTACGGCGGGTCCAGGAAGACGATGTCGTACGGCTCGGTCGGTGCCGGTGTTCGGATGATCTGTTCGGCTTTGCCCGCGCGGACCTCGGCGCCGGGGAGGCCGAGGTTCTTGACGTTCTCGCGGACGACGCGGGCCGCTCGCGCGTCGGCTTCGACGAGGAGGGTGTGGCTCGCGCCTCGGGAGAGTGCCTCCAGGCCGACGGCGCCTGAGCCCGCGTACAGGTCGAGGACCCGTTCACCCTCCAGCGGGCCGCCCAGGAGGGACTGCCAGGTGGAGAGGAGACCTTCGCGTGCGCGGTCGGAGGTGGGGCGGGTGCCGGTCCCTGGCGGGACGGCCAGGCGACGTCCGCCGGCGGTGCCGGCGATCACGCGGGTCATCTTCGGTCCTTGGTCGTGGACGGCTTTCAGGTATCAGTGTGGCTGGTCGCGCCCGTGCGGCGGTAGCCGCATAGTCCATACAGCCCCGCGCCCCTTGGGCCGTTCCCTTTCACCCCTTTTCCAGGTACTGCTCTCTCTCCTCGTCCAGGAGGGCGTCCAAGGCCGTGCGCAGGCCGGGAAGCCGCGTCAGCTCCGGGTCGGCCGCCACGACGCTCGTGGCCTCCTCCCTCGCCTCCGCGATGATCTCCTCGTCCTCGATGACCGCCAGCATCCGCAGGCTGGTGCGGGCACCGGACTGGGCCTGGCCGAGGACGTCGCCCTCGCGGCGCTGCTCGAGGTCGATGCGGGAGAGCTCGAAGCCGTCGAGGGTGGCGGCGACGGCGTTGAGCCGCTGGCGGGCCGCGCTTGCCTCCGGCATCTCGGTGACCAGCAGGCACAGGCCCGCCGCCGAGCCACGGCCGACGCGGCCGCGCAGCTGGTGGAGCTGGGAGACGCCGAAGCGGTCGGCGTCCATGATCACCATCGCGGTGGCGTTGGGGACGTTCACACCGACCTCGATGACCGTCGTGGCGACCAGCACGTCCGTCTCGCCGGCCGCGAAGCGGCGCATGACGGCGTCCTTGTCGTCGGGATGCATACGGCCGTGCAGGACCTCGACCTTCAGGCCCTGGAGCGGCCCCTTGGCGAGCTGGTCCGCCACGTCGAGGACGGCGAGCGGCGGGCGCTTCTCCGCCTCGTCCTCGGGGGACTTCTTCTTGCCGGCCTTCTTCGGGTCGTCCTCCTCGTCGCCGATGCGCGGGCAGACGACGTACGCCTGATGGCCGTTGCCGACCTCCTCGCGCACCCGCTCCCAGGCGCGGGCCAGGAAGTGCGGTTTGTCGGCGGCCGGGACGACGTGCGAGGCGATGGGCGAGCGGCCGGCCGGGAGCTGGTCCAGGACCGAGGTCTCCAGGTCGCCGAAGACCGTCATCGCGACCGTGCGCGGAATGGGCGTCGCCGTCATGACGAGCAGATGGGGCGGCTGCTTGCCCTTGCCGCGCAGGGCGTCGCGCTGCTCCACACCGAACCGGTGCTGCTCGTCCACCACGACCAGCCCGAGGTCGTGGAACTGCACCTTGTCCTCGATCAGGGCGTGCGTGCCGATGACGATCCCGGCCTCGCCGGTCACGAGATCGAGCAACGCCTGCCGCCGCCCGGCCGCGCCCATGGACCCCGTCAGCAGCACCACCTTGGTCGCCTGCTCGGCACCGCCCAGCATCCCGCCCTCGGCGAGCTCCCCCATCATCTCGACGATCGACCGGTGGTGCTGCTGCGCCAGCACCTCGGTGGGCGCGAGCATGGCGGCCTGCCCACCGGCATCGACGACAGCGAGCATGGCGCGCAGCGCCACCATCGTCTTTCCCGATCCGACCTCTCCCTGGAGCAGCCGGTGCATCGGGTGCTCGGTGGCGAGGTCGTCGAAGATCTCCTTCGACACCTTCCGCTGGCCCTCGGTGAGGGTGAAGGGGAGGCGGGCGTCGAAGGTGGTGAGGAGGCCGTCGGGGCTGGGCCGGCGGGCCACGGCGGGGAGTTGGGCGTCGGCGTGCCGGCGGCGGGCGAGGGCGACCTGGAGGACGAAGGCCTCGTCCCACTTGAGGCGGGAGCGGGCGTCCTCGATGTCCGCCTTGGTGTGCGGGCGGTGGATCTTGAGGAGGGCCTCGGGGAGGGTGACCAGGCCGCGGCCCTCGCGGAGGGTGCCGGGGAGCGGGTCGACGGCTTCCTGGGCGCTGGGCAGGACCGTCTGGATGGCCTTGCCGATCTTCCAGGACTCCAGCTTGGCGGTGGCGGGGTAGATGGGGATGAGGGCGCCGGCCCAGGTCTCGACGGTCTCGTCCGAGTCGCCGCGCAGCAACTCGTACGCCGGGTGTGCCAGTTGCATGCGGCGGTTGAAGACGGAGACCTTGCCCGCGAACATCGCGCGGGTGCCCGGCAGGAGCTCCTTGTGGGGCTTGTGAACGCCGTTGCCGAAGAAGACCAGTTGGAGGCGGCCGCTGCCGTCGGTGATGGTGACTTCGAGGCGCTGGCCCTTGCCCCGGGGTGCCTTGCTGGAGGCGAAGGTGTGCAGGCGGGCGTCGGCGACCATGGCGACGACCGTGACGTGCTCGTCCATCGGGAGGTCGGCGAGGTGGGTGAGCTGGCCGCGCTCCTCGTATCTGCGCGGGTAGTGGTGCAGCAGGTCGCCCACGGTGTGCAGGCCGAGATGCTCGGCCATCACCTTCGCGGTGGGAGGGCCGAGCACTTTCTTCAGTGGTTCTTCCAGTGCGGGCACGAGATCCATTCCACACCACGGCACTGACAAAGCCGTAGAGGCCGCTGCGCCCGTCCTGGTAAACGTCCCGGAAACCCCTGGTCAGGCGGCTCGCTTCGGCCCTAGGATGGCGCGCTCCGGCCATCCTTTCGCGGTCACCGCCTCACCGGGGCCGCCCGACCCCGCGCCGTCTGCGAGACCCCCGACGGCGCTGCGACGATGGACTCCCAGACCTCACAGTCATCCCAGGCCCCTCAGCCGTCCCAGTCACCTCATACGTTCCAGGTCGACCTGCGCGGTCTGGTGGACCTGCTCTCCCACCACCTCTACTCCAGCCCCAAGGTCTACCTGCGGGAGCTCCTGCAGAACGCCGTCGACGCCGTCACCGCCAGACGCGCCGAGGAACCGGGCGCGCCCGCCGTGGTGCGGCTGTACGCCGAGTCGGGCGCGCTGCGCGTCGAGGACTCCGGGATCGGGCTGACCGAGGCGGACGTGCACAGCCTCCTCGCGACGATCGGGCGCAGTTCCAAGCGCGCGGAGGGCCTTCAGGAGGCCCGGTCCGACTTCCTGGGGCAGTTCGGCATCGGTCTGCTGGCCTGTTTCGTGGTCGCCGAGCGGATCCGGGTGGTCAGCCGCAGCGCCCGTACGCCGGACGCGCCGCCGGTGGAGTGGACGGCGGCGGACGACGGTTCGTACACCGTGCGGACCCTGCCGGACGACGCCCGGCCCGAACCGGGTACGACCGTGCACCTGGTGGCGCGCGCCGGTGCCGCCGAGTGGCTCGCCGAGGACCGGGTCCTGGCGCTGGCGCGCGACTTCGGCTCGCTGCTGCCGTACGACGTCCGGGTCGGCGGTGAGGCGGTCACCGACCTGCCGGCGCCCTGGGACCGTTCGTACCCCTCCCCCGCCAACCGCCGGGTGGCGCTGGCCCGGCACTGCCAGGACCTGTTCGGTTTCACCCCGCTGGACTCGATCGAGCTGAACGTGCCGCTGGCCGGCATCCGCGGGGTGGCGTACGTCCTGCCAGCCGCGGTCAGCCCGGCCCAGCGGGCGGGTCATCGCGTCCACCTCAAGGGGATGCTGCTGACGGAGCGGGCCGAACAGCTCCTGCCGGACTGGGCGTTCTTCGTGCGCTGCGTCCTGGACACCGACAGCCTGCGGCCGACGGCCTCGCGCGAGGCGCTGTACGAGGACGAGACGCTGGCGGGCGTACGGGACGCGCTGGGGGAACGGATCCGGTCCTGGCTGACGGGGCTGGCGGCGGGTGATCCGCAGCGGCTGGCGGCGTTCCTGTCCGTGCACCACCTGGGCGTGAAGTCCCTGGCGCGGCACGACAAGGAGATGCTGCGCACGATGCTGCCGTGGCTGCCGTTCGAGACGTCCGACGGGCGGCTGTCCCTGGAGGAGTTCGCGCAGCGGCACGCGGTGGTGCACTTCACGCGGACCGTGGAGGAGTACCGGCAGGTCGCGCCGATCGCCTCCGCGCAGGGCGTCGGAGTGATCAACGGCGGCTACACCTACGACAGCGAGCTGATCGAGGCGCTGCCGTCGGTGCGGCCGGGGACGGTCGTCGCCGAGCTGGACGCCGACACGGTGACCGCCCATCTGGACGCGGTCGACCCGGCGGAGGAGCTGGCCCTGTCGGGCTTCCTGGCGGCCGCGCGGGCGAAGCTGGACCCGCTGGGCTGTGACGTCGTGCTGCGGGCCTTCCATCCGCTGTCCGTGCCCGCGCTGCACCTGGACGACCGGGCGGCCCGGCACGAGCAGGCGCGGGCCGAGGCTCAGGAGCAGGCCGACGATCTGTGGGCGGACATCCTCGGTTCGCTGCGCGGCAGCGCCCCACGCGCGCGTCTCGTGCTGAACCATCTCAACCCGCTGATCCGGCGGATCGGTTCGCTGGGCGACGCGGAGCTGATCGGCACCGCCACGGAGTCGCTGTACGGGCAGGCGCTGCTGATGGCGCAGCGTCCGCTCAGGCCCGCCGACTCGGCGTTGCTGAACCGGGCCTTCATCGGTCTGCTGGAGTGGGCCACGAACGGCGAGGGAGGCCGCGGATGAGTGAGATCACCGACTTCGACTCGCTGCGCCGGGCCATGGCGGAGAACGGCGAGGAGCCGGAGGGTCCCGCCCGCAACGCGCGCGCGGAGCAGCTGCTCGCCGAGGCGGAGAAGCTGAACATCCCGCTGGCCGTGATCGAGGCGCTCGGGCATCAGCTGAAGGTCTACAACTACAGCTCCGAGAAGGGGAAGATGTTCGTCCCCTTCGCGCGTCTGCTGCGTATGTGGGACGAGCGGCCCGAGGACTTCGACGAGTACGAGACGCATGCGCTGCACTGGGTCTTCAAGTGGATGTCGTCGGGCATGCTCGACCAGCCGCACGTGCCGCTGGCCTCGATCGAGAAGTGGCTCGGCGAGATGGAGCACCGCTACCGGCTCGCCGGGCACTCCGAACGGGCGGTGCGGAGCGCGGAGTTCAGCGTGGCCGCGCATGTCGGTGACGTGGCGCGGGCGGAGCGGGCGTACGGCGCCTGGCTGGCCGCCGACCGGGACGCCATGGCCGACTGCCACGCGTGCGAGCTGCACGGGCAGGGGTGGTGGCAGGCCGAGCGGGGGCGGGAGGCCGAGGCGATCCGGCTGTGGGGTCCGGTGCTGCAGGGCGAGTTCACCTGCGCCCACGAGCCGCACACGGTCCTCGCGTCGTCCCTGACGCCGCTGCTGCGCCTGGGCCGCGTGGACGAGGCCCGCGCCAACCATCTGCGCGGCTTCCGGCTCGTGCGGGCGATGGAGAGCATGCGCGGGGCGTACGCGGACCACGTGGAGTTCTGTGTGCTGACCGGGAACGAGGCGCGCGGCCTGGAGCTGCTCGCGGAGCGGCCGGCGTACTTCACCGACGACGGGCATCCGCGCAGCAAGCTGGAGTTCATGTCGGTCGTGGCGCTGCTGATGGACCGCCTGAGCGCGCTGGGGCTGGGCGAGCGGCAGGTGCCCGGTCCGGCGGGCCGCACCTGGACGGCCCGCGAACTCGCCGTGCACGCGCGCGAGGAGGCGCTCGCCCTGGCCGCCCGCTTCGACGAGCGCAACGGCACGGCCCACATGAGCGAGCGGGCACGCGCGCGTATGGAACAGGAGCCCCTGGTGGAGCGGCTGCCCCTCGGGGTGCGGACGACGGCCCGGCCGGCGCCGGTCGCGCCCGTGGCGCACGCCGCGGAGACCCCGGAGGGCACCGGGCGCGACCTGCCGGCGCTGATCGCCGAGGCCCGGCGGCTGTCGGACACCCTCCAGCCCAATGCCGTCGAGGCGTGGGCGGCCGTCTCGCGGGCCGCCGAGGGTGCCGAGCTGGACGCCCTCGACCGCGCGGAGATCGCCGACCACCGGGCAATGGACCTGGGGCCCGAGGGCATCGCCCTGTTCGAGGAGGCCGCCGGGCTGTACGCGGAGGCGGGCGATCCCGGCGAGGCGCTGGCGGCACGCGCGCGTGGGGCGTACGTACGGGCCCTGACGGGCGAGGTGTCCGAGGCCCTCACGGCGATCGCGGGGCTGTACGACCGGGTGCTCGCGCTGTACGCCGACGACGGTACGGGCGTGCGGCAGACGGCGGCCGTGCTGATGAGCCGGGCGCGGATCCTGATGCGGCGGGTGCACGAGGCGGAGGACTCCGTGCCGCAGGCCGTCGTGGCGGAGGCCGAGGGCGCCGCCCGTGAGGTGCTGGCGCTCGTGGACGGGCAGTCCGGGGACGACGTACGGCTGGCCTCGCGGATCGCGGAGGCCCAGGCCATGCTCGCGGAGCTGAAGGCGCTCGCGGGGGACGTGGAGGGCGCCGCGGAGCTGTTCGCGCGAGCCTCGGCGGCGTTCGTCGGGGCGGGGCTGCCGTGGTTCGCGGTGGAGTACGAGGCCCGGCTGGCCGGGCTCGCGCACCATCTCGGCGACACGGCGGAGGCCGAGCGGGCGCTGCGGGCGGCCCTGGAGCACGGCGGGCCGCATCTGGAGGCCACGGGCCGGGCCCAGCTGCACCTCCAGCTGGCCGAGGTGCTGGGCGGGCGGGGGCTGGCCGAGGAGGCCGCGGAACACGCCCTGGAGGCGGCGCACTGGGCCGACGAGGCGGGCGAGAGCCGGACGCTGGGTGCCTGGGCGCGGCATCAGCTGGGCGGGTTCCTGCTGCGGCAGGGACGGTTCGCCGAGGCCGCCGAGGTGCTGGAGTCGGCGCTGCCGGACCTGTCCGCCGAGACGCACGGCGACGGGGCCGTGGTCCAGACGCAGTGGTGGCTCGGCGACTGCCTGAGCGAGCTGGGCGAGCACCGGGCGGCGGCCGAACGCCGTCTGCAGGCCGCCGAGATCGCCCGGCACTGGCCGGAGCAGCACGACCACGCCACGCTCGCGCACCTCGCCGCCGAGTCGCTGGGCCATGCGGGCCTGCACGCGGAGGCGGACGGGGCGTACGCGCGCGCGGGCGCGCTGTGGCGTGCGGTCGGCAACGTCCACGGTCTCGTCCGGTCGCTGCGCGCACGCGCGTGGCTGGCGCTGGGCGAGGCCGACCGGGAGGACGCCGCTTCCGAGCTGATGGCGAGCGCGGTCCAGGAGTGCCGGGCGGCGCTGGAGTCGGTCGACGACGAGGAGGCGCGCGAGCGGCTCGTCGGCGAGCTCGGCCACACCCACCGGCAGTTCGGCGATCTGCTGGCACGGTCCGCCGCGGAGGACGCGGAGGACGATTCGATCCGTGGTGCGCTGGAGCGGGCTCTGTCCCAGATGACGCGGGCCGTCGAGGTGTTCGCCTCGCTCGGCGACGACGCCCTGCACAGCCGTACCGGTGCCGAACTCGCCGCGGGCTGGCTGGAGGCCGACCTGAGCCGCCCCGCCGAGGCGGCGGCACGCGCGCGTGCGGTGCTGGCGGCGTACGACGGCGCCGGCGAGGACGACCGGACGGCGCAGGAGCGGCGGGCGGAGGCCGGGCAGATGCTCCAGGTGGTGCGGGAGCAGGACGGAGCGTAGGCCCACGGCCGGACTCACTGCACACCGATGGCTCCGGCCGGGCTCACTTCACGCGTATGGCTCCGGCCGGGCTCATTCACCCCGGCAACCCCGGCCGGACTCACTCCACGTCCATGGCCCACGGCCGGGCCCACTCCACCCCGGCAACCCGGCCGGGCTCACTTCACGCGTATGGCTCCAGCCGGACTCACTCCACGCCGGATGGCTCCGGCCGGGCTCATTCACCCCGGCAACCCCGGCCGGACTCACTCCACGTCCATGGCCTGCGGCCGGGCCCACTCCACCCCGGCAACCCGGCCGGACTCACTCCACCCCGGCAACCCAGCCAAACTCACTCCACCCCGACGACCCCCGCCGGACTCACTCCACCCCGATGAGCAGCACGGCGCCCTGTCGGCCGCCCCGGTACACGACCGTGTCGACGGCGAGGTAGGACTCGCGCACGCGTGCTTCGAGGTGCTCGGCGATCGTCTCGGGCGCCTCGTCGCCGAGGACGAGGGTGACGAGTTCGCCGCCCGCGGAGAGCATGCGGTCGAGGACGCCCGCGGCGGTGGCGGTGACGTCCGTGCCGATCACGGCGACGTCGCCGTCGATGAGGCCGAGGACGTCGCCGGCCTGGCAGATGCCGGCCATGGTCCAGGACTGGCGTTCGGCGACGGCGACCTCGGCGTATCGGGTCGCGCCGGCCGCCGAGGTCATCGACACGACGTCCTCGTCGAAGCGGCGGTCCGGCTCGTGCACGGCGAGTGCCGCGATGCCCTGGACCGCGGAGCGGGTGGGGATCAGTGCCACGCGGATGCCCTCCGCGCGGGCCTGCTCGGCCGCGGCGGCCGCGGTGTGCCGCAGTTCGGCGTCGTTGGGCAGCAGCACGACCTCGCGCGCGTGGGCCCGCCGTACGGCCTGGACCAGCTCTCCGCTGGCCGGCGGCTCCCCGGGGCGCGCGAGGACGGTGGTCGCGCCGGCCTCGCCGTACAGCCCGGCCAGGCCCTCGCCGGGCACGACGGCGACGACGGCCCGCTGCACCCGCTCCCGGGGCAGCCGCTCGCCGGTGGTGTGCGCGTCCCCGGCCCCGAAGTGGGTGATCCGGATCCGGTACGGCCGTCCGGCCTCGACGCCGGCTTCCACAGCGGCCCCGGCGTCGTCGACGTGCACGTGGACGTTCCACAGTCCGTCGCCGCCGACGATCACGAGCGAGTCCCCGAGGCCGTCGAGCCGCTCCCGCAGCCGGGCCACGGCCGCGTCCTCGGCCTCCAGGAGGTAGATCACCTCGAAGGCGGGCCCGCCCGCGTCCAGGACGTCGGCGCAGTCCGCGGTCTCGGCGAGCGGGGCGCCGTCCCCGGCGGCCCGGGAGCCCGCCACGCGCGTGTGTGCCCCGGCGACCGGGGAGACCGCCTCCCCCGTGAACGTCTCCACCAGCGCGCCCAGCACCGCCAGCAGCCCCCGCCCCCCGGCGTCGACCACCCCCGCGCGCTCCAGGACCGCCAGCTGTCCGGGCGTCGCGTCCAGCGCCGTGCGCGCCCCTTCGTAGGCGGCCCGCGCGACGGCGCCGCAGTCGTCCCCCGCAGCGCTGTGGGCCGCGTCGGCGGCGGCCGAGGCGACCGTGAGGACGGTGCCCTCGACGGGGTGGGCGACGGCCCGGCGGGCGGAGTCGGCGGCCTGCCGCAGGGCGAGGCGCAGACCGGAGCCGTCGGTGTGAGCCGTCTCACCGTCGGCGAGCACCTGGGCCATGCCGCGCAGGAGCTGGGCGAGGATCGTGCCGGAGTTCCCGCGGGCGCCTATGAGGGCGCCGTGCGCCATGGCGCGGGCGGCGTCCGCGAGCGTGGGCCTGCCCACCTCGTAGGCGGTGAACACCGCCTCCACCGCGCCGACCGCCGACTCCACGGTCAGATACAGGTTCGTGCCGGTGTCGCCGTCGGCCACGGGATAGACGTTGATCGCGTCGATCTCCTCGCGGGCGCGACCGAGCGACTCCAACGCGAGGCCGCACCAGGTGCGCACCGCGAGAGCATCGAAGAATGTCTGCGGCACCTGCGCCACCTGCGCCTCCTTGAGCGGCCGAACGTGGCACGCAGCGTAGACCCAGGGCCGGTGGGCGCCGGAAGAGGGCCGGGAGCGGGCCCCTGAGCAGCCATGGTAGTTTCGTTCCACTGGCGCAGTCGTTGTATGCTGCTCCGGTTGCCCGATGAAAATCGGGCCGTTCCCCTGGCAACGCCACTCAGATCTCTGATCCTTGATCTTGATCCCGGCCTGCCGGGATTAACCGTAAGTGCATCTGAAGTCTTTGGAGTGACCCGTGGCTGCCAACTGCGACGTCTGCGGCAAGGGGCCGGGCTTCGGCAACAACATCTCGCACTCGCACCGCCGTACGTCCCGTCGCTGGAACCCGAACATCCAGCGCGTCCGTACCGTGGTCGGCGGGACGCCGAAGCGCGTGAACGCCTGCACCTCGTGCATCAAGGCCGGCAAGGTCTCGCGCTGACGCCCACAGCTGAGCGCGCGGCCACTGCTGGTTCGCTGCACTGAGCCGGTCCACCTCGGTGGACCGGCTCTTTGCTTTGCCCGGCGACCGCCAGTGACTGCGGGCGGCTACGCGAGGGCTAGGCGCCGGCGCGGAACCGCCACCCGTGATCCACGGGCCCGATGCCCCCGCCCAGCGCGAACCCGGCCTCGATCGCCCCGGTGACGTACTCCTTCGCCGCCGTCACGGCCTCCGGCACGGCGAGCCCCTTCGCCAGCCCCGAGGCGATCGCCGAAGCGAGTGTGCAGCCCGTCCCGTGCGTGTGGCGGTTGTCGTGGCGAGGCGCTCGCAGCCAGTGTTCCGCGGAGCCGTCGGTGAGCAGATCCACGGCGTCCCCGGGCAGATGACCGCCCTTGATCAGCACCCAGCGCGGCCCGTACGCCAGCACGGCCGCCGCGGCCTCGCGCAGCTGCTCCTCGGACTCGACGTACACGCCGGTCAGTTGCGCCACCTCGTCGAGGTTGGGCGTCGCCACGGTCGCCACCGGCAGCAGCTTCGTACGCACGGATTCGAGCGCGGACGACGCCAGCAGCGAGTCGCCGTGCTTGGAGACGCCGACCGGGTCGATCACGGCGGGCGCGTCGGTGCCGCCGATCAACTCGGCCACCGTCTCGACCAGTTCCGCCGAGGCGAGCATGCCCGTCTTGACCGCCTGGACGCCGATGTCGTCGACGACACTGCGGTACTGGGCCCGCACCGCCTCCACCGGCAGCTCCCAGGCACCCTGCACGCCGAGGGAGTTCTGGGCGGTGACGGCGGTGATCACGCTCATGCCGTGCACGCCGAGCGCGAGCATCGTCTTCAGGTCGGCCTGGATGCCCGCTCCGCCGCCGGAGTCGGAGCCCGCCACCGTGAGAACGCGCGCGATCATGACTCGATGTCCCCGCCGAAGTGGTCCCAGCCGCCCTTCCTGGTCCACGGCGCCCCGTCCACCGTGACCTGGGGCAGCGCCGAGGGGTTGAGGACCTCGCCGATGACCTTCCAGCGGGCCGGCAGCTTCACGTCCGGCGGGAAGGTCGCCACGATCGCGTGGTCCTCTCCCCCGGTGAGCACCCACTGCATCGGGTCGACGCCGACGGCCTGCCCGATGTCGTTCATCTGCGTCGGGATGTCGATCGCACCCGAGCGGATGTCAATGCGGACCTTGCTGGCCTCGGCGATGTGCCCGAGGTCGGCGATCAGCCCGTCGCTCACGTCGCACATCGCGGTCGCGCCGAGCCCCGCGGCGGCCGGACCCGCGTGATACGGCGGCTCAGGACGCCGGTGCGCCTCCACGAAGGCCCGCGGCGAGCGGAAACCCCGGGCGAGCACGGCATATCCGGCCGCGGACCAGCCGAGCCAGCCGGTCACGGCGACGAGGTCGCCGGGCTGCGCGCCGGCCCGGGTGACGGGCTCCTGGTTGCGCAGATCGCCGAGCGCGGTGATCGACACCATGATCGTGTCGCCGCGTACGACGTCCCCGCCGACCACGGAGGCACCCGCGACCTGGCACTCGTCGCGCAGCCCGTCCATCAGCTCGCTCGGCCAGGTGACCGGGAGTTCGGCCGGCACGACCAGGCCGAGCAGCAGCGCGGTCGGTACGGCGCCCATCGCGGCGATGTCCGCGAGGTTCTGTGCGGCGGCCTTGCGGCCGACGTCGTAGGCCGTGGACCAGTCGCGGCGGAAGTGCCGTCCCTCCAGCAGGATGTCCGTGCTGGCGACCACCCGTCGGTCGGGCGCGGCCACCACCGCGGCGTCGTCGCCCGGGCCGACCCGGACCGCCGGGGTGGTGGTGAGACGGGAGGTGAGCTCCCTGATGAGCCCGAACTCCCCGAGCTCACCAACAGTGCCCTTCATTTCCCTTACGCCCCTTCTGTCCCAGTACGCACCCGGTCGCGGGTCCCCAGGGTGCTCGCTACGGTCGAGATGTACGTCAACTTCGGTCGTTCCCGCACCACGGCGCGGGAGCCCTGGCCATCGAGGGTCTCCCCGCGACGAGCGGCGACGCGATACCGTGGCGTTCCTTTTCCCCACATGATCCTCGTGGCCGCCCTGGAGGTTCCGTGGTACAGGCGTACATCCTGATCCAGACTGAGGTCGGCAAGGCGTCGACCGTCGCCGAGACGATCAGCAAGATCCCTGGTGTCATCCAGGCCGAGGACGTCACGGGTCCGTACGACGTCATCGTGCGCGCCCAGGCCGACACCGTCGACGACCTGGGACGCATGGTGGTCGCGAAGGTCCAGGGGGTGGACGGCATCACTCGCACCCTGACCTGCCCGGTCGTACATCTGTAGCCCCCGTCTACCCTTGGCCGGTGAACTCTTTCCGTCACCGGCCCCTTTCTGTCATCGGGCTGCCCGCACTCGTCCTGCTGATCACCGCGGCGGGCTGCTCATCAGCAGACGGCAGCGCGTCGGCGGCGGTTCCCAGCCCCGGCGCGAAAACCGCGAAGCTGTGCCAGAACCTCGACGAGGTACTGCCGGCCGAGGTGGACGGTGCCGGCCGCGAGGATCCCTCGCCCGCTTCCGCGCTGACCGCGGGCTGGGGAGACCCGGCGATCATACTGCGGTGCGGTGTCGTACGACCGCCGAAGATGGTCGACCCCAAGGTGGCCGAGGGCAGGGACGCCGACGCGGTGGCCGGTGGCGTGAACGGCGTGAACTGGCTGATGGAGCACGAGGACGACGGCGGGTACCGGTTCACGACCGCGAGCCGTCAGGCATACGTCGAGGTCACCGTGCCGGAAGGGCGCGACAGCTCGGGTGCGCTGATCGACCTGGCGTCGGCCGTCAAGAAGGCGATCCCCGAGGGGATCGCCGACTGAGCCGCCTGAACCGGCTGAACGGGACGCGTCCTACCTGAGCCCGGTGGACCGCCGCAGCGCGGCCTGGATCAGCCGGTCCACCAGGTCCGCGTAGCCGATCCCGCTCGCCTGCCACATCTGCGGGTACATCGAGATCGGCGTGAAACCGGGCATGGTGTTGATCTCGTTGATCACGAACTCCCCGTCCTCGGTGAGGAAGAAGTCCGCGCGCACCAGGCCCTCGCAGGAGGCCGCCACGAAGGCGTCCACGGCCAGCCGCTGCACCTCGGCCGTCTCCTCGGGCGTCAGCGGCGCCGGCACCAGGCCGGGCGTGGAGTCGATGTACTTGGCCTCGAAGTCGTAGTACGCGTGCGCGTCCGGCGGCGGAATCTCGGCCGGGACGGAGGCGCGCGGGCCGTCCTCGAACTCCAGCACCCCGCACTCGATCTCCCGGCCGCGCAGGGCCGCCTCGACGAGGATCTTCGGGTCGTGCCGCTGCGCCTCGGCGATCGCGTCGTCTAGGCCGGACAGGTCCTCGACCTTGGTGATGCCGATCGACGAGCCCGCGCGGGCGGGCTTCACGAACAGCGGCCAGCCGTGGTCACCGGCAAGGTCGATGATCTTCTTGCGGGCGGCGGACTCGTCCTGCTCCCACTCGCGCGGCCGGATCACCACGTACGGGCCCACCTTGAGCCCGAAGGAGGTGAACACCCGCTTCATGTACTCCTTGTCCTGGCCGACGGCCGAGGCGAGCACACCGGAGCCCACGTAGGGCACCCCGGAGAGCTCCAGCAGGCCCTGGAGGGTGCCGTCCTCGCCGTAGGGGCCGTGCAGCACCGGGAAGACCACGTCGATCTCACCGAGTGCCTTGGGCACCGATCCGGGCTCGGTGTAGACGACTTCGCGGTTCGCGGGGTCCACGGGGAGCACCACGCCGCCCTCCCCGGACTCGGCCAGTTGCTCGACGTCGGGCGTACGGCGCTCGGTGATCGCCATGCGTTCCGGCTCGTCGGCGGTGAGCACCCACCGGCCCTTCTGCGTGATGCCGATCGGCAGGACGTCGTACTTCGTCCGGTCGATCGCGCGCAGGACGGCGCCGGCGGTGACCGCGGAGATCCCGTGTTCGGAGCTGCGGCCGCCGAACACGACAGCCACACGCGGCTTGCGCTGCGGCTGGTCTGGGCTCTGGGGGAGGTTCTCGGTGCTCATATCGCGTTGAGGGTACCCGGTGGTAGGGGACGGAGTCAGCGTCCGTTGACGACGGCGGTTCGCGCAGCGCGCCGAAAGGGGCGCGGGGGAACTGCGCGAGCAACCACAACGACGCCGCGGCCGCCCTACGACCACCCGGCGCCCCCTGGCGGAGCGCCTAGCGCCGCTCGGGCTTCGCGCTGCGCGACATCAGCTCCTTGAGGGCCACGACCGGCGGCTTGCCCTCGTGCACGATGCCGACGACCGTCTCCGTGATCGGCATGTCGACGCCGTGCCGACGGGCGAGATCCAGCACGGACTCGCAGGACTTGACGCCCTCGGCGGTCTGCTTGGTGACCGCGATGGTCTCCTGGAGGGTCATGCCCTTGCCGAGGTTGGTGCCGAAGGTGTGGTTGCGCGACAGCGGCGAGGAGCAGGTCGCCACCAGATCGCCGAGGCCGGCGAGTCCGGAGAACGTCAGCGGGTCGGCGCCCAGCGCGACCCCGAGCCGGGTCGTCTCGGCGAGACCACGGGTGATCAGCGAGCCCTTGGCGTTGTCGCCGAGGCCCATGCCGTCCGCGATGCCGACGGCGAGGCCGATCACGTTCTTCACGGCTCCGCCCAGTTCGCAACCCACCACGTCCGTATTGGTGTACGGGCGGAAGTACGGGGTGTGGCTGGCGGTCTGGAGGCGCTGGGCGACGGACTCGTCGGTGCAGGCCACGACGGCCGCGGCGGGCATGCGGGAGGCGATCTCACGGGCCAGGTTGGGGCCGGTGACGACGGCGATGCGGTCGTGGCCGACCTTGGCCACGTCCTCGATGACCTCGCTCATCCGCATGGTGGTGCCGAGTTCGACGCCCTTCATCAGCGACACCAGCACCGTGCCCGGGGCCAGCATCGGGGTCCACTCCGCGAGGTTGGCGCGCAGCGTCTGGGAGGGGACGGAGAGCACCGTGAAGTCGGCGCCGGCCATGGCCTCGGCGGGGTCGGTGGTGGCACGCATGCCCTGCGGGAGCTCGACGCCGGGGAAGTAGTCGGGGTTCGTGCGGGTCGAGTTGATGGCGTCGGCGACCTCGGGGCGGCGGGCCCACAGGGTGACGTCGCAGCCGGCGTCGGCGAGGACGATGCCGAAGGCCGTGCCCCACGAACCGGCACTCAGGACTGCCGCCTTGACGGGCTTGCTCACGTGCCCTGCCCCTCTTCCTGCTCGGCCTTCGCCTGCCGGTTGTTCTGCGCGGCGGTCCTGCGGCGCTGCTCGATGCGCTCCTGGCGCGGGTCGTACGTCGTCTCGGGCGCCTTCTCGCCGCGGATCTCCTCCAGCTGGCGGGTGATGGCGGCCATGATGACCTCGGTCGCCTCCTTGAGGAGGTCCGGGGTCATCTCCTTGTCGTAGAAGCTCGTCAGGTCCACGGGCGGGCCCGCGAGAACCTGGTGGGTCTTGCGCGGAAGGAGGTTGAGCTTCTTGGCGTACGGCGGCAGCAGTTCGTTGGCGCCCCACTGCGCGACCGGGATCACCGGGCACTTGGTCTGCAGGGCCACACGCGCGGCGCCGGTCTTGCCCGTCATGGGCCACTGGTCGGGGTCGCGGGTGATGGTGCCCTCCGGGTAGAAGGCGACGCATTCACCGCGCTCCACGGCGTCGATCGCGGCGCGGAAGGCGCTCAGCGCGTCCGTGGTCTCCCGGTAGACGGGGATCTGCCCGGTGCCGCGCATCGCGGCGCCGACGAATCCCTTCTTGAAAAGGCCGCTCTTCGCGAGGAATCGCGGAACCCGGCCGGTGTTGTACTGAAAGTGCGCGTACGCGAAGGGATCGATGTGCGAATTATGGTTCACCGCGGTGATAAATCCACCCTCGGCCGGAATGTGCTCCATTCCACGCCAGTCCCGCTTGATCAGAACCACCAGCGGCGGTTTGCAGAGCACCGCGGCGAAGCGGTACCAGAAGCCGATTCTGCGGCGGGGCACGCGTGCACCTTCCTCTAGAGAGCAAACGACGTCGGGCCTGGGGGCCGCACAAGTGTCGCCCCAGGCCGCCGGTCTGTCGAGAACACCGTACGCCTCGCGGCCGCGACCGCCAGATGGCCCTGGTGACGGCTGAGTGACAATGACCGCGACTAGAGAGGGACGGAACGCTGGTGCAGTGGACCTTGGTCGTACCCCTGAAGCCCTTGGCTCGGGCGAAGAGCAGGCTTGCGGACACCGCGGCGGACGGATTGCGCCCGGGCCTGGCTCTCGCCTTCGCTCTGGACACCGTGGCCGCCGCGCTGGCCTGCCCGGCGGTGAAGGATGTGGCCGTCGTCACGGACGACGCCCTGGCCGGGCGCGAGCTGGGCGCACTTGGCGCGCACATCGTTCCCGACGAGCCCGGCGGCGGCCTGAACGCCGCGCTGGCGCACGCGGCGGCGGTCGTACGCACGTCCCGTCCCGAAACGCCGGTCGCCGCCCTGAACGCCGACCTTCCGGCACTGCGGCCGCTGGAATTGGCCCGGGTTCTGGACGCGGCGGCGGAATTCCCGCGTGCTTTTCTCCCCGACGCGGCGGAACTCGGCACGACTCTGCTGGCCTCTTCCCCCGGCCATGAATTGCTCCCCGCATTCGGCACGGATTCCCGCGCTCGCCATCGCGCGTCCGGTGCGGTGGAACTGGTCCTCGACGCGGTGGATTCCGTACGCCAGGACGTCGACACCGGCGCGGATCTGCGGGCCGCGCTGCTTCTGGGAGTGGGCCCGCGCACGGCGGCGATGGCGGCACGGCTACTGATCAAGGAACAGTGACCGTCACGTCTTCACGGGGCGCGGGGAACTGCGCGAACGACCCCCATGGCACCGCGCCCGGCTCACAACCCGTCGTAGGCTGACGCCCATGCAGGCCACCGCATACACCTACGACGCCGAAACCCGCTCCGGGAGCGTCCTCCTGGACGACGGCACCCCCGTCCCCTTCGACGCCGCCGCCTTCGACGCGGGCGACCTGCGTCTGCTGCGCCCCGGGCAACGGGTCCGCATCGAGACGGAGGGCGAGGGCGAGAACCTGCGGATCACGCTGGTGACGTTGCAGACCCTCTGAGAACACGCCGCGGGCCGGACTCCCAGCGGAGTCCGGCCCGGCGCGTGAGTGCCCCTTGTACGGTCCTACCTGCTGCGCGTGGTCCTCTTGGCCGTGGACTTGCGCGCGGTCGACTTCTTGGCCGGCGCCTTCTTGGCGGTGGCCTTCTTCGCCGGGGCCTTCTTCGCCGTCGCCTTCTTGGCGGTGGCCTTCTTCGCCGCGGTGGTCTTCTTGGCGGCGGCCGTGGTCTTCTTGGCCGTCGTCTTCTTCGCCGCGGTGGTCTTCTTGGCGGCAGCCGTCGTCTTCTTGGCCGTCGTCTTCTTCGCGGTGGTCTTCTTCGCGGCCGCCTTGGTGGTCTTCTTCGCCGCGGCCTTCTTGACCGTCGCCGAGGCACCACCGGTCAGGCTGCCCTTGGGCGCCTTCTTGACGGCGACCTCGCCGCCCCGGGGGAGCTTCTTCGAGCCGCTCACCAGGTCCTTGAAGCCCTGACCCGCACGGAAGCGCGGAACGGAGGTCTTCTTGACCCGAACCCGCTCGCCCGTCTGAGGGTTACGGGCGTACCGGGCCGGGCGGTCGACCTTCTCGAACGAACCGAAGCCGGTGACGGAGACCCGCTCACCCGAGACGACCGCGCGGACGATCGCGTCCAGTACGTGGTCGACAGCATCGGCGGCCTGCTGGCGGCCGCCCATCTTGTCGGCAATCGCTTCTACGAGCTGCGCCTTGTTCACGTCTTCCCCTTCGGAGACATCGCCAGAACGAAAGTGTTCAAGCTTTTTCGCACGTTAGGCAGATATATACCGCAAATCAAACACGAAACGGGCTAATCACCCTTGTGCCGCAACAGACTCGACTGTCTCGAAGGTGTTCAGCGTTCCTCTTCGGGGAATCGCCCCGCGTCGAGATCCGCCATGAACCGCTCCAGACGCCTTGTCGCTTCGGCGACGTCGTGCTTGGCCGCGGCCGTAATGACCAGCAGCTTCCGGGTCAGCGCCATCCGTACGCCCTCCGGGACTTGCAGTGCGCGCACCCTTGTGTGCGCTTCCTTCAGTTGGCCCGCGACTGCCGCATAGAGCTCGAGTTGGCCGTCGTGTTCCATGCACAGATTGTGCCATCTGGGGCGAGTTGTCGCCTGCCAGGGGTGCAACTCCGGCCTCAAATGGCCTTCCGGGCACTTGCGGAAGTCACCGACGCACCACTCGCGTACCCCGGCAACACCCGTCGTAACGTGGGAAGTTGAGCGGGGCACGTACCTGGCACAGGACCGTTCGGGTGCAGACATGCCAGTACCCCCGATCGGGCTGATCGGGGGTACTGGGTGGCTGTTGCGGTGTCCGAAAGTCGCCTTGCGCGCGGCCTCGGGGTCAGCTCTGGAGGGTGCGCGGCTTGAACGACGGCCGCTTCGCCTCGTAGGCGGCGATGTCGTCCTCGTTCCGGAGGGTGATCGAGATGTCGTCGAGGCCGTTCAGCAGCCGCCAGCGGGAGTTCTCGTCCAGCTCGAACGAGGTCGTGATGCCCTCGGCGCGCACCTCGCGGGCCTCCAGGTCGACCGTGACCTCGGCCTGCGGGTCCCGCTCCGTGAGCTCCCACAGCGCGTCCACGATCTTCTGCTCCAGAACCACTGTGAGCAGGCCGTTCTTGAGCGAGTTGCCGCGGAAGATGTCAGCGAAGCGGGAGGAGATGACGGTCTTGAAACCGTAGTTCTGCAGCGCCCAGACGGCGTGCTCGCGGGAGGAGCCGGTGCCGAAGTCGGGGCCGGCGACCAGCACGGTGGCGCCCTCGCGCTCGGGCCGGTTGAGCACGAACTCCGGGTCCTTGCGCCAGGCCTCGAACAGCCCGTCCTCGAACCCGTCCCTGGTCACCTTCTTGAGCCAGTGAGCAGGGATGATCTGGTCGGTGTCGACGTTGGAGCGGCGCAGCGGAACGGCCCGGCCGGTGTGCTTGGTGAATGCTTCCATGACTTCTCAGACTCCAGCGGGCGTACGGGTCTCGGCGTCGGACAGGTCGGCCGGAGAGGCCAGGTGGCCCAGGACCGCGGTGGCCGCCGCGACCTGCGGCGACACCAGATGCGTACGGCCGCCCTTGCCCTGCCGCCCCTCGAAGTTGCGGTTGGAGGTGGACGCGGAACGCTCACCGGGGGCGAGCTGGTCCGGGTTCATGCCCAGGCACATCGAGCAGCCCGCGTGCCGCCACTCGGCGCCGGCCTCCTTGAAGACGACGTCCAGACCCTCGGAAACGGCCTGGAGACCGACCCGCGCGGAACCGGGGACGACCAGCATCCGTACACCGTCGGCGACTTTGCGGCCCTTGACGAGCTCGGCGGCGGCGCGCAGGTCCTCGATGCGGCCGTTGGTGCACGAGCCTACGAAGACGGTGTCCACCTTGATGGAGCGCAGCGACTGACCGGCCTCCAACCCCATGTACTCCAGGGCCTTTTCGGCGGCGAGGCGCTCCGAAGCGTCTTCGTACGAAGCAGGATCGGGGACGGACGCCGAAAGCGGCGCACCCTGGCCCGGGTTGGTGCCCCAGGTGACGAACGGCGACAGTTCGGCGGCCTCGATGACGACCTCGGCGTCGAACTCGGCGTCCGCGTCCGTCTTCAGCGTCTTCCAGTACGCGACGGCGGCGTCCCAGTCCTCGCCCTTGGGGGCGTGCGGACGGCCTTCGAGGTAGTCGAAGGTGGTCTGGTCGGGGGCGATCATGCCCGCGCGGGCGCCGGCCTCGATCGACATGTTGCAGATGGTCATCCGGGCCTCCATCGAGAGCTTCTCGATGGCGGAGCCGCGGTACTCCAGGACGTAGCCCTGGCCGCCGCCGGTGCCGATCCGGGCGATGATCGCCAGGATCAGGTCCTTGGCGGTGACACCGTCGGGCAGCTCGCCGTTGACCGTGATGGCCATGGTCTTGGGACGGGCCATGGGCAGCGTCTGGGTGGCCAGCACATGCTCCACCTGGGAGGTGCCGATGCCGAAGGCCAGACCGCCGAAGGCGCCGTGGGTGGAGGTGTGGGAGTCACCGCAGACGACGGTCATGCCCGGCTGGGTCAGGCCCAGCTGCGGGCCGACGACGTGCACGACACCCTGCTCGACGTCGCCCAGCGGGTGCAGGCGCACGCCGAACTCGGCGGCGTTCTTGCGCAGCGTCTCCAGCTGTACCCGGGAGACCGGGTCCGCGATGGGCTTGTCGATGTCGAGCGTCGGGGTGTTGTGGTCCTCGGTGGCGATGGTCAGGTCGAGCCGGCGCACCTGGCGACCGCTCTTGCGGAGGCCGTCGAAGGCCTGCGGGCTGGTCACCTCGTGCAGCAGGTGCAGATCGATGAAGAGGAGGTCGGGCTCGCCCTCGGCGCGCCGGACGACGTGGTCGTCCCAGACCTTCTCCGCGAGTGTCCTACCCATCGCTTTCCCTCCGGCCGGCATACGGTCCACCGGCCCAACTAGAGATCTTGAGAAGGCGACCGCCGCTCGCGCCCCTGCTTCCGGGCGCCCGCCGCCAGGCCCGTTCTGTTCACGGGCCGCTCTGCCTTCGTTCTTCCAGAGTGGCGTGTTCCACGGAAAATTGAACTTGCGTTTCACAGAGTGAGACGCGAGTATCGTTTCATGGACAACAGTAGCGGCGTCGGCGTTCTGGACAAGGCAGCCCTTGTCCTGAGCGCCCTGGAGTCCGGTCCGGCCACCCTCGCAGGGCTCGTCTCGGCCACCGGACTGGCACGACCCACGGCCCATCGGCTGGCCGTGGCTCTGGAACACCACCGCATGGTGGCGCGTGACATGCAGGGCAGGTTCATTCTGGGCCCTCGCCTCGCGGAACTGGCCGCGGCGGCCGGTGAGGACCGTCTCCTCGCGACGGCAGGCCCGGTCCTCACCCACCTCCGTGACGTCACCGGCGAGAGCGCGCAGCTCTATCGCCGCCAGGGCGACATGCGCATCTGCGTCGCCGCGGCGGAACGCCTGTCCGGCCTTCGGGACACGGTCCCGGTCGGCTCGACGCTCACGATGAAGGCGGGCTCTTCCGCGCAGATCCTCATGGCCTGGGAGGAGCCGGAGCGACTGCACCGCGGTCTTCAGGGCGCCCGCTTCACGGCCACCGCCCTCTCCGGCGTACGGCGTCGTGGCTGGGCCCAGTCGATCGGCGAGCGCGAGCCGGGCGTCGCCTCGGTCTCCGCGCCGGTGCGCGGCCCGTCCAACCGCGTGGTGGCCGCCGTCTCGGTCTCCGGCCCCATCGAGCGCCTCACCCGTCACCCCGGCCGCATGCACGCGCAGGCGGTCATCGACGCCGCGGGCCGCCTCTCCGAGGCCCTGCGCCGCACGGGCTGAGGGCATCCCCGTACGTCGGGACAGGGCAGCCTCAACGCCGCGGCGGCCCTTCTCCGACGGTCAGGTGACACACCCAGGGGCGCGGGGAACTGCGCGACCAGCCACATACATCCCGCACCCGAAGACCCCACGGCGCAGAATCCGCCACCACCGGCCGTGTGCCGTCCGCGACACCGCCGTAGCTGATCGCGCAGTTCCCCGCGCCCCTAGGATGGTGCAGTCCCGGACCTGTGGGCGAACCGGTCCTTCGCATACCGGCCCCGCCGCTCCACCGGCACTTGGCCGTGCGCCGCCGCCAACCCGAACGCCGGCATGTCCGCGTAGATCGACTCGTACGCCCCCTCGGGCACCACGTACGCCTCGTGCCAGATCCCCACGTGCCCGCGTGTCTTCCCGGCCCGCTCCTTGCGGTTGATGATCCCCCACACCTTGTGGTGGAACATGTCCGGCGAGGTCGCGTACGCGTACAGCTTCTCCTTGGACTCCCAGTACTGGACGACGTAGTACGTCCGCGGCGACGCCGTCAGCAGCACCCGCCCCAGCAGCCCCCGGTCGCCGTCCCGCGCGAGCTCCCCCAGCATGCGGATCATCGACAGCATGACCGGGAGCCACTGGTGCACCGCCCAGAAGTGGTTGATCCGCATCCCGATGAGCAGGACCACCACATCGCCCTCGGCATCCGCTGTCGTACGGCCCAGCACCGGCTTCGCGAACATGGCGTCCCCCATGACTGCCTCGTGGGATAGCGGCACTATCCTCCTGTGCGATGCTTGGATAGTGGCACTTCCCAATGAGAGGCGCAAGACATGCGGCTGGCCGAACTCAGCGAGCGCAGCGGGGTGCCCATCGCGACGATCAAGTACTACCTGCGCGAGGGGCTGTTGGCGCCCGGCCGGCAGATCAACGCCCGCACCGCCGAGTACGACGAGGAGCATCTGCGCCGGCTACGGCTCGTGCGGGCGATGATCCAGGTCGGCCGGATGCCGGTGGCGACGGTCCGCGAGGTGCTCGGGCATGTCGACGACGACTCGCTCCCCCGCACGATCCGTATGGGCGCGGCCCTGTGGGCCCTGCCGCAGGTGCCCGAGCCGGACGAGGAGGACGAGTACGTCCGGTCCGCGCACGAGGCGGCCGATCAACTGCTGGAGTCCCTGGGCTGGTCGAACGCCCAGGCCCTGGTCACGATCTCGCCCTCGTACCGTTCGCTGGTGGTGGCGATGGCCGCGCTCGGACGGCTCGGCTACGACTGGGACCCGCAACTGCTACTGGCGTACGCGCGGTTGATGCACCAGACGGCCGCCCTCGACCTGGACTTCGTGGAGACCCACGGGTCGGAGGCGGAGAGGGTCGAGACGGCGGTGCTGGGGGCGGTCCTGGTCGAGCCGATGCTCCAGGCCCTGCACCGGCTCGCCCAGGAGGAGGAGTCGGCGCGGCGGTACGGCTTCGGCGAGCAGGAGTGACGCGGGCACGGCGAAGGCCCCCCACCGAAGTGGAGGGCCTTCCCTGTGCGTACCCCCGACCGGATTCGAACCGGCGCTACCGCCTTGAGAGGGCGGCGTGCTAGGCCGCTACACAACGGGGGCGTGGATCTTACGTTTCCGCAGATCCGAGCTGGTCTACCTGGACTCGAACCAAGACTAACTGAACCAGAATCAGTCGTGCTGCCAATTACACCATAGACCAATGTGGTTTAGACCAGTTCGTACCCCCGACCGGATTCGAACCGGCGCTACCGCCTTGAGAGGGCGGCGTGCTAGGCCGCTACACAACGGGGGCCCTAGCGATCCTGCATCGAGATCGGTGGGAGCTACCCGAACCGTCCTCGCGGGAAGGATCTGTACCCCCGACCGGATTCGAACCGGCGCTACTGCCTTGAGAGGGCAGCGTGCTAGGCCGCTACACAACGGGGGCTTTGCGGATGACATCCGCGGCGCAGATGAGCTCTGCGAGCTGGCCTACCTGGACTCGAACCAAGACTAACTGAACCAGAATCAGTCGTGCTGCCAATTACACCATAGGCCACTGGAACGCAAGCCCCGGAGGGGATCTTGTTCTAGTTCGCTCCCCCGGTTCCCGGCCTTTCGGCCCGCTCCCCGGCGGCGCAGGAAGAACATTACCTGAAGGTGGACGGGGCTCCAAAACGGGTATCCGAGCCGAGGATCGCGGGGAGTTCGGCGAGGGAGGCGATCCGGCGCGGTCCGCCGGGGCCGTCGTCGCTGGTGTACGCCCCGTCACGGTCGATCCACACCGACAGCAGCCCGGCGTCCGCGGCCCCCCGCCCGTCGATCTCGGGGTGATCGCCGACATACGCCACCTGGTGCGGGGCGAGGTCGAGGGCGGCGCATGCGGCGTGGAAGGCGCCGGCCTCCGGCTTGGAGACGCCGAGCTCGGCGGCGCACAGGATGGCCTCGAAGCGGTCGTGGACGCCGAGCACGCGCAGCTTGCGGTCCTGGACGGTGAGGCTGGAGTTGGACAGCACGGCGTGCCGGTGGCTGGCGGCGAGGATGTCGAGGACGGGCAGGACGTCCGGGAAGAGCGCCCAGGCGGCCTCGTAGTGCCCTATGTAGCGCTCGAACCACGCGTCGGCCTCGGCGTCGGTGAGTTCCGTGCCCAGGAAGACCCGGACGCGATCACGCCGCTGGCCCTGGAAGGTCCCCTCGCCGGCGGAGAAGCGCGCCCACTGGGCGTCGGTGACCTGCCGCCAGCGCGCGAGGGCCTGTTCGACGCTGTCGTAGCCGTCGAGCAGGCCCTCGGCCAGCAGGTGCCCGCGCATTCCGGCGCGGTCGGCGGCCGTGTAGTCGAAGAGGGTGTCGTCGACGTCCCACACCACGGCGCGAATGCTCATGATCCGACGGTAACCCGGACGCCGGGAGCCTGTCCGTCAGTTGACCGCGACGGTCCCGGTCACGGTGAGGGCCGGGCCCTGGGCGTCGCGGGGCTGGGCGGTCAGCTTCCAGGTGTAGGTGCCGGCGGTACGGCGGCCGTCCTCGCCGTAACCGTCCCAGGCGGCCCGGACGGCGGCGCCCTTGGTGGCGCCGGTCAGGGTGCGGACCACCGTGCCGCCGCTGTTACTCAGGGTGAGGGTCCAGTCGGCGGGCTTGTTGAGCTGCCAGACCGGCTGCCACGGGTTCAGGTTCGTCGGGCCGCCCGGCGGGGTGGCCGTCTGGGCCTCCATCTGAGCCAGCGCCGAGGCGGGGACTCCGCTGCCCACGATCGACACCTCACCCAAGGTGCCGTTGAGGTAGGCGATGTGACCGCCGAAGCGGTCCGCGGCCCAGCGGCCGTTGCTGCCTCCGGTGTTCCAGTCACCGGTGGGCAGCTTGACCAGGACGCGGGTCGCGGCCGTGCCGGTGTGGAAGTCGGTGATCAGCAGTTCGTGCGTGGTGCGGTTCTCTCGGAGCAGGTAGCCGTCGGCGAGGCGGGCCGGGCCGTTGTCGGCCGGGACCGTGATCTTCCGGCCGGTCGCCCGGTCGTAGACGCCCGCGGTGCCGCCGCAGGCCCAGTACAGCCAGGTGTTCACGGCCTGGATGTCGGTGGGCGCGCAGGGCGCGCCGGTGGCCACCGTGCCGACCGTCTGGCCGGTCTTGAGGTGGGTGCCGACGACGGAGCCCTGGGTGGTGCCGGGGGTCCACATGACCTGACCCCAGACGGCGGCCGCGGTGCGGGGGCGGGTGAGGACGGTGGTGCCGTCGGTCGTGCCGGTGGGGAAGTCGACGACCCGCTGGGTTCCGGAACCGCCGTTGTAGAGCACGTAACGTCCGCTGCCACCGGGGATGCGGCCGGCCCCGTCGCCGTCCGTGGGCTCGTTGCGGATGGTGGTGGTGTCGAGGCCGACGTTGAGGACGGATTCCTGGCCGTCGGTGTGGGTCCAGAGGTAGGAGACCCGGCCGTCGCCCATGGCCTCCAGCTGGGGGCATGCGGCGTCGCCGGGGAGGCAGGTGCTGCCGCTCAGTGCGGGGCTGCGACGGGTCTGCTGACCGGTGGGCCTGCCCATGGCGTCGAGCTGGAAGCTGCTGTAGCGGTAACCGACGCCGGTCGTCTCGCCGTACACGAACAACTCACCGCCGGCGAGGGCCAGTCCCTGCACGCCGACCGAGTAAGGGGGGAGCTGGGCGACCTTCTCGGTGGCGATGCCTCCGTCCTCGGTGGGTGTGATCCGGTGGACGTTCCAGTCGAGGCCGGACGGGCCGGCGGTGGCGAGGGCGCCGCCGTCGAGGGTCGGGCCGATGCCGCCGAAGGACGGACTGAGCACGGTGCTCGCGGCGCCGGTCACGAGGGAGCGGGAGCTGAGTGCGGGCGGGGTGCCGCCTTGGACGAAGTCCGGGTCGGAGGCGAGGACTTGGTCGCCCACGACGGCTTTGAGCCGGCCGGGCAGCCCGGCGACCCGGGCGGGCTGGGTGCCGGGCTCGGCGTCGATCCGGATCGATTTCCAGTCGGCCACGAGCCAGCGGTCGTTGAAGACGGCCTCCGAGTCCTCGGCCACATCGGTGACGTAGGTGCGGAAGGTGCCGTCCGCGAGGTCGACGAGGCCGACGGACCGCTTGCCGTCCAGGGTGTGGACGATCGCGAGCCGGCGGACCGAGCCGCCGGTGACGTAGGCGGTGGGCCGGGCGCCCGCGGGGAAATCGGCGACCGGGAGGTCCGTGGTGGTGCCGTCGGCGGCGGCGCGCAGCACATGCAGGGCGCCGGTGGCGTCCTGGGTGAGGACGCTCCAGCCGACGGCGGCCGCGTAGGTCTGGCCGGACGGGATCGTGACGGTGGCGGTGGTGTCCGTGGAGCGGTGCCGCTGTGTGACGGTGGAGCCGCTGCGGGTGTTGACGACGTCGGTGCCGGTGGCCAGGTCGTCCGGGCCCGCGTGGGCGGGCGGTTCGACGTCCGGGTAGTCCACCCAGGTGGTGGAGCTGCCGGAGGTCGGCCGGTACTGGAAGCCGGACGCGCCGGCCCAGGTGTACGTGATCTCCACCCGCTTCTCCGTGCTGAGCCGGACCGTCCCCACGGGCGCGTCGGCGGCCTGCGCGGGCGTGACCGGCAGAGCACACGCGAGTGCCACGGCTCCGGTCAGCGCCACCTCGGCAAGTCTTCGTGAGCGAGTCACTTTCCCCTCCCCCTGCTCCAGGGTGCACACGCACATCATGTGCACTGGGAGCATCCAACGGCCGTTCGGCAAGCGGCTGTTGGCCGGAAGGGTGAACTCCCGGTGACGGCTGGGCGGACATGCGAAGGGCGGCGTCCGAACCGGACGCCGCCCCGCTGTGAAAGTGCTATGCGGCCAGCTTCGCCAGCGCCGCGTCGATCCGGGCCAGGGTCGTCTCCTTGCCCAGGACCTCCAGGGACTCGAAGAGCGGCAGACCGACCGTGCGGCCGGTGACGGCGACCCGGACCGGGGCCTGGGCCTTGCCGAGCTTGAGGCCGTGCACCTCACCGGCGGCCAGGACCGCGTCCTTGAGGGAGTCCGGGGAGGACCAGTCGGCCGCGTCCAGCTTCTCGCGGGCCGTCCGCAGCAGGGCGTCCGAGCCCTCCTTCATGGCCTTCGTCCAGGACGCCTCGTCGAAGACCGGCTCCGCGAGGAACAGGAAGTCGACGTTGTCCGTGATCTCGGACAGGACCTTCAGACGGGTCTGCGCGTGCGGCGCGATGGCCTGCCACTTGACCTCGTCGAAGGCCTCCGGGGCCCAGGGGGCGAACGGGGCCTGGAGCCACGGGCGGCAGCGCTCGGTGAAGTCCTTCACCTCGAGCAGGCGGATGTGGTCGCCGTTGATCGACTCGCACTTCTTGAGGTCGAAGCGGGCCGGGTTCGGGTTCACGTCCGCGATCTCGAAGGCCGCGACCATCTCGTCCATCGTGAAGATGTCCTGGTCGGCGGAGAGCGACCAGCCGAGCAGGGAGAGGTAGTTGAGCAGGCCCTCGGGCAGGAAGCCGCGCTCGCGGTAGAGGTTCAGCGAGGACTGCGGGTCACGCTTGGAGAGCTTCTTGTTGCCCTCGCCCATGACGTACGGCAGGTGACCGAAGGCCGGGGTCTGCTTGGCGATGCCCAGCTCGGTGAGCGCCTTGTACAGGGCGATCTGGCGCGGGGTGGAGGAGAGCAGGTCCTCGCCGCGCAGGACGTGGGTGATCTCCATCAGGGCGTCGTCGACCGGGTTGACGAGCGTGTACAGCGGGGCGCCGTTGGCGCGGACGATGCCGTAGTCCGGGACGTTCTCCGGGGTGAAGGTCAGCTCGCCGCGGACCAGGTCCGTGAAGGTGATCGTCTCGTCGGGCATGCGGAAGCGGACGATCGGGGCGCGGCCCTGGGCCTTGTACTCCTCGACCTGCGCGTCGCTCAGGTCGCGGCAGTGCCCGTCGTAGCCGGAGGGCTTGCCGGCGGCGCGGGCGGCCTCGCGGCGGCTGTCCAGCTCCTCCTGCGAGCAGTAGCAGTGGTAGGCGTGGCCGCCGTCCAGGAGCTTGGCGGCGACGTCCTTGTAGAGGTCCATGCGCTGCGACTGGCGGTAGGGCGCGTGCGGGCCGCCGACCTCGGGGCCCTCGTCCCAGTCGAAGCCCAGCCAGCGCATCGAGTCGAGCAGCTGGGTGTAGGACTCCTCGGAGTCGCGGGCCGCGTCGGTGTCCTCGATACGGAAGACCAGGGTGCCCTGGTGGTGCTTGGCGAACGCCCAGTTGAACAGGGCGGTGCGGACCAGGCCCACGTGGGGGTTACCGGTGGGCGAGGGACAGAATCGGACGCGGACTGGGGAGCCGGGTGCGCTAGCCACGCTTGACAACCTTGTTGGTGAGAGTGCCGATGCCTTCGATGGTGACGGCGACCTCGTCGCCGACGTTCAGGGGGCCGACCCCTGCCGGGGTGCCCGTGAGGATCACGTCGCCGGGGAGCAGCGTCATGGCCTCGGTGATGTTGACGATCAGATCCTCGATGCGGTGGATCATCTCGCTGGTGCGGCCGAGCTGGCGCTGCTCGCCGTTGACGGTGAGCTGGATGGTGAGGTCGGACGCGGCCTGCAGGTCCAGGCCGGTCTCCACCCAGGGGCCCAGCGGGCAGGAGGAGTCGAAGCCCTTGGCCCGCGCCCACTGCTTCTCGCGCTTCTGGACGTCCCGGGCGGTGATGTCGTTGGCGCAGGTGAAGCCGAAGATCACGTCCTTCACGCGCTCGCGCGGGACCTCGCGGCACATGCGGCCGATGACGACGGCCAACTCGGCCTCGTGGTGGAGGTCCTCGGTGAAGGACGGGTACTGGATCTCGTCGCCGGGGCCGATCACCGCGGTGGAGGGCTTGAAGAAGGCGAACGGGGCGTCCGGCACCTCGTTGCCGAGTTCACGGGCGTGCTCGGCGTAGTTGCGGCCGAAGGCCACGACCTTGTTGGGGAGCACCGGCGGCAGCAGCCTGACCTTGCTCAGCGGGACCTTCGTACCGGAGAGCTCGAAGTCCGCGAACGGGATGCCCTTGATGATGTCGAGGACGAGCTCGTCCGGCCTGTCGCCCTCGACCGCGCCGAAGGCGACGTTCCCGTCGATGGAGAATCTGGCGATGCGCACGGGATCTTGCGCCCCTCTATTGAGCCGGCTGGAGTCTGACGCTCCAGGCTAACGCGGCAGGGGGCAGGCGCCTCGCCCATTGTCGCGGGCGCCCTGACCGTGGTGGACCGCCGTACGGGAGCCGTCACAGGACCGATTGTCCGCACGCGTTGTTCGTACGGGTTGTTCGTACGGGTTGTTCGTACGCGATTGAACAATCGGTCGCGCTTCCCCGTACTACTGGGCGGCGGCGGTGACGGGGATCTCTTCGAGGGTGATGCGCCTGGGGTTCGCGGTCTGAGTGGGAAGATCGACGGAGTGCTCCGGCTGCTGCGGGATGTGCAGCTCCCCGGCGTCGGCGAGGTGGGCCAGCGTCGTGCGCCGCGGGTTGGCTATGGTGCGGATCATCGTCGTCTTCACGGCTGTACTGGGTCCTGTCGTAGCGGGTTGGCAGAATCATCCCTCTTGTAAAACGTCAGGCTAAACATGCGATTCCCGCGAGAAGCCGCGAAGACCGCTTGATCGGTATGTGAGTTTGCTCACTGAGTCGCAGGCAAAAGGGTCAATTCAGACCTGCAATGCGACCCGACGAAACGGACATTGCACCCCTGAACCCGTCATTCCGCTCCTGATCATGGCGACTGGGACACCTTTCGCGCACGAGCGGCTCGCGGGCATAAGTCCGTTATGAGGGAGATTAGTTTCTACGGCAGGTAATCTCGCCCTCACGTGGCGTCACGTATGTCACGGCTCGACCTACGGGCCTTGTTGGAGATCCTGCACTGTGCTGGAATCTCACGGACCGCCGCAGGATCGAGCCGGCGCGCAGGGGGCGCATCGAGCGCCGAGCGGCGGCGAGAAGGGGAGCCAGCGCCGGTCACTCACGACCATCGGGGAGCGTGTTCAGGACGCTCCCTCATACGCCGACACCGTGTCCCTCCGTTCACGCGGAAGGACGCCTGGTCCAGAGGTTGCGACGCTAGTGCAGGGACGTTTCAAGAGGGATGGCAGCGCTTCGGCGGAGCCGGAGCACGGCGGGACCGACCGAGGTCCCTCGGCCCAGCACGCCCAGAACCCGGGCCCGACCGCGTCGGTGGACGGCGGTGAGCGCTCCGGGCGCCCCGCCGTGTCGGCGTCTTCGAGCACGGCTAACCCGACCGCGCCGCCGGCCAGGGCCTCCAAGAGCCCTGTCGGCCCGGGATCGCGAATAGCCCTGCGCAACTGGCGTATCTCCACACGCCTCGTCGCGCTGCTGACGCTCCCGGTGGTCGCGGCCACCTCGCTGGGCGCACTGCGCATCAGCGACAACATGGACGACATCCAGCAGCTCGAGAACATGCGGCTGCTGACGGACATGACCAAGCGGGCCACCGAGCTGGCCGCCGCGCTCCAGGAGGAGCGCGACCAGTCCGCCGGTCCCCTCGCGCACGGCGCCAAGGCCTCCGACTACACCGTCAAGGGCTTCCGGGACAAGACCGACCGGGCCATGACGGGCTTCATCGAGGCCTCCGAGGAGATCGACGACAACAGCAAGGACGGCAACCTCAAGGGCGTCCGCGACAACCTCGTCCAGCTCGTCGGCGACCTCAACGACATCGCGCGGATCCGTAACACCGCCTACGAGGCCGACGGCAACTCCACCCAGACCGTGGAGGCCTACCACCGGCTGATCACCAACCTGCTGAGCCTCTCCCAGGACATGGCCGAGGCGACCAGCAACCCGGAGATGATCCAGAGCACGCGTGCTCTGTCCGCCTTCTCCACCGCCAAGGAGTACGCCTCCATCCAGCGCGCGGTCCTCGCCGCGGCCCTCCCGCCGAACAACACCTCGCGCGGTGACCTCACCGAGAACGACCGGCTGTACGCCTCCTCGGCGCTGGCGAGCCAGAAGTCCGAGCTGCGTCAGTTCAAGAGCATCTACGGCGCGGAGTCCGCCGAGCTGCTGAAGCCCATCGAAGAGGGCAACCCGACCATCGCGGCCACCGACAAGTACGCCGGCCGCGCCCTCGGCAACCCCAACGGCCTCGCCGACCTGGACCGCCGCTCCTATCGGGACTGGGTGGACGACAGCACCACCAAGCTCCAGGGCATGCGCGCCATCGAGACCACGCTGCTCGAGGAGATGGAGCAGAAGGCCCGCGAGCTGCGCAACGAGTCGGAGCGCGAGGCGATCATCTCCGGTGCGCTGATCCTGCTCGTGCTCGGTGTCTCGCTCGTCGGCGCCTTCGTCGTCGCCCGCTCCATGATCCGCTCGCTGCGCCGCCTGGAGGAGACCGCCACCAAGGTCGCCCAGGACCGGCTGCCCGAGCTGGTCAAGCAGCTCTCGGAGGCGGACCCGCAGGACGTCGACACCTCCGTCGAGTCGGTCGGTGTGCACTCCCGGGACGAGATCGGCCAGGTGGCCGCGGCCTTCGACGACGTGCACCGCGAGGCGGTCCGCCTCGCCGCCGAGCAGGCCCTGCTGCGGGGCAACGTCAACGCGATGTTCACCAACCTCTCGCGCCGCTCCCAGGGTCTTATCCAGCGCCAGCTGTCGCTGATCTCCGAGCTCGAGTCCCGTGAGGCCGACCCGGACCAGCTGTCCTCGCTGTTCAAGCTCGACCACCTCGCGACCCGCATGCGTCGTAACGGTGAGAACCTCCTCGTCCTCGCCGGTGAGGAGCCCGGCCGTCGCTGGACCCGCCCGGTCCCGCTGGTCGACGTGCTCCGTGCCGCCGCGTCCGAGGTGGAGCAGTACGAGCGCATCGAGCTGGCCGCCGTGCCGACCACCGAAGTGGCCGGCCGCGTGGTCAACGACCTCGTGCACCTCCTCGCCGAGCTGCTCGAGAACGCGACCTCCTTCTCCTCGCCGCAGACCAAGGTCAAGGTCACCGGTCACGCGCTGCCGGACGGCCGTGTGCTGATCGAGATCCACGACACCGGTATCGGCCTCTCCCCCGAGGACCTCGCGGCGATCAACGAGCGGCTCGCCTCGCCGCCCACCGTGGACGTCTCCGTCTCCCGCCGCATGGGCCTGTTCGTGGTCGGTCGTCTGTCGCAGCGGCACGGCATCCGCATCCAGCTGCGCCCGTCCGACTCCGGTGGTACGACCGCGCTGGTCATGCTGCCGGTGGACGTCGCCCAGGGCGGCAAGAAGCCGGCCGGTGGCAAGCCCGGTCCGAACGGCCCCGGCGCCTCCGGCGGTCCGGCCGCCGCGCAGGCCGCCGCGGGTGCGGCAGCCGCGCGTCGTCAGGCCCAGGCCGGCGGCGGCTCGCTCGGCGCCGGTCCGCAGAGCGGTGCGCTCGGCGCGGGCGCGTCCGGCGGTGGCCGGCTCGGCGCCGGTCAGGGACCGCGGGCCGCGCTGCCCGGACGGGACGGCGCTCCGCAGGGCGGGCCCGGCGCACCGCGTGGCCAGCAGGGCCCGGGTGCCCCGTCGCAGGGCCGGCCGGCTCCGGCCGGCGCGGGCTTCGGCGGCCAGGCTCCGGGTGCCCCGCAGGGCATGCAGTCCGCGGGCATGGGCATGGACGCGTTCGGTGGCCAGGACGCCTTCGGCGGGAACCGCGGCCCCGGCCGTGAGCAGCCCCGGCACGGCGGCTCCCCGGCACCGCAGTCGCCGCCCGCCGGTGGCGAGAAGGGCCGTCGTGGCCGTCAGCCGCAGCTCCCGCCGCGCGGTGGTGCGCGTGCCGAGCTGCCGGGTGCCGGTCAGCCCTCGCGCCCCAGCTGGAGCGACGAGAACGCGCAGCCGCCGGTGCCGCGCGCCTCGCTCGACACCCCGCGCGGGCACGACGAGGACCACGCGCAGACCTCCCGGATGCCGCGCATCGACGACCGGCAGGGCCCCGGCTCCACCTCGGAGTTCGCCCGCCCGGACTTCGACGCCCCGGCCCCGGGCTCGTACAACCCGCAGAACACGGGTCAGTTCGCCCGCCCCGGCACGAACGCGCCGCAGAACCCCTCCGCGAACGGACAGCAGAACACGGGTTCGTTCGTCCGCCCGGACGTCTACGGCGCCCCGGGCCAGAACAACGGCTCGCAGACGGGCCAGTTCGCGGCACCACAGGCTTACGACGGCAGCCAGACGGGGCAGCACGCCCTGCCCGGCCGCCACAACGGCGACTCCACCGGCCAGTTCGAGCGGCCCCAGGTCAACGGCAGCTACGGCGGCAACTCCGGCCTCGTCGGCCCGGCGCAGCCCCCGGTCCCGCCGCGTCCGCAGCAGCGGCCGCGCCAGGAGCCCGAGGCCCTGCCGCCCGCGACGGGTCCCGGCGACGGACGCACCCCCCTGTACGACACGCTGGAGACCAACTGGTTCCACGGCGGTCCGCAGGGGCGGCAGCCCGATGCCGGTGGTCCGGCCCCGGCGTCCGCGCCGCGCCAGGAGCCGCAGGCTCCCGCCGAGCGGCCGCAGCAGTCCCCCGCTCCCCAGCGTCCCGCGTCGACCGCCTGGCGCAGCTCGCCGAACGACGATCTCGTCCGGCAGGCTGAACGTGTCCGGCAGCCGGCGGCGGGCGGTGTCACCACCTCCGGCCTGCCGCGCCGAGTGCCCAGGGCGAACCTCGTCGCGGGCACGGCGCAGCAGCAACAGCACCAAACCGGTCCGCAGATCTCGCGTGCGCCCGATGACGTACGCGGTCGGCTGACCAATCTCCGTCGGGGTATCGCACAGGGTCGTCAGGCCGGTACCGGTACCGGTCAGACCGGCAGCTTCCCGAGCCCCACTCACCAGCAGGAGCGTTAGTTGAGCCAGATGAGCCAGGCGGCACAGAACCTCAACTGGTTGATCACCAACTTCGTGGACAACACCCCCGGGGTGTCCCACACCGTCGTCGTGTCAGCCGACGGTCTGCTGCTGGCGATGTCGGAGGGCTTCCCGCGCGACCGAGCCGACCAGCTCGCGGCCGTCGCGTCGGGCCTGACGTCGCTGACGGCGGGCGCGTCCCGGATCTTCGAGGGCGGCGACGTCGCTCAGACCGTCGTGGAAATGGAACGAGGGTTCCTATTCCTGATGTCGGTCTCCGACGGTTCGTCCCTCGCGGTCCTGGCCCACCCCGAATGCGACATCGGCCTCGTCGGCTACGAGATGGCGCTGCTGGTCGACCGCGCGGGCGCGGTGCTCACGCCCGATCTGCGCGCCGAACTGCAAGGCAGTCTGCTCCACTGATCGCCCGGATCCAACCCGTCTCACCAAATCACCGTCCGGCCGCCACAATCCCCCCACTGGCCCTCACCCAGACGGCTTGACTGACCGACTTGCTGTCCCAGCCCGGAGGATTCATGACCCCGCCCACCGCCTCTCATGATCCGTACGCGGAGCCGTACGAGGATGAGGGCGACCAGCCGCTGGTACGTCCGTACGCGATGACCGGTGGCCGGACCCGGCCGCGCTACCAGCTGGCCATCGAGGCCCTGATCAGCACGACGGCCGACCCGGCAGCGCTCATGGGGCTCCTCCCGGAGCACCAGCGGATCTGCCACCTGTGCCGTGAGGTGAAGTCGGTCGCCGAGGTCTCCGCTCTGCTGTCCATGCCGCTGGGCGTGGCCAGGATCCTCGTCGCGGACCTTGCCGAGGCCGGCCTGGTCGCCATCCACCAGCCGGGTGGCGACGAGAACAACGGCGGCGCTCCGGACGTGACGCTGCTCGAAAGGGTGCTCAGTGGACTTCGCAAGCTCTGAACCGGGTCGGGCGACCACTTCCGCCAAGATCGTGGTGGCGGGTGGCTTCGGCGTGGGCAAGACCACGTTCGTCGGCGCCGTCTCGGAGATCAACCCGCTGCGCACCGAGGCCGTCATGACGTCCGCGAGCGCGGGCATCGACGACCTCACGCACACCGGTGACAAGACCACCACCACGGTGGCCATGGACTTCGGCCGTATCACCCTGGACCAGGACCTGATCCTGTACCTGTTCGGTACGCCGGGCCAGGACCGCTTCTGGTTCATGTGGGACGACCTGGTGCGCGGCGCCATCGGCGCGGTGGTGCTCGTGGACACCCGGCGCCTGGCCGACTGCTTCCCCGCGGTCGACTACTTCGAGAACAGCGGTCTGCCGTTCGTCATAGCCCTCAACGGCTTCGACGGGCACCAGCCCTACACGCCGGACGAGGTGCGCGAGGCCCTGCAGATCGGTCCGGACGCGCCGATCATCACCACGGACGCCCGGCACCGGGCCGATGCCAAGAGTGCGCTGATCACGCTGGTCGAGCACGCTCTCATGGCCCGGCTGCGGTAGGGCAAGTCGGCAGCGCCATACGGCAGTTGTCGTAGATGTGCCGGAGCCGGCTGTGGCCTTTGACACGGTCGGCTCCGTTGTTCATAACGTTTCGGCAGAGGAATCGGGTGGTACGGCCACTCGTCGCGGTCAAGCGGTCTCGCTGCGCGTACAAACGCCCCGCCTTTTGGCGGGGCTCGCTCTTTATGACCGTTTTATCTAGGGCATTCACGGCTCAGAATCTGCTCCTTCCACTGTTTGGAAGAGCGCAGGCCCACGTGCTGGAATGCGAGAACTGCCCAATAGTCAAAGACGTACTCAGCAGTACTGCGTACTCCAAGACGAACTGGGCTCTGAGACACTGCGGCACAACGTAGGTGCCGACCCCGCCGGAAGGTTGTTGGTCGAGTGAGGCGAAGCAAGAACAGTCCCGAGCCGTCGGCCCGGGGCAACTTCACCCCGCCGCCGCGCGGAGCGGCGCCCGCCCCTGTGCCCGGATCGGAACCAACGGCGGCGCCCGCGCCAAGCGGCGGCCGCCTCTCGCCGCGCAACTGGCGCGTGCCGACCCGGCTGAACGCGATCCTGCTCATACCCGTGATGGTCGGCCTCGTCATGGGCGGCTTCCAGGTGAAGAGCTCGATCGACACCTGGCAGGAGGCTGAGGACGCGGAGAACACCGCGCGCCTGGTCGCCGCCGCCCTCACCTACGGTGACGCCCTGCTCGTCGAGCGCGATGTGTCCGCCGCCCCCCTCCTGCAGGGCAAGGGCGAGGACGACCCGACGGTCGTCAAGGTCCGCGCCGCGACCGACAAGGCCGCCGACCTCTTCGACGAGGCCGCCCAGAACATGCCGGACCGGCCCAACCTGGAGCGCCGTCTGGAGCGCTTCCGCGAGGTCGAGCCGGACCTGACGGAACTGCGTGCCGCCGCCTACACCAACAAGCTCCAGGGCGTGGAGACCGAAGAGGGCTACGTCGAGGTCGAGCACCGGCTGCTGGAGTTCTCCAACGAGCTGGGTCTGGGCACCGGAAACATCACCAGCTACGGCCGTACCGTCTACGCCATCTCGCTGACCAAGGGCGCGCTCTCGCTGGAGCGCTCCATCGGTATGCACATGCTGGTCAAGCCGGGCCCCAAGCCCACGGACCTGGCCCGGCAGCGCGTCGCCCTGTCCTCGTACGCCTACCTGGAGGGCATCGCCATCCAGGAGTACACGAGCGGTGGTACCGAGGAGGACAACCAGAAGCTGGTCGACTCCACCAAGGAGATCAAGGCCGAGGGCGCCGCGATGGCCAAGGCGGCCAAGCAGAAGAACCCGGACTACGTGCCGCCGCCGGCCAAGACGGAGGAACTGGTCGGGGCGCTGGCCCAGCTCAGCTCCACGGACACCAGTGAGCGTGCCGCGCTCGCCTCGCAGGGCATCACCGCCGAGAACTGGTGGGCGGTCAACACCCTCAAGTACAACGCCTACCGCGACATCGAGAACGACCTCGCCAACACCGCGGTGAACGAGGCCTCGGCCATCTCCGACGACGCCAAGCGCGACGCCCTGATCACCGGTGCCGCCGTCGTCGTCGCCCTGCTCGCCGCGTTCATCCTGGCCGGCATGGTCGCCCGCCAGATGTCCCGCGCGATGCGCCAGCTGCGCAACGCCGCCTTCGGCATCGCCGAGCAGCGTCTGCCGATGCTGGTCGACCAGCTCTCGCGCACCGACCCCGGCCGTGTCGACACCCGGGTCGCGCCCATCCCGATCAACACGCGGGACGAGATCGGCGAAGTCGCCCGCGCCTTCGACCAGGTCCACCGCGAGGCCGTCCGGCTCGCCGCCGAGCAGGCCCTGCTGCGGGGCAACATCAACGCGATCTTCACCAACCTGTCGCGCCGCAACCAGTCGCTGATCGAGGGCCAGCTGACCCTGATCACCGACCTGGAGAACAACGAGGCCGACCCGGACCAGCTGGAGAACCTCTTCAAGCTGGACCACCTCGCGACCCGTATGCGCCGCAACGGCGAGAACCTCCTCGTCCTCGCCGGCGAGGAGCCCGGCCGCCGCTGGGACCAGCCGGTCCCGCTGGTCGACGTGCTGCGCGCCGCCTCCTCCGAGGTGGAGCAGTACGAGCGCATCGAGCTCTCCGGCGTCCCGGAGGCCGAGATCCACGGCCGTGCCGTGACCGACCTCGTGCACCTGCTCGCCGAGCTGCTGGAGAACGCGACGACGTTCTCCTCCCCGCAGACCAAGGTTCGCGTGACCGCCACCCGTCTCCCCGACGGTCGGGTCATGATCGAGATCCACGACAAGGGCATCGGCCTCACCGCCGAGGACTTCGCGGACATCAACCACAAGCTGGCCAACCCGCCGACCGTCGACGCCGCGATATCCCAGCGCATGGGCCTGTTCGTGGTCGGCCGGCTGTCCGACCGGCACGGCATCCGCGTCCAGCTCCGCCCCTCCGGCGAGCAGGCCGGCACGACCTCGCTGGTCATGCTGCCGGACGCGATCACGCACGGTGGTGGCGGCGAGCAGCAGCCGGCCCAGGACGAGTTCACCGTCTCGCAGATCATCCCGGAGCAGCACTTCCAGGGTGAGAACTTCAACCAGCCGCAGATGCGTACGGCCGCGGAGCTGGGCTTCGACGACAGCCGTTACACCGAGGTCCCGGACGACCTGCGCGATCTGGACCCGGTCGGGCGCTCGCTGATGCGCGAGGAGCGCCGTGCGGCGCTCGAGGCCGAGATCCAGACGCCGGGCCAGGAGACGCCTGAGCTGACCGGATACGCCGACGACTTCCCGGCCCAGCCGTCCTACGGCAACGGGGCGAACGGCTTCGGTGACCAGCGCGAGGGCTACGACCGGCAGCAGGCGTACGAGGAGCGGCAGCAGGCGGCGTACGACGAGCCGCAGATGCCGTCGTACGAGGAGCAGCAGCAGACGTACGACGACACGTACTACGCGCCGAACGGCGGGCTGCCGCGCAACGACACCTTCTCGTCCGGTGGCGGCTACCCCGAGCCCTCCTATGCGGAACCCGCTCGTGAGGAGCCCGCGGCCGCCACTCCGGAGTCTTTCCCGGCCTTCGAGCAGCGCCGTCACCAGGACGACTGGCCGCAGCAGGACGGCTTCCGCAACGGCTACCCGGACCAGTACGCTCCGCAAGCGGAATCCGCGCAGGCCGATGACGCAGGTGAGCGCGACCGCGTAGGCTTCGACCGTCCGGGAGCGGCTCCCGCCGCCGGCCACATGACCGACGCCGGGCTTCCGCGTCGCGGTGCTCCCGCGAACGGCACCAACGGCGCGCGGTCCGCGCGGCAGGAGGCGCCGACGCCGGCGCCCGTGCCGGAGAGCAACGGCGACGAGTCCTGGCGCTCGCAGAACGACGAGCGCTGGCAGCAGGCATCGGCGCTCCGCAAGCCCAAGGCAGGCGGGGTCACCTCCTCCGGCCTGCCGCGGCGGGTACCCAAGGCCAACCTGGTCCAGGGAGCCGCCGAAGCCACCCCCCAGGGCGGCCCACAGGTCTCCCGCGCTCCCGAGGACGTCAGGGGCAGGCTGAGCAACCTGCGCCGGGGTGTCCAGCGGGGCCGCAGTGCGGGAAGTGAAACGAACGGCCAGGGCTTCGGTCCTGACAGCACCTACAACCAGGAGCGTTAGTGTGAGCCCGATGAGCCAGGCGGCACAGAACCTGAACTGGTTGATCACCAACTTCGTGGACAACACCCCCGGGGTGTCGCACACGGTGGTGGTCTCCGCCGACGGACTCCTTCTGGCGATGTCCGAAGGCTTTCCGCGCGACCGCGCCGACCAGCTCGCGGCCGTCGCCTCCGGTCTGACGTCTCTGACGGCAGGCGCCTCCCGCATCTTCGAGGGTGGCAGCGTGAATCAGACGGTTGTGGAGATGGAGCGGGGATTCCTGTTCATCATGTCCATCTCCGACGGTTCGTCGCTCGCCGTTCTCGCACACCCCGAGGCGGACATCGGCCTCATTGGGTACGAGATGGCGCTTCTGGTCGACCGTGCCGGTACGGTCCTGACGCCGGATCTGCGTGCGGAGCTCCAAGGCAGCCTGCTCAACTAACAGACAGTCGGTGCGTTTTGGCGTCCCGTGGCCGTAAGGTTTCGGGACGCGGCTCCACATGATGGGTGCCAGGCACAGTCGGAGGAGGAGAGAAAGTGGCAACACCCCCAGACGGTTCGTCATCGGGCAACTGGTCGTACGGCCCTGCCCAGGGCCAGAACGACGGTTCCCAGAACCGGTACAACTTCCCCTCCCAGCCCAGCCAGCGGCAGCCGTACGCGCCCCAGGGCCCCGGGCCCTCGCCGTACGACCAGCCGCCCGCGCCGCGCATCCAGCCGGTGCAGCCGCAGCGACGCGCCCCTGAGCCGGCGCCCGCCGGGGCGTCGAACAATCCCCTGGTGCGCCCGTACGCCATGACCGGCGGCCGGACGCGCCCGCGCTACCAGCTCGCCATCGAGGCGCTGGTGCACACCACCGCGCAGCCGCATCAGATGCAGGGCCAACTGCCCGAGCATCAGCGGATCTGCAACCTCTGCCGTGAGATCAAGTCGGTCGCCGAGGTCTCGGCCCTGCTGACGATCCCTCTCGGCGTGGCCAGGATCCTCGTCGCCGACTTGGCGGAGGCGGGACTGGTCGCGATCCATCAGCCCGGCGGCGACGAGAACGCCGGCGGCCAGCCAGACGTGACACTGCTCGAAAGGGTGCTCAGTGGACTTCGCAAGCTCTAGCGGCGGTCCTTCCCGCTCCACCACCTCCGCGAAGATTGTGGTGGCGGGCGGCTTCGGCGTGGGCAAGACCACGTTCGTCGGCGCCGTCTCGGAGATCAACCCGCTGCGCACAGAGGCCGTGATGACGTCAGCTTCGGCGGGCATCGACGACCTCACTCACACCGGGGACAAGACGACCACCACGGTCGCCATGGACTTCGGACGCATCACCCTGGACCAGGACCTGATCCTGTACCTCTTCGGTACGCCGGGCCAGGACCGCTTCTGGTTCATGTGGGACGACCTGGTACGCGGCGCCATCGGCGCGATCGTCCTGGTGGACACCCGACGTCTCGCCGACTGCTTCCCCGCGGTCGACTACTTCGAGAACTCGGGTCTCCCCTTCGTGATCGCCCTGAACGGCTTCGACGGCAACCAGCCGTACAACCCGGACGAGGTCCGTGAGGCCCTCCAGATCGGCCCCGACACCCCGATCATCACGACGGACGCCCGCCACCGCGCGGACGCGAAGTCGGCGCTCATCACCCTGGTCGAGCACGCGCTGATGGCGCGGCTGCGGTAGCCGACGGCCGCATCACGGCCGGACTTCATAGGGGGCTTCTCCACGCAGAGAAGCCCCCTCTGTCGTGCCCGGCTGCCAAACTGAACTCCGGCTCCGTCTCGGGGGGGGATGCGGATGAGCGTCGAATTGGCCGCCGTTCGGCTCGGGCAGACGGTGGCGACCTGCGCGGTACGGCTGTGGCTCAGCGGCCGCAGGGGCCAGCAGGAGCGCCATATAGGGATGACGGAACTGATCCGGCTGCGAGTGCCCGGACTGCGCGCTCAGCGAAGCGTGGAGCGGCAGTTCGAGGAGATCGCAGACGCGGTGGCGGGCCGCGTAGAGCCGCTTCTGGCGCATGAGTTCGTGGGACTCGCCGAGAACGAGCGGCTGGCCGCGGCACAGGCGGTGACGGACACTTTCGCCCGGGCCGACCTGTCGGACGAAGCGGTGATGGAATCCGACGCCGATCCTGCCGATCTGGCACGCCGCATTCGACAAAACGCTCCACGCCCGGTGGCGTTGGGCGAGTCGGCCGAGCGCTACTACGACGTGCTGTTCGCCGAGTGCTGCGAGTGCTACTTGCGGATCCTCCGCCGACTCCCGGTATTCACTGAGCGTGCGGTGACGGAACTACTCGCTCGGACCACGTCGCTCGGGGCCGAACTGGCGCGGGTCCTGGAGCGGATGCCTGCCCGCTCGCTCTACGCGCCGAACGGCGCGGACGAGGACACGGCGTTCCTGCGGGAGTACCTGGAACTGGTGAGCCGCTCCCTCGACGAAGTGGAGCTGTTCCGGTTGGCCTCGGAGCGGTCGACGCGGGCAAAACTCTCGGTGGCGTACGTGAGCCTGCGAGCCGTCGACGAGGAAGAGGCACGTCGTCGGCCTCCCGGGTCTCGCCCTCCACTACGCCAGGGGTTACGCGAATGGCAGGAACCGGAAGGCCCCGGTATGCGGGTGGAGGCCGCGCTGGGTGGCTCGAAGCGGGTGTTGTTGCGCGGCGAGGCCGGCTCGGGCAAGACGACGCTCATGCAGTGGCTTGCCGTCACGGCGGCCCGTGGCACGTTCTCCGGCCCGCTCGGCGGCTGGAACGGTCTCGTGCCCGCCCTGGTGAAGCTGCGCCGCTATGCGGGGCGTGATCTGCCCTCCCCGGAAGCTCTGCTGGACGGCGTGGCCGGTCCGTTGACGGGCCACATGCCGAAGGGCTGGGTAGACCGTGCACTACGGGACGGGCGGGTCCTCCTGCTGGCGGACGGAGTGGACGAGCTCCTGGCCGACGCGCGCCGCACCGTCCGCGAGTGGTTGCGCGACCTGCTGCTCGCGTACCCAGAGACAAGGGTCATCGTCACCTCACGGCCGGCCGCCGCCCGCACCGACTGGCTGCGCACCGAGAGATTCACGGCCCTGCAACTGGATCGCATGGCCCCGGCGGACCTCACCGCGTTCGTTCGGAATTGGCACCGGGCAGTCCGCGAGCAGGGGGACGAACTGCCTTGTGCGGTGGAGGACCTCCCCGCATACGAGCAGTCCCTGCTGACCAGCCTCCAGGACCGACCTCATCTGCAGTCCCTGGCGGCCAACCCGCTGCTGGCCGCACTGATCTGCGCCCTGCATCTCGTGAAGGGCAACCAACTTCCCCGCAACCGTATGGAGTTGTACGCGATAGCACTGGAAACGTTGGTCCAGCACCGGGACGCGGACCGGCGAGTGCCCAGCGCCTTCGCCACGCCACTGACGCTTCCGGACAAGCTCTGCGTACTGCGGGACCTGGCCTGGCGGTTGTCGGACAACAATCGCACGGAGATCGGCATCGAGCAGGCGAGCCGGTTCGTCACCTCCCGGCTCGCCGCGATGCGGCATCTGGACGGGGCCGACGGCTCCGCCGTTCTCGACCATCTGATGGCTCGCTCAGGCGTTCTACGCTCCCCCGTCGAAGGTCGCATCGACTTCCTGCATCGGACCTTCCAGGAGTACCTTGCGGCCCAGGACGCCGCAGACGAGGACAACATGGGCAACCTGGTCGAGCGGGCACACCTCGATCTGTGGCGCGAGACCATCGTCATGGCAGCCGGGCACGCGAATCTGCGGCAGCGGCGCGAACTGGTCGGGGGGATCCTCGACCGAGCGGAGAGCGAGTCACGCCACACGCGCCGGCTGCGTCTCCTGGCCGCCTCCTGTCTGGAGACGATGACCACGGTTCCGGCGGACCTGGCGGGGCGGCTGGAAGGAGCTGTCACCGCGCTGCTGCCGCCGAGGCGCGGAACGGAGGCCAGATCGCTGGCTGTCGTGGGGCCGGTGCTGATACCGCGGCTCCCCTCGGACCTCGACGGACTGACGTCACAGACTGCTCGCCATACGGTGCGTACGGCGGCTCTGATCGGGGGTGGAGCGGCTCTTGACCGTCTCGCTCGGTACGCGGAGCACGCCGATGCCGCCGTTCACGGTGAGCTGGTCGACGTCTGGGAGTACTTCGATCCCGACGAGTACGCGGACCGCGTGCTGCCCCGTCTGCCGCTGGACAAGACCTGGCTGAGGGTCTCGCACCCGGCGCAGTGGCCCGCGCTGCTCCGCCTCCAGGACGCACGTCACGTCTGGATCAGATACGACTTCACGAGTGGTCTGCACGCGACCACTGCCCTGGGCGAGTTGGAGGCGCTCTGGATACCGTCCCTGAGACGGGACAATGACCTCTCTCCCCTACAGGGACGGACGTCGCTGACCAACCTGGTTCTGTGCTGCGACGACCTGCCACTGGTGGACGTGGAACCGCTACGTGGCCTGACGAACCTGACCAACCTGCAACTGGAGGGATGGGCCTCGGTTCCCCGGCTGGCGGATATCCCCCTGGCCGAGAGCCTGACCGGCCTCGGGCTGGGCAGGCTCGAACAGGACACCGATCTCGGACCGCTGGTCGAACGGGGCCGATGGGTGTTCCTGGGCTTCGTAGGCAGAGGCACTCCGCGCGGGCTCGACGATCTGGCGGAACTGCCGGACCTGGAGAGTCTGACATTGCAGGAATTCGACCTCGTGCAATGGCTACCGGCTGTTTCGCGAGCCCCCAGTCTCAGCGAACTCAGTCTCTGGGCATGCCGGCTGCCCGCCGACCTCTCGCAGATCGCCGCGGTGAAGTGGTTGCGGCGCCTGGACCTGCGCGGGTGCCGGACCCTCGATGATTCGACACCCATCCTTCAGAGCCTGGCCCGCGCTTCCGGGCAGCCACCCCTGCTCGTCGAGGTGGACCCGGACGTGCAGTTGCTCACCGACATACCAGGGGTCCGGATGAAACACCGCTGACCTCGCTCCGCCCACGTGTACGGCCCCGCTCCCTGAGGGGGAACGGGGCCGTGGCCACACTCAAAGACTCAGCGCCAGCTGTGCGGGGCGCGGAAGCCCGGCTCGCGTTCCAGGCGGCGCCAGCCCGCCTTCGCCCGGCCTCGGTGGGTCGGTGCGGCGGTCGGGCGGGCGGCGGCGCGGGCCAGGAGGATCGCCGTGATGGCGGCGACTTCCTCGGGCTCGGCGTGACCCTTCTCGACGCGGATATCAGGGAGGTTCATGGGTGTCAGTCTCCGTGAGAGAGGTTTCCGCAGCGGTACGGGTGGGTTACTGCGGGGGGTTGCCGTGCTTGCGGGACGGCAGGTCGGCGTGCTTGGTGTGCAGCATCGCCAGGGAGCGGACCAGGACCTCGCGGGTCTCGGTGGGGTCGATCACGTCGTCCACCAGGCCGCGCTCGGCCGCGTAGTAGGGGTGCATGAGCTCGGACTTGTACTCCTTGACCATGCGGGCCCGCATGACCTCGGGGTCCTCGGCCTCGGCGATCTGACGGCGGAAGATGACGTTGGCCGCGCCTTCCGCGCCCATCACGGCGATCTCGTTCGTCGGCCACGCATAGGTGAGGTCCGCACCGATGGACTGGCTGTCCATGACGATGTAGGCACCTCCGTACGCCTTGCGCAGGATCAGCGAGATCCGCGGCACGGTCGCGTTGCAGTAGGCGTAGAGGAGCTTCGCGCCGTGCCGGATGATGCCGCCGTGCTCCTGGTCGACACCGGGAAGGAACCCGGGGACGTCCAGGAAAGTGACGATCGGGATGTTAAAAGCGTCACACATCTGGACAAAGCGCGCAGCTTTTTCCGATGCCTCGATGTCCAGCACACCGGCGAGCGCCTGCGGCTGGTTGGCGACGATGCCGACGACCTGGCCGTCGAGACGGGCCAGCGCGCAGATGATGTTCCGCGCCCAGCGCTCGTGGACCTCCAGGTACTCGCCGTCGTCGACGATCTCCTCGATGACCTTGGCCATGTCGTACGGCCGGTTGCCGTCCGCCGGGACCAGGTCGAGGAGCACCTCGCTGCGGCGGTCGGGGGCGTCCGAGGACTCGACCCGGGGCGGGTTCTCGCGGTTGTTCTGCGGGAGCATCGACAGGAGGTAGCGGACCTCCGCGATGCACGTCTCCTCGTCGTCGTACGCGAAGTGGCAGACGCCGGAGGTCTCGGCGTGCACGTCGGCGCCGCCCAGGCCGTTCTGGGTGATCTCCTCGCCCGTCACCGCCTTGACCACGTCCGGGCCGGTGATGAACATCTGGGAGGTCTCGCGGACCATGAACACGAAGTCCGTGAGGGCCGGCGAGTAGGCCGCGCCGCCCGCGCAGGGGCCGAGCATCACCGAGATCTGCGGGATGACGCCCGACGCCTTGGTGTTGCGCTGGAAGATGCCGCCGTAGCCGGCGAGCGCCGAGACGCCCTCCTGGATACGGGCGCCGGCGCCGTCGTTCAGGGAGACCAGCGGCGCACCGGCCGCGATGGCCATGTCCATGATCTTGTGGATCTTGGTGGCGTGGGCCTCGCCCAGCGCGCCGCCGAAGATCCGGAAGTCGTGCGCGTACACGAAGACCGTGCGGCCCTCGACCGTGCCCCAGCCGGTGATGACACCGTCGGTGAACGGCTTCTTGGCCTCGAGCCCGAATCCCTGGGCCCGGTGCCGGCGCAGCTGCTCGACCTCCCGGAAGGTACCCGGGTCCAGGAGCAGCTCGATGCGCTCCCGGGCGGTCAGCTTGCCCTTGGCGTGCTGCGCCGCGGTCGCCTTCTCGCTCGGGCCGGCCAGCGCCTGCGCACGGATCTCGTGCAGCTCGGCCGTCCGCCCGCGGGCGTCGATCGGCTCACCCGGTGCCTCATCCAAAACGGTCATGTAGCGACCTTACGAAGGACGCGCGCGAAAGCGAGCCGTTGACTCCGTACAGTCTCCGGACCCATTTCCTGGTACCACTGAACAGAACCATGGCCGCATGCAGCCTTTCCGACTGCTCAGAGGGCCTCCGCGTTGTGGGGGTCGCACAAAGCCGTCAGGCGAGAGCCACCTCACATCGATGACTGGCGCATACCACCCCCGGAGTGACACGGAGGCGCAGTCGGCGTCCCGTCCCGAGGATCTCCACCGACTCGTCCGCCCACAGGATCCCTCGCACCGGGTGGTCCCAGACGATCTCCAGCGGCTCGCCGGTGCGCGGTGGCTCGCTCGCGCAGAGCGTAGCGGTACGGCCCCGGCGCCGGAGCAGCACACTGGCGCCGGCGGAGGCGGTGAGCGGACCGGCCGTGCCCCGCTGCCAGAAGTTGGCCGCCGTGAGGCCCAGGGAGGGGACGTGGACCGCCTGGCGGCCGGCGTCGTTGGCCAGGACCGACAGCCACGACCGGTCGGCGGCGCGGGCGGCCACCTCCGCGCGGCGGGCGCCGGGCATGAGCAGGTAGACGTAGGTCGCGTCCGTCGGGTCGGTGCCGTGATCCAGCCACAGGGTCTGCCAGTGGCGGGTGCGGCGCTCGGTCGTGCTGGTGGTGTTGATGTCGGCCCAGGCGCCGGTGCGGGCCTCGCGCAGGGTGCGCAGTTCGCCGTACGGCAGCACCCAGCCGCCGTGGCCCGCCAGGTGGGCCCAGCGGGAGCCGCGGGTGAGGGCCCGGGTGCCGTCCTCCCCCAGGTTGCGGTTGTCGACGACCGTCTCCACGGGCACCCCGTCCGTGCAGGTGATCCCGGCCCCGAGGCAGATCACGGCGTCCGCGGCGCAGAACCACGACTTGCGGGCCTCCAGGGTCGAGCCGAGCCCCTTCAGGTGCTGTCCGATCGCCGCGTACTCGCCGTCCGTCGTGCCGCCGACCCAGCGCACGGCGGGTTTGGGCTCACCCCACTCGCCGCCCGCCCTGTCGGGGAGCCGGCGGGTGGAGACGGTCGTGCCGGGGAGGCGGTACCAGTCGACGGTGGGCCAGTACCAGTCGGTGTACTGGTCGGCCGGGCCGTCGGCCCACCAGGAGAGCATGCCGGCGCCGGTGTGCCAGCCGCGCGGGTTCTCGCCGTTGCCGCACTCGTAGTGGGCGATGCGGTCGCTGGCCATGGCGAGGTGCGCGACGAAGCGGGGGCGGCGGTGCACCGCCCGGTCCATCGCGGCGAAGAGATGGTGGCCGACGGGATCGGAGGCCGCCGGGACCGGTGATCCGGCGACGGCGTGCAGCCGGGCGAGGTCGGCGACGTCGAACTGGGGCGCCGTCAGGATCGGTGTGACGGTGTCCCGTTGGATCCAGCCCTTGACCCGGCCGTACCAGCGCTCGCGTTCCGCCGCGCTCGCGCCGCCGGCGAGCAGCGCGATCGCGGCGATGATGCCCTGCCCGTGGTAGTGGTCGCTGCGCATGACCTGCCGGTCGTCGCTCTTGAGGTAACCCCGGCTGATGGCACGGCCGTTGACGCCGTCCATCACCAGCCCGTCGTGGATGAGGGGCGCGTAGGCCCGTTCGACGCTGTCGAGCACGATCTGGCGGTGCGGGTCGGTCACCTCCCACTCGGATCCGGCGAGCAGCGCGAAGAGCCGGCCGAGGCCGTCGAGGAGGACCTGGCCGTAGGTGCCGGAGTAGGCGACCCAGGTGTGCTGGACGAAGGAGCCGTCGGCGTAGGGGCCGTCGCCCTTGATGACGTGGGGGAAGACCGGGGAGAGCGCGTCCCGGGCGAGCGCGATCTTCGCCGGGGTCCGGCCCAGGATGCCGCGCAGGGCGACGCTGCGGCACAGGTCGACGCGGTTGGCGCCGGTGGAGGTGCCGGAGTAGTCGGTGAGCATCTCGTCGGGGACGAAGTGGTCGACGGCCGCGCAGGCCGCGGCGACGCGGGCGTCGCCGAGGTGGTCGTACAGCGCCGCCGTGATGTCGGTCAGCAGCCGGGGGCTGCCGATCTGCCACTCCCACCAGTTGCCGTAGCGGGTGGTGGAGGGGTTGTAGACGGTGGCGGAGAGGTGGTCGAGGCCGCGCAGGACGTCGGCGAGGAGGTCCGGGTCGGCGGTGGACCCGGTGCCCTGCTGGACGTAGGCCCGGGTCATCGTCCACAGCCGGCTGTAGCTCTGGGTGATGCCGGCGGGCGGGTCGAAGGGATGACCGGGCCACAGGGAGTTCGAGGTGGGGGTCATGGTGGAACGGAAGCCGCGCGCGAGGGTGCCGGTCTCGGCGAGGCGGGAGGCGTACGGCTCCGTCGCCGGGTCGTAGCCGGCGCCGAGGGCGATGTCGAGCCAGCGCCTGCGCAGGGCGTCGTAGGGGTCGGCGTCCGCCGCGCCGGCCGGGGCTCCGGTGGCGTGGGCGAGCGGCGCGGCGAGGGCGGCGGCGTACAGGAAGGCACGGCGCGAGGGGGTCATGTCCATGCCCTATCACGTCACGGCGGGTAACTCCACCGACACACCCCCGAAGATGTTGAACGCTGAACGGAATAGGTCTACGGTGGTCCGCGTTGAGTAGTTCAAGATTCAACATCACCTCCCGAGGAGCACACCATGGGCATCTTCAACCGCAAGGACAACGCCGAGACCACCGCCCCGGCCGCTGCCGCCGCCGTCAGCCCCGACCTGGCCGCGCTGACCGGCGAGTACACGATCGACCCGGCGCACTCCACGATCGGCTTCGTCGCGCGGCACGCCATGGTCACCAACGTCAAGGGCAAGTTCCTCGACTTCAGCGGCGCGCTGCACCTGGACGGCAGCGACCCGTCGGCGTCGACGGCGTCCCTCGACATCAAGATGGAGAGCATCGACACCGGCTCCGCGGACCGTGACGGCCACCTCAAGAGCGCGGACTTCTTCAAGATCGAGGAGTTCCCGACGATGACCTTCCGCTCCACCAAGGCGGAGGCCCTCGGCGGCGACGACTACCGCATCACCGGCGACCTGGAGATCCTCGGCACCACCCGGCCGATCACCATCGACCTGGAGTTCAACGGCGCCGCGAAGGACCCGTTCGGCAACGAGCGCGTCGGTTTCGAGGGCAAGGCGGAGATCCTGCGCTCCGAGTGGGGCCTGACCTGGAACGCCGCGCTGGAGACGGGCGGTGTCCTGGTCTCCGACAAGATCAAGCTGAACTTCGACATCTCGGCGATCCGGAACGCGTGACCCCACGCACTCCTCGAAGCGCCGGTGAGCAGCACGCTCACCGGCGCTTCGCCATGTCCCGCACGATCGCGGAGACCTGGGCCGCCCGGCCGCGCTCGGTCCGGGCCTGCAGCAGGCCGAGCATGACCTGGTAGCGCTCGGTCCTGCCCAGCTTCTCGAAGGCCGCCCCGGCCCGGGGGTGCTCCGCCAGCGCCGCCGCCAGCTCGGCCGGGACCTCGGCCACGGCCTGCGACTCGTAGGCCCCCGCCCACCGGCCGTCCGCCTTCGCCGACTCCACCTCGGCCAGGCCCGCCGGGCGCATCCGGCCCTCCGCGGCGAGTTCCGCCACCCGCCGCACATTCACCATCGACCAGACGCTGCCGGGCCGGCGCGGAGTGATCTTCTGAAGGTAGGCCGACGCGTCGAGGCCCTTGCGCTGCCCCGTGATCCAGCCGTGGCACAGCGCCACGTCGTTCACCTCGGCGGCGGTGACGGAGGGGAGGCCGGAACCCTTCTTGGCGACCTTGATCCAGAGGCCGGGGTGCGGCGCGGGGTGGCCGGCCAGCCAGGCGTCGAGGGCGGCGGCGGACTCGAAGGCGAGCGGCTGGGTGCCGTCGGAGGGGGTCATGGGAGCACGCTAGGCGGGAAAGAGGACAGGTCCTGACCCGATGGGCGACGCGTCGCGGACTCAGGTTCCGCCGGTCACGGCGTCGAGCAGGGCCGCCGCCTCGTCGCGGGCGTGTGCCACGGGATCCGGGAACACGTCCAGGCCGTGGGCGACGAGGGCGCCCTCGTGCAGAAGCATCAGCGTCCGGCCCAGGCGGTCCGGATCGGCTCCGGGGATCTCCCGGGCGAGGCCGGTGAACAGGGCGAGCATCCACTCCTTCTGCCCGGCGATGACCGGGAAGGCCGGGTGGGAGGGGTCGCTGATCTCGGCGTGCGCGTTGACCATGCTGCAGCCCTTGGCGCCGAATCGCGCCGACCATGCGCGGGAGGCGTCGAACACGGCCAGGACGCGGGCCCGCGGTGTCGCGTGCGCCGCGTCGAGGTGGTCGTCCAGGTAGCGCGCGAGGAAGGCCCGCCAGCGCTCGTCGCGGCCGGCCAGGTACTCCACGACGATCCGCTCCTTGGAGCCGAAGCGGTCGTAGAGGGTCTTCTTGGTCACTCCCGCCTCCGCGGCGATGAGATCCACCCCGACGGCATGGATGCCCCGCTCGTAGAACAGCCGCTCGGCGGCCTCCAGAACGCGCCTCGCGGCACGCGTCATCGTCACGCGCTGCGGCTTCTCTGCGGTGCCCATGCCGGAAAGTATACCGATCTGTATACTCAGGAACCGGAGCCAGGTATACCGATCTGTCTACTGGATGTGATCCCGTGAACGCCCTGCTCTCGATCGCGTTCGTCCTGTGCTGGAGCTCCGGTTTCATCGGAGCCAAGCTGGGCGCGGGCAGCGCGTCCGCCGTCACGGTCCTGATGTGGCGGTTCCTGCCGCTCGCCGTGATCCTGCTCGTCGTCGCCGCCACCGCGGGCCGCGCCTCCTGGCGAGGGCTCGCCGCGCGGGAGGTCGTACGGCAGGTCGCGATCGGCGTGCTGTCGCAGAGCGGCTATCTGCTCACCGTCTACTACGCCATCCAGCTCGGCGTCTCCAGCGGCACCACCGCCCTGATCGACGGCGTCCAGCCGCTCGTCGCCGGAGCCCTGGCCGGACCGCTGCTGCACCAGTACGTCTCCCGCCGGCAGTGGCTCGGCCTGTGTCTGGGAGTGGGCGGCGTCGCGCTCGTCACCACGGCCGACGCCATGGCCGCGACCGGTGTCGCCGTGTGGGCCTATCTCGTGCCGTTCCTCGGCATGCTCTCGCTGGTGGCGGCGACGTTCCTGCAGAGCCGCTCGCGCACGCAGGTCGCGCCCGGGGTGGCGCTGACCGTCCACTGCGCCACCAGCGCGGTGCTGTTCTCGGTCCTCGCGCTGGGCACCGGGGCGGCCGCGCCGCCCGCCGAGGCCGGTTTCTGGACGGCGGTCGTCTGGCTCGTCGCCCTGTCCACCTTCGGCGGGTACGGGCTGTACTGGATCATCCTGCGCCGCTCCGGGGTGACCGAGGTGAACGCGCTCATGTTCCTGATGGCTCCGGTCACGGCGGTCTGGGGAGCGCTGATGTTCGGTGAGCCGTTCGGCGCGCAGACCGCCCTCGGCCTGGCCGTCGGGCTGGCGGCGGTGGTCGTCGTGCGGCGCGACGGCCGCGCGGGCCGGCGGAAAACCGGTGGCTCCCCGCCCGGGGATCCGCATAGCCTGCCTCCGTGTCCAGCCCCGAAGCCTCAAGAATCCGGCCACCGGCTCTCCGGTGGCTGCTCGTGATGCCGGCCTGACCAGCGTTCCGCGTTCACCCGCTTCCGGGCTCACTCCGCCACCGGACGGCCGTTCCGACGTGCCGTTTTCGACTTCGACTTCGGGTTGCGGAGATTCTTCATGCCGTTCGCTCTCTTTCTGCTGGGCGTCGCCGTGTTCGCACAGGGGACGTCCGAGTTCATGCTGTCCGGGCTGGTGCCGGACATCGCCCGGGACCTGGGGGTCTCCGTGCCCTCGGCCGGGTCACTCACCTCGGCCTTCGCCGTGGGGATGGTGGCCGGGGCGCCGCTCATGGCCGGGCTCGCGCGGCGCTGGTCGCGGCGGGGCGCGTTGCTGGGGTTCCTGGCGGTGTTCCTCGCCGTCCATGTCGTGGGGGCGGTGACCGACAGCTTCGGGGTGCTGGTCGCCACGCGGGTCGTCGGGGCGCTGGCCAACGCCGGGTTCCTGGCCGTCGCCCTCGTCACGGCCGTCGGGATGGTCGGCCCCGAGGCCACGGGGCGGGCCACGTCCACCCTGCTGGGCGGGGTCACGCTGGCGTGCGTCGCGGGCGTCCCGGCCGGGGCCCTGCTCGGTCAACTCTGGGGCTGGCGTGCGGCGTTCTGGGCCGTCGCGCTGGTGTCGCTGCCCGCCGTGGTGGCCGTGGCCCGGTCGGTACCCGCGGGCACGGCCGGCTCCGAACGCCCTTCGCTGCGCGCTGAACTGCGGTCGCTGCGCAGCCCCCGGCTCCGCCTCACCCTGTTCCTGGGCGCCCTCGTGAACGGGGCGACCTTCTGCACCTTCACCTATCTCGCGCCCCTGGTCACGAACGTGACGGGGCTGGGAGGCGGGTGGGTGCCCGTGGTGCTGGCGCTGTTCGGGGCGGGGTCGTTCGTGGGTGTCGCTCTCGGCGGGCGCCTCGCCGACCGCCGGCCCGGTGCGGTCCTGGCCGGCGGCGGGGGCGCCCTGTGCCTGGGGTGGGCCGCCTTCGCGCTCGGCGCCGGGACCCCGGCCCTGACGCTGGGTCTCGTCCTCGTGCAGGGCGCGCTGTCCTTCGGGGTCGGTTCCACGCTCATCTCACGGGCGCTGTACGCCGCGCCCGACGCCCCCACCCTGGCCGGCGGGTTCGCGACGGCGGCCTTCAACGTCGGCGCGGCGCTGGGCCCTTGGCTCGGCGGTACGGCCATCGGGGCGGGCCTCGGCTACCGGTCGCCGGTGTGGGTGAGTGCCGTGCTGGTCGCGCTGTGCCTGGTGGTGGCAGGGGTCCGCAGGGGCATGACTGTCCCGGCCGAGTGCGGCGGGAATGCGTGACGGCCACAGCCGAGTGCGGCGGGAATGCGTGACGGCCACAGCCGAGTGCGGCGGGAATGCGTGACGGCCACAGCCGAGTGCGGCGGGAATGCGTGACGGCCACGGCCGAGTGCGGCGGGAATGCGTGACGGCCACGGCCGAGTGCGGCGGGGGTGCGTGAGGGCCCCCGCCCGTGCCCGGCCCCCGGTCGGGTGGGGTGGCCGGAATCTGCCCCTTGTGGGGGTGGTCACAGGATTCCCATAATCCAGCAAAGGAATTGACCCGCGCATGTCAGCAGACGCTCACTCCCCCTGCTTGGCATGCTCTCGACATTCCCGTGCTCTCTCGTATGTCCAACCCCCCACGGAAGGCATTACGTTGAAGAAGCTCCTCACCGCGCTCAAGAGATGCGCGGTCCTCGGCGCCGCCGCTCTCGCGATCGTCAGCCTCCAGCCCGTCTCGGCCGCGCAGGCCGCCGACTCCCGTGTCGTCGGCGGAACCCGTGCCACGCAGGGCGAGTTCCCGTTCATGGTCCGGCTCTCCATGGGCTGTGGCGGCGCGCTCTACACCCAGCAGATCGTGCTGACCGCAGCGCACTGTGTGGGCGCGACCGGCGCCAACACCTCCATCACCGCCACCGCGGGCGTCGTGGACCTCCAGTCCACCAGCGGCCGGGTGCAGGTCCGCTCCACGTACGTGTACCGGGCCCCCGGCTACAACGGCGACGGCAAGGACTGGGCGCTGATCAAGCTCGCCCAGCCGATCAACCTGCCGACGCTGAAGATCGCCACGACCACGCAGTACAACACCGGCACCTTCACCGTCGCCGGCTGGGGCGCGGCTCGTGAGGGCGGCGCCCAGCAGCGCTACCTGCTCAAGGCCAACGTGCCGTTCGTCAGCGACGCCCAGTGCCGCTCCTACAGCGGCTACAGCGGCCTCATCGCGAACGAGGAGATCTGCGCCGGTCTGCCCGCGGGCGGCGTCGACACCTGCCAGGGCGACTCCGGCGGCCCGATGTTCCGCCGCGACAGCGCCAACCAGTGGATCCAGGTCGGCATCGTCAGCTGGGGCATAGGCTGCGCCCGCCCCAACGCCCCCGGCGTCTACACGGAGGTCTCCACCTTCGCCTCCGCCATCGCCTCCGCGGCGTCCTCGCTCTGACGCCGCTCAACTGCCGCGGCCTGCCGCCGCGTTCGCCGATCCCGGCGACCCGCTGAGCGTGCGGCGGCCCCCGGCTCACCAGCACGGCGACGGCCCGGTGTCCTCGGACGCCGGGCCGTCGCCGTGCCGCGTGCGGCGCGATCAGGCCGTCTCGGCCGGGCCACGGGCCGGGACCGGGCGGAACCGGGCCCGGTACTCGCTCGGTGTCGTGCCGTGGCGGCGGCGGAACGCCCGGATGAGGGTGTCGACCGTGCCGAACCCGCAGGCGGAGGCGACCCGTTCCAGCGTGTCGTCGGTGGTCTCCAGCAGATTCCCGGCCAGTTCGACCCGGGCCGACTCGATGTAGGCGTGCGGGGTCGTGCCGAGTTCGGTCTTGAAGATCCGGGTGAGCTGCCGGTCGCTGACATGCGCGAACGCGGCCAGGTCCGGGACGGTGAGCCGCCGGTCGATGTGGTTCAGGATGTGGTGCCGCAGCTCCTCCACCCGCCGCGTCGTGGACACCCGCTCCAACGGCACGCTGAACTGCGACTGCCCGCCGGGCCGCTTCAGGTACATCACGAGCTGACGGGCGACGCGTAGCGCGACCTGCTCGCCGAAGTCCTCCGCGACCAGGGCGAGGGACAGGTCCAGACAGGCGCTGATCCCGGCCCCCGTCCACACCTCGCCCTCCTCGCGGATGAAGATCGGGTGCGGGTCGACCCGCACCGCCGGATGGTCGGCGGCGAGCCGCTGCGCGGTCGACCAGTGCGTGGTGGCGCGTTTGCCGTCCAGGAGTCCGGCGGCGGCGAGGATGTGCGCGCCGACGCACACCGACGCCACCCGTCGGGTGCGGGTGGCCAGCGACTTCACCCGGGCCACCGTGCCGGGGTCGGTGACGGGGTGGACGCGGCGTTCGTCGTCCACCTCGACGGATCCCGGCACCAGCAGCGTGTCGATGGCCCGCTCGGCGACCTCGTGGAACGTGGCGTCGGGCAGGATCCGCACACCGGCCGCCGTCGTCACCGGTGCCGCCGTCTCGGCGGCCAGCACGACCTCGTAGCCGGCTCCTCCCGCGGTCTCCCGCGGGACGAGGGAGAACACCTCCGGCGGGCCGGTGACGTCGAGGAGGTCGACGCCCTCGAACAGCACGATCACGATCAACCGGTTCACGGCCCCCACCCTGTAACCCCCTGTTTCCCTCGCGGACGCGGGCGTCGGTTTCTGCAAATAGCACGTCATTGCCGACAGCCCGGTGCGAGCCATAGCGTCGCATACGTGTTCAACAACCTGTTGAACAACTCGTCCGAGTCCCCCAACCCTTGGAGACGACCTGTGGCAAGCAAGACGCTGCGCGAACTCGGCGGTGCCGACGACACCCCGGCGGCCCTCGCGTCCTCGACGCTGATCCTCGTCGACTACCAGAACACCTACACCCGCGGTGCGATGGAGCTCGACGGCTGGCGGCCCGCCCTGGCGGCGGCGTCGGACCTGCTGTCCCGCGCCCGTGCGGCGGGCGCCGAGGTCATCCACGTCCAGCACGACGGCGGCGAGGGTTCGGCGTACGACATCCGCGCGGAGATCGGGGCGATCCACCCCGACGTCGCGCCGGTCGAGGGCGAGCGCGTGGTCGTCAAGCAGGCCCCGGACGCCTTCCACGGCACCGAACTCGGCGAGCTGGTGGACGAGGCCGGGAACGACACCGTGATCGTCGCCGGGTTCATGACCCACATGTGCATCGCCTACACGTCGGCGTCCGCGGCCCTGCGCGGCAACCCGCCCACGGTCCCGGCGGACGCCTGTGCCACCCGGTCGATCGTGGACGTGTCCGCCGACGAGCTGCACCGCAGTGCGCTGGCGGCCATCGCCGACGCGTACGGCGTCGTCGTGGCGTCCGGGAAGGAACTGGCCTGACGTGGCGGAGCAGAGGCAGGACGGCCCGTCCCGCCGCGGGTTGCTGAAGGCGGGCGGCGCGGCCGTCGTCGGCGGTGCCACGGTGTTCGGCGTCACCCGGCTCGGCGACTCCCCCGCGCAGGCGGCGGAGGCGGACACGTCGGGCACGACGACGCTCCGCAGGCTCAACGGCCTCGCCGACAAGCCGGCCTCGCTCGCCTCCGCCACGCTGATCATGGTCGACTACCAGAACACCTACACCCGCGGTGTGATGGAGCTCGACGGCTGGCGGCCCGCCCTGGACGCCGCGGCCGATCTGCTGACCGCGGCCCGGAGGGCGGGCACGACCGTCATCCACGTCGTCAACGACGGCGGGGCGGGCACCCCGTACGACATCCGCCGGCCGATCGGCCGCATCCACGACCGGGTCCGGCCCGCGCAGGGCGAACGGACCGTGGTGAAGAAGGCTCCGAACGCCTTCGTGAACACCGGCCTCGGCGACCTGGTCGACCGGGCGGGCAACCAGCACCTGGTCATCGCCGGGTTCATGACGCACATGTGCGTGACCTTCACCGCGGAGGGCGCGTTCCTGCGCGGGAACAGGCCCACCGTGGTCGCGGACGCCTGCGCCACCCGGCCGCTGCCCTCGGTCGGCGGCGGGCTGTCCGCCGACCAGATCCACCACAGCGCGCTCGCGACGATCGCCGACCTGTACGGCGTCGTCGTTCCCTCCCCCACCGCGCTCACGTAGCAACGCCCGCGGTTCTCCCTCTCCGGCGGCCCCCGCAGCGCCACGCCGTCGGAGAGGGGCGGGCCCTCCTCGCATCGCTCCCCGCGTCCCGGCCGACGGCGGCTCCCGGCGGGTCTGTTCCCCCCACACCACCGCTTCCCCCACGGCGGGAACACCGACGACCGATTCGCTACGGAGCAAGTCATGGCAACACGCCGGAAATTCATCGGTGGCGCGGGCGGGATAAGCGCCGCGACGTTCCTCGGCCACACGGTGGCCCAGGCCGACACAGCATCGGCCCTCGACGCCGCACCGGCCGCGGAGGCGGTGACCGCCCGGAGCGCCGCACGCGACTCCATCCGCGCGGTGAACGCGGCGATGCGCACCAACTACGCGGCCCTCAAGGCCGATCTGGTCAAGAACCTCGGGCCCGTCATCGTGGTGCAGAACGACGCCAAGGGCGGCACGTTCACCCTGGTCCACGAGGGCAAGCGGTACGTCGAACACCCGGTGGCCGAGGAGTTCGAGCTGGCGAAGTCCATCGCCCACGTCCCGCTCGGGATCTACTCCACGCTCGCGGAATACCTCTCGGACAAGGTCCCGAACGTCCCCAACGGCGACCGGATCGACGCCCACGACCTCGACATGGTGGCGATGAAGGGCCCCGGCACCGACGCCTGGACCACGCCACTCCAGACCTTCGCGAACACACTGACCACGGCGAAGAACAGCCTCGCCGCGGCGGGCCTGCCGCAGAACCTGCACAACTCCTGCGCGAAGATCCTCGACGAGGCGCTGACGTTCATCGCCGACTCCGTGCGCGCCCGCGCCTTCGACATCGCCTCGTTCCAGGTCTTCGCGGGCCGCGTGTACCCGTCGATCCGGGTGAACATGCAGTACGCCGCCGAGGCCCAGATCTCCGGAGTGCAGGGCCTGTGCCGGAAATGGCGCGCGCAGATCGGTGAGGCGGCCTGGGCCGACCTCTACACCGTGGTGCTGTCGATCTGGACGACATCGGTGCTGAACCAGGCCGAGATCATCATCAAGCCGATGATGAACCAGAAGAAGGTGAACACCCATCTGATCGACATCCCCACGGCGCAGTTGCCGTCGGACCCGATCGGGGTGGCGCTGGACAACCTCGCGCGGATCGTGCAGGACAACATCGCCGCGGAGCTGGTGTTCGTCTCCGACACCAAGGTCGCCGACGCCCTCAAGGGCAAGGAGGACCTGCTGTCCGACGAGATCCTGAAGCAGCTCGGGTCGCCCGCCTCCCCCGGGGCGACCGGCGTGGCGTTCCGCACCGCCGGCCGGGCGGCGTGTCCGGTCGAGCACGGCATGCGCGTCTGACCGACGCCCACGCGGCGCCCGAAGCACACCACGCACCACCACAAAGCCCGGCGGCCCTCTCCTGGACGGAGGAGGGGGCCGCCGTCGCGTCCACGGGGGAAACACACGTGACAAGCAGACTGTGGCTCATCACCGGTCTGATACTGCTGGCCGTCAATCTCCGCGCGGCGATCACCGGGACCTCGCCGCTCCTGGGGCAGGTGCAACAGGCCCTGGCGCTCTCCGGCACCCAGGTCGGTGTGCTGGCCACCTTGCCGGTGCTGTGCCTGGGCGCCTTCGCCTGGCTCGCGCCCCGGCTGGCCCGTCGCCTGGGCACGCGGGCCGCCGTGTGCGCGGCCGCCTGGGTGCTGGCGCTGGGCGCCGCCGTGCGGGCGCTGCCGTGGCCCGCGGCGCTCTTCGCCGGGACGGTGCTGTCCGGGGCCGGCATCGCCGTCGGCAACGTGCTGCTGCCCGCGATCATCAAGGACTTCTTCGCCCGGCAGATCGGTCTGTTCACCGGGCTCACCATGACCGTGATGGCCCTCTCCGGCGCCCTCGCCGCCGCGGTGGCGGTGCCGCTGGCCGCGGGGACCGGATGGCAGTGCGCCCTGGCGCTGTGGGCGGTCCCCGCGGTGCTGGCCGCCGCCGTCTGGGGGCTGCCGGCCGCTTCCGCGGCGGACGGCGGGCACCGCGGTGCCCGGCCCCCGGCACCGCCGGCACGGGGGGCCGCGCACGGGTCCTTACTGCGCCACCCACTGGCCTGGTGGGTGTCGGCGTTCCTGGGGCTCGTGTCGCTGATGTTCTACTCGCTGGTGGCGTGGCTGCCGCAGATCATGCGGGCGAGCGGCTACCCGCCCGCGCAGGCCGGGCTGATGATGTCGGTGATGCTGACCATCGGTGTCCCGCTCGGGTTCCTCGTCCCCCTGGCCGCCGCCCGGATGCGGGGCCAGCGGCTCCTGGTGGTCGCCGTGACGGCGGCGAAGCTGCTCTCCCTCACCGGTCTGCTGCTGGTCCCCGCGCTCGGCTGGGCGTGGGTGTGCCTGCTCGGTGCCGCGACCGGCAGCGCCTTTCCGCTCGCGATGACCCTGCTCGGGCTGCGGGCGGACGGACCGCGGGTCGCCGCCGAGCTCTCGGGCATGGCACAGACGGTCGGCTATCTGCTGGCCGGCCTCGGTCCGCTGGCCCTGGGGGTCCTCCACGACATGTCCGGCGGCTGGCGTGTGCCCCTCGTCGTCCTGATCGCCCTGGTCGTTCCCGAGGCGGCGGCGGGACTCCTGGCCGCCCGGCCCGGGCAGATACGCCCCGGCAGGCGCGGCGGCGACCCCGCGCGGCGCACCGCCTCCGCGGGCGCTCTCGTGTAGCGGACCGGAGCGGGAGGGCGCGGGCGGACGGCAGGTCCTCAGAAGCCTCCGCCGAAGTCGCCGCCGCCACCGAAGTCCCCGCCCCCGAATCCTCCGCCGTCGAAACCGCCGAAGTCTCCGCTGTCGAAGTCGGCTCCGGAGACGTCGCCGCCCTCGTAACCACCGCCGTAGCCGTAGCCCGCGCCGTAGTCGGCCGCGTAGGACGGGGTCGCCATCAGGGAGCCGAGCAGCGTGCCGACGAGCAGGCCGGGCAGGAGGCCGCCGCCGAAGTAGCCGCCGGCCCAGGGGCCGTAGGCGGGGCCCGCCTCCCAGTACGGGCGGCGGCCCTGGTCGGTGTCGACCTCGCGGACCACGGGGTCGCGGCCCTCGGACAGCCGGGTGCGGTCGGCCGCGCAGACCGGGACCTCGCGGCTGGTGCCGCCGGGCGGGGTCCAGGTCTCGTCGGCCACCGACGGGCCGTGCCGCGGGTCGAAGAAGCAGGGCGGCCGGCGTTGCGGCAGCGGCCGGCGCTCCCGGCGGGCGGCCAGCTGGGTGAGGGAGAACCGGCCGTCGTCCAGGGCCTGCGTGACCGCCTTGACGTCCTCCGGTTTCCGGGCGGAGTCCATCAGCCGTTTCGCCTGGTCGTAGGAGTCCAGGGCCCGCTCGTAGTCGGCGCGCATCGCGTCGTCGGCGCCGGGCTCCGCCGGGTGGAAGTCCAGACGGTCCAGTTCCTCGCCGAACGCGGTGATGTCCTCGTCGACCACGACCCGCAGCTTGTCCAGCGCCGCGCGCTGCTCCGCCTCGTGGCGCCGCCGGTTGCGCCGGACCAGCGCGTAGGCGCCCGCGCCACCCGCCGCCACCACCGCGCCGAAGGCGATCAGGCCGCTGACGTCCACGCCCGGGCCGCCCCCGCCGTCGCTCCAGCTCGCCGGAGCCGTGCCGCGGACGTTGCGCAGCGCCGAGTCGACGAAGTCGTTCAGCTGAGCCTTGGGGTCACCGGCGGACTGCACCGAGGCGACCAGGTTGTCCACGGACTGCCGGGACATCACCGAGGCGTCGGCCGCCGCGTCGAAGCGGTCGCCGACGCGGACGCCGTACAGGCCCGTGATGCCGGTCTCCGTGCGGAGGTTCAGCAGCAGGTTCCGGGTCGGCTGGTCGGCCGGGAGGACGGCGACGAAGACCGGTTTGTCGGCGTCCTCGATCTTGTCGGCAAGAGCCTCGGCGTCCGCCGACGACAGCTGGTCCGAGGCGGCGGGGTCCACGTACACGGGGCCGTCGCGCAGCGCCTCGGCGACCTTCGAAAGGTCCGTGGCCGCATGTGCGCCGGGCGCGCCTGCCGTGAGCACCGCGAGCGCGGCGGCGACCGGCACGATCAGCGAGCGCATGAGGCCCCGGAAGAGCGGAGTCCTCATACCTCGACGCTACCTGATGAAGCGGGCAAAGGCGCCGGTCCCGGTGGCTGGAACCCACCGGGACCGGCGGCCGTACGGCATCCCGCCGCGTGCCGTACGGCGGCTCAGGCCGCGCGGTACGCCGCGCTCAGCCTCTCCACCGCCGCCCCGTACCGGCCGGTCAGCAGCAGATGGTCGGCGTCGGCGAAGGGCTTCGCCACCGCCTCGGTGATGCCCGCGCCCGCGGCCCGCTGCTGGACGATCAGCCGGGCCCTGGTGACCAGCGCACGCCCCACCGCCCCGGCGCCCGCCTTCTCGGCGGCCCGGGCCGCGATGCCGAGCGCCTTGAGGGTCGCGGCACCGCCTTCGGGCACCTTGGTCAGCGTGGTCAGGCCCCAGCCGTAGGGGAAGCGCGGGTCGTACGCGGCGTCGCCGACGTTGATCGGCAGCTGCGTCTCGCTCTTCGGCCACGTCACGGGGAGCTGTCCGCTGAAGGGCCGCTTGCCGAAGAGGACGTCCGCGACGCCGTCGCCCTCGGTGCCGGGCAGCCAGGAGGCGACCAGGGCGTCGATCCCGGCCAGCTGCTCGACCTCCAGGAGCTGCGGCCGGCCGGAGACGATCAGCACCGCGCACTTCATCGCGCCGCACACCTTGTCCACGGCGGCCCGGTCGGCGGCGCTCAGCCGGAGGTCGTGGCCGTTGCCGACGTCCCCGACACCCTCGGCGTACGGGGTCTCGCCGACGACGACCACACCGACGTCGTGGCCGGTCAGAGGTGCGGAGGCGTCCTTGGAGTACGTCAGCTCCGTGGCGTTCCTCCGCATCGCCTCCAGGATCGTCGTGCCGGGCGTGATGTCCCCGGACGAGCCCTGCCAGGTGATCGTCCAGCCGCCGCTCTGGTTGCCGATGTCGTCGGCGTTGGACCCGGCGACGTAGACCTTCTGGGACTTCCTCAGGGGCAGGACGCCGCCGGTGTTCTTCAGCAGCACCTGCGACTCGGCCACCGCCTGGCGCGCGACCGACCGGTGCGCGGCGGAGCCGATCTGGCGCGCGCCGGTCGTGTCGGCGTACGGCTGCTCGAAGAGCCCCAGCCGGAACTTCTGGGTGAGGATGCGGGAGACGGCGTCGTCGATCCGCGCCTCGCTGATCCGTCCGGCCTCGACCTCCTTCACGAGCGTGGTGTGGAAGTCCCGGAAGGCGTACGGGGCCATGACCATGTCCAGGCCGGCGTTGACCGACGTACGGATGTCGGAGGCGTAGTCGCCGGGGATCTGGTCGATGCCGTTCCAGTCGCTGATGACGAAGCCGTCGAAGCCCATGCGGTCCTTGAGCACGCCGTTGATCATGTCCGCGCGGGCGTGCATCTTGACCGGGCCCTGTCCGTCACCGACGAGGTCGAGCGAGGAGTAGGACGGCATGACCGTGCCGACCCCGCGGTCGACGGCCGTTCGGTACGGCGCCAGGTGCACGGCCTCCAGTTGCTGCCGGGTGACCTTGGTGACGCCCTGGTCGATGGTGTAGGTGCCGTTGGTGGAGGAGCCGTACGCGGTGCCGCCGTCGCCGACGAAGTGCTTGGCGGTGGCGAGGACCTTGTCGTGGTCCTTCAGGTCCGTGCCGTTCGCGGCGCCCTGGAGGCCCTGGATGATCGTCTCCATGGAGTCGACGAGGGCCGGGTCCTCGCCGAAGGACTCGTACGCCCGTCCCCAGCGGTCGTCCCGGGTCACGCACAGGCAGGGCGCGAAGTCCCACGGGATGCCGGTGGCGCGGGTCTCGGCGGCCGTCACGGCGCCCGCCCGGCGGGCGAGGTCCGGGTCGCGGGTCGCGCCGAGGCCGACGTTGTGCGGCATGATCGTCGCGCCGGCCAGGTTGTTGTGGCCGTGCACCGCGTCCACGCCGTAGATCAGCGGGATCTGGAAGCGAGTGGCCCGCGCGCGCAGCTGGAAGCCGTCGATCATCCGGGCCCAGGCCGCGGCGGTGTTGGGAGTCGGCGTCGAACCGCCGCCGGACAGGATCGAGCCGAGGTCGTACGCGGCGACGTCACCCGCGTTCGTCAGGGCGCCGCGCTCGGCCTGGGTCATCTGACCGGCCTTCTCCGCCAGGGACATCCGGGCGAGGAGATCGGCGACGCGCTCGCTCACCGGCAACCTGCTGTTCAGATACGGCAGTCCGTGCGCGTCGAGGACGACCTGCGGGGTATCGGCCGGGGCCTTCGCGCCGGTGACCGCCAGCTTCAGCGGGACCGTCTCGGCGGGCTCGGCGGAGGTGTCCTTCAGGGTGGGGACGCGGACGACGCGCGAGGTGCCGGAGACGGTGCCGGCGGGGAAGGTGACGGTGCCGCTGACGGGTGTGTAGTCCTTCCCGGCGTCCGCGGTGCCGCCCGCGGTCTCGTAGGCGACGGTCACGGGCTCTTCGAGCGGGGCGGATCCGGTGGTGGCGACCGAGATCCGCACGGCGGCCGTGCCGCCCTCCCGCACCGGGTACACCGCGGCGTCGGTGAGCACGGAGGCGCGCAGGGCGGGATCCGCCTTCCCGTACAACTCGACGCCGTCCATGGCGAATTCGCCCTTGGTGCCGGCGGGCAGGGTGACGGAGTAGCCCCAGCTCTCGGTGAGGCCGAGGATGTGGTCGATGCCGCCGACGGGCTGGTAGTCCGTGCGATAGGTGAACGCGGTGAAGGGCAGCTCGATCTGTTTCCAGCCGCTGAAGTCGTCGGTGAAGGAGGTCGTCCACAGCTCGCTGGCCTCGCCGTCGGCGCCGCCGTCCTTGAGCTCGAAGGCGATCTTCCTGCCGTTGTCCTGGCCGTCCCACCACAGCCGGATGCCCTGGTGGGCGGACCAGTCGTGAGCGGGCTCGGCGAAGGCGAAGTCATGGGTGAAGCCGCCGTAGCCGCTGATGTCGTAGCTGCCGCCGAGGACCTTCTCGCCCTCGGGGGCGTCGTCGCGGGCGGTCAGGCTCAGGGTGGGCGGGTCGTCGGTGTCGCTCCCCCAGGTGAAGAGGCCCTCGGCGGGCGGGCGCGCGAAGGGGACCTCGCCCTCGAAGCGGTCCACGGGGACCGGGGCGGGGTCGTCGGCGCCGGACGCGGGGGCCGCGGCGGTGAGCGGGAGCAGGGTGGTGAAGAGCGCGGCGGAGACGAGCAGGGCGGTTCTTCGCATGGAACGTCCCTCGACTCTCATGGTCCACTTATGACTTACCTCACGCCTTGAGTTAACTGGGGGTGCAGTTTGGCGTCAAGACTTCACGTCAGAACCGGTGCAACCCCAAGTCCTGGCCGGATCACAGGCGTTGTCCCTTCATCTCATGAACGCGCGACCTCTTGACGCGTACACGAAGCCGTCCTTTACTCACGCCTCGCATGCCCCCCAACCCCCACCTGAAGAAGGGCTGCGCTCCATGAGGAGATCCACTCGGACGCTCGGGCTGCTTGTCGCCGGGCTCCTCACCACGGCCGGTTTCTCGGCGGCCACGCCCGCGCAGGCCGCGGGCGAGCAGGTCACCGCCTGGCTCACCACCACGGACGACTCCGGCGGCCGCCATGTGGTCCGCGGGCTCCAGCAGCAGACACCGTTCGCCTTCCAGGCGGGCTCCGGCGGCGGTGGCGAGAACATCACCGTCGACGAGAACACCCGCTACCAGAGCTTCACCGGCGGCGGCGCGTCCTTCACGGACACCGCGGCCTGGCTGATGGACGGCAGCGGTGCGCTGTCGCAGGCCACCCGGGACGAGACGATGCGCAAGCTGTTCTCTCCCACGGAGGGCATCGGACTGTCGTTCCTGCGCAATCCGATGGGCGGGTCCGACCTCGCCCGGTTCGGCTACACCTACGACGACGTGCCGGCCGGGCAGACCGACCCGGACCTGTCCGAGTTCTCGATCGCACACGACCTCCAGGACGTCGTGCCGCTGACCAGGCAGGCGCGTCAGCTCAACCCGCAGCTCACCGTGATGGCCTCGCCGTGGACGGCCCCTGCCTGGATGAAGGACAACGGGCAGCTCAACGGCGGCTGGCTGAAGGCCGAGTACTACGGCGCGTACGCCTCGTACTTCGTGAAGTACGCGCAGGCCTACCAGGCCCAGGGCATTCCGATCGCATACGTCACCGCGCAGAACGAGCCGACGTGCTGTTCGGGGTACCCCTCGATGAGCTGGAACGCGAGCGGGCTCGCGTACTTCACCAAGAACGAGCTGCTGCCCAAGCTCCAGGCGGCCGGGCTGTCCACCAAGGTGCTCGCGCACGACTGGAACTGGGACACCTACGACGCCTACGCCGCGCAGACGGTCGACGACGCGGCGGTGCGCAGCCATCCGAACTTCGGCGGGATCGCCTGGCACGGCTACGGCGGTGACGTGGCCAAGCAGACGCAGGTGCACAACCAGTACCCGCAGCTGGACGCGTTCGGAACCGAGCACTCGGGCGGTACCTGGATCGCCAACCAGCAGCGCGAGGACATGATGAACATCATCGACTACACCCGGAACTGGGCGAAGTCGGTGACGAAGTGGTCGCTGGCGGTGGACCAGAACCGGGGGCCGCACAACGGTGGCTGCGGGACCTGCGACGGGTTCATCACCGTGCACAACGGTGACTCTCGGCACGGGCAGGTCGACTACACGATCGAGTACTACACGATGGGCCATCTGACGAAGTTCGTGAAGCCGGGTGCGCAGCGGATCGCGTCGACGGCGTCCTCGTCGGTGCCGAACGTCGCGTGGCGCAATCCTGATGGTTCGAAGGCGCTGATCGCCTACAACGACGCGTCGAGCGCGAAGACCGTGACGATCAACTGGGGTTCGCAGCACGCCACTTACTCGTTGCCGGGCAAGACGTCGGCGACGTTCACGTGGGCGGGCGCACAGACCGAGGGGCCGTCGCAGTCGGGGGCGTTCGTGGGGCTCGCGGGCAAGTGCCTCGATGTGGCGGGGGGTTCGTCCGCCAACGGGACGGCCGTGCAGCTGTACGACTGCAACGGCTCGAGCGCGCAGCGGTGGACCGTGCAGTCCGACGGGTCGGTGCGTGCGCTCGGCAAGTGCCTGGACGTCACGTCCGGCTCCACGGCGGACGGGGCGAAGGTCCAGTTGTACGACTGCAACGGCTCGGGTGCGCAGCAGTGGTCGTACAACGCGTCGACCGGGGATGTGGTCAACCGGGCCGCGAACAGGTGCCTGGACGTGACGGACAACTCCTCTGCGAACGGGGCCCGTGCGCAGATCTGGAGCTGCACGGGGGCCGCGAACCAGAAGTGGCGCTTGCAGTAGGAGCAGTGGGAGCAGTAGGAGGAACACACGTCCCTGCCGGCCTGCGGCCTGCCTGTGCGGGTTCGGTGGGGGTGCGTGTAGCGCCTGCGGGGTGGTGGGTGGGTCGGGGGCGCGCCGGGGGGTGTCCGTCCTCGGTCGGGCGGTTGCTGTCTTTCCAAGGGTGCTCTGCGTTGACGCCCGCCGCTGCGGGCGGACACCCCCCGGCCCGCCCCCTCCTCGCCGTCGGCGCCTGCAACCCCCTGCTTTTCAGGGGCGCGGGGAACTGCGCGAACGGTGGCAAGGGCGCCGGTCGCCTCTGGGCGCGGGCCGGCCGCAACGCCCTTCTTTTCTTTCAGGGGCGCGGGGAACTGCGCGAACGGTGGTGAGGGCGGCGGTCACGGCTTGGCGCAGGTGCACTGCAACCCCCTTCTTTTCAGGGGCGCGGGGAACTGCGCGGGCGGTGGTGACGGCCGCGGTCGCGGCTTGGCGCAGGCCGGCTGCGGCGCCCCGCCTTCAGGGGCGCGCGAAACGGGTCCGCGGCCGTCGGGTGGGCTGGGTTCCTACTCGGCCGGTGTCACCCCTGCCCGCAGGAGGCCGTAGGTGTACGCGTCCTCCAGAGCCTGCCACGACGCGGCGATGACGTTCTCGGCGACACCGACCGTCGACCACTCCCCCGCACCGTCGGACGTGGAGATCAGCACGCGGGTCGTGGACTGGGTCCCGTGCACACCCTCCAGGATGCGGACCTTGTAGTCGACGAGGTCCAGCTTGGCGAGCTGGGGGTAGATCTTTTCGAGGGCGACGCGGAGCGCGCGGTCGAGGGCGTTGACCGGGCCGTTGCCCTCGGCCGTGGCGACGATGCGCTCGCCCTTGGCGAAGAGCTTCACCGTGGCCTCGTTGGCGTGGCTGCCGTCGGGCCGGTCCTCGACGATCGCTCGCCAGGACTCGACCTGGAAGTAGCTGAGGGACTTGCCCTCGACCTCGGCGCGCAGGAGCAGTTCGAAGCTCGCGTCGGCCGCCTCGTAGGTGTAGCCCTTGAGCTCGCGCTCCTTCACACGCTCCACCACCCGGCCGACCAGCGCGCGGTCGCCGCCGAGGTCGATGCCGAGCTCCTTGCCCTTGAGCTCGACGGAGGCCCGGCCGGCCATGTCGGAGACCAGCATCCGCATGGTGTTGCCGACCTGCTCGGGGTCGATGTGCTGGTACAGGTCCGGGTCGACCTTGATCGCGGAGGCGTGCAGACCGGCCTTGTGCGCGAACGCGGAGACACCGACGTAGGGCTGGTGGGTGGAGGGGGTGAGGTTGACGACCTCCGCGATGGCGTGGCTGATGCGCGTCATTTCGCGCAGGTGGCCGTCGGGGAGGACCTTCTTGCCGTACTTCAGTTCCAGGGCGGCGACCACCGGGAAGAGGTTGGCGTTGCCGACTCGCTCGCCGTAGCCGTTGGCCGTGCACTGGACGTGGGTCGCGCCCGCGTCGACCGCGGCGAGGGTGTTGGCGACCGCGCAGCCGGTGTCGTCCTGGGCGTGGATGCCGAGCCGGGCGCCGGTGTCGGCGAGGACGGTGGAGACGACCGCCTGGACCTGGGCGGGGAGCATGCCGCCGTTGGTGTCACAGAGGATCACGACGTCGGCTCCGGCCTCGGAGGCGGTGCGTACGACGGCTTTCGCGTACTCGGGGTTGGCGCGGTAGCCGTCGAAGAAGTGCTCGCAGTCGACGAAGACGCGGCGGCCCTGCGAGCTCAGGTAGGACACCGTGTCGCGGACCATGTCCAGGTTCTCGTCCAGGGTGGTGCGCAGGGCCAGCTCGACGTGCCGGTCGTGGGACTTCGCGACGAGGGTGATCACCGGGGCGCCCGAGGCCAGGAGCGCGTTGACCTGCGGGTCCTCGGACGCCTTGGCGCCCGCGCGGCGGGTCGCGCCGAAGGCGACCAGCTGGGCGTGCTGGAAGTCGATCTCCTGCTGGGCGCGCGCGAAGAACTCGGTGTCGCGCGGGTTGGCGCCGGGCCAGCCGCCCTCGATGAAGCCCACACCGAACTCGTCCAGGTGCCGTGCGATGGCCAGCTTGTCCGCGACGGTGAGGTTGATGCCCTCCCGCTGCGCGCCGTCGCGCAGGGTGGTGTCGAAGACGTGGAACGAATCGTCGAGCTCGCTGGTTGCGGTCATGGTGTCAAGGCTCCTGCTGTTGGATCCCGTTGGATCGCGGTCTTTACCGGAATGACCGGCTCCACCGTCCTCCTATGATCCCTCGCGCTTTGCTCCCGGCTGGGGGTGGGCCAGAAAAGCGAAAAACCCCTCGCGGGTGCGAGAGGTCTGCGCGCGGGTCGAGGACGACGGTGTCCACCCGTACCTGGTCGTACGTGGTGGTCACTGCGGACCGGCGCGCCTGCTGCCAATAATCATGGCGAACGAGAGCACGGGGGCAGTCTGGCACAGACCGCCCCCGGGCTCACCGTCCGTCTCAGGATGCGAGCACTGCGTCGATCATCGTGGCCTGCGCACGAAGCCGTCGCTCGCGTCGTTGGTGTCGCCGGCGACGAGCTGGGAGGAGTCGCTGCCGAGGGCGAGGCGCTCCGCCCCCTTGCTGACCGAGGACAGCCACACCGACGCGTCCGTCACGGGCCCGCCGGCCAGGGACCGGCTGACCAGGCGGGTGCCGCCGGTGCGCAGGTCGCGGAGGTAGATGTTGGCCGGGCCGGGCGTTCCGTCGGGCAGGCGCGGGGTGGCCTCGTAGCCGACGTACCGGCCGTCCTCGCTGATCACGGGACGGTCGGGCATGCTCTCGCCGTCGGGGCCGGCGTCGATCCGCCGGGTGACGTCGGTGCGCAGGTCGCGGACGTAGATGTCGGAGGCGTCGGGGCCGCCGCCGGGGAGCAGGTCCTCGTCCCAGTTCTGGAAGGCGACGGTGCGGCCGTCCGCGGAGAGCGTGGCCGGCAGGGCGTAGCGCGGTGCCGGGGAACCGTCGGCCTTGACGTTGACCCGCTCCTCGGTGCCGGTGCGGCGGTCGTGCACCCAGGTGATCCCGTCGGAGCTGCGCGGGACGAGCTGGGTGTAGAGGACGTACCGGCCGTCGGCGCTCACGTCCTGGAAGAGCGCCGGGTTGGTGGGCCGGTCCGGATTGCTGACCCGCGTCGTCCTTCCGGTGGTGCGGTCGACGTCGTACACGGCGCCGAAGAGGTCGGCGGCGCCCTCCTCCATGCGGTCGGCCTTGGCGTTGAACGTGATGTGGCGGGCGTCGCTCGACAGGGCGGCGCCGGCCGCGTAGGCGGAACCCCCGTCGAAGGCGACGCTGATCCGCTTCGTGGTGCCGGTGCGCCGGTCGTGCAGGTAGATGTCGTCGGCTCCCGCGTCCGCGGGCGGTGTGTCCCAGTGGACCAGGTTCCTGGCGTTGGAGCGGAACAGGACGTAGCGGCCGTCGGCGCTGATGCCCTGCACGGTCGAACGCTGGTCGGCCTGGCTGCCGTCCGAGGCGACGCTGACCCGCTCGACGGCCCCCGTGCGCAGGTCGCGCACGAAGACGTCCGACACGTCGTTGGTGTCGCCGGCCACCAGGTTGGACGCGTCCGCCGTGAACGCCGCGAAGCGGCCGTCGGCGCTGAACTCGGGCGCGTAGGAGTGGCTGTTGCCCTGCTCGCCCGTCGCCGAGAGGGTGACCCGCTCGACGGTCGGGACGCGGGGCCCGGCGCTCGCCTGCGGGCCGGCCAGGGCCGCCGTGGTGGCGGCGAGGACTACGGCGACGGCGAGCGCGCGGACTCGCTTGCTGCTGTGCATGGTTGTTCCCCCGTGGACGATTTCCCCCGGCCCTCGCCGAAGGCTCCCTACGAGGCAAACGCATCGAGCGTTACATGGTCAATCCCCCATATTGAGTACAACCGGGGCGCGGTTTCAGGAGTCCGCGAGGAGGCTGTCGTCGAGGAACTCCCTTACGTGGCGCAGAATCTGCGCCCGGTCCGTGCCCCGCAGTCCGATGGCGACGTGGATCGAGAACCCGTCGAGGAGCGCCCGCAGCCGGGCCGCGAAACGGTCCGGGTCGACCGCCCGGAACTCGCCCCTCGACACGCCCTCCGCCAGCAGCGCCACCAGGTCGCGGTGCCAGGCGCCCTCGATGGCGGCCTGCCGGGCGCGGGCGTCGTCGTCGGCGTTCTGCGAGCGGTTCCAGACCTCCAGCCACAGGGTCCAGTGCGGATCGCGGTGACCGTCGGGGACGTACAGGTCGACGTAGGCGTCGAGCCGTTCGCGGGCGGAGGCGGACCGGGTCAGGAGCCGGCCGCGCTCGGTGCCGAGCCGCCCCTCGCTCCACTCCAGGGTGCGCAGCAGCAGCTCGTCCTTGGAGTGGAAGTAGTACAGGAGATGGCCGCTGCTCATGCCGACCGCGCTGCCGAGCGCCGCCATGGTGAGCTTCTCCAGACCGCGCTCGGCGATCATCTCCATGGCGGCGGCGAGCACCTCGTCGCGGGGCGGCGCCTGCCTGCGCCCACCGGCCATCTGCGGCTCCTAGATCCTCGGCTGCTGCTGTGTGATGCAGTGGATGCCTCCACCACCCGCGAAGATCGTACGGGCGTCGACGAGGGTCACCGTCCGCTCCGGGAAGAGCCGCCGGAAGATGCCGGCCGCGATCTCGTCGCGCGGGTCGTCGAAGCCGCAGAGCACCACGCCGCCGTTGCACAGGTAGTGGTTGATGTAGGAGTAGTCGGCCCAGTGGCCGTCGGCCTCCAGGACGGTCGGGGCGGGTACCTCCACGACCTCCAGGCGGCGGCCGCGCGCGTCGGTCTGCGACCTCAGCAGGCCGACGATCTCCTTGGTCACCTCGTGGTCGGGGTGCGCCGGGTCCGGCTGCACATGGGCCACGACCACGCCGGGCCGGGCGAACGCGGCGACGATGTCGACATGGCCGAGGGTGCCGAAGCCGTAGGGCGGATAGTCGCCGGTGAGGCCGCGGGGCAGCCAGATCGCCTTGCGGGTGCCGAGCATGCCGTGGATCTCGGCCTCGACCTCCTCCCGTGTCCAGTGCGGGTTGCGCTCCGGGCCGAGCTGGACGGTCTCGGTGAGCAGGACCGTCCCCTCGCCGTCGACATGGATCGCCCCGCCCTCGTTCACCAGCTTCGAGGCGTACGTCCTTCTCGAGCCGGCCAGGTCGGAGACGTGCGCGGCGATCTTCGCGTCGTGCTCCCAGCTCGCCCAGTCCTGGGCGCCCCAGCCGTTGAACGTCCAGTCGACGGCGGCGAGTTCACCGGCCCCGTTGGTGAGGAACGTCGGGCCGATGTCGCGCATCCAGGCGTCGTCGAGGTCCCGTTCGACGGTCTCCACACCCGGCCCGAGCAGCGTCCGGGCCTCCTCGGACTGTCCCGGGCCGCACACCACCGTCACCGGTTCGAAGCGCCGCACGGCACGGGCGACCGACGCCCAGGCCCGGCGGGCCGCCACGAGGTCCTCGGCGTCCTCGAAGGTCACGTTCGGACCCGGCCAGGCCATCCAGGTGCGCTCGTGCGGGGTCCACTCGGCGGGCATACGGAAGCCGTCGGAGGCAGCAGACATGGGGGGTCCTTAGAGGAAGTAGAGGCGATTGAGGGAGACGGACTCGGCCGGCTCGGAGTGCAGCGGCTCGCCGTCGAGGGTGACCAGGCCCGTGCGCTGGTCGACGTCGACGGCTCCGGTACGGGAGTTGCGGCGCAGGTCGGCGGGCCCGATGCCGCGCGTGCCGCGCACGGCGACCCTGCGGCGCCGGGTCGGCATCGTGTCGTGCCCCTGGTCGACGGCGGCCCGCGCCACGAAGGCGACGGAGATGTCGGCGGGGGTGGCGCCGTACGCCCCGAACTGCGGGCCCAGGACGAGGGGTTCGCAGGTGTCGGTGGCGGCGTTCGGGTCGCCGGTCACGCCGTAGGCCGGGAAGCCGGACTTGAGCACCAGCTGCGGCTTGGCGCCGAAGAACTCCGGGCGCCACAGCACGATGTCCGCCAGCTTGCCGACCTCGATCGAGCCGACCTCGTGCGCGAGGCCGTGGGCGATGGCCGGGTTGATGGTCAGCTTGGCCAGGTAGCGCAGGACGCGTTCGTTGTCGTGCTCGTCGGGTGCGCCGAACTCGGCCTTCATCTTCCCGGCCATCGCGAAGGTGCGGCGGACGGTCTCGCCGGCCCGGCCCATGCCCTGGGCGTCGGATGAGGTGATGCCGATGGCGCCCAGGTCGTGCAGCACGTCCTCGGCGCCCATGGTCCCGGAGCGGATGCGGTCGCGGGCCATCGCGGCGTCGCCGGGCAGGTCCGTCTTCAGGTCGTGGACGGAGACGATCATGCCGTAGTGCTCGGCGACCGCGTCCCGTCCGAAGGGCAGGGTGGGGTTGGTGGAGGAGCCGATGACGTTCGGGACCCCGGCCATCTTCAGCACGTTGGGGACGTGTCCGCCGCCGCAGCCCTCGATGTGGAAGGCGTGGATGGTGCGGCCCTCCAGGACCCGCAGGGTGTCCTCGACCGAGAGGCACTCGTTCAGCCCGTCGCTGTGCAGGGCCACCTGCACGTCGTGCTCCTCGGCGACGCGCAACGCCGTGTCCAGGGCGCGGGTGTGGGCGCCCATGTCCTCGTGCACCTTGAAGCCGGACGCGCCTCCCTCGGCGAGGGCCTCGATCAGCGGAGCCTCGTGCGAGGACGAACCCCGCCCGAGGAAGCCGATGTTGACCGGCCAGGCGTCGAAGGCGTTGAACGCGTGCCTGAGCGCCCAGGGCGAGTTGACGCCGACGCCCCACACCGGCCCGAACTCCTGGCCGATGATCGTGGTCACCCCGGAGGCGAGCGACGCCTCCATGACGCGCGGCGACAGCAGATGGACATGGGTGTCGACGGCCCCGGCGGTGGCGATGAGCCCCTCGCCGGACACGATCGAGGTGCCGGTGCCGACGACGACGTCCACCCCGTCGAGGGTGTCGGGGTTCCCGGCCCGGCCGATCGAGCAGATCCGGCCCTCCCGGATGCCGATGGAGACCTTGCGGATGCCGAGCGCCGCGTCGATCACCACGACGTTGCTGATGACGACGTCGCAGGTGTCGCGGACGGCGGCGGCCTTGAGGTGCAGCCCGTCCCGGGCGGTCTTGCCGAACCCGGCGAGGAACTCCTCGCCGTAGCGCTGCGCGTCGGCCTCGACCCGGATCGTCAGCCCGGAGTCGCCGAGCCGGATGCGGTCACCGGCGCGGGGGCCGTGCGTGGCCGCGTACTCGTACGGGGTGAGGCGTCGCGCCTCGGCGGGGTGGCCTCCCGGACGGCTCATCGCGTGCCCTCCTGATCAGGTGTGTGCGGTGTTCCGAGGTAGCCGCAGGCGGCGGCGCGGCGCAGTGCCTCGGCGCGGGCGCCGGGCGCGTCCAGCGGCCCGTCGACGAGTCCCGCGAACCCGATCGCGATCCGCTCGCCGCCGATGGGCACGAGCCCGACCTCGACGCTCTCCCCGGGTCCGAAGCGCACGGAGGAACCGGCGGGCACGGACAGCCGCATGCCGTACGCCCGTTCGCGCGGGAAGTCGAGCCGCGGGTTGGCCTCGAAGAAGTGGAAGTGGGAGGTGACCGAGACGGGCACGGTCGCGGTGTTGGTGACCGTCAGCCGCACGGCCGCTTCCGGCTCGGCGTGCTGCGGGCCCGGCAGCAGCGCGCCGGGGGCCTCGGCGCCGAGTCCGCCGCCGAGGGGGTCGGACACGACCGCGAGCCGGGAGCCGTCGTCGAAGACCGCCTCCACGTGCACCTCGGTGACGACGTCCGCCACGCCCGGCAGCACGTCGTCGGGACCGAGCACGCCGCGGGCGCGCTCGATCGCCTCGGCGAGCCGCGCCCCGTCCCGGGCGGCCTCGCACACGGTGTCCGCGATGAGCGCGGTCGCCTCCGGGACGTTCAGCCGCAGCCCGCGGGCCCTGCGGGCGCGGGCCAGTTCGGCGGCTCCGAAGAGCAGCAGCCGGTCACGTTCCGTGGGGGTCAGTCTCACGACGCGGCACCTCCTTGCCAGACTCGACTTTAGAGCATCACTCTAAACATGAAATTCCCCTGATCGAAAGGTTGACAGCAAACCTGGGGCACTTCAGATTGAACGTCACTCAAACCGAGGGAGCCACCCATGCCGATGGAACAGCGCGGAGTCGACACCATCCCCGAGGAGGAACGCACGAGCGGTCCCCGGGACCTCGTCTCGATCCTGCTCGGATCGAACCTCTGTCTAGGGGTGATCGTCTTCGGCTGGCTGCCCCCGTCGTTCGGGCTCGGCTGGTGGGCGTCGGTGAGCTCGATCGTGGTGGGCACCGTGGTCGGCACGGCCCTGACCGCCCCGCTCGCCCTGATCTCCCTGCGCACGGCGACGAACCTGTCCACCTCCTCCGGCGCCCAGTTCGGCGTGCGCGGCCGCCTGGTCGGCTCGGTGGTCGGCCTGCTGCTCGCCCTCGGCTACACGGCCCTGACCGTGTGGATCGGCGGGGATGTGATGGTGGGCGTACTGGGCCGGCTGGTCGGACTGCCGGCGAACGGGGTGTCGTACGGCGTGGTCTACGGGCTGCTGGCCGCCGCGACCGTCGCCGGTGCCGTGTACGGCTACCGGGTGCTGCTCGCCATGTCCCGCGTCCTCGCGGTCGGCATGACGGCCCTGCTGATCCTCGGGGTGATCGCCTACGCCCCGCACTTCACCACGGACGCGCTGCCCGAGGCGGGCGGCTATCTGCTGGGCGGTTTCTGGCCGACGTGGCTGCTGGCGACGGTGGCGGCGGGGCTGTCGGGCCCGATCGCCTTCATCACCCTGCTCGGCGACTACACCCGCTACATCTCCCCGGCCCGCCACACCTCGCGCCGGGTGCTGCACGCGACCTGGCTCGGTCTGCTCCTCGGGCTGCTGGTCCCGCAGCTCTTCGGCACCTTCACGTCGTACGCGGCACGGGCCGCCCTCGACTACGCTGGCCCCCTGGTCGACGCCTCCCCCGCCTGGTACCTGGTGCCGCTGCTGCTGGCCGCCTCGGCCGGCTCGGTCGGCAACGCGGGCCTGATGCTCTACTCCATGGGCCTCGACCTCGACGCGATCCTGCCGCGCGCCTCCCGGGCCCGCGCCACCTACACCGTCGCGGTCGTCGCCACGATCTGCGTCTTCGTCGGCCACTACGCCTCGACCGCGCAGAACGCGATGACGTCCTTCGTCCTGCTGCTGACGGCCGTCGGCACCCCGTGGGCGGTCATCACCCTGATCGGCTTCGCCCGCTGCCGGGGCGTGTACGACGCGGACGCCCTCCAGGTCTTCAACCGCCGCGCGCGAGGCGGGATCTACTGGTACCGGTCCGGCTGGAACATCCCGGCGACCGTGTCCTGGGCCCTGGGCGCGGCGGTCGGCCTGCTCGCCGTGTCCCTGCCGTCGTACGAGGGTCCGCTGCTGTCCCTCACGGGCGGGGTGGACTGCAGTTTCCTGCTGTCGGGCCTGGTGGGCGGCGTGGCGTACGCGGTGCTGGAGCCTCGGGCCCAGGAGGCACCGTCTTCAGCCCGTCCGGCGCTTGAGGACAAGGCCGTTTAGGCCGAAAGCGGGGGCCCGGGGGCGGCAGCCCCCAGATCCCCGCCTCAGCGCCGAGCACAGGTCAGCCCAGGCGATGCATCCACCCGTGCCGGTCCACGGCGGTGCCCCGCTGGATGTCGAGAAGCGCCTGGCGAAGCTTCAGCGTGACCTCGCCGGGCTCCCCGTCGCCCTGCCGCCACGCGGCACCCGTGCGCTTGACGAAGCCGACCGGGGTGATGACGGCCGCGGTGCCGCAGGCGAAGACCTCGGTCAGGGTGCCGTTCTCGGAGTCGCGCTGCCACTGGTCGACGGAGACACGGCCCTCCTCGGCCTCGTAGCCCAGGTCGCGGGCGACCTGGAGGAGGGAGTCACGGGTGACGCCCTCCAGGATGGAGCCGGTGAGGGAGGGCGTGACGATCTTGTCGCCGTACACGAAGTACAGGTTCATGCCGCCGAGCTCCTCGACCCACTTGCGCTCCACCGCGTCGAGGTAGCAGACCTGGGCGCAGCCCTCGGCGGCCGCCTCGGCCTGGGCCAGCAGGGACGCGGCGTAGTTGCCGCCGGTCTTGGCGTCGCCCATGCCGCCCGGCACCGCGCGCACGTGGTCCTCGGAGACCCAGATGGACACGGGCTTCACGCCACCGGGGAAGTAGGCGCCGGCCGGGGAGGCGATGACGATGAAGAGGTACTCGCCGGCGGGCTTGACGCCCAGGCCGACCTCGGTGGCGAACATGAAGGGGCGCAGGTAGAGGGACTCCTCGCCGCCGTGCGCGGGCACCCAGCCCTCGTCCTGCGCGACCAGCGCGTCGCACGCCTCGATGAAGGTCTCGACCGGCAGCTCCGGCATGCCGAGCCGGCGGGCCGAGGCCTGGAAGCGCCGGGCGTTCTTCTCGGGACGGAAGGAGGCGACGGTGCCGTCGGGCTGGCGGTAGGCCTTGAGACCCTCGAAGATCTCCTGCGCGTAGTGCAGCACCATGGTGGCCGGGTCGAGGGAGAGCGGCGCGTACGGCACGAGCTCGCCGTCGTGCCAGCCGCGGCCCTCGGTCCACTTGATCGTCACCATGTGGTCGGTGAAGTGGCGGCCGAAACCGGGGTTGGCCAGTATCGCCTCGCGCTCTGCGGCGGCCAGCGGGCTGGCGGAGGGCTTGAGCTCGATCGTGGGCGTCGTCATGAGTAGGTGTCCTTCACCGGTGAGGTTGTGGCGGGCCGCGCTCACGCCAGTACTGCCCGTGGTCAGTGCTAGGACGTCCGAGCATTCCCTCATTCCGCGGCTCCGCGTTCGATTATCGCAAGCGGCAGCCGTGGAAGAAATCGGCGTGTTCGGCGTGATCGGCGAGAAATCGTGACCCGGGGGTCGATGGTGCCACCCGGCGGCGGACATGTGGAAGCCGCCGGGGGCGAAGTGACCCGGCGGCTTCGAAGCTTCGAACAGCGCGGCGGGTCAGCCGGCTACGCGTACGGCCAGCGCGTCGCCGATCTCCGACGTGCTGCGCGCGGGCCTGCCGGTGCGCTCGGCGAGGTCGGCCGAGACGGCGTCCTCGATGCGGGTGGCCTCGGCGTCGTGGCCGAGGTGGCGCAGGAGCAGGGCGACGGACAGGACCGTGGCGGTCGGGTCGGCCTTGCCCTGGCCGGCGATGTCCGGGGCCGAGCCGTGGACCGGCTCGAACATGGACGGGAACGCGCCGCCGGGGTTGATGTTCCCGCTCGCGGCGACGCCGATGCCGCCGGAGACGGCCGCGGCGAGGTCGGTGATGATGTCGCCGAAGAGGTTGTCGGTGACGACGACGTCGAAGCGCTCGGGCTGGGTGACCAGGTAGATCGTGGCCGCGTCGACGTGCATGTACTCGGTGGTGACCTCGGGGAACTCCTCGGCCACCTTGTTGAAGATGTCGGTCCACAGGTGACCGGCGAAGGTCAGCACGTTGTTCTTGTGGATCAGCGCCAGCTTCTTGCGCGGGCGGGCCTGGGCGCGGGCGAAGGCGTCCCGGACGACGCGCTCGACACCGTAGGCCGTGTTCACGGAGACCTCGGTGGCGACCTCGTGCTCGGTGCCCTTGCGGATGGTGCCGCCGTTGCCGGTGTACGGGCCCTCGGTGCCCTCGCGGACCACGACGAAGTCGATCTCGGGCTCGCCGGCGAGCGGGGTGGCGACACCCGGCAGGAGCTTCGAGGGACGCAGGTTGACGTGGTGGTCGAAGGCGAAGCGGAGCTTGAGCAGGAAGCCGCGCTCCAGTACGCCGGACGGGACCGACGGGTCGCCGATCGCGCCGAGCAGGATGGCGTCGTGCTGCTTCAGGGCTTCGAGGTCGGCGTCGGTGAGGGTCTCACCGGTGGCGTGGTAGCGCCGGGCGCCGAAGTCGTACTCCTTGGTCTCCAGCTTCACATCCTGCGGAAGGACGGCGGAGAGGACCTTCAGACCTTCGGTCACGACCTCCTGGCCGATGCCGTCACCGGGGATCACTGCGAGATTGAGGCTGCGAGACATGTCGGCACCCTACTCCTCGTCCCATGGAATGACATGCGGTGTCCGCCATGCGGACAGCCGGACGGGGGAAGGCTCCTGCGCTTCAACCGGCGTTCACCCGTATGCAGGGCGGGTGTTGGTCGCCGCTGGGAACTTTCCCCTCATGGACATCCCCGACTTCGGCATCCCTCCGCAGCTCGCCCGCCGTATGAGCATGGCGGAACAGCACGAGTACCTGCGCACCAAGCTGACCCGGCGCCGCACGCTGGTGACCGCGGGCGCGGTCGCGGGCGGGCTGCTGACGGGCTGCTCGGGGTCGGACAAGCCCGCGGGCACGGCCGGTACGCGGCCCTCCCCGTCCGTGTCCACCAAGGTGCCGGGCTCCGCGGTCGCCCCGTTCGGCCGCCATCTCGCCTTCGGCGCCGACCCGAAGTCGCAGATGCGGATCTCCTGGCAGGTACCGGCCGCGGTGCGGAAGCCGTTCGTCCGGATCGGCCTGCGCCCCGATGACCTGAGCCGCCGGATCGACGCCGAGATCCGCGACCTGTACACACCCGAACTGCAGGGCATCCGCGCGGCGTTGGAGCAGTACTACGTCCACGCGGCGCTGGACTCCCTGCGCCCCGGCACGACGTACTACTACGGCGTGGGCCATGACGGCTTCGACCCGGCGGCACCGAAGAACCGCGCGACGATCGCCTCCTTCCGCACGGCTCCCGCGAGCCCGGAGACCTTCACCTTCACGGCCTTCGGCGACCAGGGCGTCAGCGAGGCGGCCGCCACCAACGACAAACTCCTGCTGAGCCAGGATCCCGCCTTCCACCTGCACGCCGGCGACATCTGCTACGCCAACGTCAAGGGGTCGGGCGAGGAGTCGGACGCCTACGACCCCGGCTTCTGGGACGGTTACCTCAAGCAGACGGAGTCGGTGGCCAAGTCGGTGCCGTGGATGGTGACGACCGGCAACCACGACATGGAGGCCTGGTACTCGCCGGACGGCTACGGCGGCCAGCTGGCCCGCTGGTCCCTGCCGGACAGCGGCTTCGACGCCCGTACGGCCCCGGGCGTGTACTCCTTCGTCTACGGCAACGTCGGCTTCGTGGCGCTGGACGCGAACGACGTGTCGTACGAGATCCCCGCCAACCGGGGTCACACGGACGGCCGTCAGACCAAGTGGCTGGACGAGCGGCTCGGTGAGCTGCGGGCGGCCAAGGGCGTGGACTTCGTCGTCGTCTTCTTCCACCACTGCGCCTACTCGACGTCCTCGCACGCGTCCGACGGGGGTGTGCGGGCCGAGTGGGTGCCGCTGTTCGCCCGGCACCAGGTGGACCTGGTGATCAACGGGCACAACCACGTCTACGAGCGGACCGACGCCATCAAGAACGGCGAGGTCGGCAGGCAGGTGCCCATCGGCGCCTCGACGGACCCGACGCGGGACGGCCTCGTGTACGTCACGGCGGGCGGGGGCGGCAAGGAGCTGTACGGCTTCCCCGCGGGCGTGGAGGAGAGCTACGAGGGGCAGGTGACCGAGCGGGAGTCGGTCGACACCTTCAGGTGGACCAAGTCACGCAACACCAAGGCGGAGAGCGTGCAGTGGTCGCGGGTGCGCTATCGGGGCTTCTCGTTCCTCACCGTGGAGGCGGAGAGCGGAGCGAAGCCCCGGCTGAAGGTGTCGGCGCTGGCGCAGGACGGGCAGCGCATCGACCACTTCGAGGTGCGGCGCGGGGCGTGAGCCCGCACGCCGCACCTCGATCGGGTGCGGCTCCCGGCATGAGGGGTGCGCGGCGCCGGCCTGCTGCGGCTCAGGCCGCCTGGTGGCCGGTGATGCCGCCGTTGTCCCTGCGGTCGAGGGCGCGCTGGAGGGCGGCGGCCGCGTTCTTGCGGTCGGACTCGTTGGTACGGGAGATGTGACGGACTCGACGGCGGGCGGTCGTCTCGGCCATGGGAAATCGACTCCTTCGATAATCCGGGAGTGACACAAGGGGGTTTCGAGACGCCGGGTGGGGCGGGGAGCGGTGCCGCAGGGGTTGCCTGCACGGGGCCCGGCTCACGACCGCCATTCGCTTGATCGAGCGAGACGTTCGGCTCCTACAAAACTAAGGGAGGACGACGCGTCTGTCTCCACAATTACTCGGACTTCCTACTATCTGAGACGGCGGACTGGGTCACACCCCACTGACCTGGTCTTTCCGTCGTCGCCCCGTCAGAGCACGTCGCCGTCCCGCCAGTCGAAAACCAGCTCCGACGCGAGGTCGAGCGCACCGGCGAGCGCGGGCCGCACAAAGGTCGTGCCTTCCTCGTCCGGCAGATGCACGACGCCCTCGGGCCCCAGCGCGCAGACCCGCCCGCGCCACACCGCCCAGCCGCGGGCGGCGTACAGCGCGGCCCCCTCGTCGCTCGCGGACAGCATCCCCGCGTCGTAGGCCCGGTCGACCACCCGCTCCAGCTCGGCCATCACCCGGCCGCCCAGCCGGGTGCGCCGCGCGTCCGGCCGTACCGCGACCGCCTCGACGTACCCGACGCGCAGCCACCGCTCCCGGTGCCGCACCCGCCGCATCACCACCGACCCGTGCGCGACGAGCAGCCCGGCGTCGTCGTGCACCAGGGCGTGCATGCCGCCGAGGCCGTGCTCGAAGTCCTCGTCGGAGAAGTCGCCGTCGAAGGCGTCGTCCAACAGGGCACGGATCGCGCTCAGTTCGGCCGGGGTGAGGTCGGCGGTGTGCGCGGTGCGCGGCGTGCCCGCCGGTGCGTCGATGGTCATCGCACCAGTATCGGTATCGCCCACTCGGCTGATCCTCCGCGCCGCCCGGGAGACGGGGTCGCGTCGAGGGGAACGGTGAGGTCATGAACGACACGTCGAAAGTGTTCCTCCAGGGCGGCCCCGAGGACCTGCCCGAGCGGATCGTCGGGACCCCGTCCCCCGGTCCTGATGTGAAGATCAAGCTCCGCGGCGGATACGAGCACTTCAGGCCGACCTCGCGCCAGGAGAACACCCCTCAGGGCGCGCTGCCGGTCTACGAGTGGTGGGAGCGGACGGAGATCGCCGAGTAGATCGCCGAACAGCGCACGCTCCGCGCACGGCGAAGGGCCGGGTCCGTCAAGACCCGGCCCTTCGCGTTGGGTTGATGTGTCAGCCCATGTGCGGGTAGCCGTAGTCGGTCGGCGGGACCAGCGTCTCCTTGATGGCGCGGGTCAGCGTCCAGCGCATCAGGTTCTGCGGGGCGCCGGCCTTGTCGTTGGTGCCGGAGGCGCGGCCGCCGCCGAAGGGCTGCTGGCCGACGACGGCACCGGTCGACTTGTCGTTGATGTAGAAGTTGCCGGCCGCGTAGCGCAGCTTCTCCATCGTGTACGCGGTCGCGGCGCGGTCGGCGGAGATGACCGAGCCGGTCAGCGCGTAGGCCGACACCGACTCCATCTGGTCCAGCATCTCGTCGTACTTGTCGTCCTCGTAGACGTGCACGGCGAGCACCGGGCCGAAGTACTCGGTCGTGAAGACCTCGTTCTCCGGGTCGCTGCACTCGATGACGGTCGGGCGGACGAAGTAGCCGACCGAGTCGTCGTAGGAGCCGCCCGCGACGATCGTGCAGGAGTCGTCCTGCTTGGCGCGGTCGATGGCGGCCTTGTTCTTGGCGAAGGCACGCTCGTCGATGACGGCGCCGATGAAGTTGGACAGGTCGGTGACGTCACCCATGGTGATGTAGTCGACCTCGGCCGCGAACTCCTCCTTGAAGCCGGAGTTCCAGATCGACGCCGGGATGTACGCCCGGGAGGTCGCCGAGCACTTCTGGCCCTGGTACTCGAAGGCACCGCGGGTCAGGGCCGTCTTCAGGACCGCCTTGTCGGCGCTCGGGTGGGCGACGACGAAGTCCTTGCCGCCGGTCTCGCCGACGATGCGCGGGTAGGAGCGGTACTTCTCGATGTTGTTGCCGACCGTCTTCCACAGGTACTGGAAGGTCTTGGTCGAGCCGGTGAAGTGGATGCCGGCGAGGTCGCGGTGCTCGAGGGCGACCTTGGAGACCTCGATGCCGTCGCCGGTGACGAGGTTGATGACGCCCTTGGGCAGCCCGGCCTCCTCCAGGAGCTGCATCAGCAGCACGGCGGCGTGGGTCTGCGTCGGGGACGGCTTCCAGACGACGACGTTGCCCATGAGAGCCGGGGCGGTCGGCAGGTTGCCGGCGATGGCCGTGAAGTTGAACGGCGTGATCGCGTAGACGAAGCCCTCGAGCGGGCGGTGGTCGAGGCGGTTCCACACGCCCGGGGAGTTCGCCGGGGGCTGCTCGGCGAGCAGGTCACGGGCGTACTTGACGTTGAAGCGCCAGAAGTCGACGAGCTCGCAGGGGGTGTCGATCTCGGCCTGCTGGGCGGTCTTGGACTGACCCAGCATGGTGGAGGCGGCCAGCGTCTCGCGCCAGGGGCCGGCCAGCAGCTCGGCGGCGCGCAGGATGATCGCGGCGCGGTCGTCGAAGGACATCGCGCGCCAGCCCGGCGCGGCGGCCAGGGCCGCGTCGATGGCGTCCTGGGCGTCCTGCTGGGTGGCGGTGCCGTAGGTGCCGATGCGGGCCTTGTGGTTGTGCGGCTGCACGACGTCGACGCGCTCGCCGCCGCCCATCCGCTTCTCGCCGCCGATGGTCATCGGCAGGTCGATCGGGTTCTCGGCCAGCTCCTTGAGCTTGACCTCCAGGCGGGCGCGCTCGGGCGAGCCGGGGGCGTAGCCGTGCACCGGCTCGTTGACGGGGGTGGGGACCTGGGTCACAGCGTCCATGAGATCCGTAACTCCTTGAACTTGAGCGGGTGTTCGGGCTCAGCCCTTGCTGATCATCGAGCGGGCGAAACTGTGCTTTCCCGGGGGACGACCCCCGGACCCCCGGCAGAAAAACCTCTGCGTGTGCGACATTTCTCAACCTCGGGTGAGCATGCTGCGGGCGAAGAAGCGCAGGTTCGCGGGCTTCTCCGCGAGGCGCCGCATGAAGTAGCCGTACCAGTCGGTGCCGTACGCCGTGTAGACGCGCATGCGGTGGCCCTCGGCGGCGAGGCGCAGGTGCTCGTCGCTGCGGATGCCGTACAGCATCTGGAACTCGTACTCGTCCAGCTTGCGGCCGGCCGTGCGGGCCAGTTCCTGGGCGATGGAGATCAGGCGGGGGTCGTGGGAGCCGATCATCGGGTACCCGGCGCCCTCCATCAGAATCCGCAGGACCCGGACGTACGCCTTGTCGATCTCGTGTTTCTGCTGGTAGGCGACCTCGGCGGGCTCCTTGTAGGCGCCCTTGACGAGGCGGACGCGGCTGCCGCTGTCGGCGAGGCGGCGGGCGTCGGCCTCGGTGCGGAAGAGGTAGGCCTGGATGACGCAGCCGGTCTGCGGGAAGTCCTTCCGCAGCTCCTCGTGGATGGCGAACATCGAGTCGAGGGTGGTGTGGTCCTCGGCGTCGAGGGTGACGGTGGTGCCGATGGCGGCGGCGGCCTCGACGACGGGGCGGACATTGGCGAGCGCCAGCTCGTGGCCGCCGTCCAGCGCCTGTCCGAACATCGACAGCTTCACGGACATCTCGGCCCGGGTGCCCAGCTCCAGCTCCCCCAGCCGGTCGATGAGCGCCAGGTAGGCGTCCCGGGCGGCGGCGGCCTGCTCCGGGCGGGTGATGTCCTCGCCGACGACGTCCATCGTCAGCTCCAGACCCCGGCCGCTGAGGTCCTTGATGATCGGCACGATCTCGTCGACCGTCTCGCCCGGGATGAAGCGGTCGACGACCTGCTTGGTCACCGGGGCCGCCGAGATCAGGCGTCGCATCCGGTCGCTGCGCGACGCGGCAAGAATCACGGGACCCAGCACGGGGCACCTCCACAGGAGCAGAAAAGCAGCCGAATCCCAACCATTCGGGTACGGCACGGAGAACCACCGTGAAACCTAAGGATCCCTCCGATCCTCTGCCATCGACAGCTGTCACGCATCCGTGCCACAGATCTCAGACAGATGTATGAAGCGCCTCGAAAAATGCGGGAGAATGCCCGGGTGACGTCGGAATTCAAGGGTGACTACCAGGAGCTGGTCGACGAGATCTCGGAGCTCCTGGGCGCCCCCGCGACGCTGGAGAACCGCGACTTCGAGCTGATCGCCTTCGGTGCCTACGACAGCGAGGACGAGCTCGACGCGTCGGCCCTGGACCCCGTCCGTGCCCGCTCGATCCTGACCCGCCGCTCCACGTCGACCGTGCGGACCTGGTTCGAGGGCTTCGGCATCACGCGCGCCACGGGGCCGGTCCGGATCCCGCGCACCCCGGAGGCGGGGGTGCACCGCGGACGAATCTGCCTGCCGGTACGCCACCGGGGTGTCGTACGGGGTTACGTCTGGCTCCTGGACGACGATCCGGGACCCACGGACCAGCAGCTGGCGGCCGCGATGGAGGTGACCGCCCGGATCGGCGCGCTGCTCGCGGACGAGGCGCAGCACGGGGCGGACCTCAGCCGGGAGCTGCGGGCCGCGCTGACCGCCGAGCGGGGCTGGCAGGGCGACATGGCGATCGCGGAGCTGCGTACGGCCCTCGGTCCGCGCGCGGACGGCGTCCACACGGTCGTCTGCGTGGCGCCGTGGCCGTCGGCCGACCCCGACGACGCCCCGTCGGTGCGGACGGTGCCGCACGCGACCGCGCTGTGCACGCTGCCGTGGGGCCCGTCCGGGCAGAGCCTCGCCGTGCTCGTACGGCTGCGCTCGTCCGAGGTGCGCACGGCCGCCCAGGCGGCGGCGTCCCGGCTGCTGAAGGACGGTCCCGCCGCACGCGCGCCCAGGGCGGGCCGGGCCCGGGTCGCGGCCGGCCTCGGCGAACCACGTACCGGTCTCGCCGAGCTGGGCACGGTCTGGCAGGAGGCGTCGGCCGCGGCCCGCGCCGCGCTCGCCGAGCCCCGGCTCGGCCCGGTGGCCCAGTGGTCGCACATCGGCCCGTACCGTCTGCTGACCTCGCTCTCCCCGCAGACGGTCCACGACCCCGTGGTCGCCCCGCTCCTCTCCCCCGCCCAGCAGGAACTCGCCCGCACCGCCGAGGTCTACCTCGACTGCGCGGGCCAGGCCGGCCGCACCGCCGCCGAGCTGGGCATCCACCGCCAGACCCTGTACTACCGCCTCTCCCGCGTCGAGCAGCTCACGGGCCTGGACCTCGACGACGGCGAGGACCGGCTGCTGCTGCACATGGCGCTCAAGGGGGCGCGGCTGTAGTCCGCCGGGTCAGCGTGCGGTGACGGCGGCGAGGGCGTCGAACAGCGTGCCGTCGCCCGGCGGTCCGTCGCTCCAGCGGGCGGCGATGTGGCCGTCGGGGCGCACGAGCAGCGCTCCCCGCGGGGGCAGGTCCCACTGGTCGGTGTGCTCGGCGGGCAACGGCTCGACGCGCAGCGGCCAGGGCGGGGTACCGGGTGACTGCCAGTCGGCGGGGGCGGAGGTGAGCAGGGTGAACCACTCGCCGAACGCGTCGAGGGTGGAGCGGCCGTCGGTGAGCCACAGATGCGGCACCCGGTGGCCCGGTTCGGCCGTGGGGACGTACGTCGTGCCCGTCTCGGGCGGCATCGTGGACCTGCCGTCGCCGGTCAGGACGGCATCGGAGCGGTAGGCGACGCCGAGCACCAGGCCGAGTTGCGCGAAGTACTGTTCGGACCAGGGCGGTTCGACGTGCTCCGGCACCCGTGCCGCGCCCGCGCCGAGCTGCTCGCGGCGCACGTCCTGGACCTGGAACATCATCTTGGAGTTCTCCACCGCCTGGCCGAGCGTGCGGTGGGCGACGGGCCGCCGTTCCCTCTCGTAGCTGTCGAGCAGCGCGGGCCCGGCCCAGCCGCGCAGCACGCCCGCCAGTTTCCAGCAGAGGTTGTGCACATCGGCGACGCCGAGGTTCATGCCCAGTCCGCCGGCGGGCGGGATCGCGTGCGCGGCGTCGCCGGCCAGCAGGGTCCGGCCGTGCCGGAAGCGGTCGGCGACGAAGGCGTTCACCACCCAGTGCTGCACGCGCAGGACGTCGACCGTCGCCTCCGCCCCGAGGGAGCGCACCACGAGGCCGGGCCAGTCGGCGCCGTCGGGGTCCTCGGGCGTGGGCACGAACAGGGCCCAGCCGCCCTCGGGGTACAGCGGCAGGAACGATCCCTGCGAGGTGAGATAGACCCCGGCGGGCTGCCGGGCGGACCACGGTCCGAGGTCGGCGTCGAAGACGACGGTGGTGACGCGGCCGACCGCGCCGGGGCCCTCGGTGCCGATGCCCAGCAGGTCCCGGACGGTGGAGCCGGCGCCGTCGGCGGCCAGTACGTAGCGGGCGCGGACGCGTGTGCGCCGGCCGCTGCCGTGATCGGCGAGCAGGGCCACGACGCTGTCGGCCTCCTCGGCCAAGCCGACGAGTTCGACACCGAACCGCACCTCGGAGGCGGCCGCGCCGAGCAAGGTCGGCTCCAGCCGGTCCTGGGAGGTGACCGCGCCGGTCACCGGGCTCTCCGGCACCGGCCCGTTGACGCCGATCATCGCGGCCGAGGCGAAGTCGGGGGCGTACAGGGTGTCCCGGAAGCGGATCCGGCCGTACTCCGGAGCGAACGCGGCCGCCGTGATCCGTTCGGCGAGTTCGAGCTGCCGGAAGATCTCCATGGTGCGCACGTTGATCAGCCGGGACCGTGGGAACGGCGACAACTCGGTGTGCTTCTCGACCAGCAGGGTCCGCACGCCCCAGCGTTCGAGCAGGGCCCGGGCGGTGAGCCCGACGGGCCCGCCACCGACGATCAGTACCTCCGCCCCGGCCTGCGCCGCGGGCATCTCGGGCTGCATGGCTCCCATCATCCGCACCGAGCGCACGACCGCAACGACAGGCGGCGGCCGCGGCCCGTGAACCCGGCCCGGGTCATGCCCTCGTGGCCGCCTCGAACACCTGGCGCAACCCCTCGGTGAGCTGTTCCGCGCGCGGGGCGGTCTTCGGGTCGAAGTGCCACTGCGCGATGAGCCCCGTCATCAGGGTCACGTAGAACACGCCGAGGGTGTCCACGAGCTCCTCCGGGACGTCCTCCTCGCGTCCGCCCATGAGCAGCGGAATCAGTCCCCGCGCGGCCTCGCGCTGGGCCAGGGCCAGATGATCGCGGAGCTCGGGCATCCGGTCGCCCATGACGACGATCTCCATGCTGAGCCGCCACATCGAACCGGGCTCCTGCATGGTGGCGATGATGTTCGACCACACCTGCTGGAACCGTTCGAAGGAGCCCGGTGCGGCGGTGATCCCGGCGCCCCCGTCACCGTCGAAGGCGTCGCTCATCCCCTCGACCAGCGCCACGTACGCCTGCGCCAGCAGGGCGTCCTTCGAGCCGTAGTGGTAGCCGATCGAGGCGAGGTTGGTCCCCGACTCCTTGACGATGTCCCGCGCCGTCGTGCGCGCGAAGCCCTTGGCGAGCAGGCAGCGCTGGGCGCCCTCCAGCAGATCCTCACGGTGTCCCATGCGACCACCCTACCGCCGATCCATACAACCGTCCTATACAAACGTTCTAGACAAGCGTTTAAGACGCGCGTACATTCACCGTCATGACAACGAACCCGAGCACCGCCACCCCGCCGCCGGCCCGTGCCGGCCGCCGCGAATGGACCGCTCTCGGCGTGCTGATGCTGCCGCTGCTGCTGGTCTCCATGGACGTCTCGGTCCTCTACTTCGCGATCCCGGCGATCAGCGCGGACCTGGAGCCGAGCGGCACCCAGCAGCTGTGGATCTTCGACATCTACGCCTTCGTCCTGGCCGGCCTGCTGATGACGATGGGTTCGCTCGGCGACCGCATCGGCCACCGCCGGCTCCTGCTGATCGGCGCAGCGGCCTTCGGCGCCGCGTCACTGGCGGCGGCGTACGCGAACAGCGCAGAGATGCTGATCGCGGCCCGCGCGGTCCTCGGCATCGGCGGCGCGACCCTGATGCCGTCGACGATGGCCATGACCCGCACGATGTTCACCGACCCCGCCCAGCGCGCGAAGGCGATCGGCCTGTGGTCCGGCGTGATGACGGCCGGGATCGCACTCGGCTCGGTGATGAGCGGGCTGCTGGTCGAGTACTTCTGGTGGGGCTCGGTCTTCCTGGTCAACCTGCCCGCGATGGCGCTGCTGCTGGTCCTCGGCCCGCTCCTGCTCCCGGAGTGGCGCAACCCCGAGCCCGGCCGCTTCGACCGGCTGAGCGTCCCGCTGTCCATGGCGGCCGTGCTCCCCGTGATCTACGGCCTGAAGGAGATCCCCTCCGAGGGCTGGAACGTCCGCTACGTCGTCTCGATCACCGTCGGTCTGCTGTTCGCGGCCCTCTTCGTGCACCGCCAGCGCACGGCGGCCTCGCCGATGATCTCCCCGGCCCTGTTCCGCAGCCGCGGCTTCGCCCCCTCGGTCGCCCTGAACCTCGTCTCCGCGTTCGGCATCATGGGCTCGGCCTACTTCACCACGCAGTACCTCCAGTCGGTGCTCGGCAAGAGCGCCCTGGAAGCGGCCCTGTGGGCGCTGCTGCCCTCGGTGCCGATCGGTGCGGCGGCGCCGGTCGCGACCCAGCTGGTGCAGAAGGGCGTCAACCGGGCCTACGTGGTCACCGCGGGTTTCCTGATCGCCGCGTCCGGCTTCGGGCTGCTGTCCCTCGCGGGGACGGACTCGATGGTGCTGGTGCTGGTGGCGTGCGCGGTGCTGGCCGTCGGCGGTGTCGTGGTGATGTCCCAGATCATGGACCTGGCGATGGGCACGGCCCCGCTGGAGCGGGCGGGTTCCGCGTCCTCCCTGATGGAGACCGGCGCGGAGTTCGGCGGCGCGCTCGGCATGGCGGTGCTCGGCTCGATCGGCACGGCCATCTACCGCCACGAGATCCCGGACTCGGCCCCGGAGGCCGCCCGCGAGACGCTGGGCGGAGCGCTGGCGGTCGCCGACGGCACCCCGGGCCTGGCCACGGTCGCGCGGGAGGCGTTCACCAGCGGGATGCAGGGGGCGGCGATCGCGGGGGCGGTACTGCTGGCGGGGGCGGCGGTGCTGGCGGTGGTCACGCTTCGGCGGGTCGAGGTACGCGAGCAGACATGCGAAACGCCGGACGAGCCGAGTCACCTCAGCCCGTCCGGCGTTTGAGGACGAGGCCCGTTCAGGGCCTATGTGGGGGGTCCGGGGGCGGCAGCCCCCGGAAGGGGCGCGGGGAACTGCGCGACCAGCCCTCACGCACCCGCAGCCGAACGACGCCCTCAGGTCAGGTTCACCGCGCGAGCGGACGTCGCACCGATCTCCTCCGCCACCTCCGCCAGCACCCCGGCGGGCACCGTGTCGTCGACGGTGAGCACGGCCAGCGCCTCGCCACCGGCGACCGCACGCGAGACCTGCATGCCGGCGATGTTGATCCCGGCCTCGCCGAGAATCCGGCCGACGGTGCCGACGACACCGGGACGGTCCTCGTAGCGCAGCACGGCCATGTGCTCGGCCAGCGCGAGGTCCACGTCGTAGTCGCCGACCGCGACGATCTTCTGCAGGTGCTTGGGGCCGGCCAGCGTGCCGGAGACCGACACCTCCTCGCCGTTGCCGAGCGTGCCGCGCACGGTGACGACGTTGCGGTGGTCGGTCGCCTCCGAGCTGGTGGTCAGCCGCACCTCGACGCCGCGCTCCTGCGCGAACAGCGGGGCGTTGACGTACGACACCGTCTCGTCGACGACGTCCTCGAAGACACCCTTGAGGGCGCTGAGCTCCAGCACCTTCACGTCGTGCTGGGTGATCTCGCCGTACACCTCGACGTCGAGGCGGACCGCGACCTCGCCGGCGAGCGCCGTGAAGATACGGCCCAGGCGCTCGGCGAGCGGCAGCCCCGGCTTGACGTCCTCGGCGATGACGCCGCCCTGGACGTTCACCGCGTCCGGGACCAGCTCACCGGCGAGCGCGAGGCGCACCGAGCGGGCGACGGCGATACCGGCCTTCTCCTGCGCCTCGTCGGTGGAGGCACCGAGGTGCGGGGTGGCGACGACCTGGTCGAACTCGAACAGCGGGGAGTCCGTGCAGGGCTCCTTCGCGTACACGTCGAGGCCGGCACCGGCGACCCGACCCTCCTTGAGGGCGGAGTACAGCGCCTCCTCGTCGACGATCCCGCCGCGCGCGGCGTTGACGATGCGCACGCTCGGCTTGACCTTGCGCAGCGCCTCGTCGCCGATGAGGCCGACGGTCTCGGGGGTCTTGGGCAGGTGGACGGTGATGAAGTCGGAGACCTCGAGCAGCTCGTCCAGCGACAGCACCTTGACGCCCATCTGCGCGGCGCGCGCGGGCTGGATGTAGGGGTCGTAGGCGACGACCTTCATGCCGAAGCCGGACATCCGCTGGGCGACAAGGGCACCGATGCGGCCCAGACCCACGACACCGAGGGTCTTCTCGGCGAGCTCGACGCCCGTGTACTTGCTGCGCTTCCACTCGCCGTTCTTCAGCGCGGCGTTGGCCTGCGGGATGTGGCGGGCGGTGGCGACGAGCAGACCGCAGGCCAGCTCGGCGGCGGTCACGATGTTCGAGGTGGGGGCGTTGACGACCATCACGCCGGCCTTGGTGGCGGCGGAGACGTCGACGTTGTCCAGGCCGACGCCGGCTCGCGCGACGACCTTGAGCTTCTTGGCCGCGGCGATGGCCTCGGCGTCGACCTTGGTGGCGGAGCGGACCAGGATCGCGTCCACGTCGGCGATGGCGGGCAGCAGCTCGGCCCGGTCGGCGCCGTTGCAGTGCCGGATCTCGAAGTCCGGACCAAGGGCGTCCACGGTCGCGGGCGACAGCTCTTCAGCGATGAGTACGACGGGTTTCGAGCTCACGTGAGTCCTCACAAGTCCAATGCGGACGGCCGTCCCGACGGCCGCAGGCGGTGGAGGGTGTCGCGACCCGGAGGGCCGCTTGAGCCGCGTGGAAGACGCACGACGCTGTGGGCCTGACGCGTATGTAGTACGGCAGTGTAGTGGCGCTGCGGTAGTCGTCCTGCGCCTCTTCGGAAGGATCACCCGTCCGTGATGCGACGGGATGGACAACGGGACCGGAGCGCCATGCTCCGGTCCCGTCGGCCGAGGCTTACGCGTCCTCGTTGACCCAGCTCATGAGCTTGCGCAGCTCCTTGCCGGTGGTCTCCAGCAGGTGCTCGGAGTCCTGCTGCTTGTACTCGTTGTACTTCTTCAGACCGCCGTGGTACTCGTCCATCCAGGCCTGGGCGAACGTGCCGTCCTGGATCTCGGCGAGGACCTGCTTCATCTCGGCCTTGGTGGCGTCGGTGATGATCCGCGGGCCGGTGACGTAGTCGCCCCACTCGGCGGTCTCGGAGATCGACCAGCGCATCTTCTCCAGGCCGCCCTCGTACATGAGGTCCACGATCAGCTTCAGCTCGTGCAGGCACTCGAAGTACGCGATCTCCGGCTGGTAGCCGGCCTCGGTCAGCGTCTCGAAACCGGCCTTGACCAGGGCGGCCGTACCACCGCAGAGGACGGCCTGCTCACCGAACAGGTCGGTCTCGGTCTCCTCGGTGAAGGTCGTCTTGATGACGCCGGCGCGGGTGCCGCCGATGCCCTTGGCGTACGACAGGGCGAGCGCGAAGGCGTTGCCCGACGCGTCCTGCTCGACGGCCGCGATGCAGGGAACGCCGCGGCCCTCCTCGTACTGGCGGCGCACCAGGTGGCCCGGGCCCTTCGGGGCGACCATGCAGACGTCCACGCCGGCCGGGGGCTTGATGAAGCCGAAGCGGATGTTGAAGCCGTGCCCGAAGAACAGGGCGTCGCCGTCGTTCAGGTTCGGGGCGATGTGCTCCTCGTAGACCTGGCCCTGGATCGGGTCCGGCACCAGGATCATGATGACGTCGGCCTCGGCGGCGGCCTCCGACGGCGTCACCACGCGCAGGCCCTGCTCCTCGGCCTTGGCCTTGGACTTGGAGCCCTCGTGCAGACCGACACGCACGTCGACACCCGAGTCACGGAGCGACAGCGCGTGGGCGTGGCCCTGGCTGCCGTAACCGATGACCGCGACCTTGCGGCCCTGGATGATGGACAGGTCGGCGTCGGCGTCGTAGAACAGCTCGGCCACTTTGGGTTCTCTCCTTGTGTGCAGGTGTTGCGTCCCACCGTATGACGGCGGGGGGAAGGGAAGTTTCGGGGTCTCGCCATACGGGCGGGATCCGGACGGCCGGTGTCACCCGACCGTCCGAACGCGCCCTATGCCGAGCGGTCGAGCGCGCGCAGCGAGCGGTCCGTGATCGAGCGCGCGCCGCGGCCGATCGCGATGGTGCCGGACTGGACGAGCTCCTTGATGCCGAACGGCTCCAGCATCTTCAGCATGGCCTCCAGCTTGTCACTGGAGCCGGTGGCCTCGATGGTGACGGCCTCCGGGGAGACGTCGACGGTCTTGGCGCGGAACAGCTGGACGATCTCGATGATCTGGGAGCGCGTCTCGTTGTCGGCGCGCACCTTCACCAGGACGAGTTCGCGCTGAACGGCCGAGCCCGGCTCCAGCTCGACGATCTTCAGCACGTTGACGAGCTTGTTGAGCTGCTTCGTCACCTGCTCCAGCGGCAGGTCGGCGACGCTCACCACGATGGTGATGCGGGAGATGTCGGGGTGCTCGGTGACGCCCACCGCGAGCGAGTCGATGTTGAAGCCGCGGCGGGAGAACAGGGCGGCGATCCGGGCGAGGATGCCCGGCGTGTTCTCCACCAGGACGGAGAGCGTGTGCTTGGACATGGTCTTTTACGTCTCTCTCGCTCAGTCGTCTTCGTTGTCGCCGAAGTCGGGGCGCACGTCCCGGGCGGCCATGATCTCGTCGTTGGAGGTGCCGGCGGCGACCATCGGCCACACCATGGCGTCCTCATGGACGATGAAGTCGACGACGACCGGGCGGTCGTTGATGGAGTTCGCCTCTTCGATGACCTTGTCGAGGTCGGCGGGGCTCTCGCAGCGGATCGCGTAGCAGCCCATGGCCTCCGACAGCTTCACGAAGTCGGGGACGCGGGTGCCGGCGCTCGGCTGCTTGCCGTCGGCCTCGGGGCCGGAGTGCAGCACGGTGTTGGAGTAGCGCTGGTTGTAGAAGAGGGTCTGCCACTGGCGGACCATCCCGAGGGCGCCGTTGTTGATGATGGCGACCTTGATCGGGATGTTGTTCAGGGCGCAGGTGGTGAGTTCCTGATTGGTCATCTGGAAGCAGCCGTCGCCGTCGATCGCCCAGACCGCCCTGTCCGGCACGCCGGCCTTGGCGCCCATCGCGGCCGGGACCGCGTAGCCCATCGTCCCGGCGCCGCCGGAGTTGAGCCAGGTCGCGGGCCTGTCGTACTGGATGAAGTGCGCGGCCCACATCTGGTGCTGGCCGACGCCGGCCGCGAAGACCGTGCCCTCGGGGGCGAGTTGGCCGATGCGCTCGATCACCTGCTGCGGGGACAGCGAGCCGTCCTCGGGCTGGTCGTAGCCCAGCGGGTAGGTGTCCCGCCAGCGGCTGAGGTCCTTCCACCAGGCGCTGTAGTCGCCCTTGTGGCCCTCGGCGTGCTCCTTCTGGACGGCCTGGACGAGGTCGGCGATGACCTCGCGGGCGTCACCGACGATCGGCACGTCGGCGTCGCGGTTCTTGCCGATCTCGGCCGGGTCGATGTCGGCGTGGACGATCTTGGCGTACGGGGCGAAGCTGTCCAGCTTGCCGGTGACGCGGTCGTCGAAGCGGGCTCCGAGGGCGACGATCAGGTCGGCCTTCTGCAGCGCGGTGACGGCGGTGACCGCACCGTGCATGCCCGGCATTCCCACGTGCAGCGGGTGGCTGTCGGGGAATGCGCCGAGCGCCATCAGGGTGGTGGTGACGGGCGCTCCGGTGAGTTCCGCGAGGACCTTCAGCTCGGCGGTGGCGCCGGCCTTGATGACACCGCCGCCGACGTACAGCACCGGCCGCTTGGCCGCGGTGATCAGCTTGGCGGCCTCGCGGATCTGCTTGGCGTGCGGCTTGGTGACGGGCCGGTAGCCGGGCAGGTCCATGGTGGGCGGCCAGGAGAAGGTGGTCCGCGCCTGGAGGGCGTCCTTGGCGATGTCGACCAGGACCGGGCCCGGGCGGCCGGTGGAGGCGATGTGGAACGCCTGCGCGATCACCCGGGGGATGTCCTCGGCCTTGGTGACCAGGAAGTTGTGCTTGGTGATCGGCATGGTGATGCCGACGATGTCCGCCTCCTGGAAGGCGTCCGTGCCGATCGCCTTGGAGGCGACCTGCCCGGTGATCGCCACGAGCGGCACCGAGTCCATGTGCGCGTCGGCGATCGGCGTGACCAGGTTGGTGGCGCCCGGTCCGGAGGTCGCCATGCAGACGCCGACCCTGCCGGTGGCCTGCGCATAGCCGGTGGCGGCGTGACCGGCGCCCTGCTCGTGGCGGACCAGGACGTGGCGCACCCTGGTGGAGTCCATCAGGGGGTCGTACGCCGGAAGGATCGCACCACCGGGAATGCCGAATACCGTGTCGGCGCCGACCTCCTCGAGCGAACGGATGAGGGACTGCGCACCCGTGACGTGCTCAGGGGCGGACTGTCCTCCGGATCGGGGCCGCGGCTGCGGATGATGGGCCCCGGTGGCCTGCTCGGTCATCGGCATTCTCTTCTCGATGCTGAGGGTTTTTGCGAAGTTTGAGCGGAGTTTCGATGCTGCACGACTGGTGCCTGTGCAACAAAAAACCCCTCGTGCCGTAAGGCAAGCGAGGGGAGCGCGTCGGTGGTGGTCGCTGGGAGTTCCGGGTCTGTCCGGACGTCACCAGCTTCAGCCGACGCGCTTTCCAAGTACGAGAATTCGGGTGCGCATGGCACTGACCCTCTCCCCGGCGCGCACCCGGTGTCAAGTGGGTGGGACGGGAGTCTCATTATGTGAGCGTAGGGCACTGCCGCCGCCGAGAACAGCGGGCACACCACTGGTGTACACCCCCGCACCTCCTCCTGCGAACACCGGCTCCGCCGGCCCGTGCGGTACCGGATAGTGGCCGGAACTGAGCGCCCGCCGCAGCCGGTACTCGTCCAGTGGCCCGGAGAACGCCATGCCCTGCCCGTGCGTGCACCCCATCGCCCGCAGGGCCACGACCTGCTCGGGCAGGTCCACGCCGTCGGCCACGGACTGGAGCCCGAGGTCGCCGGCGATCCGCAGCAGCCCACTGGTGATCTTGTGCAGCCGAGCGGACTCGACGACTCCCTCCACCAGCCCGCGGTCGAGCCTGAGCATGTCGACGGGGAGCCTGCGCAGCGCGGTGATCGCCGCGTAACCGCTGCCGAAGCCGTCGAGGGCGACCCGGACGCCGAGTCTGCGCAGGCCGCTCAGGCGGCGCTCCAGATCGTCCAGCGAGATCCGGGGGTCGAGGTCGGACAGCTCGATGACCAGCGACCCCGACGGCAGCCCGTGCCGGGTCAGCAGTGCCTCGATCGAGCCGAGCGGCATCGACCGGTCCAGCAGCCTGCGCGCGCTCATCCGGACCCCGACGGGCACGGCGAGGCCGGTCGCGGTGCGCTCGGCGGCCTGCTCCACGGCCTCCTCCAGCATCCAGCGGCCCAGCTCGGCGGTCTTGTCGCTGTCCTCGGCCACCCGCAGGAACTCGGCGGGCGTGAACAGCACCCCTTGCGAGGACCGCCAGCGCGCCTGGGCGGCGACCGAGGTGATCCGGCCGTCCTCCAGGCACACCACCGGCTGGTGCAGCAGCGCGAACTCGCCGTCGTGCAGCGCGGCACGCAGGCGCGTGGCCAGCTCCGCCTTGCGGACGACGTCCTGCTGCATCTGCGGCTTGTAGAGCTCGACCCGGCCCTTGCCGCCCGCCTTCGCGCGGTACATGGCCAGGTCGGCGTTGCGCAGCAACTCCCCCGCGCCGAGGCCGGGTTCGGCGAAGGCGACGCCGATGGAGGCGTTGACCCGGACATCGTTGCCGTCGATGAGGTACGGCTGTGACAGGGTCACCCTGAGACGGTCGGCGAGCTCCAGGATGTGCCGTTCACGGGCCGTGCGGTCGCGGGTGGTGTCCCCGACGATCAGGGCCGCGAACTCGTCGCCGCCCAGCCGGGACGCGGTGTCGCCCTGCCGGACCGCCTCCTGGAGTCTGCGGGCGGCCTGGACCAGCAGTTCGTCGCCGGCCTGGTGCCCGATGGTGTCGTTGACGCCCTTGAAGCCGTCGAGGTCGATGAACAGGACGGCCGTGTTGCGCAGGGCAACACCCCGGTCGGAGGCCCGGCGGCCGGACAGGGCGTGCTGGACGCGCCTGGTGAACAGGGCGCGGTTGGGCAGGTCGGTGAGCGGGTCGTGCTCGGCGTTGTGCTGGAGCTGCGCCTGGAGGCGCACTCTTTCGGTCACGTCCCGGCTGTTGAAGATGAGGCCGCCGTGGTGCCGGTTGACGGTCGACTCGACGTTGAGCCAGCCTCCCCCGCTCTCGGCTTCGCTCGAACGGGAGGTGCCCCCATCGCCGGACCGGAACCGGCACTCGATGCGCGTAGTGGGTTCCTCAAGTGGGCTGGCGGCGAGGAAGCGGCGCACCTCGTGCACCACGCAGCCCAGGTCCTCCGGGTGGATGAGACTGGCCAGTTCCGAACCCACCAGGTCCTCGGCGGAGCGGCCGTAGACCCCGGCGGCGGCCGGGGAGACGTACCGGAGGATGCCGTTGGGCGCGGCGATCATGATGACGTCGCTGGAGCCCTGCACCAGGGAGCGGAAGTGGTTCTCCTTCTGCGCCAGTTCCTGGGTGAGGGTGATGTTGTCGAGCAGCATGATGCCCTGGCGCACCACGAGGGCCAGGACGACGGTGCCGCCGGTGAAGAGCACCACGCGGTCGACGCTGCGGCCGTTGAGGACGTTGTAGAGGATCCCCAGGGTGCACACCGCGGCGGCGAGGTACGGCGTGAGCGCGGCCAGCGAGCCCGCGATCGGCCGGGTGACCGGGTACCGGGTGTGATCACCTCCCGGCGCGGGGGTGTGGTGATGGCTCACGCCCCGCTGTCCGGGCAGGTGCTCGTGCACCACGCGTGTGTGCCCCGCCGAACCGTGCCGGTCGACGTCCTCCTGACTGCCCCGGGGCGCGGCCCAGGGGGCGTACGCGAGGAGCAGTGAACCGGCGAACCAGCCCGCGTCGAGCAGCTGGCCGGAGCGGTAGCTGTTGTGCAGCAGCGGCGAGGTGAACAGGGCGTCGCACATCACGGTCAGGGCGAGCGCGCCGATCGCGGTGTTGACCGCGGTGCGGTTGGCCGAGGAGCGCCGGAAGTGCAGCGCGAGCACCATGCTGACCAGGGCGATGTCGAGCAGCGGGTAGGCCAGCGAGAGCGCGGTGTGCGCCACGCTCGTCCCGCTGCCGGCGTCGATCTTGGCGGCCTGGGCCAGGGCCAGGCTCCACGCCAGCGTCAGCAGCGAGCCGCCGATCAGCCAGGCGTCCAGCCCCAGGCAGACCCAACCCGCCTTGGTCACCGGGCGCTTGGCGAGCACCAGGAGTCCCACGATGGCGGGCGGCGCGAAGCACAGGAAGAACCCGTCGGCGTACGAGGGGCTGGGCACGGGACGCTCCAGGACTACCTCGTACCACCCCCAGACCAGGTTGCCGAGGGCCGCCATGGCCGAGGAGAGGGCGAACAGCATCCATGCCGGTCGAAAGCGGATACGGCGGCTTCGGGCGTAGCGGAAGCAGGACACCGCGGCCGCTGCCGCCGCGGCCGCCAGCCCGAAGTCGCCCATGATCAGCGCCAGTTGCTGCGATCCCCAGCCGAGCGCGGAACCGACGGCGTATCCCGCGCACACCAGGGCCAGAGTCAGTTGCGGAAACAGTCCCGAGCCGTTGCCGCTCGACGAGGGACGAGGCAGCGTCACAGCCGACGGCCGCTGTGCCCGCAGCGCTCCGTCGAGCGTCGTCGTGGGGGGCGGTGGCGAGCTCACCGGTCCCTCCCGGTCCGTGCCGCTCGCGGGTCCCGAGGGTCCCGCCCCGCTGGATGCGCCTGCCGCCTGCGGCTGCTGTGCCTGCGCTGGTGATGGTTGTGACGGCAGCCGTGGGTGCCGTGGTGGCCGCGTCTGCGCGCGGCCGCTCGCCAGGGTCGCCGCCGCCGACCCCGTCGCGTCGGATCGCTCGTCCATAGGCCGTGCATCGCCCGTCGCCCCCCTCACAAATCTGAAATGTCCATCCCCGGCGCCCAAAGGTGCCCGGCGCTGCCCCTGTCGGGACGATACACCAGTCTCGTCACTCAGGGACATAGCACCTCTACGCTCCGTAACGACCAGCGCATATGCGAGTACGGACCGCTTCCGTGAGGTTGCGGACGGTACTCGAACCGGATTATGGGCCTGTTGCGCGCGACACGCGCGGCACCCGCGCGATACTCAACCCGTGAGCGTCACGCCTGCGTCGCGCCCGTCGTAAGGATCACGTTGCGCAACGGCTCCCGGTTCACGTAGCGGCTCAACTGGTCCACCAGCAGCCGCTTGGCGCGCGGCAGGAACGCGGATGTCGGACCGCCGACATGAGGGCTGATCAGCAGGCCCGGCGCGCGCCACAAGGGGTGCTCGCGGGGCAGTGGTTCGGGGTCGGTGACGTCCAGGGCCGCGGTGATGCGCCCGGTCTCCAGTTCGGCCAGCAGCGCCTTGCTGTCCACGACCCCGCCGCGGGCGACGTTGACGAGCAGCGCGCCGTCCTTCATGCGGGCGAGGAAGCCGGCGTCGACCAGGTGACGCGTGGTTTCCGTCAAGGGCGTGGACAGAATGACGACGTCGGCTTCCGGAAGCAGAGCGGGCAGTTCGGTGAGCGGATGCACTTCGCCGCGCGCCGTGGTGCGCTGCGAGCGCGCGACGCGCGCCACCCGCGCGACCTCGAACGGAGTGAGCCGGTCCTCGATGGCGGCACCGATCGAGCCGTATCCCACGATGAGGACGTTCTTGTCCGCCAGCGCGGGGCGGAAGCCGCCGAGCCACTCCCCTCGGTCCTGCGCCCGCACGAAGTCCGGGACGCCGCGCAGCGAGGCGAGGATCAGGGTGAGCGTGAGCTCGGCGGTGCTCGCCTCGTGCACCCCGCGCGCGTTGCACAGGCGTACGCCGGGACGCAGGTGCTTGAGGCCCGGCTCGACGTGGTCGGTGCCGGCGGAGAGCGTCTGCACGACCTCCAGGTGCGTCATCTGCGGCAGGGGACGCTGTCCGAGCCCGGGCGGCTTCATGTACGGGACGACGTAGAAGGCGCACCGGGCCGGGTCCGCGGGGAATTCCTCGGCGCCGTTCCAGAAGCGGTAGGCGGGGCCCTCGGGCAGACCTTCGATGTCTTCCGGCGGGATGGGGAGCCACACGTCAGCAGTCATGGTCAGGAGGCTAGAGCCTTCCGGCGGGTCAGGCCGAGGAAAGGTATCGGCACCCGATCGTCGCTGGTGAGCGGGACGGGGTGCCCACGGCCCCGGCTGCACCCGTCGGTCGGGCCCTAGGTCGGGCGAACCGGAGCGCAGAGGTTAGGTTGGGGTGCCGGAAGAGGGAGGGTCACGGCCAGGTGGAGCGCAGGACGATCGGCGCGGCGGCACTCGCGGTGGGAGCCGTCGGGCTCGGGTGCATGCCGATGAGCTGGGCCTACAGCTCGTCGCGGCAACGGGGCGAGGAGTCGGTCAGAGCGGTGCACCGGGCGCTCGATCTGGGCTCGACGCTGCTGGACACCGCCGACATGTACGGCCCGTTCACCAACGAGCTGCTGGTGGGGCGGGTGTTGAAGGAGCGCCGGCAGGACGCGTTCGTGTCGACCAAGGTCGGTCTCCTGGTCGGCGAACAGCACATCGTGGCCAACGGCCGCCCCGGCTATGTGAAGCGCGCCTGCGACGCCTCCCTGCGCCGCCTCCAGACGGACGTGATCGACCTCTACCAACTGCATCGCGCCGACCCCGAGGTCCCCGTCGAGGAGACCTGGGGCGCGATGGCGGAGCTCGTCCGGGCCGGCAAGGTAAGGGCGTTGGGGTTGTGCGCGGTGGGCGCGCGGGGCGGCCGCCGCCTCGGCTCGCGCCTGCACGACGCGACGATCCGGCAGCTGCAGCGGGTGCAGCAGGTCTTTCCGGTCAGCGCGGTGGAGGCCGAGCTGTCGGTGTGGTCGCCCGAGGCGCTGGAGGCGCTGCTGCCGTGGTGCGCGTCCCGCGGCATCGGCTTCCTGGCGGCGATGCCGCTGGGCAACGGCTTCCTCACCGGCACGCTCACCCCCGGCCAGGGCTTCGAACCGGACGACGTACGGGCCCGGCACCCCCGGTTCACCGCCGAGATGATGGCGTCGAACCAGTCGATCGTGGCCGGTCTGCGCCGGGTCGCGGCCCGGCACGGGGAGCAGGTCACGCCGGCGCAGGTGGCGCTGGCGTGGGTGCTCGCCCAGGGCCGGCACGTCGTCGCGATACCCGGCACCAAGCAGGAACGCTGGGTGACGCAGAACGCGGGCGCCGAGGCGCTGCGGCTGTCCCCGCAGGACCTGGCCGAGGTGGCGGAGCTGCCGGGAGCACAGGGATCCTGGGACTGAGGCCACGAGGGTTTCCACGGCCCCGGGTGGAACGGCCCGGGGCGATGCTGATTCAAGGTTCATGGATCGGGAACCTCTGAGGCGCGAGCGGTGTAAGAACAGTAGAACCCGCCGCATCGAAGGGACCGTGATCGTGCAACGTCGAGCTGTGTCGGCCGTATTGGCCGCGGCCGCACTCCTGCTGACGGCCGGCTGCTCCTCCGGCGACGGGGACACGCCGGGCAAGGGCGGAGACAAGGCACCGAGCAGGACCACGGCCTCACCCACCGGGCAGGCGGCCGAGACCCCACCCGCACAGGGCACGGTGAAGGTGCTGCGCACCGTCGCCGAGGGCCTGAACAGCCCCTGGGGCCTGGCGCCGCTCCCGGACGGCGACCTGCTGGTCTCCTCCCGTGACGACGCCACGATCACCCGCGTCGACGGGGAGAGCGGCAAGAAGACCGAGCTGGGCGAGGTGCCCGGGGTGTCACCGGCGGGCGAGGGCGGCCTGATGGGTCTGGCGCTCTCCCCGGACTTCGCCTCCGACCACATGATCTACGCGTACTTCACCTCGGCCTCGGACAACCGCATCGTCCGCGTCCTCTACGACGAGCAGCGGGCGGCCGGCGACCAGCTCGGCGCACCCGACACGATCTTCAAGGGCATCCCCAAGGGCTACATCCACAACGGCGGCCGGATCGCCTTCGGCCCGGACAGGATGCTGTACGCGGGTACCGGCGAGAGCGGCGACACGGGCCTGTCCCAGAAGAAGGAGTCCCTGGGCGGCAAGATCCTTCGTCTGACACCGGAGGGCGAGCCGGCGCCGGGCAACCCCTTCCCCGACTCCCCCGTGTACTCCTACGGCCATCGCAATGTGCAGGGCCTGGCCTGGGACTCCAAGCAGCGACTGTTCGCCTCCGAGTTCGGCCAGGACACCTGGGACGAGCTGAACGCGATCAAGTCGGGCGACAACTACGGCTGGCCCGAGGCCGAGGGCAAGTCGGACGACAGCGCCTATCGCAACCCGTTGGCCCAGTGGGGCACCGACGACGCCTCTCCCAGCGGCATCGCCTACGCCGAGGGCTCCGTCTGGATGGCCGGTCTGAAGGGCCAGCGCCTGTGGCGCATCCCCCTGGACGGCACGGAAGCCTCCGCGGACCCGCAGGCCTTCCTGGAAGGTGAGTACGGCCGGCTGCGGACGGTCGTCGCGGCGGGCGGCGACAAGCTGTGGCTGATGACCAGCAACACGGACGGACGGGGTGACCCCAAGGACGGCGACGACCGGATCCTGCAGCTCCAGGTGACCTGAGCGGGATCGGACGGCCGGCTAGTCCCCGCCGTCGCCCCTGTCCTCCCCGTCGCCCTCCTCGTGGGGCGGATCGGGCGGCCGTACGACGACCTTTCCGGACGCCAGATCTATCGGCCCGCGTCCGGGGTCGGCGTCGCCGACGTCCTCGCGGGTCAGTTCCAGGCGGTTCTGTTCGTCGCGGGTGTGCTTGCGGCCGGGCGCGAAGAGTTCCTCGAACGCGTTGAACACGGACCCTCCCAGAGCCGACGTCCCTTACAGCGTATGCCTCAGCCGCTCGTCCCGGAGGTGAGCGTCTCGGCCGGGAAGAGGCCCAGGCGATGCGCCACGGCGGCGGCCTCGCCCCGACCCGAGACACCGAGCTTGCCGAGGATGTTCGACACATGGACGCTGGCGGTCTTCGGGGAGATGAAGAGCTCCTCGGCTATCTGGCGGTTGGTGCGGCCGACGGAGACCAGACGCAGGACGTCCCGTTCGCGGGTGGTGAGGCCGAGGGAGTCGGCGGGGTCGGCCGTGGGCGGGGCCGCCGTGAGGCTGAGACGGGCCCGCTGGGCGAGCCGGGCCGCGGCGTCGGCCAGCGGGCGGGCGCGCAGGTGGGCCGCGGCGGCCCGGGTGAGGCGGAGCAGTTCGGTGGCGCGGGCGCGTTCGTCGTCGCCGCCGACGGCGAGCAGGGCCTCGGCCAGACGGTGGCGTACCCGGGCCAGGTCGTAGGGCCGCTCCAGGGCCTCGAAGGCCGTGACCACGTCCGACCAGGCGCCAGGGGCGGTCCGGCCGTCGGCCCGGTCGAGTTCGGCCCGGGTCCACTTCTCGTACGCCAGCCACAGGGGCGCACCCGTGGTCAGCTTGCGGACGGCCTCGAAGAGCCGTTGCAGGAAGGCGGCGCGGCCCTCCTCGGCGGTGGGCAGGGCCTGGGCGCGGGCGTCGGACTCGGCGACGGCGGCGGCCAGCAGCAGCGGCCAGGCATAGCGGTGGGTGCCGGGCGGGAAGCCGGCGTCCAGGGCCCGGTCGGCCTCCGCGCGGGCGTCGAGAAGGCGGCCCTCGGCGGCGGCTGTGCCGAGGGCGAGGAAGGACATCGGCAGGTTGTTCTGCGGCATCGGGTCATGGGTGCCGTAGGAGGCGCGGGCGGCGGCGAGGTGACGGGCGGCCTCGTCGAACTCACCGCGGGCGAGGGCGACATGGGCGAGCTGATTGGAGGCTCCGCCGCGCGGCTTGGCGGACTGGCCCGTGCGCTGGGCGTTGACCGCGGCGTCGGCGGCCTCGTCCCAGTGGCCGAGGGAGACCAGCGACTCGGCGAGGTTCGTCCACATCCACGCCTCGGAGTCGCGCAGGCCCCACTCCTGGGTGAGGCGCAGTCCCTCACGCAGGATGCCGACGGCGTCCTGCGAGCGGCCGATGCCTTCGAGCGAGGAGGGCAGGTTCACATGGCTGCGGCCCACCACCGTGGTGAGGCCGCGGGTCAGTACCTCCTGCTTGACCTCGTACATCTGGGCGAGTCCGGCGTCGATGTCGCCGGCGTCGACCATGAGTCCGCCGAGGGTGAGGCGCGCGTTGAGTTCGATGTCCTCGGCGCCCACCATGCGGGCGTACTCCACGGCCCGCTCGGCGGCCGACATGGCGTCGGGGCCGGGGGCGCGCAGCATCGACCAGTTGGCGGCGGTGGCCAGCACCTCGGCGTGCACCTCGGACGGCGGCAGGCCGCGCACCAGTTCCTGGGCGATGCCCAGTTCCTTCCAGCCGTCGCCGCGGGCCATGGCCTGCATCAGACGGGAGCGCTGGACCCAGAACCAGGCGGCGCGCAAGGGTTCGCCGTCCTCCTCCAGCAGGTGCAGGGCCCGCTTGGTGATCTTCAGGGCGCGTTCGCGTTCCCCGCAGCGCCGGCCGGCGACGGCGGCCTCGGCCATCAGGTCGAGATAGCGCAGGGGTGTGGTGGCGGGGTCGCGGCCGCTGGGGGTCCCCCCACGCCTTTCGGACAGTGGGGGAGGGTAGACCTCGGTGTAGTCGACGGGGCGCAGGGTGGCGCGGATGTCCTCCGGGGCGGAGTCCCACAGCTCCATCGCGCGTTCCAGCAGCCGCAGTTGCTCGGAGTGGGCGTGCCGGCGGCGGGCGGTGACGGAGGCGTCCAGGACGGCGGGCAGGGCCTTCGCCGGGTCGTGGGAGTGGTACCAGTAGCTGGCCAGTCGCATGACGCGCTCGCCGGCCGGGACGAGTGTCGGGTCGGCCTCCAGGGCCTCGGCGTAGCGGCGGTTGAGGCGGGAGCGCTCGCCGGGCAGCAGGTCGTCGCCGACGGCCTCGCGGACCAGGGAGTGCCGGAAGCGGTAGCCGTCGTCGCCGGGCGCGGCGATGAGGATGTTGGCGCCGACGGCGGCCCGCAGTGCCTCGATGAGGTCGTCCTCGGCGAGCTGGGCGACGGCGGCCAGCAGCCGGTACTCGACGGTGGAGCCGCCCTCGGCGACGATCCGGGCGACCCGCTGGGCGCTCTCGGGCAGTCTCTCGACGCGGACCAGGAGCAGGTCGCGCAGCGAGTCGGTGAGGCCGGTGCAGCTGCCCTCGTGGGCGGCGACGGCGAGTTCCTCGACGAAGAAGGCGTTGCCGTCGGAGCGTTCGAAGATCTCGTCGACCTGGGCCGGGTCGGGTTCGCAGGCCAGGATGCCGGCGATCTGACGGCCCACCTCGGCGCGGTTGAAGCGGCCGAGTTCCAGGCGGTGGACCGTGCGCAGCCGGTCGAGTTCGGCGAGGAGCGGGCGCAGCGGGTGGCGGCGGTGGATGTCGTCGGAGCGGTAGGTGGCGAGGACGATCAGGCGCCCGGTGCGCAGGGTGCGGAAGAGATAGGCGAGGAGGTGGCGGGTGGAGGCGTCGGCCCAGTGCAGGTCCTCCAGGGCCACGACGACCGTGCGGCCGGCGGCGACGCGTTCCAGGAGGCGGGCGGTGAGTTCGAAGAGGCGGGCCATGCCCTCCTCGTCGGAGCGGTCGGGTCCGCGGGAGGGGGCGTTCTCGCCCAACTCGGGAAGCAGCCGGGCCAGTTCCTCCTCCTGGCCGGCGGCCGCGGCGGCCACTTCGTCGGGCAGTTCGCGGCGCAGGGCGCGCAGGGCGGTGGAGAACGGGGCGAACGGCAGGCCGTCGGCGCCGATCTCCACGCAGCCGCCGAGCACGACGACGGCGCCCTCGCGGGCGGCGGCGGTGGCGAACTCCTCGACGAGACGGGTCTTGCCGACGCCGGCCTCACCGCCGATCACCCATGCCTGCGGCTCGCCCGCGGCGGCACGGGCGAGCGCGTCGTTCAGCGTCTGCAACTCGGCCGTACGGCCGACGAACACGGGACTTACGGACCTGCTCTCCACGGGGGCGAGCATGGCACGTGGCGCTGACAGTACGGCAGCGGTTTTCACCGGGGCCGGCACCGGACGAGCCGGCGCCGGCCACCCTGCACCGGCCGTCACGCGGCGCGTGGGTGCCGGTGCCGGCGGAGGCGGGACGTATGTGACTCCGTCTCCTCGGTGCCCTGGCCGGCACGTTGCGCGCGGCGGGCCGCGCGGCGGCCTCGGACGACCTCGCGGACCAGGCGCTCGTGCTCGGCCCTGCGGATCAGTTCGGCGGATCGGATGTGGTGGAGTTCGTACCCGTACATGGTCGGTTCCTCGATTTCCCTGGTGAGAGGTGGTTTCCGGCGTCGCTTTCCGCGATGCCTCAACCTTCCTCTCCCAGGGGGGTCCGCCACATCGGGAGAGTTCCGCATCTTCGCCCCGGGGCGGGGCCTTAGACAGGCGTAAGGGGCCTCAGGGCGCCGTCTAAGGTGCTTACGGCGGCTCTGAGACCCCTCGGGACCTGCGGCGACTCAGCCTGCCGAGGGCAGGCCGAGCAGCGCGTCGGTGTACTTGAGGACGGCGAGCAGGAGACCGATGACGCCGAGCGCGACACCGCCCCAGGCGACCGACTTGATCCACACGGCCTGCGGCTTGCCGGGCGTCCCGAACGCGGGACGGGCCAGCACCACGACGCCGACGATCAGCGCGGCCAGCGCGAACACGCCGGCCCACAGCGCGGAGGTCTGCCAGGCGTCGCCGTAGACCTCCTTGATCTGCTGGGCGACGCTCGCGTTGGACGCGGTCCCGAGCTGGCCGATGAGGGTCTCGCGCGCGGCGGCGACCGTCCCGATCCAGCCACCGGTAAGGGACACGACGCCGAGCGCCGCGGAGACGACCGCTGCGGCACCCTGGCCGACGCCGGTGGGCGCTGCTTCCGTCGCCTCGGCGGCCACCTCCTCGTCGGTCTCCTCGGTCTCCGCCGCCCGGTCGGCAGCGGTGGAGTCGGTGGTGTCGGCCGTCTTGGTGACGTCCACCTTCTCCTCGTCGTTCTTCGCCTCGGTGCCCGTCTCGGCTCCGGTCTCGTCCACTGTCTTCGTTCCCATGCCTCGCACCGTACGGACGCTGTCTGAGAGCTTTCTTAATGTTCCTTGTGAGCGGCACGCGCGCGTGCCTCACGCCACTCGGGGGCCAGGATCGACCACACCTCGAGGTCGTGCCGCACCCCACGATAGGGGTAGCTCTCCCTCCGCACGCCCTCACGGGTCAGGCCGAGCCGTCGTGCCACGTTCAGGCTCGGCGTGTTGCCGGCGGCGGCGATCCACTCGACGCGGTGGATGCCGCGCCGCTCGATCGCGAAGTCGATGAGCACGTGCATCGCGCGGGTCACGAGCCCGCGCCCGGTGCCGGCGGGTTCCAGCCAGCAGCCGACCTCGCAGTTGGCGTTGGCGGCGTCGAAGTTCAGGAACAGCACCCCGCCGACCAGTTTCCCGTCCAGCCACAGGCCGTGCAGGGAGCCGGTGTCGGCGGCGCGCATGTCGGCGTAGCGCTGCAGGGCCTCGCGCGCGGAGTCCACGTCGGTGGCCTGCGACCCGAAGGGGATGTACTGGTTGATGAACTCCCGTCCACGCTCCAGGTGGGCCAGGAACTCCTCGGCGTGCCAGGGCTCCAGGGGGCGCAGTTCGGCCCCGTCACCCAGCGATATCGCGTACATCCCGCTGTCGCTCCTCCTCGGCCAGCACGTCCGCCACCTCGGCGTCCGTCGCGGCGGCCAGCCTCTCATGGGCGGCGCGGGACTCGGGCGGCTCGATGCTGATGCGGGGCATGCGCCGGTCGAGCCAGCGCGGCAGCCACCAGTTGGCGCCGCCGAGCATGTGCATGAGGGCGGGGACGAGGAGGGTGCGCAGGACGAAGGCGTCCAGGGCGACGGCTGCGGCCAGCGCTATGCCGAACATCGCGATCACGCGGTCGCCGCTGAGGACGAAGGCGAGGAAGACCGAGATCATGATGACCGCGGCGGAGTTGATCACCCGGCTGGTCTCGGCGAGCCCGACCCGCACGGCGCGCCGGTTGTCGCCGGTCTCCAGCCACTCCTCGTACATCCGGCTGACCAGGAAGACCTGGTAGTCCATGGAGAGGCCGAACAGCACCGACACCATGATCACGGGGAGGAAGGGTTCGATCGGCCCGGCCCGGCCCAGTCCCAGCAGTTCGCTGCCCCAGCCCCACTGGAAGATCGCGACGACGACTCCGAAGGCGGCGGCGACGGCGGCCACGTTCATCGCGGCGGCCTTCAGCGGGATGCCGACGGACCGGAAGGCGAGCAGGAGCAGCAGACAGCCCAGGCCGATGACGACGCCGACGAACAGCGGCAGCTTGCCGACGATCACGTCGGCGAAGTCGTCGTAGCCGGCCGTCATGCCGCCGACGTGCACATCGAGCGAGGTGCCGGTCTCGGCGCGGGGCAGGACGTCGCCGCGCAGCCGGTCCACCAGGTCGCTGGTCTGCTGCGACTGCGGGGAGGACTCCGGTACGACGGTGAGGTACGCGGTGTCGCCGCCGGCGTTGTAGGTCACCGGGGTCACCGACGCGACACCCTCGGTGTTGCGCAGCGCGGTGTCGAGGTTGTCCAGGGCGAGCTTGTCGTCGCCGCCGTCGACCTGGGTGACCAGGGTGAGCGGGCCGTTCACGCCGGGCCCGAACCCGTCGGCGAGGAGGTCGTAGGCCTGCCGGGTGGTGGAGGTCTCCGGGCCGTTGCCCTGGTCCGAGGTGCCCAGGCGCAGGCCGAGGGTGGGCAGCGCGAGGACCGTGATCACGGCGAGGGCGATGGCGCCGAGCGCCTTGGGGTGGCGCTCCACGAACGCGGACCAGCGGGCGGCGAACCCGGTGGGCACCTCGGGTTCGGGGCCGTGCTCGGCCAGCCGGCGCCGTTCGCGGCGGCTGAGGGCGCGCATGCCGATGAACGACAGCAGGGCGGGCAGCAGGGTCACGGAGGCGGCGACCGTGAGGACCACGGTCAGCGAGGCGGCGATCGCGACGCCGTTGAGGAAGCTGAGCTGAAGGATCAGCATCCCGAGGAGGGCGATGCACACCGTCGCTCCCGCGAACACCACCGCTCGTCCGGTGGTCGCCACGGCGTTCGTGATCGACTCGGCGACGGGCAGCCCGCGTTTGAGCCCGCGCCGGTGTCTGGTGACGATGAACAGGGCGTAGTCGATGCCGACGCCGAGGCCGATGAGCATCCCGAGCATCGGCGCGAAGTCGGCCACCGTCATGGCGTGTCCGAGCAGGGCGATGCCGGCGTACGCGGTGCCGACACTGACCAGCGCGGTGGCGATGGGCAGCAGCGAGGCGGCGAGCGACCCGAAGGCGAGGAACAGCACGACCGCGGCGACGGCCACGCCGACGATCTCGGCGATGTGTCCGCCGCTCGACTCGGTGAGCCCGACGGCGCTGCCGCCCAGTTCCACCTGGAGCCCGTCGGCCTCGGCGTCCTTGGCCGCGTTCACGACCGCCTGCGCCTCGCCCTGGTCGATGTTCTCGGCGCTGTCGTCGAAGGTGACGACGGCGTACGCCGTGTGGCCGTCCTCGCTGATCTGGGCGGAGCCCGGCTTGTCGTAGGGGCTGCCGACGGCCGCGACGCCGGGCAGTTCGGCGATGTCGTCCAGGGTGCGCGTCATGGTCTGTTCGACGTCGGCGGCGCGGACGGTGCCGGACGCGGTGTGCCACACGACGGTGTCGCTGTCACCGCCCAGACCCGGGAAGCCGTCCTGCAGGAGCTGGGTGGCACGACCGGACTCGGTGCCCGGGACCTCGTAGTCGTTCGAGTACGCGGTGCCCGTCACGGCGGCGGCCGCGGTGACCCCGCCGAAGGCGAGGAGCCAGAGCAGTACGGCGACGAGGCGGCGTTGGACACACCAGCGTGCTAGAGCTGCCACGAACGTGCTCCCGGGGGACGATTTATGGATCTTTGACCGGGATCAGTCGTTCAGAAAGTGAACAGCCCGCAAAGAACGCATGAGCGATGTGAAGCAAACTCTCGCAGGCAGGGGAGATCGTTTGCCCCGTTCGTGGGCTTATTCACAGGAGTGGGAGGCAGATCACAGGACAGTAACGGTCACTCTGTCGTTGCCGAGTGGCGCCTGCCACATCAGTCGAACTGGTCTCCGAGCGCCATCACCATCACTCCGGCCACGAGCAGCCACAGCGCCCGCCGGGTGCGCCCCCGCGAGCCGAGGAACGCGGCGAGAGCGCAGAAGCCGGCACCGAAGGCATAGGCGGCCGGGACCAGGGCCGGGGCCGAGCCGGTGACCCGCAGCAGCGCGGCGGCCAGCCCGGCGAGGGCGAGCAGCGCACCGGCCCCGGCAGCCGTCCAGCGGGCCCGCCGCGCCACGTACTCCGGATCGTCGGGGTCCTCGAGATCCTCAAGGCCGTCGACGCCCTCGACGTCCCCCACGTTCTCGACGTCCTGGGCACTCTCGGTGTGCTGCTCCTCCCCCGTCCCGGATATCTCGGAATCACCGCGTCCACTCATGGCGGGCGAGCGTAGCGCGTCGCTCCGGGAAACCCGATGCGGGGCCCCGCGTCCCGCTGCCGGCGTCCGAAGGTCGACCACCCCGCGGCACACCGCCGCCGACCTGGGCAGGTGCATGGTTTGAGCGTCGGACCGAGCTCCTCCGTATCCTTTTCCGCCTCCCCGGACTCAAGGAGCCCGTACACCGATGCCGGACATCACCCCGAGGACCTCGGACGAGGATCTCGCCAAGCGGCTGACCCACCCCGGCCGCCCGCTCAGTAACGGCTACGACCCCCGCTGGGTCGTCGAGAACCAGATGGGCCCCAACGCCCTCTGGCTGCTGGAGTGGCTGGCCCCCGCCCTCGGGCTGGACGCCCTGCGCCCGTGCGCCCGCGTCCTGGACCTGGGCTGCGGCCGGGCGATGACCTCCGTCTTCCTGGCCAGGGAGTACGACGCCCAGGTCACCGCCGCCGACCTGTGGATCGCACCCGACGACAACGCCCGGCGCGTGGCGGAGGCCGGTTTCGCCGACCGGGTGCTGCCGGTGCGCGTCGAGGCGCACGACCTGCCGTTCGCCGACGGCGGCTTCGACACGATCGTGAGCGTCGACGCGTACCAGTACTTCGGCACGGACGACCTCTACCTGCCCACGCTCACCCGGCTGCTGAAGCCGGGCGGCCGGATCGGCGTCGTCGTGCCGGCGCTGCGCGAGGAGCCGGAGGGCGTGGAGCCGCCGGAGCACCTCGCGCCGTGGTGGGAGCCCGACTACTGGTGCTTCCACTCCGCCGGCTGGTGGCGCCGTCACTGGACCCGCAGCGGGGCCGTCGAGGTGGAGACGGCCGACTGGCTGGACGACGGCTGGCGGGACTGGCTGCTGTGGTGCGAGGTGGTCGCCGAGGAGAGCCCGGAGGAGTTCCATCGCACGATGGCCCGCCGGGTCGCCGAGATGCTGCGGCAGGACGAGGGCCGCGCGCTGGGCTTCGTACGGCTGGTGGGCCGCCGCCCGCGCTGACGCGCCGAGGGGGACGCATCACGGTCGATGCGTCCCCCTCGGGGTGTACGGCTACCGGCTCAGCCCTCGCTGACGCCGAGCTTCTCGAGGATCAGCTCCTTGACGCGGGCCGCGTCGGCCTGGCCGCGCGTGGCCTTCATGACCGCGCCGACCAGGGCACCGGCCGCGGCGACCTTGCCGGAGCGGATCTTGTCGGCGATGCCCGGGTTGCCGGCGATGGCCTCGTCGACGGCGGCACCCAGCGCGCCCTCGTCGGAGACGACCTTCAGACCGCGCTTGTCGACGACGTCGTCCGGGGTGCCCTCGCCCGCGAGGACGCCCTCGATGACCTGTCGGGCCAGCTTGTCGTTCAGGTCGCCCTTGGAGACCAGCTCCGAGACACGGGCCACCTCGACCGGGGTGATCGACAGCTCGTCCAGCGACTTGCCCGACTCGTTGGCGCTGCGCGCCAGTTCACCCATCCACCACTTGCGGGCGGAGGCGGCGTCGGCACCGGCGTCGATCGTGGCGACGATCGGGTCCAGGGCACCGGCGTTGAGGATCGCCTGCATGTCGAGGGCCGTGATGCCCCACTCCGCGAGGAGCCGGGTACGACGGGCCAGCGGCAGCTCGGGCAGGGCCGCCCGGATCTCCTCGACCCACTCGCGAGAGGGGGCCACCGGAACGAGGTCCGGCTCGGGGAAGTACCGGTAGTCCTCGGCCTCCTCCTTCACGCGGCCCGAGGTCGTCGACCCGGTGTCCTCGTGGAAGTGGCGGGTCTCCTGGATGATCGTGCCGCCGGACGACAGCACCGCCGCGTGCCGCTGGATCTCGAAGCGGGCCGCGCGCTCCACGGACCGCAGCGAGTTGACGTTCTTCGTCTCCGAGCGGGTACCGAACTTCTCGGTGCCGTTCGGGCGCAGCGACAGGTTCACGTCGCAGCGCATCTGGCCCATCTCCATACGGGCCTCGGAGACGCCGAGCGCCCGGATGAGCTCGCGCAGCTCACGGACGTACGCCTTCGCCACCTCGGGGGCACGCTCGCCCGCGCCCTCGATCGGCTTGGTGACGATCTCGATGAGCGGGATGCCGGCGCGGTTGTAGTCGAGCAGCGAGTGCGAGGCGCCGTGGATACGGCCCGTCGCGCCGCCGACGTGCGTCGACTTGCCGGTGTCCTCCTCCATGTGGGCGCGCTCGATCTCCACGCGGAAGGTCTCGCCGTCCTCCAGCTGCACGTCGAGGTAGCCGTTGAAGGCGATCGGCTCGTCGTACTGGGAGGTCTGGAAGTTCTTCGGCATGTCCGGATAGAAGTAGTTCTTCCGGGCGAAGCGGCACCACTCGGCGATCTCGCAGTTCAGCGCGAGACCGATCTTGATCGCCGACTCGACGCCGGTCGCGTTGACGACCGGGAGCGCGCCGGGCAGGCCGAGGCAGGTGGGGCAGGTCTGCGTGTTGGCGTCCTGACCGAGCTCGGTCGAACAGCCGCAGAACATCTTGGTCTTGGTGCCGAGTTCGACATGGACCTCGAGGCCCATGACGGGGTCGTACGACGCGAGAGCGTCCTCGTACGACACCAGGTCGGTCGTGGTGGTCACGGTGAAACTTCCCTCTCAGCCCAGCAGGACGTCGTCGTCGCCCAGCCGCTTCAGCTCGCGGTAGAGGATGGCGAGGCCGGTGGCGATGGCGGCGGCGGACACGGCGGCGTCGATCAGGCGCAGCGTGTCGCTCTCCACGCGGGCCTTCTTGGCCTGCTTGGCGACGCTGACCGCACCGAACGCGGTGGTGGCCATGGACAGGTACAGACCGGACTTGGACTTCTTGAAGTCCTTGGCCTTCGACAGCTTGCTCACAGCGACGGTGCCTCCTCCAGGAGCGGGTGCCCCCACTTTTCCACGAAGGCCGCCTCGACGGCCGCCCCGACCTTGTAAAGACGGTCGTCCTTCAACGCCGGGGCGATGATCTGGAGACCGACGGGGAGGTTGTCCTCCGGGGCGAGACCGCACGGCAGCGACATGGCCGCGTTGCCCGCGAGGTTGGTGGGGATGGTGCACAGGTCCGCGAGGTACATCGCCATCGGGTCGTCGGCGCGCTCGCCGATCGCGAAGGCGGTGGTCGGGGTCGTCGGGGAGACGATCACGTCGACCTGCTCGAAGGCCTTCTCGAAGTCGCGCGTGATGAGCGTGCGGACCTTCTGGGCGCTGCCGTAGTACGCGTCGTAGTACCCGCTGGAGAGCGCGTACGTGCCCAGCATGATGCGGCGCTTGACCTCGGGGCCGAAGCCCGCCTCACGGGTGAGGGAGGTGACCTCCTCCGCGGAGTGCGTGCCGTCGTCGCCGGTCCGCAGGCCGTAGCGCAGGCCGTCGAAGCGGGCGAGGTTGGAGGAGCACTCGGACGGCGCAATCAGGTAGTACGCCGACAGGGCGAGGTCGAAGGACGGGCAGTCCAGCTCGACGATCTCGGCGCCCAGTTCCTTCAGCACCTCGACGGACTCGTCGAAGCGCTGGATGACGCCGGCCTGGTAGCCCTCGCCGCGGAACTGCTTGACCACGCCGACGCGCATGCCCGCGACGCTGCCGTTGCGGGCGGCCTCGACGACCGGCGGGACCGGGGCGTCGATGGAGGTGGAGTCGAGCGGGTCGTGCCCGGCGATGACCTCGTGCAGCAGGGCCGCGTCCAGGACCGTACGGGCGCAGGGGCCGCCCTGGTCGAGGGAGGAGGAGAAGGCGACCATGCCGAAGCGGGAGACCGCGCCGTACGTCGGCTTCACGCCCACCGTGCCGGTGACGGCGGCCGGCTGGCGAATGGAACCGCCGGTGTCGGTGCCGATGGCGAGGGGGGCCTGGAAGGAGGCGAGCGCGGCGGAGGAGCCACCGCCCGAACCGCCGGGGATCTTGGTGAGGTCCCACGGGTTGCCGGTCGGGCCGTAGGCGCTGTTCTCGGTGGAGGACCCCATGGCGAACTCGTCCATGTTGGTCTTGCCGAGGATGACGACGTCGGCGGCCTTGAGGCGCTTGGTGAGCGTCGCGTCGTACGGCGGGATCCAGCCTTCGAGGATCTTCGAACCGACGGTCGTCGGAATGCCCTCGGTGGTGAAGATGTCCTTCAGCGCGAGCGGGACGCCGGCCAGCGGGCCGAGCTTCTCGCCCTTGGCGCGCTTGTCGTCGACGGCACGGGCCTGGGCGAGCGCGCCCTCGCGGTCGACGTGCAGGAAGGCGTGCACCTTCTCGTCGACGGCCTCGATGCGGGCCAGGTGGGCCTCGGTGACCTGGACGGCCGTGAGCTCGCCGGAGGCGATCTTCTCGGCGGTCTCGGCCGCGGTCAGCTTGATGATGTTGACGTTGTCCGTCATGGCGATTAGTCCTCCCCCAGGATCTGCGGCACCTTGAAACGCTGCTGCTCCTGGGCCGGGGCGCCGGAGAGCGCCTGCTCGGGGGTGAGCGACGGACGGACCTCGTCCGCCCGCATGACGTTCGTCAGCGGGAGCGGGTGCGAGGTCGGCGGTACGTCTTGGTCGGCGACCTCGCTGACGCGTGCGACCGCGCCGATGATGTCGTCCAGCTGTCCCGCGAAGTGCTCGAGCTCTTCGGGCTTCAGCTCCAGACGCGCCAGCCGGGCGAGGTGGGCGACCTCCTCGCGCGTGATGCCAGGCATGCAGCGATCCTCTGGGGTGAGTGTGTGTGGTTTGGGGCCAATCCTATGGGGCGGGGACGTGTGGCCGTGAAACGGTTTCCCCGCCCCCGCTCGTGGTCGCCGGCGGCGCCCGTCCCGGACCTCGCTCTTCATGACGTGGGGAACCGCGCGACGAAGGGCGGCATGTCGCGCACCCGCGGCGCGAGATCGGTGCGGTGCTCAGACGAGGAAGAGCAGGACGGCGCTGATGAGGACGACGACCGCCGTGGCGAAGTGGATCCCGAAGGCCACCGCCTTCGTGCCGCCGTGCCGCAGCACTATCAGCGTGTCGAAGAGCGGCACGAGCGCCACGGCGAGCATGAACCAGGCCTCCGCGCGGACGCCGGTGAAGAACAGCAGGGCCAGGCCCACCAGGCCGAAGGTGCCGTCCCGCAGGCCCTTGACGGCGAGATAGGCGCCGGCATCGCCCTCCGGCCGGGCCGGGACGCCGTAGCCGGTGGCGGCCGCGGCGGGCTGGAACAGGAACCGGTAGCCGAGGAACACGCAGAACAGATTGAGCACGACGGCCAGGGTGTACGCGGTCACGGTCATGACTTGACTCCTCGCTAGCATTGCTAGGGACAAGAGCGAAGCTAGCAGAGCATCGACAATCACGCTAGCACTGCTAGAATTCCTGCATGTCGATTCAGACGCGCAAGGAGCGCGAACGAGCGGAACGCGAGCGGCTGATCGTCACGGCCGCACGGGAACTGGCGGAGGCGGAGGGCTGGGACGCGGTGACGACCCGCCGGCTCGCGGCGGAGATCGAGTACAGCCAGCCGGTCCTCTACAGCCACTTCAAGGGCAAGGACGCGATCATGGCGGCGGTGGCGGTGCAGGGCTGCGCCGACCTGGCGGACGAACTGCGCGCGGCCCGTACGGCGGCGAAGGGCACGCGCGCGGCGCTCGCGGCGGTGGGCGAGACGTACACGGGGTTCGGCCGACGGCGACCGGCGCTCTACGACGCCATGTTCACGTACCGGGTGGACCTGCCGTTCGCCACGGAGGAGGCCCCGGAGCCCCTCAAGCGGGCCTTCGGGGAGATCGCGGCGGCGGTGGAGCCGATCGCCGGGGAGGGCGAGGACCTGGGGGTCCTGACGGAGACGTACTGGGCGGGCCTGCACGGTCTGGTGACCCTGATGCGCAGCGGACGGCTACCGGAGAGGGACCACGACCAGAGGCTGGCCCTCCTGATCGGACACTTCACAGCAGACGCGCCCCACTGAACCACTCAGATGCAGCGCGCCCGCCCCCCAGGGGGCGCGGGGAACTGCGCGACCAGCCACGACGACACCGCAACCGAACGACGGCACGTCACCCCTCGCGGCACCTGCCTACTCGGCCGCCGGCAACGCCGCCCGCGGGCGCTGCCACCCGCGCGACCCTCGCGCCAGCAGCCACGCCGTCGTCTCCTCCGGCGGCATGGCCGCGGCCACCAGCCACCCCTGCACGGCGTCGCAGCCCAGGTCGCGCAGCCGCTCCCAGGTCTCGTCGTCCTCGACGCCCTCGGCGACCACCAGCAGGCCCAGCGAGTGCGCCAGATCGACCGTGCAGCGCACGATCTCGGCGTCCTCGGTGTCCACCGCCAGTCGGGCCACGAACGACCGGTCGATCTTCAGCTCGCTCACCGGCAGCCGTCTGAGGTGCACCAGGGACGAGTAGCCGGTGCCGAAGTCGTCCAGCGACATCTTCACGCCGTGCCCGGTCAGCCCGGCCAGCGTGTCCGCGGCCCGCTGCGGGTCCTCCAGCAGGACGTGTTCCGTTATCTCCAGTTGGAGCGCTCCCGCCGGGACACCGTGCCGGGCCAGCCGCGCGGCGACCGAGCCCGCGAAGCCGGGGGTGTGGACGTCACGCGGCGAGACGTTGACGGCGACCGGCACGTGCAGCCCCTGGGCCCGCCACCGGGCGACCTGCCCGAGCGCCGTCTCCAGCACGTACTCCGTCAGATGCGGCATCAGCCCCGACGACTCGGCGATCGCTATGAACTCGTCCGGCGGCACCTTCCCACGCTCCGGGTGCACCCACCGGACCAGGGCCTCGAGCCCCGCGACCTGGCCGTCGAAGCGGACCTTGGGCTGGTAGTGCAGTTCGACCTCTTGGGCGTCGAGCGCTCGGCGCAGATCCCCCAGCAGGCCCAGCCGGTCGGGGGTGTTCGAGTCGCGCTTGGACTCGTAGACCTCGACGCCGGTGCGGTCCCGCTTGGCCTGGTACATCGCCACGTCCGCACGCCGCAGCAGTCCCTCGGCGTCGAGAGCGTGGTCCGGGAAGACGGCCACACCGGCGCTGGCTTCCAGGACCAGGGTGAGGCCGTCGAGGTCGAGCGGGGAGCTGAGGGCGGTCACGAGACCGCGGGCGACCCGGGTCGCGGACGTGGTGGAGTCGGCGACCGGCAGTAAGACGGCGAACTCGTCGCCGCCGAGCCGCGCGGCCTCCGCCCCGCGCGGCAGTGCCAGCCGCAGCCGGTCCGCTATCTGCAACAGCAAGCGGTCACCGGCCAGATGACCGAGTGTGTCGTTGACCGATCGGAACCGGTCGAGGTCGATCAGCATCAGGGCGGACCGGGCGCCGATGCGCTCGGCGTCGTCGAGCGCGGTCCAGATGCGTTCCAGCAGCCACTGCCGGTTGGGCAGCCCGGTCAGCGGATCGCGCAACTGCTCCTCCGCCCGGGCCCGGGCTATCCACAGGGTCGAGTCGAGGGCGACGAGCGGAATGGCGAACAGCGGCAGCAGCAGGGGCTTGGCGATGGCGACGACGCACACCAGCGGTGCGATGCCGAGCAGCGCGACCGCGACCAGGCCCTGCCGGACCAGCGCGGTGCGCTCCACGGTGGGCAGGCCGCCGCGCGGGGCCTGGAGGTACCACAGCAGGACCCGGGTGACCGCGAGATAGGCGGCGGCGACGAGCACCACGCCGGGGGCGGTGTAGAGCGTCCAGGTGTCCGGATTCCAGGGGTTCTCGACCGTGGGCACCCGGCCGAAGGCGGCCAGCACCACGGCGCCGGCGGCGATGCCGAGGATGTCCACCGCGCCGTGCAGGACGCCCTGACGCCAGCGGTTGCGGCGGGCCACCCCGACCAGGACGACGACGGTGAGGCTCACCATGCCGGCCGGCACCCAGCCGTACAGCATCAGCACGGCGAGGGTGAGGGCGGCGCCCGAGCCGGTGCCGCCCCACCAGCGGGCCCGGCCGAGGGCGACCAGATGGCCGACGATGACGCCGGTCAGCACGGCCAGCGACCAGCCGACCGTGCCCGACGGGAAGAGGGCGTGGTGGTCCGTGAACGCCCGGTAGAACCCGGCGCCGAGGACGAACCCGGCCGCCGCGACGACCGCCGCGGGCAGCGCGGGCCAGGACAGGTGGCGTTCGTGGTCGGGGTGCGCCGGCCCGGTGGTGGGCTCGACGCCGATCTGTACGGTGGTGCGGGCGTCCGGCACGGTGCGCGCCCCCGCGGCGCCCCCCGCGACTCTTTCCGCCCGCGAACGCTCCGCGGTCCGCACCGCCCACCCTCGCCATGCGCCGGTCAGCCGGCGCAACCGTGAGTGGGGGGCGGCGCTCTCGGTCGGTTCCATTCCCGTCCCTCTCACAGCCGGCGGTGCCCACGCCACGCGGCCCGATGCCCGAAATCGACCTTCAACGGCACCGCGTTGGAAAGCCCTTCCCCTCACCCTCCAAAGCCCTTCAAGAGCAAGGGGATGCCCCAACCGCAGCTGGGCACGGCAGGCGCACATCTCAACAGTAGGCCGCAGAAGGCTTCCACGGGCAGCGGTCGTCGACGGTTGCCCGAATGCGCCCCAGCCACCCGTATGCATCTGGTATGCGTCGATCGGGGCGCCTTCAACCGTTACTCCTCCACGGGGAGGGCAACTTCGGCCGCCGCGTCCGGCCCCTGCTCCAGCAGCACATTGAAGCCGTCCTCGTTCAGAACAGGCACCTTGAGCTGCATCGCCTTGTCGTACTTGGACCCGGGGTTGTCACCCACCACAACGAAAGATGTCTTTTTCGAAACGGAACCGGTTACCTTCGCTCCGCGGCTCTGGAGCGCGTCCTTGGCGCCGTCGCGCGTGAAGTGCTCCAGTGTGCCGGTGACGACGACCGTGAGCCCCTCCAGCGGACGCGGCCCCTCGTCCTCCCCGGAACCCTCCTCCTCCATGCGGACGCCGGCCGCCCGCCATTTGCGCAGGATCTCCTGGTGCCACTCCTCGGCGAACCACTCCTTGAGCGAGGCGGCGATGATCGCCCCGACGCCGTCGGTGTTCGCCAGCTCCTCCTCGCTCGCCTGCTCGATGCGCTCGATGGAGCGGAACTCACGGGCCAGCGCCTCGGCGGCGACCGGACCGACATGACGGATCGACAGACCGGTGAGGATCCGGGCCAGCGGGCGCTCCTTGGCGGCGGCGATGAACTCCAGCATCGAAACCGCGTTCTTCTTCAGCTCACCCTGCTGGTTGGCGAAGACCGTGGCGATCTTCTCCTCGCCGGTCTTCGGGTCGCGCTTGGGCAGGCCGCTGTCCTGGTCGAGGACGTACGCCTTGATGGGCAGCAGCTGCTCGGGGCTCAGGTCGAACAGGTCACCCTCGTCGACCAGCGGCGGATCGGCGGGCTCCAGCGGCTTGGTGAGCGCCGCCGCGGCGACGTAGCCGAAGTGCTCGATGTCCAGCGCCTTGCGGCCCGCGAGATAGAACAGCCGCTCACGCAACTGGGCCGGGCAGGAGCGGGCGTTCGGGCAGCGCAGGTCGACGTCGCCCTCCTTCATGGGCCTGAGCGCCGTACCGCACTCCGGGCACTCGGACGGCATCACGAACTCGCGCTCGCTGCCGTCGCGCAGGTCGACGACCGGTCCGAGGATCTCCGGGATGACGTCACCGGCCTTGCGCAGCACCACCGTGTCGCCGATCAGGACACCCTTGGCCTTGACCACGTCCTGGTTGTGCAGGGTGGCGAACTCGACCTCCGAGCCCGCGACCGTGATCGGCTCGACCTGCGCGTACGGCGTGACCCGGCCGGTGCGGCCGACACCCACGCGGATGTTGACGAGCTTGGTGTTGACCTCTTCCGGCGCGTACTTGTACGCGATGGCCCAGCGCGGGGCACGCGAGGTCGACCCCAGACGGCCCTGGAGCGGGATCTCGTCCAGCTTGACGACCACTCCGTCGATCTCGTGCTCCACGGAGTGGCGGTTCTCGCCGTAGTAGGCGATGAACTCGCGGACGCCGTCGAGGTCGTCGACGACCTTGTTGTGCGTGGAAGTGGGCAGGCCCCAGGACTTGAGCAGGTCGTACGCCCCGGAGAGGCGGGACAGGCCCTCGAAGCCCTCCAGGGCGCCGATGCCGTGGACGACCATGTGCAGCGGAAGGGTCGCGGTGACCTTCGGGTCCTTCTGCCGCAGCGAACCCGAGGCGGAGTTGCGCGGGTTGGCGTACGGCTTCTCGCCCGCCTTCACCCGGCGGGCGTTGAGCTCCGCGAAGGCCTCCATCGGGAAGTAGACCTCGCCGCGGATCTCGACCAGCCCCGGAACAGGGTCGCCGGTCAGGCGGTGCGGGATCTCCGCGATCGTCATCACATTGGGTGTGATGTCCTCACCGATCCGGCCCGTACCACGGGTGGCCGCGCGCGTGAGCCTGCCGTTCTCGTACGTCAGGTTCACCGCGAGGCCGTCGACCTTGAGTTCGCACAGGAAGTGGTACCCGGGGGTGCCGACGTCCTTGTGCACGCGCTCGGCCCAGGCGGCGAGCCCGGCGTCGTCGAACACGTTGTCGAGCGAGAGCATGCGCTCGCGGTGCTCGACCTCGGCCAGATCCGTCTCGAACTCGATGGACACCTTCTGCGTCGGCGAGTCCGGCGTGCGCAGCTCCGGATACTCGTCCTCCAGCGCCTCGAGGGTGCGCAGCAGCTCGTCGAACTCCGCGTCACTGACGACCGGAGCGTCCTTCACGTAGTACCGGAAGCGGTGCTCCTCGATCTGCTCAGCGAGCTTCGCGTGCTGCTCCCGTGCCTCGGTGGGCACCGTCGTCTCCGCTTGCTTGTCGCCGGCCACCGTGTTTCCTCCCGTTACTCTGGGTTGTCCGCGAGGGATCTCGCCGCCCGGACGCAGTGGGCGAGAGCCTTGCGCGCGTACTCGGGAGAGGCCCCCGCGAGTCCGCACGACGGCGTGAGCGTGACCGCCTCCGCGAGAAGCCCCGGAGCCAGCCCCAGCCTGCGCCACAGCGTCCTGACACCCATGACGCTACCGGCCGGGTCTGACAATGGGCCGTCCGTGCCGGGGACGACACCGGCGAAGAGCCGGGTGCCCGATTCCACCGCCTCGCCGATCGTGTCGTCGTCACGCTCGGTGAGAAGGGAGAAGTCGAAGGAGATCGCCGCCACGCCCGCCCGGCGCAGCAGGGCGAACGGGACGTCCGGTGCGCACGAGTGGACCACGACGGGGCCGCCGCCGTGAACCCCGACGACGTCGCGGAGCGTGGCCTCCACGATCTGCCGGTCCACGGCGCGGTATGTCCGGTATCCGCTGGCGGTCCTCACCTGCCCGCGCAGCACGGCGGTGAGGGAGGGCTCGTCGAGCTGCAGCACGACCCGGGCGCCGGGGATGCGGCGGCGGACCTCGGCGAGGTGCTGCCGCAGCCCCTCGGCGAGCGAGGCGGCGAGGTCGCGGCAGGCGCCGGGGTCGCCGAGCGCGGCCTCGCCGTTCCTCAGCTCCAGCGCGGCGGCCAGCGTCCACGGCCCCACGGCCTGCACCTTGAGCAGGCCCTCGTAGTCCTGGGTGAACTCCTCCAGCGCGTCGAGGTCCTCCCCCAGCCAGGACCGGGCCCGCCGGGTGTCCCGCCCCGGGCGGTCGCCGATCCGCCAGCCGCTGGGCTCCACGCGCGCGTACAGCTCGACGAGCATCCCGGCGGTCCGCCCGATCATGTCGGCGCCGGGCCCGCGGGCGGGCAGTTCGGCGAGGAACGGGAAGTCCTCGAAGGACCCGGTGACGGTCTTGGCGGCTTCCCTGGCGTCGCCGCCGGGCATGGAACCGATGCCGGTGGCGGGGGCGAAGGTGGGGTTTGCGTTCACGCCCAGAAGCCTATGTTTTCCGCCCCCGCCGCCCCTACCCGTCCCGTCCTTCCGGGGCTCCGCCCCGGACCCCGCTCCTCAGAAGTGGGAGGGGCTGAAAACGGCAGACGCCGGAGGGCTGAAAACAGCAGACGCGGGAGGGGCTGAGGCATTGAGCCCGTCCGGCGTTTGAGCACGAGGCCGTTCAGGCCGAAGCGGGGGGCGGCAGCCCCCGTGGATGGGACAGGTAGGGACGGTGGGGGCGGGAAGGTCAGCGGCCCGGGCGCACCGTCAGGTCGTTGACCTCGGCGTCCCGCGGCAGGTCAAGGGCCATCACGATCGTCGTCGCCACCGACTCGGGGTCGATCCACTGCGCGGCGTCGTACTCCTTGCCCTCCTGCTGGTGGACCTTGGCCTGCATGGGGCTCGCCGTACGGCCGGGGTAGACCGAGGTGACGCGGACGCCATTGCCGTGCTCCTCATGACGGAGCGAGTCCGCGAGAGCCTTCAGACCGTGCTTCGAGGCGGCGTAGGCGGACCAGTCGGCGTGGGCGTTGAGGCCGGCGCCGGAGTTGACGAAGATCACATGACCGCGGGTGGTGCGCAGCTGCGGCAGGAAGTGGCGGGTCAGCTCGGCCGGAGCGATCAGATTGACGTTGAGCTGGTGGCGCCATGACTTCGGGGTCAGGTCGCCGACCGGCCCGAGGTCCACGACGCCGGCGATGTGCAGCAGGGAGTCCACCCGGTCCGGCAGCGACTGGTGGGAGAAGGCCCAGGACAGCTTGTCCGGGTCCGCCAGGTCGCCGACCAGCGTCTTCGCGCCGGGGAACTGTGCCGCCAGTTCCTTCGCGCGGCCCGCGTCGCGCGCGTGGAGCACGAGTTCGTCCCCGCGCGCGTGCAGGCGGCGGGCGACGGCCGCGCCGATGCCGGAGCCGGCTCCGGTGATCACATGTGTAGCCATGCCCGCCATGCTCGCATCAGCGGAGGTTCACTCCACGCCCCGGCTCTCCTCCAGGTACGCCAGTGCCCCGACCGGCTCCTCGGCGAAGAACACCAGGTCGGTCAGCGGGCGGGGCAGGAAGCCCTCGTCCTCCATCCGGCGGAACTGCTCCTTCAGGCCGTCGTAGAAGCCCGCGGTGCTGAGCAGGACCACCGGCTTGTCCGTGTGGCCGTGCTTCTTCAGCTCCAGGATCTCGGTGGCCTCGTCGAGCGTGCCCGTGCCGCCGACCATGATCACCACGGCGTCGGCCTTCTCCAGCAGCAGGCGCTTGCGCTCGGCGAGGTCCTTGGCGATCACCATCTCGTCCACGCCCGGACGGACCTTGGCGGACAGGAACTCCACGGAGACCCCGACGAGCCGGCCACCCGCCTCCTGCACCCCGTCCGCGACGACCTTCATCAGCCCGACGTCGGAACCGCCCCAGACGAGCGTGTGACCGCCCTTGCCCAGCAGCTTCGCGAACTCGCGCGCGGGGCGGGTGTAACGGTCGTCGAGGTCGGCGGCGGAGAGGAAGACGCAGATTCGCATGCAGCCACCGTACGCGGGAAGAACCCGGCGCCCGCGCGCGCTATCCGGATATGGCTGATGGACACACGATCACGATCGAGCAGGCCACGCGACGCGTGCGGGCCGTTCACGGCGACCAGGTCCTCGCGGAGAGCGACCGCGCCCTGGTCCTGCGCGAGACGGGCTGTCCCGCGCGCTACTACATCCCCGCCGAGGACGTACGACTGGAGCTGCTGACGCCCTCCGAGACCCACACCTACTGCCCCTTCAAGGGCACGGCGTCCTACTGGTCGCTGCCGGACGCGGCGGACCTCGTCTGGTCCTACCCGGACCCGAAGCCGGACGTCACCGAGATCAAGGACCACCTCTGCTTCTACGAAGTCGAAGTGTCGTGAGCGATTAGTTCCGCGTCGTACGGCAATCTCCACAGACATGGATAAGAACACCAAGTCGGCCGACGGTACCTCCATCGCGTACGAGACCAGCGGTGACGGCCCGGCGGTGATCCTCGTCAGTGGGGCGATGTCCACCGGGGGCACGGTGGCGCCGCTGGCCGTGCCCCTGTCGGAGCACTTCGAAGTGGTCGTGTACGACCGGCGGGGACGCGGTCAGAGCGGTGAGGCGTCGCCGTACGCCGTGGAGCGCGAGGTCGAGGACCTCGCGGCGCTGATCGACGCGGTGGGCGGCGAGGCGGCGCTCTACGGCACCTCCTCGGGCGGCGCGCTCGTGCTCCACGCCGCGGCGAGCGGGCTGCCGGTGCGTCAGGTCGCGGTCTACGAGGTGCCGTTCGCGGTGTACGAGGGCGGGGCACGGGAACGCGCCGAGTACACCGAGCGGCTGACCGAGGCGCTGGGCGAGGGCCGCCGCGGGGATGCCGTCGAGCTGTTCCTGCGGCTGACCGGGATGGCCGAGCAGATGATCCAGGGCGCCCGTCAGTCCCCCATGTGGGCCGGGATGGAGACGATCGCGCCGAGCCTGGCCCACGACAACGCCGTGATGGGCGACGGTCTGGTGCCCCGGGACCGGCTCGCGTCGATCAGCGTGCCGGTGCTGGCCGTCGCGGGCAGCGCGAGCCCCACGTGGATGCACGAGGCGGCACGCGCGGTCGCAGAGACGGTGCCGGGCGGGTCGTACCGGAGCCTTGAGGGGCAGACCCACATGGTGGAGCCGGATGTGCTCGCGCCGGTGCTGACGGAGTTCTTCGCGAAGTGACCGGGCGGAACCACCGGGGCGCGACGTGAGCGGGCGGGACCGCCGGGCCGGAGTGAGCGGGTCGGACCACCGGGCGCGACGTGAGCGGGCGGGTCCGCAGTGTCGCGAGGTGACCGGGTGGAACCGGAGTGCCGCGAAATGACCGACCCGTGGGGACCGCAGCGCCGTGACGTGGGCGGGCGGTCCCGTCGGGGTCTCAGACGGTGGTCGGCGTCGCCCGCACCGTGGACGCGATCGTCGCCGAGCCCACCACGCGCGTGCCGTCGTACAGCACGATCGCCTGGCCGGGAGCCACGCCGCGGACCGGCTCGGTGAAGGTGACCTCCAGGGAGCCGTCGATCAGCTCGGCGGTCACCTCGGTCTCGCCGCCGTGGGCGCGCAGCTGGGCCGTGTAGGTGCCCGGGCCGGTCGGGGCCGCGCCGCACCAGCGGGGCTTGATCGCGGTCAGCCCGGTCACGTCCAGGGAGGCCGCCGGGCCGACCGTCACCGTGTTGTTCACGGGCGAGATGTCCAGGACGTAGCGCGGCTTGCCGTCGGCGGCCGGGGTGCCGATGCGCAGGCCCTTGCGCTGGCCGATGGTGTAGCCGTACGCGCCCTCGTGCGTGCCGAGCTTGGCTCCGGACTCGTCGACGATGTCGCCCTCGGCCTTGCCGAGGCGGTCGGCGAGGAAGCCCTGGGTGTCGCCGTCGGCGATGAAGCAGATGTCGTGCGAGTCGGGCTTCTTGGCGACCGCGAGGCCGCGGCGCTCGGCCTCGGCGCGGATCTCGTCCTTGGTCGTCAGGGTGTCGCCGAGCGGGAACATCGCGTGCGCGAGCTGCTTCTCGTCCAGGACGCCGAGGACGTACGACTGGTCCTTGGCCATGTCGGAGGCGCGGTGCAGCTCGCGGGTGCCGTCGTCGTTCAGCACGACGGTGGCGTAGTGGCCGGTGCACACGGCGTCGAAGCCGAGAGCGAGCGCCTTGTCGAGCAGGGCGGCGAACTTGATCTTCTCGTTGCAGCGCAGGCACGGGTTCGGGGTGCGGCCGGCCTCGTACTCGGCGATGAAGTCCTCGACGACGTCCTCGCGGAAGCGGTCGGCGAGGTCCCACACGTAGAACGGGATGCCGATGACGTCGGCGGCGCGGCGGGCGTCGCGGGAGTCCTCGATGGTGCAACAGCCCCGCGCGCCCGTGCGGAAGGATTGGGGGTTCGCCGAGAGCGCGAGGTGGACGCCGGTGACGTCGTGGCCCGCTTCGGCCGCGCGGGCGGCGGCGACGGCGGAGTCGACCCCGCCGGACATGGCGGCGAGGACGCGGAGGGGGCGGGAGGGCTGCGCGGTGTCAGTCATAACCCTTCCAGGGTACGGGGGCGCGGGAACCAGGGCTGCCGAGTATCCGTTGACGATCACATGGGACAGCGGAAGGCTCCGAAGGACGGCGACCGGAAGGTCGGGCGTCGTGCGTTGCTCATCGGCGGGACGGCGGCCGCGGTGGGCTCGGCCGTGCTGGCCCGCGACGAGCTGGCGCGCCTGTGGTGGCGGGTGCCGGGTGTGGAGAAGCCGCGCAAGGAGGGCGAGGTCGACTTCGCGGGCGCCCGCTGGGTGGCGGCGTCGGACGCGAACTGGCGGCGCGCGGACCGGCCCGACGACTACGGCATAGACATGGTGGTCATCCATGTCACCCAGGGCAGCTTCGACAGCGCGGTGAAAGTGTTCCAGGACCCGGAGCACGGGGCGGCCGCGCACTACATCGTGCGCAAGGACGGCCACATCACGCAGATGATCCGCGAACTGGACGTGGCGTACCACGCGGGTAACCGCGACTACAACGAGCGCAGTGTCGGCATCGAGCACGAGGGGTTCGTGGACCGGCCGCAGGACCTCACGGACGAGATGTACGAGGCGTCGGCGCGGCTGACGGCCCGGATATGCGCGCGCTACGACATCCCGGTCGACCGCGAGCACATCATCGGGCACGTGGAGGTGCCGGGGACCGACCACACGGACCCCGGCAAGCACTGGGACTGGGACCGGTACATGAAGCTGGTACGGGCGGCTCGTACGGCGAAGGCGTAGCCGCTTACGTCAGGCCGGCCGCCCTTGCCCGCTCCACCGCCGGGCCGATCGCCTTGGCGACCGCTTCGACGTCGGCCTCCGTGGAGGTGTGGCCGAGGGAGAAGCGCAGGGTGCCGCGGGCCAGGTCGGGGTCGGTGCCGGTGGCCAGCAGGACGTGGCTGGGCTGGGCGACGCCCGCGGTGCAGGCGGAGCCGGTGGAGCATTCGATGCCCTGGGCGTCCAGGAGCAGGAGCAGGGAGTCGCCCTCGCAGCCCGGGAAGGTGAAGTGGGCGTTGGCGGGGAGCCGGCCGCCGGGTTCCGGGTCGCCGCCGAGGATCGCGTCCGGGACCGCCGTACGGACCGCGTCGACCAAGGCGTCGCGCAGGGCGCCGATCTCGCGGGCGAACCACTCGCGCTGTTCGGCGGCGAGGCGGCCGGCGACCGCGAAGGAGGCGATGGCGGGGACGTCGAGGGTGCCGGAGCGGACGTGGCGTTCCTGGCCGCCGCCGTGCAGGACGGGGACGGGGGTCTGGTCACGGCCCAGCAGCAGGGCGCCGATGCCGTAGGGGCCGCCGACCTTGTGCCCGGAGACGGTCATAGCGGCGAGGCCGGACTCGGCGAAGTCGACGGGGACCTGACCGAATGCCTGGACGGCGTCGGCGTGCAGCGGGATGTCGAACTCCGCCGCCACGTCGGCCAGTTCGCGGATCGGCATGACGGTGCCGATCTCGTTGTTGGCCCACATCACGGTGGCCAGGGCGACGTCGTGGGGGTCGCGGGCGATGGCCTCGCGCAGGGCGTCGGGGTGGACGCGTCCGTGGGAGTCGACCGGCAGGTACTCGATCGTGGCGCCCTCGTGCTCGCCGAGCCAGTGGACGGCGTCGAGGACGGCGTGGTGTTCGACGGGGCTGGCCAGGACGCGGGTGCGGGTCCGCGCCGGGTCGGCGTCGCGGCGGGCCCAGTACAGGCCCTTGACCGCGAGGTTGTCGGCCTCGGTGCCGCCGGAGGTGAGGACGACCTCGCTGGGGCGGGCGCCGAGTGCTTCCGCGAGGGTCTCGCGGGCCTCCTCGACGGTGCGCCTCGCGCGGCGGCCGGACGCGTGAAGGGAGGAGGCGTTGCCCGTGACGCTCAGCTGGGCGGTCAGCGCCTCTGCCGCCTCCGGGAGCATGGGGGTCGTCGCGGCGTGGTCGAGGTAAGCCATGGTGGCCACGATTCTAAGGGGCGCCGGTAAGGGGCCTTGTGTCAAGGTTGGCCGGCCGCGGCCAGGGGTGCTCCCCAAGCCTTCCCCGCTGGAATCGGTGCCCTCGTCGACCTGTGCGACGACCGCCCTAGAAGCTCCAGGACAGCGTGCTGTCCATCTGCATGAACGCCAGCAGAACCAGCAGGTCGGCGACGCCCAGCCCCATGCCCAGGTACGCCCGGCCCTTGCGGCCGGTGCCACGCCACAGGGACGCGGCGGCCAGGACGATGGCGGTCGGGCCGAGGAAGAGGTTGAAGACCAGCAGGCCGAGCAGTCCGAGGATGAAGGACGCCACGGCCATGCCGTCGGCGTCGCGGGTGCGGCCGCGCGCGCCGGGGCGGGCGGTGGCCGGTGCGGTGAGGTGCATGAGTGTCAGCTCCTGGGATGTCGGTCGGATTCGGTCGGATCCGGTCGGTGAGGTGGGCCGGTGGGTCAGTTGCGGCGGGCGTGACGCTCGCGGGCGGCGAAGACGGCCAGCCAGACGGCGATCACACCGGCGGCGACGACGGTGAAGGCGAGCGGGGCGTGGGCGACGGCGCCCAGCACGACGCCCAGCAGCAGGAGCGCGGCGACGAGGAACAGCATGGGTCGGATCCCCCTCCGAGATCTCTTGTGGCGATCTCTCTCGTTACGTTTCGGTGAACAGTTGTAGTAACAGTTGTTCACTGACTCCAAGTCTAGCGCGCCCTGCGGCTTTTCAATTCCAGAGAACAGTTGTTAACTGCATGGTATGAGTCACACCCTCGGCCTTCGGCAGGCCCAGAAACAGAAGACCCGACAGGCGCTGCTGGACGCGGCGTTGGGACTGCTGGAGGAGCAGAGCCTGAGCAGCCTGGGCCTGCGTGAGGTAACCCGCGCCGTCGGCGTCGCGCCGACCGCCTTCTACCGGCACTTCCGCTCCACGGCCGACCTCGGCGTCGCCCTGGTCGAGGAGGCGCTGGGCAGTCTGCACCCCATGATCCGCACCATCGTCTCCTCGGTCGGCGACAGCGACCGACGCATAGAGAGGGCCGTCGAGTTGATCGCCGGCCATGTCGAGACGCATCCGGCCCATGTGCGCTTCATCGCGCGCGAGCGGCACGGCGGGGTGCAGTCCGTGCGGAAGGCGATCCAGGACCAACTGGCCCTGTTCGCCGAGGAGGTGAAGGAGGCGCTCGCCAAGGACCCGCTCTCCGAGGGCTGGAACGACGACGACCTGCTGATGCTCGCCCACCTCTACGTCGACCAGATGCTCATCACCGCCTCGCTGTTCCTGGACGCCCTGGATTCCCCGCAGGACGAGCGGCACCGCGTTGCCCAGGCCGCGACCCGGAGGATGCGGCTGATCAGCATCGGCCGGGAGCACTGGCTGGACTGAGCGCCGGCAGCACGAACAGGGCGGCACCCCCGGTCATCGGGAGTACCGCCCTTATCCGTGCAGTACCGCGTCGCGCGTCAGCCCTCGGTCGCGGAGGCCACCGCGCTCGGCGCACCGCTCGGGGCACCGCTGGGCGCGACCCCGCCGCCCTGGCCGCCACCGGGACCACCGCCGCAACCGCCGCCCGGTCCCCCACCGGGACCACCCTGACCCCCGCCCGGAGCACCACTCGGCGCACCGCTGGGAGCACCGCTCGGCGCCCCCGACGGCGCACCGGAGGCACCGGCCGCACCGGCCGCACCGGCCGAGGGCGCACCGGCCGAGGGCGCACCGCTCGGCATGCCGGAGGGCGCGCCCGACGACTGTTGGCACGACTGCTGCTGCCCGGAGCCGCCGCCGTTCGACGTCGACGACGAGTCGCCGGACCCGCAGGCCGCCAGGGCCAGGGGTGAGAGCGCCAGCAGGGCGACGACGGGGAGGAGACGCGCACGCTTCATGAGAGACCGCTCCATGGAAGATGAGAAAGTCCTGGAGCGGGAACTCAACCAACCCCGGTTAGGGCCCACTTGAGGATCCGCTGTCGGCGGCCTGTGCACCCGGCGGGCGGCCGCGATCGCGCGGGGCGCTTCAGCGCGCGAGCCGCACCCGGGCCAGCTGCCTCGACTGGGCCACCAGCCGGTCCGCGCTGTCCCAGACCTCGGCGTCCTCCTCCAGGAAGCCGCCCGCCAGGTTGCGGGTGGTGATCGACACCCGCAGCGGGCCGGGAGCCGGACGGCAGCGTATGTGGACGGTCAGTTCGACCGTGGGGACCCAGCCGGAGATGCCGATCTCGAAGGCGGTCGGGGGCAGCGCGTCCACGGCGAGGAGCAGGGAGAAGGGGTCGGCGTCACGGCCGTCGGCCAGGCCGAACCAGGCACGCATCTCGCCCTTGCCGGAGGGCTGCCCGAGCGCCCAGCCCAGGGTGGAGGGGTCGAGCTTGAGCATCAGCCGGTCGGCGATGGCCGAGCTGCCGTCGACGGGGGCGGGGCCGTCCTCGGGGCCGAAGCAGTGTTCCATCGGCGGGATGGCGGGCGGCCGGGCCGTCGTCCGGACGTCGTCGGGAAGGGCGTCCAGGTCGCCGTAGGAGGCGAGGACGCGGATCCGTTCGACCTCGCGGCCCTGCTCGTCGTACTGGAGGAGCGAGGCCTGCCCGGTCGACAGGGTCCGGCCCGTGCGCACCACGTCCGTGCGGACGACCGCCGGGCCCGGCTGGGAGGCGGTGAGGTAGTGCGCGGAGATCGTGAACGGGTCGGCGTGCGGCAGGGCGTCCGCGAGGGCGCGGCCCAGCACGGCCAGCAGATAACCGCCGTTGACGGCGCTGATGATGGTCCAGCCGGCGGAGAGGTCGATGTCGTAGACGCCGGGTTCGCGGCGGGTGAGCGCGGTGTCGCGGTCGAACTCGCTGTCGCCGATCGTGGCCCGCCGGGCCGTCGTGGCAGAGGCTGCTTCTGGCATGGATGAACGGTACAACAGCTAACTACTAAGCGGTAGCTTTGGAATCTGGTGAGATCCGGGCAACTTTTCGGCAAGTGTCCGGCTCGCCCGAAACCCGAGGCCCGATCTCCCCCTCTATCAGGACATGAGTCTCACCGGGACCCCGTTCCTCTACACGCTCGTCGTGCTGTGCGTCGTCGCCGTGGTGCTGCCGCTCGCCCTGTGGTCACGCGTGGGCGGACCCAGGGTCGTGCGGGCCGCCGCCCGGGTGCTGATGGTGCTGTTCGCGCAGGGCACGGCCGTCGCGCTGGTCTTCACGCTGGTCAACAACTCCAACCAGCTGTACGACAACTGGGGCGATCTGCTCGGCACCAGCGACCATGTGCACGAGGCCGCCGACCTCGGCGCCAGCGGCACCGGCGGGATCGCGCTGGAGAAGCTGCCCAAGGTCCGGCAGACCTTCAAGCAGGCCAAGGGGCCGGGCATGCGCGCGGAGGGCGGCGTGCTCGTCACCCACCTCAAGGGCCGGGTCTCGGGAGTGCACGCCGAGGTCAACGTCTGGCTGCCGCCGCAGTACCACGAGAGCGCCTACCGCGACCACAGGTTCCCGGTCGTCGAGGTCCTGCCGGGCTATCCCGGCTCGTCGAAGGCCTGGTACGGCACGATGGACGCGCCCCAGCAGCTCGCGCCGCTGATGCGCAGCGGGCAGATCGAGCCGTTCATCATCGTCTCGCCGCGCACCACCCTGCTGCCCGGCAAGGACACCGGCTGCGCGAACATCGCGGGCAAGGTCAACGCCGACAGCTGGCTCAGCGTCGACGTGCCGAAGATGGTCAGGGACAACTTCCGCGCCCAGGCCGCGCCGGACGGCTGGGCGGTGGCCGGGTACTCGGCGGGCGCGCACTGCGCGGCGAAGCTCGCCGTCGCCCACCCCGACCGCTACCGGGCCGCGGTCAGCATGTCCGGGTACAACGACCCCGCCGCGGTGCCCCAGTCGCTGGCCGGCAAGACCCCCGCGCTGCGGGCCGCGAACAACCCCTACGAACTGCTGAGGGCCGCCCCGGTCCCGCCGCGCGTCGCGCTGTACCTGTCGGGCCAGCCCAACGACGGCTACGAGGCGGCCATGGCCATCGAGCGGATCGCGAAGCCGCCCACGACCGTGAACGTGGTGTTCGTCCCGACCGACGCCGGCGGCCACACCATGGCGCTGTGGAAGCCGCAGGTCGTGCCCGCGTTCCGCTGGCTGTCCGAGGTGATGGGCGGCGAGCACCGGGCCCGAACGGCGCCCGGGACTACTCCTCTCGCACCGTCGACCGCCGGTTCCAGGCACGCGGAGCTCGCCAGTGGAAACGCATCGCCAGCAGACGCAGCACGAAGGCCGTGACGGCCGCGAGCGTGCTGGTGAACGGGGTCAGGGCGTCGTAGTGGATGCACAGGACCGTCATCGTGGCGCCGACGATCGCCGGGACCGCGTACAGGTCGCGGTCCCAGCGCAGCAGTGAGGGCACCTCGTTGGCCAGGACGTCGCGCAGCACACCGCCGCCCACGGCGGTCGCGAGGCCCAGGGCCACGGACGCGGTGAGGTTGAGGCCGTAGTCGTACGCCTTCGTCGTCCCGGCGACGCAGAACAGGCCGAGGCCCGCCGCGTCGAAGACGTTCACGCCGGTCTGGATGCGCTCCACGTGCGGGTGGAGGAAGAAGACCAGGAGCGCGGCGAGCAGCGGGGTGAGGAAGTACCCCAGGTCCGTGAACGCGGCGGGGGGCACCGCCCCGATGACCACGTCCCGGAACAGCCCGCCGCCCAGCGCCGTGACCTCGGCGAGGACGGCGATGCCGAAGACGTCGAAGTTCTTGCGGACGGCCAGCAGGGCGCCGGAGATCGCGAAGACGAAGATGCCGATCAGGTCGAGCGTGTGCTGGACGGACGGACTGAACAGTTGCTGGAGCACCCGTACATTCTCGCCCAGCACCGAGCCCCCGCCTTGCAAAGGAAGGCGGGGGCTCGTTTTGGGTTACTTCTCGGTGCTTTCGGAGGTCGAGTCTCCGGTCGCCTCGTCGGAGGTCGCCGCAGCCTCGCCGGCGGCCTCCTCGGACGCGGTCTCCGGGACCGGGTCCGGCTCCGGGACCGGGTCCGGCTCCGGCTGCGGCTGCGGCGCGGCCTCCTCGGGAGCGGCGCCGTCGGCCTCCGCCTCCGTCGCCTCCGGAGTGGTCTCCGTCGCCTCGGCCGCCACCGCCGCGACCGCCGCCGAAGTGGTGGCCGACTCCGCGAGCACCTCGTCGGCCACCAGCTCCGCCGCCTCCTTGGCGACGGACAGCAGGACGGTGTCCTGCGGCTGCTGGTCCTCGAAGCTCTCGGGGTGGTGGCACGCCACCCGCTGGCCGGGCTTCAGCTCCAGCAGCGGCGGCTCCGTCGTCCGGCAGACCTCCGTCGCCTTCCAGCACCGCGTGTGGAAGCGGCAGCCGCTCGGCGGGGAGATCGGCGAGGGCACGTCGCCGCGGAGCAGGATGCGCTCGCTCTTGACGCCCCGGCGCTTGGGGTCCGGGATCGGCACCGCCGACAGCAGGGCCTTGGTGTACGGGTGCATCGGCGCCTTGTACAGCGACTCGCGGTCGGCGAGCTCGACGATCTTGCCGAGGTACATCACCGCGATGCGGTCCGAGACGTGCCGGACGACCGACAGGTCGTGGGCGATGATCACGTACGTGAGGCCGAGCTCCTCCTGGAGGTCGTCCAGCAGGTTCACCACCTGCGCCTGGATCGACACGTCCAGCGCGGAGACGGGCTCGTCCGCCACGACCAGCTTCGGGTTGAGCGCGAGGGCGCGCGCGATGCCGATGCGCTGGCGCTGACCGCCGGAGAACTCGTGCGGGTAGCGGTTGTAGTGCTCGGGGTTCAGACCGACCACCGACAGCAGCCGCTGGACCTCCTTCTTCACCCCGCCCTCCGGCGTGACGCCCTGGAGCTTGAAGGGGGCGCCGACGATCGTGCCGATGGTGTGCCGGGGGTTCAGCGAGGAGTAGGGGTCCTGGAAGATCATCTGCACGTCACGGCGCATCGGGCGCATCTGCCCGACGCCGAGGTGCGTGATGTCGCGGCCCTCGAACTCCACCGAGCCGCCGGTCGGTTCGAGCAGCCGGGTGATGAGCCGGCCCATCGTCGACTTGCCGCAGCCCGACTCGCCGACGACGCCCAGCGTCTCGCCCTTGCGGACCTCGAAGTCGATGCCGTCGACCGCGCGCACCGCGCCGGTCTGCCGCTGCAGCAGCCCCTTGCGGATCGGGAAGTGCTTCTGAAGGCCCTTGACCCTCAGCAGGACATCGCCGTCGGCGCCGTCTTTCGTGAGGTTGTCCTTCTGCGCGGGGATCTTCACCGCTTTTTCGTCGCTCACAGCTTCGGCGCAATCTCTTCGGTCCAGATACGCTCCCGCTGCTCGGTGCTCATGTGGCAGGCGGCCCAGTGTGCGCCGCCGACCTCGGTCAGCTCGGGGCGGACCGTGCGGGTGACGTTGTCCTTCGGGATGTCCGCGTACGGGCAGCGCGGGTTGAAGGCGCAGCCGGACGGGATGTTGATCAGGGAGGGCGGGGACCCCTTGATCGGGATGAGGCGGTCCGTCTCCTCGCGGTCCAGCCGCGGCATCGAGCCGAGCAGGCCCCAGGTGTAGGGGTGGCGGGGCTCGGAGAAGACGGAGTCCGCGCGACCGCGCTCGACGGCCCGGCCGCCGTACATGACCAGCAGGTCGTCGGCCATCTCGGCGACGACACCGAGGTCGTGCGTGATCATGATGACCGCGGAGCCGAACTCCTTCTGCAGATCCCGGATCAGGTCGAGGATCTGCGCCTGCACGGTGACGTCCAGGGCGGTCGTCGGCTCGTCGGCGATGAGCAGCTCGGGGTTGTTCACCAGCGCCATGGCGATCATGGCGCGCTGGCGCATACCGCCGGAGAACTCGTGCGGGAAGCCGTCGACGCGCTTGTTCGGCTCGGGGATGCCCACCCGGTCCAGCATCTCGATGGCCCGCGTGCGGGCCACCTTCTTGCTGACCTTGTGGTGGACCCGGTACGCCTCGACGATCTGCTGCCCGACCGAGTAGTACGGGTGCATCGCCGACAGCGGGTCCTGGAAGATCATCGCCATCTTGCGGCCGCGCAACCGGCGTACGTCGTCGGGGTCGGCGGCGATCAGCTCCTGGCCGTCCAGCCAGACCTCGCCGGTGACCTTGGCGTTGGCCGAGCGGTGCAGGCCCATCACGCCGAGCGACGTGACGGACTTGCCGGAGCCGGACTCGCCGACGATGCCCAGGGTCCTGCCCCGCTGCACGTCGAAGCTGACGCCGTCGACGGACTTCACCAGACCGTCGTCCGTGTTGAAGTGGATACGCAGATCGCGTACCGAAAGGAAGGCGCCGTCCGTGTCGGACGGGGCGGCAGCGGCGGGTTCGCCGAGGGCCGCTTTCTCGAGCTTGCTCACGAGTACCTCACCCGGGGGTCGATGGCTGCGTACACCAGGTCGACGACGAGATTGCAGAAGACGATGAAGAACGCGGCGACCAGAGTCACGCCCATCACGATGGGCAGGTCGTTGTCCTTGATGGACTGGACCGCGTAGGCACCGATGCCCTGCAAGGAGAAGACGGTCTCGGTGAGTACGGCGGAGCCGACGAGGGTGCCGAAGTCCATGCCGAAGATGGTGACGATCGGGGTCAGCGCGGCGCGCAGGCCGTGCTTGGCGACGACCGTGGACTCCTTGAGGCCCTTGGCCCTTGCCGTTCTGATGTAGTCCTCGCCCATCGTCTCCAGCATGCCCGCCCGGGTGAGTCGGGCGTAGAGCGCGGAGAAGAGGAAGGCGAGGCTGACCCAGGGCAGGATCAGATGCCAGGCCCAGTCGGCCGGGTTCTCGGTGAACGGGACGTACTCGATGGCGTCCCAGATGGGGATCTCGTACACGAACAGGGCGTTGAGCACCTGGCCGGTGAAGAAGATCGGGAGGGAGACGCCGGCGAGGGCGATGAACATCGAGATGCGGTCGATGGGCTTGCCCTTGCGCAGCGCCGAGATGACGCCGGTCGTGACACCGAAGATCAGCCAGATCACGGCGGCACCGACGGCCAGCGAGAAGGAGACCGGGATCCGCTCCGTCAGCTGGGGCCACACCTCGACATGGCTCTTGAAGGAGTAGCCGAAGCAGGGGGCGTCGCAACGGGTGGCGTCGGGACCGAACTTGTAGTCCGCGCCCACCACGAGGCCCTTGATGTAGTCCCAGTACTGGACGGCGATGGGCTGGTCCAGCCCGAGGTTCCGTTTGATGGCGGCGACGGACTCGGGGTTGGCGTCCTTGCCGACATACTGAGTGGCCAGCTGGTCGGCGGTCTGGCCACCGAGCCGTGGCACGAGGAAGAAGATCGCGAAGGTGACTGCGCTGACCACCAGCAGCAACAGCACCGCGCCGAAGACGCGTCGGATGATGTACGCAGCCACAGCTGTACGGCTCCGGGCGGCCGGGGCGGGTTGTGCCCGCCCCGGCCGTCCGGTGCCTTCACCTGCCTTTCGGGGAATCCGGCCTGTCGGCCACTACTTGGTGGAGCTCAGCAGCGTGTAGTCGTACATGCCGAGGTAGGCCTGCGTGACCGTGACGTTGGCCGCGGACTCCGGACGGAACAGCAGGTTCTTGCGGTAGATCAGCGGGACGACGGACGCGTTGTCCATGACCATCTTGTCGATGTCGCCCCAGGCCTTGGTGCGGGCCGCGGAGTCGGTGTTGGCGATCGCGTCCGTGAGGGCCTTGTTGATCTTCGGGTCGTTCAGTTCCATCAGGTTGTTGCCGCCGGAGGGCTTGATGGCGGCACCGTTGATGATCTGGTCGAGGAAGCCGTAGCCGGTCGGCCAGTCAGCACCCCACGCCATGGAGAGCATGCCGAGCTTGTTGTCGTGGACGTAGCTCGGGACACCGGCGAAGTTGGAGAAGTACTTACCCGACGGGAACTGCTTGATCTCGACGTTGATGCCGACCTTCTTGAGCGAGGCCTGAACGGCCGTCGCCGAAGCAACCTCGGCGGGACGGTCGGAACGCGCGGTCAGGATCGTATCGAAGCCGTTCGGCTTGCCACACGCCTTCAGAGCTTCCTTGGCCTTGGCCACGTTGCCCTTGTTGCCGTCCGTCGCATAGGTGTCGAACTTGGTGTAGCCGTTGACCGACGGCGGCAGCAGCGTGCTGGCCACGTCACCCTTCGGCGAACCACCGATGGCGTCCTGCACCGACTTCTTGTCGACGGCCCACTGCACGGCCTTGCGGCAGTCGGCGTTGTCGAACGGCTTCACGTTCACGTTCAGCGCGATGTACTGCGTCGCACCGGCGTAGGCGGCGTCCGTCTGGGCGACGTTCTTGCCCGTCAGCACCTTCGGCTGGGTCGCCGGCTGGACACCGGTGCCCGCCGCGTCGACCGTGATCTTGTCGGAGAGCAGGTCGTTGTCGACCGTCACCGGGTTGACCTTGAACTTGATCGTGACCTTGTCCGGCAGCGCCTTGCGGATCGGGTCCGTCTTGGCGTCCCAGTTCTTGTTGCGCACGAGGGTGGCGCTGCGGCCCTCCTCGTAGGACTCGAACTGGTACGGGCCGGAGGACACGATGTTCTGGACGTACTTCGCGCCCGTGTCCTTGGCCTGCGGCACCGGGGCCGTCTGCGAGAACGTCGCCAGGTAGTCGAAGTCCGCGAAGGGCTGCTTCAACTTGAAGACGATCGTGCTGTCGTCCGGCGTCTCGATGGACTTGATGCCGTCCGCGGACTTGTCCTTGTAGGGGCCCTTGTACTTGTCGCCGCCCTCAAGGTACGCCTTGAAGTACGTCGGGCCGTTGGACAGCGCCTCGGGCGCGAAGTTGGAACGCTCGATGGCGTACTTCACGTCCTTGGACGTGATCGGCGTGCCGTCCTGGAACTTCACGCCCTGCCGGAGCTTGTACGTCCAGGTCTTGGCGTCCGCGCTCGGCTTGCCCAGGGACTCGGCCAGGTCGGGAACGACCTCGAGGCCCTCCTTGCCGGCGGCCGGCTTGAACGTCGTCAGCGCACGCGCATAGAGGCGGGAGAAGTTCTGCACCCAGCCGTAGTACGTGTTGCCCGGGTCCAGGGAGTCCGGAACGTCCGAGTGCTCGTACGTGACCGTCCCCCCCTTCTTCGTGGACGCGTTGACGATGGAGGACAGCGCGGCGTCCTTCTTGCCGTTGCCTCCGCCGTTGCCGTCACTGTCATCCCCGCCACCACATGCGGCAGCACCCAGCGAGAGCGCCAGGACCGACGCGATCGCGGCGGTCACCCTTCTCGTCTTCACCTGAGGAAAGCCCCCTCTATCGATGGATCACTTGCTGCGAGGGTCGAGGGCGTCACGCAGCCCGTCACCCAGCAGGTTGAAGGCCAGGACGGTGATGAAGATCGCCAATCCGGGCACGAACATGTACTGCGGATCTGCTGTGTACAGATCGACAGCGTTGCTGAGCATGCCGCCCCAGGAAGCCTGCGGCGGAGCGATGCCGACTCCGAGGAAGCTCAGCGCGGCCTCGAAGAGGATGTTCGTCGGGATGATCAGCGTCGAGTAGACGAGGATCGGCGCGACGAGATTGGGGAGCAACTCGCGGAACAGGATGTACGGACCGCGTGCGCCGAGGCTCGTGGAGGCCTCGATGAACTCACGCCTGCGCAGGGTCATGGTCTGCGCGCGCACGATGCGGCCGATGTACGGCCAGCTGAAGAAGCCGATCACGAAGATCAGCACGCAGATGCGCAGCGGAAGCCCTTCGAGCCCGAAGAAACCGTCCTGCACGGAGGCGGAGATGGAGATCGCGAACAGCAGCAGCGGGAAGGCCAGGAAGGTGTCCATCAGCCGGCTGATAACGCTGTCGATCCAGCCGCCGTAGTACCCGGCGACGACGCCGAGCACCGTGCCGATGGCCACGGAGAGGACCGTGGCGCCTCCCGCGACCAGCAGCGAGACCCAGGAGCCGTCGATGATGCGGGCGAGCATGTCGCGGCCGTACTGGGGGTCGACGCCCAGCGGGTGATCCCAACTCATTCCGCCCCAGCCGCCCTTGGGGGCGAGCAGGGCCGGGTCGATGAGGTCTTGGTTGAACTCGTTGGGGTCGAGGCCGAAGACCCACTGGATCGGCTTGGAGAGCACGGCCATCAGCACGAGGCAGAGGACGACAACCCCGCCGGCCATGGCGACCTTGTCCCGCTTGAAGCGCATCCAGGCGATCTGGGAGAGCGAACGCCCCTCGATCTGGCTCTTCTTGACTCCGGTGAGCACGGCCTCGGGCTGCGCTTCAGCCTCCGCTCCCGTTGTCTCGATCGGTGCGGTCACGGTGAGATTGACCCCTCTCGGCCGACGGTTGCCGACCCCATGGCTGCCGCTGTAGCGGTTGCATTTCTCGTACACAGGACCGACCGGCCCGTGTCTTGCGGGGAGTCTTCAACGCTTTGGCGATCTGTTGCCAGAGGTGACCGGGAAAGTATGCGCAACCGTGATGCTGTCTGGGGGGTTCCGTTATCCGAACACGGGGTAACGCCCGTCGGACGCGAGCCAGTTGGGGCGTATGAGGGCGGACCGGGACCTTCCGATCGCATCTACGCGCGGAGATTCGCCTATGAAACCGCAGTGAACGCCCCTGCGCACCTACGAAGTCGGGTTACCGACCGAACGGAAGGTGAGCGCGTTCCAAGATCAGTAACGACCCTGTGCCGGTGGGTAACCATAGCCGCCGGCGGGGGCCTGAGCGGGTGCGGCGTGCGCCTCGCGGTCGTAGAACGGACGGGCGCTCGCGCGCATCCACATGGCGATCGGATCGTCCTCGTCGGACATCGCCACGGTCGACACCGGCAGCCCGTCCGGGACCGCGCCGATCGACTGGAGCATCATCGAGCGCACCGAGTCCACCGCGGACGGGCTGGTGTCGTACACGTCCAGTCCGATGGCGAGATACGGCGCCCCGAGCGCCGGCTGCACCCAGGCGCGGCGCAGCGAGCGGACGGCCGGGGTGCGGTGGGCGTTCTGCGCGAGCAGGGCGTAGAACTGCGGGATCTCGATGCCGGGCTCCGACAGCCTGAGCGGACCGGCGGGCTGGCGGTCCAGGCCGGTGGCGATGCGCCGCAGGTCGAGCCACGGGATGCCGACGCCGCCGCCCGGGGCGTGCGGGTTCAGCCAGAGGCCGTAGTGGTCCGGGTAGAGGGTGCGGGCCACATCGACGCCGTCGACCACCTCGTAGCTGCGGTTCCAGCCGCTGGCGGACAGCTCCTGGGCGGAGGTGACGCACGGGGCGTAGCCGTACCCGTCGACGTCCATGTTTCCGTACTGGGCGTCCGGGGACCCGGACTGGCCGTGCCACAGCAGCATCCAGACCTGGCCGGTGGAAGGGGTGGCGAGGGCCCGCAGGAGGGCCTCGTAGGCGTCGTAGCGCCCGGGCGTCACCTGGCGCAGCATGTGCTCGACCTGTCCGGTCGAGGTTGTGCCGCTCGCGCTCACGATTTACCGCCCCTTCGGGAAACATGGCTTGTGAGCCCAGCTTAGGCGCTCCGCCGGGAGAGCCGTGGAGAGCTCGGGACTTGAGGTGGGTCTTCTGCCTGCGGGCCGGTGGGGGCTGGTCGCGCAGTTCCTCGCGCCCCCAGGTTCTCAGAGTTCGCGCGTGTAGAAGGGCCGTACCTTCGCGCGCATCCACTCGATCACCGGGTCCTGGGCCACGTCCAGGAGGACCAGGTTGACCTGCCAGGGGACCGGGGCGCGGCCCAGGGCCTGGGCGAGGGCGGTCGTGGGGGCGGCGCGCAGGTCGCCCTCCCAGTGCGTGAGTTCCACGCCTACGAACATCACGGGGGCGGCCGTCTCGATCGCCGCCAGGCAGCGGCGTGCCGTCGCGACCACGCCGGTCGCCGCGAACTCCGCCGACGCCGCGGCGAGGAAGTCGACCGGATCCTCCTGCCAGTCCGGCTCGTAGAGCTTGACCCGGCCGCCGGAGGCGGGGCCGTCCAGCTGAGTGCGGCCCGACCGGCACAGCTCGGCGACGGCCGCCGGGGGCAGCGGGACGCCGACCACGCCGTCGGGGTTCAGGGCGATGCCCACGTGCGGCGGCAGTCCGCGCGCGAACTCCACGGCCGGGGCGACGGTGAACGCCATGTGGGAGCCGACGACCTGGCGGAACTGCTCCTCGGAGGTGAAGACCGGGACGTACCCCTGGCCCCCGATCTCCATCGTGGGCAGGTCCAGCGGACCGCTGTGCGGGCCGCCGCCGTTGGGCAGGGGCACCCAGACGAAGCTGCGGCCCAGCACCTCGACGATGCGGGCGCCCGCCGAGGGCATGCCGAGGGAGGCGGAGAGCACCTCCTCCAGTTCGTTGCCGGGCCAGCCTCCGTGGGTGTGGAGGTGGGCCCGGGCCGAGAAGTCCGCGGGAAGATCCGCTGGGAAGTCCATCTGTCTGACCGCCTGCTGTGAACCACGTCTGAGGCCCAAAAGGCTAGCCGGTGTCCGCCCGGCACAGGTCTACGGGCGGTCCGCTCGCGCACGGCCGGGCCGGACCCCGCGGACCCGGCCCGGCCGCCGTACGCCCCCGGGTCAGCCCGTGAAGCCGATCCGGCGCAGGACGTCCGCCGCGTCCCGGTCGATCAGCACCGCCGAACCACAGCCCTGCGGCAGAACGCCCTTCGCCGCCGAGCGCAGCAGCCGGGAGGCCGCCGTGCGGTGCCGCAGGAAGGCGTACCGCGAGACGCCCCGGCCGCGCTCGCGCTGCCCCTCCAGGGCGGTGCCCGGCGTCACGTCGAGCAGCAGCAGGTGCAGGGTGCCGCCCCGGCGCCGGGCCGCGCGGGCCAGCCAGCCGCGCACCCAGGCCTGCGTGCCGCAGTCGTGCACGACGACGCCCTCGCCGCTGCGCAGCGCGCGCCGCAGCCCCGCGTAGTGCGCGAGGCGGACCAGGGGGCGGTAGACGGCGTAGGGGAGGAAGCGGGGCATGCGGGCGTCCCAGTGGTCCCGGGTGTCCTGGGAGTCGATGCGCAGGCCCTTCACCGTCCGCTTCATCAGCGTCGACTTGCCGCTGCCGGGCAGGCCGGTGATCACGACGAGGTCCTTGGGGCCGAAGAGCAGCGCGTGCGGGCTGTGCCCGGAGCGTTCTCGCAGATCGCGGACCACGGGCGCGGGGCACAGGGCGCGGGCTTCGACAGAGGGGGCCGTGGGCTGCTTGGGCAGCGCCAGGCCCGACGTCGTGGCGTACGCCGTGGTGCGGTTCACCGTCATCGTCCTCCTCCGGGGGTCAGGATTCCCCATCCCCACTGAGCGTAAAGAGAAGGTAATAGAGGATCTCTCGTATTTTCGTTCGCTTCCTGCCACAAGCCGGTTACAGACATGGCCCTGCCGCCGACGAGCCGGGCATGCAATGATGGCGGCGCCAACTGCATACCGGCCGTTTGAATCCGCGCGGGAGAGTCCCCAGCAGTGCATCGCTGGGGCGCCGAAGGAGCAAGTCCCTCCCTTGAATCTCTCAGGCCCCGTTACCGCGCGGGCGAGGCACATCTGAAAAGCGGGTCGCCGCGTGCGCGGTGGCTCCACCCAAGGTGCAAGCCATGATCACCGTCTCCGGGATCATGGCGAACCTCTCAGGTTCCGATGACAGATGGGGAGGAACGACCTCGCCCGTCATGCCTTTGGGAGACAACGGACCGATGAGCAGCACCGACCCCTCCGAGAAGCGCCGTACCGCGCTCGACGCCCTGCATCGCTCGCTCGGCGCGACCATGACCGACTTCGCCGGCTGGGACATGCCCCTGCGCTACGCCTCCGAGCGCGACGAGCACAACGCCGTACGCACCCGGGCCGGCCTGTTCGACCTCTCCCACATGGGCGAGATCACCGTGACCGGGCCGCAGGCGGCCGGGCTGCTGAACCACGCCCTCGTCGGCAACATCGCCTCCGTCGGCGTCGGCCGCGCCCGCTACACCATGATCTGCCAGGCCGACGGCGGCATCCTCGACGACCTGATCGTCTACCGGCTCACCGAGACCGAGTACATGGTCGTCGCCAACGCCTCCAACGCCCAGATCGTGCTCGACGCCCTGGTGGAACGATCCGCCGGCTTCGACGCCGAGGTCCGCGACGACCGCGACGCCTACGCGCTGCTGGCCGTCCAGGGCCCCGAGTCCCCCGGCATCCTGAAGTCGCTGACCGACGCCGACCTCGACGGCCTGAAGTACTACGCCGGCCTGCCCGGCACCGTCGCCGGCGTCCCCGCGCTCATCGCCCGCACGGGCTACACCGGCGAGGACGGCTTCGAGCTGTTCGTGAAGCCGGAGCACGCCGTGGAGCTCTGGCAGGCGCTGACCGAGGCCGGCGAGGGCGTCGGCCTGGTCCCCTGCGGGCTGTCCTGCCGGGACACGCTGCGCCTGGAGGCGGGCATGCCGCTGTACGGCAACGAGCTGAGCACCACCCTCACCCCCTTCGACGCCGGGCTCGGCCGGGTGGTGAAGTTCGAGAAGGAGGGCGACTTCGTCGGGCGCGAGGCGCTGACCGAGGCCGCCGAGCGTGCCGCCCAGAACCCGCCCCGCGTGCTCGTCGGCCTGATCGCCGAGGGGCGTCGCGTCCCGCGCGCCGGGTACCCGGTCGTCGCCGGCGGCGAGGTCATCGGCGAGGTCACCTCCGGTGCGCCCTCCCCCACCCTGGGCAAGCCCATCGCCATGGCGTACGTCGACGCGGCGCACGCGGCGCCGGGCACCGCCGGGGTCGGCGTGGACATCCGCGGCAGCCACGAGCCCTACGAGGTCGTGGCACTGCCGTTCTACAAGCGGCAGAAGTAACGCCACAAGAAGAGACTGACAGCGGCACGTGCGTGACCCTGCGCACATTTCCGCTGATCACACACGTATCCAGCCGTCCCCCATTCACCACCACTCCCGCGCGTACAGGAGAATTCAGGCCATGAGCAACCCCCAGCAGCTGCGCTACAGCAAGGAGCACGAGTGGCTGTCGACCGCCGAGGACGGCGTCTCGACGGTCGGCATCACGGAGTTCGCGGCCAACGCGCTCGGCGATGTCGTCTTCGCCCAGCTCCCCGAGGTCGGCTCGACCGTGACCGCGGGTGAGACCTGCGGTGAGCTGGAGTCGACCAAGTCCGTCTCCGACCTGTACTCCCCCGTCACCGGCGAGATCACCGAGATCAACGAGGACGTGGTGAACGACCCGTCGCTCGTGAACTCCGCCCCCTTCGAGGGCGGCTGGCTGTTCAAGGTACGCATCACGGAGGAGCCGGCCGACCTGCTCTCCGCCGACGAGTACGTCGCCCACACCGCCGGCTGAGGAGTCGTATCCCTTATGTCTGACACTTCTGACAAGTCGCTTCTGAACACCCCCCTGCATGAGCTGGACCCGGCGATCGCCGCGGCGCTGGACGCCGAGCTGGAGCGTCAGCAGTCGACGCTGGAGATGATCGCGTCGGAGAACTTCGCTCCGGTCGCGGTCATGGAGGCGCAGGGCTCGGTCGCCACGAACAAGTACGCCGAGGGCTACCCGGGCCGGCGCTACTACGGCGGCTGTGAGCACGTCGATGTCGCCGAGCAGATCGCGATCGACCGGGTCAAGGAGCTGTTCGGCGCGGAGTACGCCAATGTGCAGCCGCACTCGGGTGCCTCCGCCAACCAGGCGGCGCTGTTCGCGATCGCCCAGCCCGGCGACACGATCCTGGGCCTGGACCTCGCGCACGGCGGGCACCTCACCCACGGCATGCGACTGAACTTCTCCGGCAAGCAGTTCAACGTGGTCGCCTACCACGTCGAGAGCGACACCGGCCTGGTCGACATGGCCGAGGTCGAGCGCCTGGCCAAGGAGCACCGCCCCAAGGTGATCATCGCCGGCTGGTCGGCGTACCCGCGGCAGCTGGACTTCGCCGCGTTCCGCCGGATCGCCGACGAGGTCGGCGCCTACCTGTGGGTCGACATGGCGCACTTCGCCGGCCTGGTCGCGGCGGGCCTGCACCCCAACCCGGTCCCGCACGCCGACGTGGTCACCTCCACCACCCACAAGACCCTCGGCGGCCCGCGCGGCGGCATCATCCTGGCCCGCAGCAAGGAGTTCGCCAAGAAGCTGAACTCCTCGGTCTTCCCCGGCTTCCAGGGCGGCCCGCTGGAGCACGTGATCGCCGCGAAGGCGGTCTCCTTCAAGGTCGCCGCCTCCGAGGAGTTCAAGGAGCGCCAGCAGCGCACCATCGACGGCGCCCGCATCCTGGCGCAGCGGCTGACCGCGCCGGACGCCCGCGAGGCGGGGGTGAACGTGCTCACCGGCGGCACCGACGTGCACCTGATCCTGGTCGACCTGCGCGCCTCCGAGCTCGACGGGCAGCAGGCCGAGGACCGCCTCCACGAGGTCGGCATCACCGTCAACCGCAACGCCGTGCCCGACGACCCGCGCCCGCCCATGGTCACCTCCGGCCTGCGCATCGGCACCCCGGCCCTGGCCACCCGCGGCTTCACCGCGGAGGACTTCACCGAGGTCGCCGACGTCATCGCCGAAACCCTGAAGCCGGTCTACGACGCCGACGCGCTCAAGGCCCGGGTCAAGGCACTCACCGACAAGCACCCGCTCTACCCCGTTCTGAACAAGTAGTTCCTTTCCCCGGGGTGTCCCGCACACTGGTCAGTGAGCGGGCGGGGCACCCCGCGGAAGCCTTCTGCACCACCCCGTATTGAGGAGTCCCCGTGGCCATCTCGGTCTTCGACCTGTTCTCGATCGGCATCGGCCCGTCCAGCTCCCACACGGTCGGCCCGATGCGCGCGGCACGCATGTTCGCCCGCCGCCTGCACAACGACGGCGTCCTGCCCGCCGTCACCTCCATACGCGCCGAGCTCTACGGCTCGCTCGGCGCCACCGGCCACGGCCACGGCACCCCCAAGGCGGTGCTGCTCGGCCTGGAGGGCGACTCGCCCCGCACCGTCGACGTGGAGACCGCCGACGACCGGGTCGAGAAGATCAAGTCGTCGGGCCGCCTGAGGCTCCTCGACGAACACGAGGTCCCCTTCGACTTCGACAAGGACCTCGTGCTGCACCGCCGCAAGGCGCTGCCGTACCACGCGAACGGCATGACGCTGTGGGCGTTCGACGCCTCCGGCGAAGAGCTCATGTCCAAGACGTACTACTCCGTCGGCGGCGGCTTCGTCGTCGACGAGGACGCGGTCGGCGCGGACCGCATCAAGCTCGACGACACCGTCCTGAAGTACCCCTTCCGCACGGGCGACGAGCTGCTGCGCCTGACGCAGGAGACCGGGCTGTCGATCTCCGCGCTGATGCTGGAGAACGAGCGGGCCTGGCGCACCGAGGAGGAGATCCGCGAGGGCCTGCTGGAGATCTGGCGGGTGATGCAGGCGTGCGTGTCCCGCGGCATGGCGCGTGAAGGCATCCTGCCGGGCGGCCTGAAGGTCCGCCGCAGGGCCGCGAACACCGCCCGCAAGCTGCGCTCCGAGGGCGACCCGAAGGCCCTCGCCATGGAGTGGATCACGCTCTACGCGATGGCCGTGAACGAGGAGAACGCCGCCGGCGGCCGCGTCGTGACGGCCCCGACGAACGGCGCGGCGGGCATCATCCCCGCGGTCCTGCACTACTACATCAACTTCGTGCCGGGCGCCGACGAGGAGGGCGTGGTCCGCTTCCTCCTCGCCGCGGGCGCGATCGGCATGCTCTTCAAGGAGAACGCCTCCATCTCCGGGGCCGAGGTCGGCTGCCAGGGCGAGGTCGGCTCGGCCTGCTCGATGGCCGCGGGCGCGCTGGCGGAGGTGCTGGGCGGCAGCCCGGAGCAGGTGGAGAACGCCGCCGAGATCGGCATGGAGCACAACCTCGGTCTGACCTGCGACCCCGTCGGCGGACTCGTCCAGATCCCGTGCATCGAGCGCAACGGCATGGCCGCGGTCAAGGCCGTCACGGCGGCCCGGATGGCGATGCGCGGCGACGGCAGCCACAAGGTGTCCCTGGACAAGGTCATCAAGACCATGAAGGACACCGGCGCCGACATGTCCGTCAAGTACAAGGAGACGGCGCGAGGGGGGCTGGCGGTCAACATCATCGAATGTTGACAATTCCACGTCAGGAACGCGTCAGCCGTGCCACGGTGGGGCATACACCCAGTCCAACTCCTGTCCCCCCACCGGTACATCAGGGAGTCCCCCCATGCTGCGCGGCATCGACGTAAGCGCGTACCAGTCTTCCTCCTACGACACCGACGGCCTCTCCTTCGTCTTCATCAAGGCGACGGAGGGCCGTTCCTACATCAACCCCAAACTCGCCGCCCAGACCAAGCGCGCCCGGGACGCCGGCCTGGTCGTCGGCTTCTACCACTTCCTGTGGCCCGGCAACCTCTCCGCCCAGGCCGACTACTTCGTCAGCAAGGCCCCCGAGAAGGCGGGCGACATCCTCGCCGTCGACTGGGAAACCACCAGCGAGGGCACCCACGCCAGCAACGCGGAAAAAGACCTCTTCATCCGCAAACTCAAGGAGAAACGACCGAACAACCCGGTCATTCTCTACGCCAACCGGCATTACTGGCTGAATGTCGACAGGACCTCGTACGCCGGCGACGGCCTCTGGATCGCCGACTACGTCACGGCGGGCAAGCCCCGCATCCAGGCGAAATGGCGCTTCCACCAGTACACGGACGACCCGCTGGACAAGAACGTCGCGAACTTCTCCAGCAAGGCGGCACTTCGGGAGTGGGCCGAGAATGCCTGACGCTCATCCCCCGGCCGCGCCGATCGCCGCTCTGAGCCGCTTCGCGGGCGGATCAGCGAGATAGTCGTTCAGCAGGGCAAAGGTACGAAGCTCGAGCGGCAGGGCTTCGTACCAGGCGAGTCCGAGGAGATTGCAGTTGTTGCAGACGAGGCCGCGCACGCAGTCACCACAGCTTCCCTGCGCACAACACGCGTGATCGTGATCGAGATGCATGGCTTTCCCGCCGGTGTGGGCTCTGCGGCACACGGCACACCGATCCTGCTGAAATCGCGCGAGCAGGCTGACGAATTCCCTAGTCACCTTGTAGTTGTTGAGGCGCACCCGCTCGGAGTTGCAGGGTTTACAGTAGGGTCTCGGCGCACCGGAGGCGTTGACCGCCGAGAAGTCCGAGCGCGGTTTACCGAGGCCGCACCCCAGGCATTCGACGATTCCACGTTCGACCATCTCTCGGACGGCGCCGTTGGCCCTCTTCGGGCGCAGTGGCGAGAGCGGCTGCCCCTTGCTCCTCTGCTGATAGTGAGCCGTACAGAGCCCTCGGGCGGATACCGCTCTCCCGCACTCACCGAAGCCGCACATCCGGCTCTCCGCGGTAGCACGATAGGCATCGATAGGTGCCATGCCTCGACCCCTTCGGCTTTGCATGTAATGGGTCTTGCACAGCCCTTTCGTCAATGGGTACCTGTCGGACGACCGGCCGCATGCCCATGCGTCCCCGCCCGCTTTGCACACCTTCATCCAGTCCCTCAGCGCAGGATCGTCTTCGACACATCATCCGATCAACGAGCGCATCGAACGCAGGTCACGACGGGGCACACGGATACGACGCCCTGAGTGCGTCCGTGGCGGACACGGCAAAGGGGCGCTTTCCTCCGGAGGAGAGCGCCCCTTTGCTGGATCCCACTACTTGTTCAGGTACGCCCAGAACTCGTCGAAGGACAGGAGCTTGTCGCCGTTGAGGTCGCGGCTCTTGATGATCGCCTCGGCGACGGCCTCGGTGACGTTCCAGTCGCCGCCCTGCGCCAGGGCGGACTTGAACTCGGCGGCGGTGATGGTGCCGTCACCGTCCGCATCGATGCGCTCGAACTGCTTGCGTGCTTCCTCGATGTCGATGTGCGCCACCGGTCCGCCCCTTTACTCGCGTCTACTCGCGTCTGTCGTGTTTGTGCTGGCCTGCTGCCGCAGGTCACATTAGCCGCGGTCAGATTAACCGCCCACGCGCGCCTTCAGTGCGGCGACCACCCAGGCGAACTCCGCGCGGTACGCCGACTCGGGCCCGCGGCCCTTCACGACGGACAGCAACTCGCGGTAGCGGGCGACCTCGTCGCTCACGCTCGACGTCAGGCGTTCCAGCACCATGGCCGGATCGGCGTCTCCGATCAGGTCCCGCAGGATCCGCTCGGCCTCGGGCGACTCGGGCTCGACGCCCCGCCCGAGCGCCTCGGTGGCCAGGAGAACCAGCTTCCGTGAGAACCACATCGACGCCCCGGCGGGCGTCTCCGGCCCGCGCCCGGCCGCGTTGAACTCGGCCACCTTGCGCATCCGCGCCCGGAACCGCGGATCCTGGATCAGTTCGGCCAGCTCCACCCAGGCGTCCACCTGCTCGGACGTCGGGTCGTCCGGCAGGTCCACGGCCATCTCCCGCATCCGGTCGCGGACCACGGGGTCCGCCGTGTCCAGCCCATGGAACATCTCGTCCACGAACTCCTCCAGGACCCGCCGCCGCTCGGCGGCCGACAGTCGCGCCAGTCGATTCATCAAGGTCATCTCCTCGGTGGTCGAACCGCGTCGCGCCACGGTCGACAGCACCGCACGGGTCACCTTCAGGGAGCTGATCTGGGCGTCCAGGGCGGCGACATGCGTGGCCGCCACCGACGCCACGTCCTTCTCGCCGCTGACCACCTTCCGTACGTCGTTCAGGCCCAGCCCCAGTTCGCGCAGGGTGCGGATCAGCTCCAGGCGGGCGACGGACTCGGCGTCGTAGAGGCGATAGCCCCCGGAGGAGCGGGTGACCGGGTGCAGGACGCCCTCGTCGGACCAGTAGCGGATGGTCCGTACGGTCAGTCCGGTGGTCCGGGCCAGTTCGCCGATGGTGAAGAGGCCGGTGTCGTCGTGCGGGGGGTCTGGGGGGTGTCCCCCCGGATGGCGCAGCATGTCTGCGAGTGTGGGCCTTCCAGTGGGTGGAGGCTCAAGGAGCGGGACGGGAGACGGGGGCTGTGGTGGAAACCCTGCGGGAGATGCTCGACTCGGTGGCGCGGGGCGTCTTCCCGCCCGCGGACGGCCGTACGACGGTCCTCCCCCAGCCCTCTTCTCGCGACGCGGGCGTCCTCGCGTTCACCGCGCACTCCGTCGTCCTCATCGACGAGGACCCGGCGTGGGTGTACGACACCCTGCGCGAGGTGGACTGCGACGCGCTGGCAGCGCCGATGAACCCGCGCTTCCTGGCGGCCCTGATGGAGCGGACGGGGCGGGCGGCGGAGACCGTCGACGCGGTCCTGGTCGCGGCCCCGCTGCCGGGCGGGCCGCCCCTCGCGCTGCGGGAGATCGAGGACGCCGGTCACTCCCGCGTCGGCTATGCCCGACGGCGACGGGACGACGTGCGCGCGTGGGCGGCCGACGGCGGGGTGCTGGTGACGGGGCGCGGGGTCGCCGGGCGGCTGGAGGTGTCGGTAGAGGTGGACGAGGGGGTACGGCACCGGGGGCTGGGGCGCCTGCTGGTGACCGCGGCCCGGCATCTCGTCACGGAACCGCTGTGGGCGCAGGTCACGCCGGGGAACGCCCGCAGTGCGCGGACGTTCCAGGCGGCGGGCTATCGGCTGGTGGGTGCGGAGTTGCTGCTGCACACCCGGTAGGCGATGCCGGTCGGTGCGGGGCGGGCGTCCAACCGGCCGTGGGCTAGCGGAAGATGCCGGTGTGGCCGAGGGAGTAGCGCCCCGGCTGCGGGTACACGGCGAGGCCGTGCGGGCCCTCGCCCACCTGGATCCGGGCGAGTTCGGCACCGGTGCGGGTGTCGAGGGCGTACACCTCGGAGTCGTAGCGGCCGGACAGCCACAGCACCTTGCCGTCGGCGGAGACGCCGCCCATGTCGGGGCTGCCGCCCTCGGGGAGGTGCCATTTCCTGGTGAGCTCGTTCCGGGTGAAGTCGAAGACGGAGACGGTGCCTTCGCCGCGGTTGGAGACGTACATCTCGCGGGAGTCGCGGCTGACGTAGAGGCCGTGGGTGCCCTTGCCGGTGGGCAGCAGCGTGGGGGTGGAGAACGTGTCGCCGTCGAGCACCCACATGCCGTCGGCCATCATGTCGGCGATGTAGAACCGTCTGCCGTCCGGGGAGACCTTGACGTCCTGTGGCATGGCGCCGTCGAAGGGGAGTTTCTGCTGCCCGACGACCTTCATCTTCTCGGTGTCGACCTTCAGCAGTTCGCCGCTGAACTCGCAGGAGACGATGAAGTAGCGGCCGTCGAGGGAGAAGTCGGCGTGGTTGACGCCGTAGCAGGTGACCGGTTCGGTCTTGATCCGCTTCATGGTGTGGGGGTCGCGGAAGACGAGTTCGCGGTCGAGGGAGGCCATGACGACGGCGTACTTGCCGTTGGGTGTGAAGTAGAGGTTGTAGGGGTCGTGGACCTCCACCTCCTCGCCCGCCTTGCCGGTCTTCGGGTCGATGGGGGTGAGGGTGTGGCCGCGGTTGTTGTTGACCCAGAGGGTTTTCAGGTCCCAGGACGGGACGACGTGCTGGGGCTGGCGGCCGACGGGGATGGTCTCGATGACCTCGTACGTCTTCGGGTCGATGACGGAGACCGTGTCGGACTCGCTGTTGGGGACGTAGACGCGGGACGGGAAGTCCTTGACGACCGGGGAGAGCTTGTTCGGGCGGTCGGCGGCGTAGACGTCCTCGGGGTCGAGGACGGGCGGCATGCCGGGAAGGCCCTTGACGGTCTCCTCCTTCAGCGGGGCGGGGACGGCGGCCCGGGTGCCGTGGGGTGTCTCGGTGCGGTCCTCGCCCTCGGGTGAGTCGGTGCCGCAGGCGGCGAGCGCGAGGAGGGCCAGGCAGGCGAGGAGGGTGCGGTGGGTGTGGGTCATCGGCAGTTCTTCCGGTGCGGCGGGGCGAGGTGGGGACGCCGCACTATTTAATGAGGATTACGCCGGAAACCATGCGATTTACCCGATTGGCCCGATCACGGGTCGCCGTGACCTGACTGGGGGTCATATCGCCGGGGAGGCCCGCCCGCTAGCGGTCCGCCACCCTCATCTCGAACCAGGTCGTCTTGCCGCGCGGCAGCAGGTCCACGCCCCAGCGGTCGGCGAGCTTGTCGACGAGGAACAGACCCCGGCCGCTGATGTCCATCTCCTGAACGGGCATCAGACAGGGCAGGCCGCGGGACGGGTCTCGGACCTCGATACGGATCCAGCCCCGGCGGCGGCGCATCCGCAGACCGAAGACACGGGCGCCGGTGTGGCGGACGGCGTTGCCGACGAGTTCCGAGACGAGCAGGACCGCGTCCTCGGTCATCTTCGGGGTGAGGCCCCACTGGCGGAGAACCACCACTTGCGCGAGCCGGCGCGCCGTCGCGGCGGACTCCGGGCGGGAGGGGAGCGGAACCTCCGCCTCCGTAGGATTACCGAACAGTTCCAGCGCCTTTGAGGCAGCTTCGTCCTCGACCGCCGGCGACCAGCGTGCAGCAGTCACACGGCCGTTTCCCCGCGGGTGTTCGACACCCTCCAGCCCCGCCATGCCCCCATCATGGCCGCCCGCGGGGCCCTCCGGGGCCGTTCCGGAGGAATACACCCCCCGGAAGCGTTCATTCCGCACCGGTCGAACGGCATATGACAGTGGCAGTTCGGAGCTCTCCACAGCCCGTCCGACCTGCGACGAAGGGTCTGCTGGAGGCAATCGACGGGCTCCCTCGACAAGACACGCTTAAGGTTGCCTTAAGGCTGCCATAAACCGCCCCATCGAGGGACCCGGATCAGACACCCCGTCAATTGCAAGCCCTTCGGGCGAGTTTCAGGGGTGATGTTCCACGCCCGGGTGAGCGGCCGTCAGAGGAACTTGGCCTTGCCCGGGCCCTCCTCCACGAAGCTCCGCATGCCCCGCTCCCGGTCCTCCGTGGCGAACAGTCCGGCGAACCAGCCACGCTCCACGGCGAGGCCCGTCTCGATGTCCGTCTCCAGACCCGTGTCGATCGACTCCTTCGCCGCGCGCAGCGCGATCGCCGGGCCCTGCGCCAGCCTCGCGGCCCAGGCGTGCGCCTCGGTGTAGACCTGGTCGGGGGCGACGACACGGTCCACGAGGCCCAACTCCCGTGCCTCGTCGGCCTTGACCATACGGCCCGTGAAGATCAGGTCCTTCGCCTTGGAGGGGCCGATCAGCCGGGCCAGCCGCTGGGTGCCGCCGGCGCCCGGGATCAGGCCGAGCAGGATCTCCGGCTGGCCCAGCTTGGCGTTGTCGGCGGCGATGCGGAAGTCCGCGCACAGCGCCAACTCGCAGCCGCCGCCGAGCGCGTAGCCGGTCACGGCAGCCACCACCGGCTTCGGGATGCGGGCCACCGCGGTGAACGACTCCTGGAGGCCGCGGGCCCGCAGGACCATCGCCGTGTGGTCCATGGCCTGCATCTCCTTGATGTCCGCGCCCGCCGCGAACACCTTCTCCCCGCCGTAGATCACCACGGCCCGCACGTCGTCACGCCGGGTCGCCTCCTCGGCGAGCTCCTTGAGCCGGTCCTGGGTGGCGACGTCCAGCGCGTTCATGGGCGGGCGGTCGAGGCGGAGGGTACCGACACCTTCGGCGACTTCGAGATTCACGGTCATGCGAGCAGGTTAACGGGGACTAACGGCACGGTCCGGCGTGCGGTCGGTCACACACGGCCGGGGGTCTGGGGGTCGCCCCCAGACAGACACAGCACCGCGACCAACGGCACGGTCCGGCGTGCGGTCGGTCACACACGGCCGGGGGTCTGGGGGTCGCCCCCAGGCAGACACAGCACGGGGACCAACGGCACGGACCGGCGTGCGGTCGGTCACACACGGCCGGGGGTCTGGGGGTCGCCCCCAGGCAGACACAGCACCGCGACCAACGGAGGCGGCCCCGGTGCCGTACCTCACATGAGGCCGTGCACCGGGGCCGCGCGCCCGTGGGGAGGCCGTTACGCCTTCCACTTGTCCCAGGACATGTTCCAGCCGTTGAGGCCGTTCTCCGGCGCCACCGTGGCGTCGGCGGAGTTCTTCACGACCACCACGTCCCCGACCATTGAGTGGTTGAAGAACCAGGCGGCCGGGGTGCTCTTGTCCCACGCGCCCTTGACGTCGCGCAGGCCGATGCAGCCGTGGCTGGCGTTGTAGTTGCCGAAGGCGCCGCCGCCCCAGTAGTTGCCGTGGATGAAGGTGCCCGAGTCGGTCAGGCGGGTGGCGTGCGGGACGTCCTCGATGTCGTACTCGCCGTCGTAGCCGACCGTGTCGCCGTTCATCCGGGTCTCGACGAACTTCTCGGTCATGACCATCTGGCCGTTCCAGGTGTCGTACCCGGGCTTGCCGGTGGTGACGGGGATCGTCTTGACGACCTTGCCGTCCTGGGTGACCTTCATCTTCTTGGTCTTCACGTCGACGACCGAGACCTGGTTGCGGCCGATGGTGAAGGTGACCTTCTTGTCCTGCTCGCCGTAGACGCCGGGGCGGCCCTCGACGCCGTCGAGGTTGAGCTCGACGGTGACCTTCGTGCCGGACTTCCAGTACTTCTCGGGACGGAAGTCGAGGCGGTCGTTGCCGAACCAGTGGCCCGCGACCTCGACGGCCGGTTCGGTCTTGACGGTGATCGCCTTCTCCACGGCCTCGGGGCTGGTGATGCCCCGGTCGAAGCGCAGGGAGAACGGCATTCCGACGCCGACCTTCGAGCCGTCCTCCGGGGTGAACCGGCCCAGGAAGGTGTTCTTCGGCGTCAGGGTGGTGAAGTCGGCCTCCTTGGCGGCCTCCAGGCCGTCGGCGTCCTTGGCGACCGCGTGCACCGTGTACTTCGTGGCGGCGGCGAGGTGCGTGGACGGAGTCCACGTGCCGCCGTCGCCGGATATCTTCCCGTCTATCGCGTTGCCCTTGGCGTCCTTGACCTCGACGTCCGTGAGCTTGCCCTCGGCCGCGGTCACCTTCAGGGCTCCGCTGGTGTCGACGGACTTGGCGCCGTCGCCCGGCGCTATGGTCACGACAGCCCGGGACTTCTTGGACTCCGCCGTGCTGGAGTCCCCGCCCTTGCCGTCGCCGGCACCCGAGTCCGATCCGCCGCCCCCGCCGCACGCGGTGACGGCGACCAGCAGGACGCCGGCCAGTGCCGCAAGACCGGTGCGTCCGCGCCCTCCGCGCCCGTCAACCGACGCCCCCGATATCGGCCGCACGTTCAAGTCGTTCTCCCCTCCCCGGGCCTGGTCAGGCCCGCACCCCCGCGCGTCAGCCGCGCGCATCGGCGCATATTAACCACATGGCCGGTCGCGTCGGCGCTCCGCGTTTGTCACCGTTCCGTTCCAACATCGCCGGGCGGCCGACCGGTCGAGCGGCCCGGCGCAACTCACCCCCCTGTCCGATTACTTCACCGCACTCCCTGCCTTCCACTCCTTCCAGCCCATATTCCATCCTCCGAGGCCATTGTCGGGAGCGACCTTTTTGTCATTGCTGCGGACGACCTCGACGACGTCCCCGACCAGGCTGCGGTCGAAGAACCAGCCCGCGGGCGTCTCGGATCCGCCGCCCTTGACGTCCCTGAGGCCCACGCACCCGTGGCTGACGTTGCTGTGCCCGAAGATGGACGAGTCCGCCCAGTAGTTGCCGTGCAGGAAGGTGCCGGAGTCGGTCAGGCGCATGGCGTGGGGGACGTCGGGGATGTCGTACTCGCCCTTGCCGTTCTTCTTCTTGAAGCCGACCGTGGCGCCGTTCATGCGGGTGAGTTCGAACATCTCGGTGACCACCATCTTGCCGTTGTAGGTGGTCATCTTCGGGGCGCCGGCCGTGATGGGGACGGTGGCGAGCAGTGCGCCGTCGCGGCGGACCTCCATGGTGTGCTCGGCGGCGTCGACGAGGGAGACCTGATTGCGGCCGACGGTGAAGGAGAAGGTCTTGTGCTGGAGCCCGTACACCCCGGGCGCTCCCTCGACGTCCCGCAGCTTCAGGGCGACGGTGACCCGGGTGCCGGGCCGCCAGTAGTCCCGGGGGCGGAAGTCGAGGCGGGACTTGCCGAACCAGTGCGGGCGGATGTCCACGGCCGGCTCGGCGGTGACCTCGACGGCGCGTTCGACGGCCGCCCGGTTCTCGATCTCGCGGTTGAACTCCAGGGACACGATCATTCCGGTGCCGACGGTGGCGCGGTTCTCCGGGGCGACGTACCCGATGAACCGCTCGTCGGGGACGTACGTGGTGAAGGTCGTGTGCCGTGCGCTGCGGCGCCCGTGGCCGTCGAGGGCCACCGCGTCGATGGAGTACTCGGCGGCGAGCGCGAGCCGGGGGTCCTCGGGCTCCCAGCGCAGGCCGTCCTTGGAGATGTGCCCGGGCACCGGGGTCTCCTGGGCGTCCTGCGACTTGACGACCTTCACCGACTCCAGGCGTCCGCTGGGCACGCGGACGAGCAGTCTCTCGTCGGGGCGCGCGCCCTTGGAGCCGTCGTCGGGGGTGACCCGGATGACGTCCTCGGGCGCCGGTGCCTTGCCCAGCATCTGGTCCATGCCGCCGCCCGTGGTGCATCCGGCGGCCCCGGCCAGCAGCCCTGCCCATGTCAGTACGGCGGCCAATGCGGCCCCCGCGCGCCGCGCGCGCCCTTGTACGTGCCTCACGAAGACCCCAACGACCGGGGCGGCCCTTGGGAAACGTGAGTGCGAGCCACGCTGTGGGCAGAACATGTGGGAGGACGACGCGACGGGGAGCCGCGGTCAGGGACGACCGCGTGCTCTCCTTCCACGTCGTGTGGTCCGTGAGCCGTGGGAGGCCACAGGTGTCGAGCGCAGCCGAGCAGGAGGCGGTGGCCGGGGCGGTCGCCGCTGAGGAGGGGCGCCCGGCCGCCGTCGTGAACGGCGCCCGGCTCAAGGCCCCCGGGGTGCCCGTGTGGCCGGGCACTCCCGTGCCGCTGGGCGCCCGTTTCCGGGTCGGCCCGGACGGGGTGGCGGGCACCAACTTCGCGTTGTGGGCGGGCGGGGCGGAGGCGGTGGAGCTGTGTCTGTTCGACGAGCAGGGCCGGGAGACGCGGGCCCGGCTGAGCGAGCTGACGCACGAGATCTGGCACGGCTTCGTACCGGGGGTGATGCCCGGTCAGCGCTACGGCTACCGGGTGCACGGCCGCTGGGACCCGTGGACCGGCAGCCGCTGGAACCCGGCGAAGCTGCTCCTGGACCCGTACGCCCGGGCGGTGGACGGCGACTTCAGTCTGCCGCCGGAGGTGTACGGGCACGTCCGCGACTGGCCCCAGCAGCATGTCGCGGACACCGTGCGCGACGAGCGGGACTCGGCGCCGTACGTCCCGAAGGGGGTCGTCGTCCACGATGACGACGACTGGGCGGACGACCGCCGGCCGAAGACGCCGTGGGCCGACTCGGTGATCTACGAGCTGCATGTGCGGGGGTTCACGCAGCTGCACCCGGAGATCCCGCGGGAACTGCGGGGGACGTACGCCGGTCTCGCGCATCCGGCGGCGATCGAGCACCTGGTGAGGCTGGGCGTGACGGCGGTGGAACTGCTGCCGGTGCACCAGTTCGCGCACGAGGACCATCTGCTGCGCAAGGGACTGCGCAACTACTGGGGCTACAACTCCATCGGCTACTTCGCCCCGCACGCCGCCTACGCCGCCGCCGGTACCACGGGTGAGCAGGTCGGCGAGTTCAAGCGGATGGTCCGCGCGCTGCACGCCGCCGGCATCGAGGTCATCCTCGACGTGGTCTACAACCACACGGCGGAGGCGGGCGAGCTGGGGCCGACGCTGTCGCTGAAGGGCATCGACAACCGGGGCTACTACCGGTTGCAGTCGGACGCGCGCCGGTACGCGGACTACACCGGCTGCGGCAACACCCTCCACGTCGTCCAGCCGCACGTCCTGCGGCTCATCACCGACTCGCTGCGCTACTGGGTGACCGAGATGGGCGTGGACGGCTTCCGCTTCGACCTGGCCGCCGCGCTGGCCCGCTCCATGCACGACGTCGACATGCTCTCGCCGTTCCTCGCCGTCATCGCGCAGGATCCGGTGCTGCGGCGGGTGAAGCTGATCGCCGAGCCGTGGGACGTCGGCTCGGGCGGCTATCAGGTGGGGGCGTTCCCGTCGCTGTGGACCGAGTGGAACGACCGCTACCGCAACGCCGTACGGGACTTCTGGCGGGGCGCGCTGCCGGACGTACGGGATCTGGGGTACCGCCTGTCGGGGTCGAGCGACCTGTACGCGTGGGGCGGGCGCCGGCCGTACGCCTCGGTGAACTTCGTGACCGCGCACGACGGGTTCACGCTGCGGGACCTGGTGTCCTACGAGCGCAAGCACAACGAGGCGAACGGCGAGGGCAACCGGGACGGCTCGAACGACAACCGGGCCTGGAACTGCGGGTCCGAGGGCGAGACGGACGACGAGCGGGTACGGGCGCTCCGGCGGCGGCAGCTGCGGAACCTGCTGACCACGCTGCTGCTGTCGACGGGCGTGCCGATGCTGGTCGCGGGCGACGAGATGGGGCGCACGCAGCGCGGCAACAACAACGCCTACTGCCAGGACAACGAGATCAGCTGGCTGGACTGGAGCCTGCTCCAGGACCCCGGCTGGAAGGCCCTGTCCGAGCTGACCGCCCGGCTGATCGAGCTGCGGCACCGGCACCCGGTGCTGCGCCGCCGGGCGTTCTTCTCCGGGCGGGCGCACTCGGCGGACGGGCTGCGGGACCTGGCCTGGTTCACCCCGCGGGGCTCGGAGATGACGGAACGGGACTGGTACGCGCCCGCCGCCACGCTGGGCATGTATCTGTCGGGGCGGGACATCCCGGGCCGGGACGAGCGCGGGGCGCCGATCGTCGACGACAGTTTCCTCGCCGTCCTGCACGCCGGGGACCGGCCGGCGAGTTTCGTCCTGCCGGGGCCGCCGTGGGCCGAACGCTACGAGGTCGTCGTCGACACCTCACGGGAGGCGCAGGGCGAGGCGCCGGGCGAGCAGCACGGGGCGGGATCGGCGATCACGGTTCCGGGGCGGACGGTGCTGCTGCTGCGGGCCGTTCCGGGCGCCGTCCCGGTTCGTTGAGGGGGCGTTGCAAGGTCGTGAACTCCGCGGCGGATTCCTGGCCATGAGGCCGGTGCGCTGATCGACTGAGCCGCATGCCCGAGATATCCCGCCGTGCCTTCGGTGGTCTCGTCGGCGGTGGCGCCGTGACCACCGTCGCCGGTACGTCCACCGCCGCAGCGGCCCCCGCCGAGCGTCCCTCCGAACGGCCCTTCGAGGCCCGCCCCGGCTCCTCCGGCAGGCGGCCCAACTTCCTCGTCGTCCTCGGCGACGACCTCGGCTGGGCCGATCTGTCCTGCTACGGCGCCCCGCACATCAGGACCCCCCACCTGGACCGGCTGGCCCGGCAGGGCGTGCGGTTCACCGACGCGTACTCCGGCTCGGCGACCTGCTCGCCGACGCGGTTCAGCCTGTACACGGGGCGGTATCCGGGCCGTACGCGGGGCGGGCTCGCCGAGCCCGTCGGCAACCGGACCCAGGGCCTCGACCCGAACCACCCCACCCTCGCCTCCCTGCTGAAGAAGGCGGGCTACGACACCGCGCTGATCGGCAAGTGGCACTGCGGCTGGCTGCCCGATTTCAGCCCCACCAGGTCGGGCTGGGACGAGTTCTTCGGCAACTTCGGCGGCGTGCTGGAGTACTTCTCCAAGCTCGGCCAGCTGGGCGAGTACGACCTGTACGAGGGGGACGCCGAGTACAAGGACCTGCGGTACTACACGACCGTGGTGACCGAGCGGGCCGTGGAGTACGTCGGCCGGAAGCACGACAGGCCCTGGCTCCTCAACCTCAACTTCACCACCCCGCACTGGCCGTGGCTCGCGGAGGGCGACGCGGAGACCGGAGCCGGGATCGCCGCGAGGATCCGCTCCGCGACGTCCCAGGGAGAGGTCGTCGCCGCGCTCAACCACTACGACGGCGGCTCCGTCGAGAAGTACACGGAGATGGTGCAGAGCCTGGACGCGGCCGTCGGCGAGGTGCTCGACGCGCTGCGCCGCTCCGGTCAGGAGGAGAACACCCTGGTGCTGTTCGCCAGCGACAACGGCGGCGAGCGCTACTCCTACAACTGGCCCCTCAGCGGCGAGAAGTTCGTGCTCCTGGAGGGCGGCATCCGGGTCCCGGCGATCGTGCGCTGGCCGGCCCGCGTCGACGGCCGGCAGGTCAGTCACGAGCCCCACTTCTCCCCGGACTGGACGGCGACCCTGCTGGAGCTCGGCGGCGCCCGCCCCGACCCGGCGTACCCGCTGGACGGGACCAGTCTCGCCGGGTATCTGCTGCGCGGCGAGGCCCTTCCGGAGCGGGATCTGTTCTGGCGGGTGCGGGCCAACCGGGCCCTGCGGCGCGGCGACTGGAAGTACTACCGCGACGCGGACGGCGTGGACCATCTCTACGACCTCGGCGCCGACCTGCGGGAGCAGGCGGACCGTGCTCGGGACGAGCCGGAGCTGCTGGCGGAACTCAGGGCGTCCTGGGAGAGGACCGCTTCCGGGCTGCTCCCGTACCCGGCCTAGCCCAGGATCCGTCGCTCGTACGCCGTCGCGACCGCCGCCGCGCGGTCGTTGACGCCGAGTTTGGCGTACAGGTGGGTGAGGTGGGTCTTCACGGTCGCCTCGCTGATGAAGAGTTCGCGGGCGATCTCGCGGTTGGAGGTGCCTTTGGCGACCAGGGCGAGGACCTCCCGTTCGCGGGCGGAGAGCGGCTCGTTGCCGGGGGCTCTCGGGGTGCGTACGGCGGAGACGAGGCGGGAGGCGACGGCCGGGGAGAGGACGGTGCGGCCGTCGGCGGCGGCCCGGACCGCGGTGAACAGTTCGTCGCGCGGGGCGTCCTTCAGGAGGTAGCCCGTCGCGCCCGCCTCGATGGCGGGCAGTGTGTCGGAGTCGGTGTCGTACGTGGTGAGCACGAGGACCTTGGCGCGGGCTCCGGTGCGGGTGAGGTGGGCGATGGCCGCGACCCCGCCGCCGCCCGGCATGCGCAGGTCCATCAGGATCACGTCGGGGTCGAGGGCGGCGGCACGCTCCAGGGCCTCCTCGCCGCTCGCCGCCTCGCCGAGCACGACGAAGCCCGGCGCGGACTCGAACATGCCGCGCAGACCGTCCCGTACGACGGGGTGGTCGTCGACGATCAGCAGGGAGATGGACGAGGCGTCGCTACTCATGGCGCACCAACGGTACGCGAGCCGACAGGGCGGTGCCGCGCCCCGGCTCGGACTCCACGGCGAGGCAGCCGGCCATGCGTTCGGCGCGGGCACGCATGCCGGGCAGGCCGAAGCCGCCGGTGCGGCTGCGCTCGGGCAGGGCGAGCGGGTCGAAGCCCGCGCCGTCGTCGCGGATGTCGAGGATGACCTCGTCGCCGAGGAAGGACAGGGTGACGCCGACGCGGGTGGCGCGGGCGTGCCGGGCGGCGTTGGACAGGGCTTCCTGGGCGATCCTCAGCAGGGTCGCGGAGACCTCGTCGTGGAGCTGTTCCGCGGTGCCGGTGACGGTGAAGTCGGCCCGTACGCCGGTGCGTTCGGACCATTGCGCGACGGTGCTCTTCAGGGCCTGCGGCAGCCCGTCGTTCTCCAGGGCCACGGGTGCGAGGTTGTGCACCGAGCGGCGGGCCTCGCCGAGGCTGTCGCGGGCGAGGGCGGCGGCGCGGTCGAGGTGGGAGCGCGCGGTGGGCAGGTCGGGGGCGTTCGCGACGACCTGGAGCTGGGCGATGATGCCGGTCAGCCCCTGGGCGATGGTGTCGTGGATCTCGGCGGCGAGCCTGCGGCGCTCGTCGGCGACGCCGGCCTCGCGGGCCTGGACGAGAAGCTGGGCGTGCAGGGCGGCGTTCTCCTCGAGGGCCTGGTGCAGGGCCGTGTTGGTGCGTTCGAGCTCGGCGATGGTCTCGGCGCGGGCGCGGGAGCGTTCCTCCTGCTGGCTGGTGAGATGACCGACGACCGTGAGGATGACGTTGTTCACCACCAGGAGCCCCGCGAACACCGCCCACTGCGCCGGCTCGTGGAACGGCAGTCCGCCGGCCTGCGAGCCCGAGACGGCGATCGAGCAGGCGAACGGGCCGAGCAGACGCAGCCGCCGGTGCGCGATGAGCTCGTCGGCGTCGAAGTAGCCGGTGACGGCGTAGAACGCGAAGAACGGGTTCAGCCAGGTCAGCACGAAGCCCAGGGCCCAGCGCAGCGTGTAGTAGACGGTGCCGGCGGTGGAGGGGCCCGGGCGGGTGCGGCTCGCCCGGCCCCACCACAGCTGGAGCGCGAATCCGGCGCCGACCAGGACCGCGACGGCGGTCCGCTCCGCCTGGCCGGGCGTCAGTTCGGCGGTGGCGACCGAGAGCAGGGTGGCGACCGCGAGCAGCCCGTAGGGCCCCTTGCTGCGGATGAGTTCCCAGCGCCGCTCGATGTCTGCGTCCGCCGCGGTCATGCCTCCAGTCTGCACGGCCGGCCGCCTACTCCCAGCGGAACCAGCGCGCGGCCGCCGCCGACAGCGCGACCGTCCAGACCGCCATGACGCCGAGGTGGGACCAGCCGGGCCAGTCGCCCGTCATGGCCGCGTTCAGGGCCTGCGCGGCCGCGCCGAACGGGGTGAACCCGATGATGTCGGCCATCGGATCGGGCATGGCTTGCACCGGCAGCCACACCCCGGCGCAGAACAGCATCGGGAAGAACACCGCCGTCCCCACGGCCCCGGCGATCTTCACCGTGCCGGACACCGCCGAGATCACCGAGCCCAGGGCGAGCGCCACGAGGACCGCGAGGACCAGCGCGAGGAGGTAGCCGTACGGCTGTCCGGGCAGTCGTACGTCGTAGGCGAGCCGTCCGACCGCGAGGGCCAGCAGCGCGGAGAGCAGCGCGGCCAGGGCGTGCACCAGCATCTGCGCGGACAGCAGCGCCGCCGGCCGGACCGGCGTGGTGGACATCCGGCGCAGGATGCCCTGTTCCCGGTAGCCGGTCAGGCCCACCGGCATCGACTGCACCCCGGCGACGATCATGCCGACCAGGACGGTCACGGGCACGTAGGTGTCGACGACGCGCAGGCCGCCGAGGTCTTCCTGGTGCTCGCGGAAGGCGGGGACGGCTCCGAGGATCGCCAGCAGCAGGGGCGGGAAGGCCAGGATCCAGAAGAGGCTGCCCGGTTCGCGCGCGAGCAGCCGGGCCTCGGTGCGCAGTACGGCGGTGTTCATGGCGTGCGCTCCGTCATGGGGGTCTCCGTCATGGGGGTCTCCGTCAGGTCCAGGAAGGCGTCGTCCAGCGTGGCGTCGCTGACGCGCAGTTGGCGGGCGGTGATGCGGTGGCGGGCGAGCAGCGTGATCACGGCGTTGACGGTCTCGTCGCTGCCGGTCAGGGTGATCCGGCCGTCCCGGTGCTCGACGGAGGCGAGCGCGGGCAGCGCGCCGAGCTCGGACTCGTCCAGCGGCTCGGACGGTGTGAAGGTGATGACGGTGGCGCGGGCGGAGCGGCGGATCAGTCCGGCCGGGGTGTCCAGGGCGGCCACCCGGCCCTGGTCGATCACGGCGATCCGGTCGCACAGCCGCTGCGCCTCCTCCATGAAGTGGGTGACGAGCAGGACGGTGACGCCGTTCGCGCGGACGTCCTCGATGAGCTGCCAGGTGTCGCGGCGGGCCCGTGGGTCGAGGCCGGTCGTCAGCTCGTCCAGCACGACGATGCGGGGGTTGCCGACCAGGGCGAGCGCGATGAACAGGCGCTGCTTCTGTCCGCCGGAGAGCTTGCCGAACCGGGTGCCGAGCCGGTCGGTCAGACCGAGGCCTTCGGCGAGCGGACGCCAGTCGGCGGGGGCCGGGTGGAAGGAGGCGTACAGCTGGAGCGCCTCGCGCACGGTCAGTTTCTCCTGGAGGCGGCCCTCCTGGAGCTGGGCGCCCAGGACGTGGGAGACCCGGTCGTGGTCGGCGACGGGATCGAGGCCGGTGACCCGCACCCGGCCCGCGTCGGGGACCCGCAGGCCCTCGACGCACTCGACGGTGGTGGTCTTGCCGGCTCCGTTGGGGCCGAGGACGCCGAAGATCTCGCCCTCCTCGACGGCGAAGGAGACACCGTCGACGACCGTGCGGCCGCCGTAGGACTTGCGCAGGTCGGTGACTTCGATGACGGACATGGCACCAGGGTCCCGGCGGGGCGCGGGGCGCGGCATCGGCCGTCGCGCTCGAACGGACATCCTCCGATCGGTCGATGGCGGCCGTACGACCCGTCGCACTTCCCCAGGTCGTAGGACCAGCGACCGATCGCGACCCGGCCAAAACTCGGTGGGCAGTGTCAGTGGCGATCCGTAGGCTCGCTGCTGATGGTGACGACACGTGCAACCGCCGAGGACACATCCGAACGATCCGCCGTACGTACGCTGCTGCGCCTGTGGCCGTACGTGCGGCCGGTCCGCGTGCGGCTGTTCACGGCCGCGGGCGTGGCGGTCGTCGCCTCGTGTCTGTCGCTGGTCATCCCGCTCGTCCTGAAGTGGATGGTGGACGGGCCGGTCGCCGACCGGGATCCGGCGGGGGTGTGGCTCGGCGCGCTGTTCCTGCTGCTGCTCGGGTTCGGGGAGGCGTTGCTGTTCGGGCTGCGGCGCTGGCTGGTGGCCCGGCCGCTGGCGGGCGTCGAGGCGGGGATGCGGGCGGATCTGTACGGGCGGCTGCAGCGGCTGCCGGTGGCGTTCCACGACCGGTGGGCGTCGGGGCAGTTGCTGTCGCGGGGCACCACGGATCTGATGCTGGTGCGGATGTTCCTCGCCTTCCCGCTGACGTTCCTGCTGGTCAACAGTGTGACGATCCTCGTCGGCGTGATCATCATGCTGCTCCAGGACTGGACCCTGGGACTGGTGATCCTGATCCCCGCCGTGCCGGTGATGATCACCTGCGTGATCTTCGAGAAGCGGTACGCCGAGGTGGCGCGGCGCGCTCAGGACCAGGTCGGCGATCTCACGACGGTCGTCGAGGAGAGCGTGCTCGGGATCCGGATCATCAAGGGCTTCGGGCGGCATCGCAGTCAGGCGCGGGCGTTCCGGGAGCTCTCGCGGACGCTGCGCGGCACGGAACTGCGCAAGGCCCGGCTGCTGGCGACGATCTGGGGCGTCATCGTGACGCTGCCGGAGGTGGCCATCGGGGCGGCGCTGGTGCTGGGTGCCGTGCAGGTGGCGGACGGGGAGCTGTCGGCGGGCACCCTGGTGGCGTTCCTGTCGACCGCGCTCGCGCTCCGGTGGCCCGTGGACTCGATCGGGTTCCTGCTGGCGATGAGCCAGGAGGCGGCGACGGCGACGGAGCGGTATTTCGAGGTCATGGACGAGGAGCCGGAGAGCCACGCAGTCACGAAGGCGACGGAGGACCGCGGGGACCTCGGACTGCGGTTCCACGACGTGCGGTTCCGCTACCCCGACGCGCCCGTGGACTCACTGCCCGTCCTCGACCACATCGACCTGCACATCCGCCCCGGCGAGTCCATGGCCCTGGTCGGCACGACGGGCAGCGGCAAGACGACCCTGACCGCCCTCGTCCCCCGCCTGCACGAGCTGACATCCGGCCGCATCACCCTCGACGGTGCGGACATCACCGCGATGACCCGCGAGGAGCTGCGCTCCCTGGTCGCCGTCGCCTTCGAGGAGCCCACGCTCTTCTCGGCCAGCGTGGCGGACAACGTTCTCATGGGGGCCGCGCAGGACGCCGGCGAGCCCGATCTGGAGCGGGCGCTCGGGGTCGCGCAGGCCGCGTTCGTGCACGACCTGCCGCACGGGACGCAGACCCAGGTCGGCGAGCAGGGCCTCAGTCTCTCCGGCGGCCAGCGGCAGCGCCTCGCGCTCGCCCGCGCGGTCGTCGGCCGGCCCCGGTTCCTCGTCCTGGACGATCCGCTGTCCGCCCTGGACGTGCACACCGAGGCCGCCGTCGAGGCGGCCCTGCGGGACGTGCTCGCGCAGACCACCGCCCTGATCGTCGCCCACCGCCCGTCCACGGTGCTGCTGGCCGACCGCGTCGCCCTGCTCTCCGGCGGCCGCATCACGGCCGTGGGCACCCACCACGAACTGCTGCGCGACAACGCGGAGTACGCCCATCTGATGGCGGGGGCGGGCGACGCCGACACCCAGGTGAACCGGGCCGGCCGCGCGGACGGCCTCAGCCCGGCGGACGAAGCGACCGGAGCACACGAGGAGGCCCGTCGATGACCGCGCCCGCCACCACCACCGCTCCGGCCGGGACCGGCCCCGGCGGTCGGCCCGACGGCGCGGCCGTGGACCCCTTCGACCACGACGTCCTGCCCACTCCCCCGGGCGCCACCGGTGCGCTCCTGCGCTCGCTGCTCGCCCCGATGAAGGCCCGTGTCGCCCTGACCACGCTGCTGCTGTTGCTCCAGCAGGCGGCGGTGCAGGCAGGTCCGTTGCTGGTGGCGTACGCCATCGACTCGGCGGTGCCGGCGTTCCGGCGGGACGACCTCGGACCGCTGATCGCGGTCGGCGTCGGCTATCTGCTGTGCGCGGTCGTGTCCGGCACCCTCCAGTACGCGTTCATCCTGGTCTCCGCCCGCGTCAACCAGGACGTGCTGCTCGACCTGCGCGGCCGCATCTTCCGGCACGCCCAGGCCCTGAGCGTCGACTTCCACGAGCGCTACACCTCGGGACGGCTCATCTCCCGCTCCACCACGGACGTGGAGTCCCTGCGCGAGCTCCTCGACGAGGGCCTGCAGGAACTCGTCACCGTGATCCTCTCCTTCGTCTACATCTCGGCGATGCTGCTGTGGCTGGACCTCGGCCTCGGGGCGGTCGCCGTGGCCTCCTTCGTGCCGCTGTATCTGCTCGTACGGCTCTACCGGCGGCGTGCCGCCCGCGTGTACACGCTGCGGTCCACCGCCATCGCGTCCGTGATCGTCAAGTTCGTCGAGACGATGAACGGCATCCGCCCGGTGCGCGCGTTCCGGCGCGAGGCCGCCAACGACGCCGACTTCCGCGTCCTGAACACCCGGCACGAGCGCACGAACGGCGACGCCCTGCTGGAGATGGCCCGCTATGTCGTCGGTTCCCGGCTCGTCGCCAACACGGCCGTCGCGGGGATCGTGCTGTGGGGCGCCTACCGGGTCGCGGGCGGCACGCTCGCCCTCGGTGTGCTGGCGGCCGCCGTGCTGTACCTGCGCCGGCTGTACGACCCGATCGACCGGCTCGGCATGTTCCTGAACTCGTACCAGTCGGCGGCCGCGTCGCTGGAGAAGATCGCCGGGCTGCTCGCGCAGACGCCGTCGGTCCCCGAGCCGTCCACGCCCCGCCGCCTCCCCGCGCCGCCCTCCGAGCACCCGGGCCGCGAGGTCGTCTTCGACGACGTCCGGTTCGGCTACCGCACCGGCGGCGAGGTGCTGCCCCGCTTCGACCTCACGCTGCCGGCCGGGCAGACGGTCGCGGTCGTCGGCTCCACCGGCGCCGGCAAGTCGACGCTGGCGAAGCTGCTCGCCCGGTTCTACGACCCCTCCGCGGGCCGGGTCCTGCTGGACGGCGTCGACCTGCGCGAGCTGCCCGTGGCCGAACTGCGGCGCGGGGTGGTGATGGTGACGCAGGAGGCGTTCCTGTTCTCCGGCACGATCGCCGAGAACATCGCCATCGGCCGCCCGGACGCCACCCGCGAGGAGATCGAGCAGGCCGCGAAGGCCATCGGCGCGCACGACTTCATCAGCTGTCTGCCGGACGGCTACGACACCGACGTACGCAAGCGCGGTGGCCGTATCTCCGCCGGTCAGCGCCAGCTCGTCGCGTTCGCGCGGGCATTGCTCGCGGACCCGGCCGTGCTGATCCTCGACGAGGCGACCAGTTCCCTCGACATCCCGGGCGAACGGGCCGTGCAGCGCGCGATGACGACGGTCCTGCACGGCCGCACGGCCGTCGTCATCGCCCACCGCCTGTCCACGGTCGAGATCGCCGACCGGGTGCTGGTCATGGAGCACGGGCGGATCGTCGAGGACGGCACACCGGCCGAACTCGTCGCCGGGACGGGCAGGTTCGCGGATCTGCACCGGGCGTGGCGCGACAGCCTGGCGTAGCAGAGCGGCGAGCAGGACGACGAACGGGGCACGGGGACGATGATCGACGCGTACGAGGATCCGGGCGAGCCCGACTGTCGCGGCGGCGCACGCTATCTGTGGTGGCTGGTGACCCGGCAGGCGGGACGCTCCGCGCTCGGATCCCTGATCTCCGCCGTGTGGATGGTGCTGCTGGCGGCGGCGCCGTATCTGCTCTCGCGCGCGGTGGACGAAGGGCTCGCGCCGGGTGATCCGGCGGCGCTGGTGGCGTGGACCGGTGCCCTGGCCGTGGTGCATGTGTTCAACGCCTGGCTGAGCATCATGCGGCACCGCACGATGACACGGGTCCGGATGGACGCCCTCTTCCGCACGATCAAGGTCCTGGTCGGGCAGTCGGCGCGGCTGGGCGCCGCGCTGCCGCGCCGGATCGGGGCCGGGGAGGTCGTCACGATCGGCGTGGGCGACGTGCAGACCATCAGCGTCGCCCTGACCGTCATCGGGCCGGGGTTCGGCGCGATCGTCGCCTATCTGACGGTCGCGGTGCTGCTGGTGTCGGTGTCGGTGCCGATCGCGGTGACCGTGCTGCTTGGTATGCCGGCCATCGCCGTGCTCGTCGGGCCGCTGCTCGGCCGGTTGCAGGGCGCGGAGACGGAGTACCGGGAGCGGCAGGGCGTCCTGACCGCGCGGATCGCCGACCTCGCGGGCGGACTGCGGGTCCTCAACGGCCTCGGCGGCAAGGACCTGGTCGCCGACGCCTTCCACCGTGACTCGCAGCGGCTGCGCGCCCAGGGGTACCGGGTGGGCGCGGTGACCAGTTGGGTGCAGGCCCTCGGGCTGGGGCTGCCGACGCTGTTCCTGGCGGTGGTGACCTGGCTGGCGGCCCAGGGCGTCATCACGGTGGGCGAGTTGGTGTCCGTCTACGGCTATGTCGCGGTCCTCGTCCGCCCGGTGGCCTTCTTCGTCGAGTTCGTCTACATGGCGTCCCGCGGGGTGGTGGCGGCGCGTCGGGTCGTGGGGTTCCTGCGGCTGGAGCCGATGACCGACACCGGCACCCGTGACGCGCCCGCGGAGCCTTCCGTACTGCACGACCCGGAGTCGGGGGTACGGGTGGCGCCCGGCCGTCTGACCGCGCTGGCGGGGGCGTCGCCGGCGGACACCACGGCCGTCGTGGACCGTCTCGGCCGCTACACCCCCTCGACGGCGACGTGGGGCGCGGTGCCCCTGACCGAGATCGCGTTACCGCAGATCAGACAGCGCATCCTGGTCGCCGACCACGAGGCCGACCTGTTCGCGGACACCCTCCGGGAGCTGATCTCGGGTTCCGCCGACCGGGACGAACCGGCGATCGCGCAGGCCGTGCGGACGGCGGTCGCCGAGGACATCGTGCGCGCTCTCCCCGACGGCCTGGACAGCCCGATCGACGCCCAGGGCCGCAACCTCTCCGGCGGGCAGCGCCAGCGCGTCCGCCTGGTCCGCGCCCTGCTGGCCGACCCCGAGGTGTTGCTGGCCATCGAGCCGACCTCGGCCCTGGACGCGCACACGGAGGCACGGGTCGCCGAACGCCTGCACGCGGAACGCCAGGGCCGCACGACGCTGGTGACGACGACGTCCCCGCTGGTCCTGGACCGCGCGGACACCGTCCACTTCCTGGTCGACGGCAAGGTCACGGCTACGGGCACGCACCGCGAACTGCTGGACGAGGAGCCGGCGTACCGAGCGCTGGTGGCCCGGGACGAGGATGCCGAGGAGATCGTGAAGTGACGGATCGTCAACGCCGCTCCTCGGGGGCTCGGGGAACTGCGCGACAAGCCCCGACGCACCGGCCCCCGGCAGCCGAACGCAAGCCCCGGACTCTGCCCCGTACCACCCTCCCCATCGCAACGCCCAAGGACGTCCGCCGGGCCACGATCCGCCTCGTCCGAGCCGACGCCAGGGCCTTCACCGCCGTACTCGCCCTGAACTCCCTCGCAGCGGTCGCCGGCCTCGCCGCGCCCTGGCTGGTCGGCCGCATCATCGACGAGGTCCGCGCCGGCCACGGCGTCGCGGCCGTGGACAGACTGGCCCTGGCGATCCTGCTCGCGGCCGGGGCCCAGCTGCTGCTGGCCCGCTGGGCCCGCTACGTCGGCCACCGCTTCGGCGAGCGCACCCTGGCCCGCATCCGCGAGGACTTCGTCGACCGCACCCTCGCCCTGCCCGCGAACGTCGTGGAGCGCGCCGGCGCCGGCGACCTCACCGCGCGGGGCACCGCGGACGTCGCCCTGGTCGGCACGACCCTGCGCGACGCCGGCCCGGAGTTGCTCATCAGCTCTGTGCAGGCGGTGTTCCTGCTCGCCGCGGTCATCACCCTGGACCCGCTGCTCGGGCTCTGCGGAGTGCTCGGCTTCGGCGGTATCTGGTGGGCGCTGCGCTGGTACCTGCGCCGGGCGCGCGACGGCTATCTCGCGGAGGGCGCGGCCACCTCGGACATCGCGGAGATCGTCGCGTCGACGGCGACCGGTGCCCGCACCATCGAGGCCCTGCGCCTCGAACGGCGCCGGGTGGCCGCGAGCCGCGACGCGCTGGAGACGTCCCGGCGCACCCGCCTGTACACCCTGTTCCTGCGCACGGTGTTCTTCCCGGCCGTCGAGGTGTCGTACCTGGTCCCCGTGGTGACGGTCCTGCTGCTCGGCGGCGTGCTGCTGGAGCGCGGCGCGCTGAGTCTGGGCTCGGTGGTGGCGGCGGCCCTGTATCTGCAGCGGCTGGCCGAGCCGCTGGACGAGATCCTCATGCGGATCGAGCAACTCCAGAGCAGCGGCGCCTCGTTCGCCCGCGTGGAGGGTCTCGCGCGGGCTCCGCGGGCGAGGGAGACCGAGTCCCCCGCCCCCGCCGACGACCGGATCGACGTCACCGGCGTGCGCTACGCCTACGACCGCGGCGGCGAGGTCCTCAGCGATGTCGACCTGACCGTGCGGCCCGGGGAACGCCTCGCGGTGGTCGGTCCGTCCGGCGCCGGGAAGACGACCCTGAGCCGGCTGCTCGCGGGTGTGGACGCGCCGACCGCCGGCTCGGTGACGGTCGGCGGTGTGCCGGTCGTCGCGCTCGGCCCGGAGCAGCTGCGCCGCCAGGTCGTGCTGGTCACCCAGGAGCACCACGTCTTCCTCGGCACGGTCCGCGACAACCTCCGGATCGCCGAGCCGTCCGCCACGGACGACGACCTGTGGGCCGCGCTGACCGCGGTCGGCGCCGACTCCTGGGTACGGCGGCTGCCCGACGGCCTGGACACGGCGCTGGGCGACGGCGGCCGTGCCACGGACGGCTCGCAGGCACAGCAGCTCGCGCTCGCCCGGGTGGTGCTGGCCGACCCGCACACCCTGATCCTCGACGAGGCGACGGCGCTGCTCGACCCGACGACCGCCCGGCACACCGAGCGCGCGCTGGCCGCCGTGCTTCAGGGCCGGACCGTCATCGCCATCGCCCATCGGCTGCACACCGCCAGCGACGCGGACCGTGTGGCCGTGATGGAGAACGGCCGGCTCACCGAGCTCGGCACCCATGACGAGCTGGTCGCGGCGGACGGGGCGTACGCGGCGCTGTGGCGGTCCTGGCACGGGGAGCGGTCCGCCTGAACAGGCGATCTATGCTCGTTGCCGTAGGAGATCCCTGGCACGCTGAAGCAAGCCACAGTAGAAAGCCGCAGTGCATTGAACTTCTGGTCGCTCTACCAGCACGGCTTCGCGCGGGTCGCCGCGTGTACGGGCCACACCGTCATCGCCGACCCGCTCGCCAACGCGGAGGCGGTGCTGCGGCAGGCGCAGGCGTGCGCGCGGGACGGCGTCGCGGTCGCCGTCTTCCCCGAGCTGGGCCTGACCGGCTACTCGATCGAGGACCTGCTGCTGCAGGACGCGGTGCTCGACGACGTGGAGCAGGCTCTCGGCGCGGTGGTGGCCGGGTCGGCGGACCTGCTGCCGGTGCTGGTCGTGGGCGCGCCGCTGCGGCATCGCCACCGGATCTACAACTGCGCGGTGATCGTGCACCGCGGCCGGATCCTCGGTGTGGCGCCGAAGTCGTACCCGCCGAACTACCGCGAGTTCTACGAGCAGCGGCAGATCGCGTCCGGTCACGACGAGCGCGGCGGCACGATCCGGGTCGGCGGCGCGGAGGTGCCGTTCGGGGTGGATCTGCTCTTCGAGGCGCAGGACGTCCCGGGACTGGTGCTGCACGCGGAGATCTGCGAGGACATGTGGGTGCCGGTGCCGCCGAGCGCGGAGGCGGCACTGGCCGGCGCGACCGTGCTCGCGAACCTCTCCGGCAGCCCGATCACGGTCGGCCGGGCCGAGGACCGCCGGCTGCTGTGCCGGTCGGCGTCCTCGCGCTGCCTGGCGGCGTACGTGTACTCGGCGGCGGGTCTGGGCGAGTCGACGACGGACCTGTCGTGGGACGGCCAGACCATGATCTACGAGAACGGCCTGCTGCTGGCCGAGACGGACCGCTTCGCGCTCGGCGACCAGTACGCCGTCGCCGATGTCGACCTGGACCTGCTGCGGCAGGAGCGTCAGCGGATGGGCACGTTCGACGACAACCGGCGCACGCACGCCGGGCGCACCGGTGATTTCCGGCGGGTGGCGTTCCGGCTCGACGCGCCGACGGCGGACCTGGGGCTGAAGCGCCGGGTGGAGCGCTTCCCGTTCGTGCCGGCCGACGCGGACCGGCTCGCGCTGGACTGCTACGAGGCGTACAACATCCAGGTCGCGGGCCTGCAGCAGCGGCTGGGCGCGATCGGCGGTCCGAAGGTCGTCATCGGGGTGTCGGGCGGGCTGGACTCCACGCACGCGCTGATCGTCGCCGCCCGCGCGATGGACCGGGCCGGGCGTCCGCGCAGCGACATCCTGGCGTTCACCCTGCCGGGCTTCGCAACCAGCGACCACACCAAGGACAACGCCCACAAGCTGATGAACTCGCTCGGCGTGACCGCGGCCGAGCTGGACATCACGCCGACCGCGCGGCTGATGCTGAAGGAGATGGGCCACCCCTTCGCGGCCGGTGAGCCGGTGTACGACGTCACCTTCGAGAACGTCCAGGCGGGCCTGCGCACCGACTACCTGTTCCGGCTCGCGAACCAGCGCGGTGGCATCGTGCTGGGCACCGGCGACCTGTCGGAGCTGGCGCTGGGCTGGTCCACGTACGGCGTGGGCGACCAGATGAGCCACTACAACGTCAACTCCGGTGTGCCGAAGACGCTGATCCAGCATCTGATCCGCTGGGTCATCGGCAGCGAGCAGTTCGACGAGGAGACCGGCAGGACCCTGGCCGCGATCCTCGACACCGAGATCAGCCCCGAGCTGGTGCCGGGCGAGGAGATGCAGTCCACCGAGTCGAAGATCGGGCCGTACGCCCTGCACGACTTCACGCTCTTCCACGTCCTGCGGTACGGCTTCCGGCCGTCGAAGATCGCGTTCCTGGCGTGGCACGCCTGGCACGAGGCGGACGCGGGCGCCTGGCCTCCGGGGTTCCCCGAGGCGAAGCGGGTGGCGTACGACCTGGCCGAGATCCGGCACTGGCTGGAGGTCTTCTGCCGTCGCTTCTTCGCGTTCGCACAGTTCAAGCGCTCGGCGATGCCGAACGGTCCGAAGGTCTCGGCCGGCGGTTCGCTCTCTCCGCGCGGCGACTGGCGGGCACCCTCCGACGGCAACGCGGCCGCGTGGCTGCGCGATCTCGGCCGTATCGACGCCTGAGTCAACAGGTCCGTTTATCGAACGTGAACTCCCGGACAACGAACGATTTCCGGCCAACTTCCTGACGCGGTCCTGACAGAAACCGCAGTCACCTGCCACTCTTCCCACGGCCGCGACACAGCAACCCCACAGCACCGTCACACGGCGGTGTCCGCGGCCAGCTCCCGCACGCGCACGTCGTTCTGCGTACCACCCGATCTGCCCGGACGGCCCACCCGCCGACCGGTCTCCCCTGGCCGCGTGATCCGCGGCCGCGCAGAAGGAGTCAGTGTTGAGAGACAGTTCCTCCCACAGACGCACCCCCCACACGACGCACCGCCGGGCCGCCGCTGTCGCCCTGGTCGGCGTCTCCGCCCTGATCGCCGCGGCCGTCCAGACGGGCGCCGCCACCGCAGCCCCGGAGAAGGCACCGTCGGCCGCGGGCAAGGTCATACCGGGCGCCGAGGCCGTCAAGCTGTCCCCCGCCCAGCGCGCCGAGCTGATACGCGACGCCAACGCCACCAAGGCGGACACCGCCAAGGACCTGGGCCTGGGCGCCAAGGAGAAGCTGGTCGTCCGTGACGTCGTCAAGGACGGCAACGGCACGGTCCACACCCGCTACGAGCGGACCTACGACGGCCTGCCCGTCCTGGGCGGCGACCTCGTCGTCGAGACCACGAAGTCCGGCGCCACCAAGGACGTCGTGAAGGCGACCCGCGCCGCCATCGCGCCGGCGACCACGACCGCCGCCGTCCCCGCCGCCAAGGCCGAGAAGCAGGCGCTGGCCGCGGCGAAGGCCGAGGACGCCAAGAGCCCGGACGTCAACAAGGCGCCGCGCAAGGTGATCTGGGCCGCGAAGGGCACGCCGACCCTGGCCTACGAGACCGTCGTCGGCGGCCTCCAGGAGGACGGCACCCCGAGCGAGCTGCACGTCGTCACCGACGCCGCCACCGGCGCCAAGCTGTACGAGTACCAGGCCATCGAGACCGGTACCGGCAACACGATGTACAGCGGCACGGTGACGCTCGGCACCACGCAGTCCGGGTCGACGTACAACCTGACCGACGGCGCGCGCGGCGGCCACAAGACGTACAACCTCAACCGCGGCACCTCCGGCACCGGCACCCTCTTCTCGGGTCCCGACGACGTGTGGGGCAACGGCACCGCGTCCAACCTGGAGACCGCGGGCGCCGACGCGCACTACGGTGCCGCGCTGACGTGGGACTACTACAAGAACGTGCACGGCCGCAGCGGCATCCGGGGTGACGGCGTCGGCGCCTACTCCCGCGTCCACTACGGCAACAACTACGTGAACGCGTTCTGGTCCGACAGCTGCTTCTGCATGACGTACGGCGACGGCTCGGGCAACGCCAACCCGCTGACGTCGATCGACGTGGCCGGCCACGAGATGACCCACGGCGTCACCTCCAACACCGCGGGCCTCATCTACAGCGGCGAGTCCGGCGGCCTGAACGAGGCGACCTCCGACATCTTCGGTTCGACCGTCGAGTTCTACGCCAACAACTCCTCCGACGTCGGTGACTACCTCATCGGCGAGGAGATCAACATCAACGGCGACGGCACCCCGCTGCGCTACATGGACAAGCCGAGCAAGGACGGCGCGTCCAAGGACGCCTGGTACTCGGGCATCGGCTCGATCGACGTGCACTACTCCTCGGGCCCCGCGAACCACTTCTTCTACCTGCTGAGCGAGGGCAGCGGCACCAAGACCATCAACGGTGTCACCTACAACTCGCCCACCTCGGACGGCCTTCCGGTCACCGGCATCGGCCGCGACAAGGCGGAGAAGATCTGGTTCCGCGCCCTGACCACCAAGTTCACGTCGAACACCAACTACGCGGGCGCCCGCACCGGCACCCTCGCGGCGGCCGGTGAGCTGTACGGCACCACCAGCGCCGAGTACGCGGCGGTGCAGCACGCCTGGGCCGGCGTCGCGGTGGGCTCGCGTCCCGGCGGCGGTGGCGGTACCTCCTTCGAGAACACCGCCGACGTGGCGATCCCGGACCGGGGCGCGGCGGTCACGTCGCCGATCACCGTCTCCGGGCGGACCGGCAACGCGCCCTCCAACCTCCAGGTCGCCGTGGACATCGTCCACACCTACATCGGTGACCTCAAGGTGGATCTGCTGGCCCCCGACGGCACGGTGTACACGCTGAAGGCGTACGGCACCGGCGGGAGCGCGGACAACATCAACACCACCTACACGGTGAACGCCTCCTCGGAGGTCGCCAACGGCGTCTGGACGCTGCGCGTCCAGGACAACGCGGCCATCGACACCGGCTACATCAACAGCTGGAAGCTCACCTTCCCGTAGGCCCGATGACGGTCCGCCACTGACAGGGCGTCGTCTCGGTGGGTTCAACTCCCGCCGGGACGACGCCCGTTCACGTTTCTGAAACATTCACCCTTCAGTCAAATCTTGGCCAACATCACCGAGCACTCCTGACATGTACGCGTCCCAGGTGACACGCTTCCCCCACCCGCCGCACCAGCACCAATGCACCTCCCCCACAAAAGGAGCTCGTGTGACCCCCCTCTACGCGCGTCGCAAGCGCACCACCCTGGCCATCGCCACCTCCGTGGCCGCCGGGGCCCTCCTCGCCACCGCCCTGACCACCGGTGGTTCGGCCGCCGCGGCCCCCGCCGGCACGCAGGCCACCCCGCTCGCCGTACCGGTCGCGCTCGCCCCGGCCGCGCGCACCACGCTCATCCAGGACCGCCAGGCGAAGGCGGCCGACACCGCCGACGAGATAGGCCTCGGCGCCCAGGAGAAGCTGGTCGTCAAGGACGTCGTCAAGGACGCCGACGGCAGCGTCCACACCCGCTACGAGCGCACCTACGCGGGCCTGCCGGTCCTCGGCGGCGACCTGGTCGTCCACGAGTCGGCGTCGGGCGCGAGAAGGGGCGTGACCAAGGCGACGTCGGCCACCATCAAGGTCGCCTCGCTGAAGCCGGCCATCACCGCGGCCAAGGCCGAGGGCCAGGCGGTCTCGCTCGCCAAGTCGGCCGGTTCGAAGAAGACCGAGGCGGACAAGGCGCCCCGCAAGGTGATCTGGGCGGCGAACGGCAAGCCGACCCTCGCGTTCGAGACGGTCGTCGGCGGTCTCCAGGACGACGGCACCCCGAACGAGCTGCACGTCATCACCGACGCCGCCACCGGCAAGAAGCTCTTCGAGTACCAGGGCATCGAGACCGGCACCGGCAAGAGCCTGTACTCGGGCACGGTCACCCTCGGCACCACCAAGTCGGGCTCGACGTACCAGCTCTACGACACCACGCGCGGCGGCCACAAGACGTACAACCTGGCCCGCAGGACGTCCGGCACCGGAACGCTGTTCACCGACGCGGACGACACCTGGGGCACCGGCACGGCCTCCAGCTCCTCCACCGACCAGACGGCCGCCGTCGACGCGGCCTACGGCGCCCAGGAGACCTGGGACTTCTACAAGAACACCTTCGGCCGCAACGGCATCAAGAACGACGGCAAGGGCGCCTACTCCCGCGTCCACTACGGCAACGCCTACGTCAACGCCTTCTGGGACGACAGCTGCTTCTGCATGACGTACGGCGACGGCGAGGGCAACACCAACCCGCTGACCTCGCTGGACGTGGCCGGCCACGAGATGACCCACGGCGTCACCTCCAACACCGCGGGCCTGAACTACAGCGGAGAGTCGGGCGGCCTGAACGAGGCCACGTCCGACATCTTCGGCACGGCGGTCGAGTTCTACGCCAAGAACTCCTCCGACGTCGGTGACTACCTCATCGGCGAGGAGATCGACATCAACGGCGACGGCACCCCGCTGCGCTACATGGACAAGCCGAGCAAGGACGGCGCGTCCAAGGACAGCTGGTCCTCGTCGCTGGGCGGCCTGGACGTGCACTACTCCTCGGGCCCGGCGAACCACTTCTTCTACCTCCTGTCGGAGGGCAGCGGCGCGAAGACGATCAACGGGGTGAGCTACAACTCCCCGACGTCCAACGGCTCGACGGTCACCGGGATCGGCCGGGACAAGGCCGCCGCGATCTGGTACAAGGCGCTGACCGAGTACATGACCTCGACCACCAACTACAAGGCCGCCCGCACGGCGACGCTGAGCGCGGCGTCCGCCCTGTACGGCGCCACCAGCACGGAGTACAAGACGGTGGCGGCCGCCTGGTCGGCCATCAACGTGAGCTGACGCGCACGTAGTCGCACGGGCGGCACCCGGGACGAAGGCATCCCCGGGTGCCGCCCTACTCTTGGGACCCATGTCCTTCACCTACGAAGACGTCGGCGCGACCCGGGAGAACGGCTTCTGCCCGCCCGGCTTCCACCCCCTGCACGTGCGCACCCGCATCGGCGAGGGCGAGGACGTCTTCCGCAGAGCCGCCGAGGCGGTCATGACCTGGGAGATGCACCGCGAGCTGGGCGTGGGCATCGAGGTCTCGGCGGAGCGCGCGGCCCCCGACGTGGACGTCACGGTCACCCTCGCCGGCGTCATCAAAGCCCCGTGCCGGGTGGTCTGGACGGCGGACGAGCACCGCCGCGTCGGCCTCGCCTACGGCACCCTCGCCGGCCACCCCGAGTGCGGCGAGGAGGCCTTCCTCGTCGAACGCACCGGCGACGGCACGGTCTGGCTCACGGTCCGCGCCTTCAGCCGCCCGGCCAAGTGGTACACCCGCGCGGGCGGTCCGGCCGCACGGGGGTTGCAGCATGCCTATGCGCGGCGGTGCGGCCATGTGCTGCGGCAGCTGTGCGAGCGCGAGGTCAAGGAGTACTGAGGAGGCACCCGGTCCTCCCGGGGCCTCGCGCCCGCGACGGCGTCACCGCATCAGCAGCCCCGCGCCCTCCCCCAGGTCCTCGGCGGGCACCGCCACCAGCCCCAGCTCCGCGCTCGACGCCAGCAGACGGTGGGCCGGCAGGATGCGGACGGTGTAGCCGTAGGGTCCCGTGCGGTCCAGGGACAGGGGGCCCTCGTAGGTCCAGCGGCCCTCGATGTCGGGGCCGCCCGTCGGTTTCAGGGGCACCGTCGAGGCGTCCGCGATGCGGTCCTCCGGGTCGACGCGGCCGGAGACCGCCTGGACCTCCACGTCGTCCGGGGCGAGGTCGCCCAGGCCGACGCGGACGTGCAGGGTGAGGGTCGAGCCGAGTTCGGCCGTCGCCGTCACCGTGGACACGGACGTCTCCACGTGGTCGACGCTGACGTCGTGCCAGGCGGAGCGCACCCGCGCCTTCCACACGGCGAGTTCACGCGCCGCGTCCGCGGTCATCGCGCGGTGCGCGTGCGCGGCCGGCGTGTAGAGGCGCTCCACGTACTCGCGGACCATCCTGCCCGCCAGGACCTTCGGGCCGAGCAGGGTGAGGGTCTGGCGGACCATCTCGATCCAGCGGTCGGGCAGGCCGCTCTGGCCGCGCTCGTAGAAGCGGGGCGTGACGCGCTGTTCCAGCAGGTCGTACAGCGCCGCGGCCTCTATGTCGTCCCGGCGGTCCGGGTCCGTGCCGGTGCCGTCCGCGGTGGGGATCGCCCAGCCGAAGTCGGGCTGGAACCACTCGTCCCACCAGCCGTCCAGGACCGACAGGTTGAGGCAGCCGTTCAGGGCGGCCTTCATGCCGGAGGTGCCGCAGGCCTCCAGCGGCCGGAGCGGGTTGTTCAGCCAGATGTCGCAGCCGGGGTAGAGCTTCTGGGCCATCGCCATGCCGTAGTCCGGCAGGAAGACGATGCGGTGGCGCACCCGCGGGTCGTCCGCGAAGCGCACCAGCTCCTGCACCAGGCGCTTCCCGCCGTCGTCGGCAGGGTGCGCCTTGCCCGCCACCACGATCTGGATGGGCCGCTCGGGATGCAGGAGCAGGTCCATCAGCCGGTCACGGTCGCGGAGCATCAGGGTGAGGCGTTTGTACGAGGGAACCCTGCGCGCGAATCCGATGGTGAGGACGTCGGGGTCGAGGACACCGTCGATCCAGCCCAGCTCGGCCGTCCCCGCCCCCCGTTGGCGCCAGGACGCGCGCAGCCGCTCCCGCACCTCCGTCACCAGCTGCTCGCGCAGCACCCGCCGCAGTTCCCAGACGTCCTGGTCCGGGATCTCCCCGACCGCGTCCCAGCGGTCCGAGCCGCCCACCGTCAGCGCGTCCTCGGTGCGCTGGACGCCGATCTGGCGGGCGCCGAGGCGGAAGACCTCGGGGGCGACCCAGGTCGGGGCGTGGACGCCGTTGGTGACCGAGGTGATCGGCACCTCGTCGGGGTCGAACCCCGGCCACAGGCCCGAGAACATCTCGCGGCTGACGTTGCCGTGCAGCAGCGAGACCCCGTTGGCCCGCTGCCCCAGGCGCAGGCCCATCACGGCCATGTTGAAGAGGTTCGGCTCGCCGCCGGGGTAGGTCTCCATGCCGAGCTGGAGGATCCGCTCGACGTCGATGCCGGGGAGCTCGGCGTCGGGGCCGAAGTGGTGGGCGACCAGCTCACGGTCGAAGCGGTCGATGCCGGCCGGGACGGGGGTGTGGGTGGTGAAGACCGTGCCCGCGCGGACGGCCTCCAGCGCGGGCTCGAAGTCCAGCCCGCCGGCGGCCAGCTCGGCGATGCGCTCCAGACCGAGGAAGCCGGCGTGTCCCTCGTTGGTGTGGAACACCTCGGGCTCGGGGTGACCGGTCAGCCGGCAGTACGTCCGCACCGCCCGTACCCCTCCTATGCCCAGCAGCATCTCCTGGAGCAGCCGGTGCTCACTGCCGCCGCCGTAGAGCCGGTCGGTCACCCCGCGCTCGCCGGGGTCGTTGTCCTCGACGTCGGAGTCGAGCATCAGCAGCGGCACCCGGCCGACCTGGGCCAGCCAGACGCGGGCGTGCAGCGACCTGCCGCCGGGCAGGGCGAGGGAGACCTGGGTGGGGGTGCCGTCGGGCTCCTTCAGAAGCGCCAGCGGCAGCTCGTTGGGGTCCAGGACGGGGTAGTGCTCCTGCTGCCAGCCGTCCCGGGACAGCGTCTGGCGGAAGTAGCCGTGCCGGTACAGCAGCCCGACTCCGATGAGCGGCACACCGAGGTCGCTGGCCGCCTTGAGGTGGTCCCCGGCGAGGATGCCGAGGCCGCCGGAGTACTGCGGCAGAGCCGCCGTGACGCCGAATTCGGGTGAGAAGTAGGCGACGGCGGCGGGGAGTTCGGCGGACTGGTCCTGGTACCAGCGTCCACCGGTGACGTAGTCGTTGAGGTCGCCGGCGACCACGGTCAGCCGGCGCAGGAAGCGGCGGTCCTCCGCCAGTTCCGCGAGGCGTGCGGGCGAGACGCTGCCCAGCAGCCGTACGGGGTCGTTGCCCGTGGCGGCCCAGCACTCGGGGTCCACGGACTGGAAGAGGTCGCGGGTCTCCGCATGCCAGGACCAGCGCAGATTGCGCGCCAGGTCGCTGAGGGGCCGGAGGGGTTCGGGGAGGACAGGTCGGACGGTGAATCGACGGATCGCCTTCACGGTTCACCTCGGGCAGCACGTGGCAGGGGACACACGGCGGTGTGGGTCCCGTCATCGCCCCCGACGGTATCGGTATGCGGGGCTTCGTCACCACAGGGCGTTTTTGCGGCTGTCAAGCGAAGAGGGGTGAGCACCTCCGTCCGAAATCGAGCGCAACCTTTACGGATCCCCCATAGACGATATGGCCGATTCCGCCCCCGTAGGCGTCCTTGTGGCGACTTCTCACCTCACGAGAGGGTGACAGTGGCGCACCGGCCGGGCCGGGTGCACCCGGTGATTCCCGGCCGCCGCGCGCCGAGTTGAGGAGGGGAACTCACACCATGGCACGGACGCGTACACGGCGTCTGCGCCGGGCGGGTGGTCTGACCGCGGTGACCTGTGTCGTCGCGCTTTCGGCCGCCACCATGCCCGCGCACGCCGTACCGGAGGGGCAGATACTCGGCGCCGGGGACCCCGGCTCCGTCAGCGGCAGTTACGTGGTGACACTCAAGGGGGAGACGAAGGCACCGTCGGCGGCCGGAAAGAGCCTCGCCGAAAAGTACGGGGCGAAAATAAGCCACACCTACGGCACGGTTCTCAACGGCTACGCCGTCCGGGCCGACGAGAGACAGGCCAAGCGGCTCGCGGCCGACCCCGCGGTCGCCTCCGTCGTCCAGGACACCCGGGTGACCTTGGAGCACACGCAGAAGAACCCGCCGTCCTGGGGTCTCGACCGCATCGATCAGGCCAATCTTCCGCTGAACAAGCGGTACACCTGGCCCGAGTCCGCGGGCGCCGGGGTGAAGGTCTACGTCATCGACACCGGCATCCGCATCTCGCACAAGGACTTCGGGGGCCGGGCGAGCTACGGCTGGGACTTCGTCGGCAACGACAAGGGGGCCGGCGACGGCAACGGCCACGGCACGCATGTCGCCGCCACCATCGCGGGCCGGCAGTACGGCGTGGCCAAGAAGGCCGAGGTCGTGGCCGTACGCGTCCTGGACAACGCGGGCGGCGGCACGACGGCACAGGTCATCGCGGGCATCGACTGGGTGACCAGGCACGCGAGGAAGCCGGCGGTCGCCAACGTCAGCCTCGGGGGCGGCCGCAACGCGCAGCTGGACGCCGCCGTTCGCAACTCCATCGCCGCCGGTGTCACCTACACCGTGGCCGCGGGCAACGACGGGCTGCCGGCGGGGCTGTACTCCCCCGCGGGGGTGCGGGAGGCCATCACGGTCGGGGCCACCGACAAGAAGGACGCACGGGCCGGTTTCTCCAACATCGGGCCGGCGCTGGATGTGTTCGCCCCGGGCGTGTCGATCACCTCGGCGTCCCACGCGAGCGACACCGGGCGGGCCACCTACTCCGGTACGTCGATGGCATCACCGCACGTGGCGGGGGTGGCCGCGCTCTATCTCGCGGACCATCGCAAGGCGTCGCCGGCCCAGGTCTCCAAGGCCCTTGTGACACAGGCCGTTTCCGGCAAGGTATCCGGCCGCGGGCTCGGCTCGCCGAACAAACTCCTGCAGGTACCGGGCTCGTAGCGGCCACTTCACGGCGAAGTGCGGACACCGGCCCCGTTCCTGAGGAACGGGGCCGGTCTTGTGCGTAGACATACGCGTGAGTAGTTAACAAAGTGCCGGATTGCCCACACGAATAGGGTGGGAAGGCTCCTCCGGTACACCCCACCGTGCGCCCCCGGGCGTACACCCCCACGCGGCCCCGGCCGCACAGCGACACAGTCACCACGCAGGACCCACCTCCCCACAGCCATCCGCCCACCAACGTTGACGCGGACAGGAGCGGTCATGCCCGCCATGCACCACCAGTCGTCCACACCCCCGACGCCTCGCGCCGCAGCACCACCAGTCCCCCGCGCCACCGCCGCCGAGACCGGACCGCCGGCTCCGGAGCGACCCTCCACGACCGACCCGGCCGGCGGTGTCGGGCGCATACCGGTTCTCGACGTCCGCCCGGTCGTCCAGCAAGGACGCAGGCCCGCGAAGTCCGTCGTGGGCGAGACCTTCGAGATCTCGGCGACCGTGTTCCGCGAGGGACACGACGCCGTGGCCGCCAATGTCGTACTGACCGATCCGGACGGCCGACCCGGCCCCTGGACCCCGATGCGTGAACTCGCCCCCGGCACCGACCGCTGGGGCGCCGACGTCACCGCCGGCGAGCCGGGCAACTGGACCTACCGTGTGGAGGCATGGGGCGACCCCATCAGCACCTGGCGGCACCACGCCGAGATCAAGATCCCCGCCGGGATGGACACGGACCTGGTGCTCGAGGAGGGCGCCCGGCTGTACGAGCGGGCCGCCGCCGGGGTGCCCGAGGGCGAGGGGCGGCCGGTGATCCTCGCGGCCGCCGAGGCCCTGCGGGACGAAAGCCGCCCGGCGGCCTGGCGGTTGGCGGCCTCCCTGACGCCCGAGGTCGACGCGGTGCTGGGGCGTCATCCGTTGCGGGATCTGGTGACGTCGTCGGATCCGTTGCCGCTGCTGGTGGAGCGGGAGCGGGCGCTGTACGGGTCCTGGTACGAGTTCTTCCCGCGTTCCGAGGGCACCGCGGAACGCCCGCACGGCACGTTCGAGTCGGCCGCCGGCCGGTTGCCGCAGATCGCGGCGATGGGGTTCGACGTGGTCTATCTGCCGCCGATCCATCCGATCGGCACGACGTTCCGCAAGGGCCCCAACAACACGCTGTCGGCGGGGGCCGGCGATGTCGGGGTGCCGTGGGCGATCGGTTCGCCCGAGGGCGGTCATGACGCGGTCCATCCGGACCTGGGCACGATCGAGGACTTCGACCGGTTCGTGGCGCGTGCCGGGGAGCTGGGTCTGGAGGTGGCGCTGGACTTCGCGCTGCAGTGTTCGCCGGATCATCCGTGGGTGGACAAGCATCCGGAGTGGTTCCATCACCGTGCGGACGGCACGATCGCGTATGCGGAGAACCCGCCGAAGAAGTACCAGGACATCTATCCGGTCGCGTTCGACGCGGACATGGACGGTCTGGTCGCCGAGACGCTGCGGGTGCTGCGGCACTGGATGGACCACGGGGTGCGGATCTTCCGGGTGGACAATCCGCACACCAAGCCGGTGGTGTTCTGGCAGCGGGTGATCGCGGACGTGGGCCGTACCGACCCGGACGTGATCTTCCTGGCGGAGGCGTTCACCCGGCCGGCGATGATGCACACGCTGGCGCAGATCGGGTTCCAGCAGTCGTACACGTACTTCACCTGGCGCAACAGCAAGCAGGAGCTGACGCAGTACCTGACGGAGCTGTCCGGGGAGGCGGCCGCCTACATGCGGCCGAACTTCTTCGCCAACACCCCCGACATCCTGCACGCCTACCTGCAGGACGGCGGCCGGCCCGCCTTCGAGGTCCGCGCGGTCCTCGCCGCGACCCTGTCACCGACCTGGGGCATCTACAGCGGCTACGAACTGTGCGAGAACACCCCGCTGCGCAAGGGCAGCGAGGAGTACCTCGACTCGGAGAAGTACCAGCTGCGCCCGCGCGACTGGGCCGCCGCCGAACGCGAGGGCCGCACCATCACCCCCCTGCTCACCCGCCTCAACGCCATCCGGCGCGAGAATCCGGCCCTGCGGCAGCTGCGCGACCTCCACTTCCACCAGGCGGACCAGGAAGCGGTGATCGCGTACTCCAAGCGGCAGGGCTCGAACACGGTTCTGGTGGTCGCCAACCTCGACCCTCACCACACCCAGGAGGCCACGGTCTCGTTGGACATGCCGCAACTCGGCCTGGACTGGCACGAGTCGGTGCCGGTGCGCGACGAGCTCACCGGCGAGACCTATCACTGGGGCAGGGCCAACTATGTGCGCCTTCTGCCTGGCGGCGCGCATGTGCTCGTCGTCGGCCGGGGGTCCGGGGGTTATCCCCCGGATGGGCACAGCCGTGTTCTGCGACCGTCCACCCCGCAGATCGGAGGGTCACCCACAAAATGATCGTCAACGAGCCCGTTCAGGACACCTTCGAGGACACCCCTGCCAAGGATCGTGACCCCGACTGGTTCAAACGCGCGGTCTTCTACGAGGTCCTGGTCCGCTCCTTCCAGGACAGCAACGGCGACGGCGTCGGCGACCTCAAGGGCCTGACCGCCAAACTCGACTACCTGCAATGGCTCGGCGTCGACTGCCTGTGGCTGCCGCCCTTCTTCAAATCACCGCTCCGCGACGGCGGCTACGACGTCTCCGACTACACCGCCGTCCTGCCGGAATTCGGCGACCTCGCCGACTTCGTGGATTTCGTGGACTCCGCCCACCAGCGCGGCATGCGGGTCATCATCGACTTCGTCATGAACCACACCAGCGACCAGCACCCGTGGTTCCAGGAGTCCAGAAAGGACCCCGACGGCCCCTACGGCGACTACTACGTCTGGGCCGACGACGACAAGGCCTATTCCGACGCCCGGATCATCTTCGTCGACACCGAGGCCTCCAACTGGACCTTCGACCCGGTCCGCAAGCAGTACTTCTTCCACCGCTTCTTCTCCCACCAGCCGGACCTGAACTACGAGAACCCGGCCGTGGTGGAGGAGATCCTCTCGGCCCTGAAGTTCTGGCTGGACCTCGGGATCGACGGCTTCCGCCTCGACGCCGTGCCCTACCTCTACGCCGAGGAAGGCACGAACTGCGAAAACCTTCCGGCGACGCACGAGCTGCTCAAACGGGTGCGCAAGGAGATCGACGCGCACTACCCGGACACGGTGCTGCTGGCGGAGGCCAACCAGTGGCCGGAGGACGTCGTCGACTACTTCGGCGACTACAGCAGTGGCGGCGACGAATGCCACATGGCCTTCCACTTCCCCGTCATGCCCCGCATCTTCATGGCCGTGCGGCGGGAGTCCCGCTACCCCGTCTCGGAAATCCTCGCCAAGACGCCGGCCATTCCCTCCCGCTGCCAGTGGGGCATCTTCCTGCGCAACCACGACGAGCTGACCCTCGAAATGGTCACCGACGAGGAACGCGACTACATGTGGGCGGAATACGCCAAGGACCCCCGCATGCGCGCCAACATCGGCATCCGGCGCAGGCTGGCGCCCCTGCTGGACAACGACCGCAACCAGATCGAGCTGTTCACCGCGCTGCTGCTGTCGCTGCCCGGCTCGCCGATCCTGTACTACGGCGACGAGATCGGCATGGGCGACAACATCTGGCTCGGCGACCGCGACGCCGTGCGCACGCCCATGCAGTGGACCCCGGACCGCAACGCGGGCTTCTCCTCCTGCGATCCGGGGCGGCTGTATCTGCCGACCATCATGGACCCGGTCCACGGCTACCAGGTGACGAACGTCGAGGCGTCCATGGCCTCGCCGTCCTCGCTGCTGCACTGGACCCGCCGCATGATCGAGATCCGCAAGCAGAACCCGGCGTTCGGACTCGGCACCTACACCGAACTGCAGTCGTCGAACCCGGCGGTCCTCGCCTTCCTGCGCGAGTACGAGGACGACCTGGTGCTGTGCGTGCACAACTTCTCGCGGTTCGCGCAGCCGACGGAGCTGGATCTGCGACCGTTCAACGGCCGACATCCCGTCGAGCTGTTCGGCGGGGTGCGATTCCCGGCCATCGGTGAGCTCCCGTACTTGCTGACGCTCGGGGGCCACGGCTTCTACTGGTTCCGGCTGCGCAAGGACGCCGCCTGAGAGCCCGGGCGGGGCGGTTTCCGCCGCCCCGCCCGGGGCACGCAGAAGTAACACCCCGACCCCCCGGGGAAAGGACGCGACGCCATGTCGGAAGCCGTCACACGTACCGTCACCACTTCGCCCGGCCTCCTTGCGTCACTTGATCCACTGCTGCGGGAGTGGCTGCCACGACAGCGGTGGTTCGCGGGCAAGGGGCGTCCGGTCACCGGGTTCTCGCTGGTCGCCGCCACCGAACTGCTGCCGCCCGGCGCCAAGCTGGGCCTGTACCACCTGCTGGTGCGCGCTCATCAGCCGCTCGTGCCGGTGCCGGGCGCACCCGAGCAGCCCGCCGACTGCTACCAGCTCCTCATAGGGGACCGCGAGGCACTGCCGCCGCGGCTCGCGCCCGCGCTGATCGGGCACGTGACCGAGGGCCCGCTCGCCGGACGGACGGTCTACGACGCCCTGTGCGACGCCCGCCCCGCCGAACTGCTCCTGGAGGCCCTGCGCACCGGGGCCCGGATCGGCGCGCTGCGCTTCGAACGGGACGACGGCCAGGAGATCCGGTCGGCTCTGGTGCCGCGCCTGGTCACCTCGGAGCAGTCGAACTCGTCGGTCGTCTACGGCGATACGTTCATCCTGAAGCTGTTGCGCCGGGTCGTGCCCGGCGTCAATCCCGACCTGGAACTTCCGCTCGCGCTGGCCCGCGAGGGCTGCGACCGGGTGCCCGCGCCGACGGCGTGGTTCTGCTCGGAGCTGGCCGGCGAGTCGTACGTACTGGGCGTGCTCCAGCCCTTCGTGCAGGGCGCGGCGGACGGGTGGGAGCTGGCGTTGCGTGAGCTGGCCAAGAGCGAGGACTTCGCCGCCGAGGCGCGGGCGCTGGGCCAGGCGACCGCCGAGGTGCACACCGCGCTCGCCCGCACCCTGCCGACGGTGACGCTGGGGCACACGCAGGTGCAGCAGCTGGTCGACGGCATGGTCGAGCGGCTCGACGCGGCCGCGCAGGCGGTGCCGGCCCTGCGGCCGTACGCGCCGGCGCTGCGCTCCGCCTTCGAGGCGCTGGCCGACCTCGCCGCCGAGGGCTGCACCTGGACCGCCCAGCGCATCCACGGCGATCTGCACCTCGGGCAGTGCCTGCGTTCGCCCGGCGGCCGGTGGTGGCTCATCGACTTCGAGGGCGAGCCGTCGAAGCCGCTGGCCGAGCGGCGCATACCGCAGCCCCCGGTCCGGGACGTCGCGGGCATGCTGCGCTCGTTCGACTACGCGGCCCACTCGGCCGACCTGCCGGTACCGGGCTGGGCCGAGGCCTGCCGGGCCGCCTACTGCTCCGGGTACGCGCAGGTCAGCGGCACCGACCCGCGGACTGATCCGGTGCTGCTGCGGGCGTACGAGACCGACAAGGCGATCTACGAGGTCGTCTACGAGGCCCGCCATCGCCCCGACTGGCTCCCGGTACCGCTGTCCGCCATAGGCCGCCTCGCCGCGGACTCCACCACCCCGTCCCCTCTGTCCAGCCCTTCATCTCCACCCTCGCCTAGGAGGCCCCGCCCGTGACCCCCCGCACCACTCCCTCCAGCGGTTCGGAAGCCGAGAGCACGGCCGCGCAGCCGGCCGAGAAGACCAACGTCGCCAAGAGGGCGACGACCAAGGCCGCCGAGGCAGCGGAGGCCGTGAAGAAGGGGACGGCGAAGAAGGCGACGAAGGCCGCCGGGCAGAAGAAGGCGGCCGCGAAGAAGACGGCCGGCAAGAAGGCCGAGGCGAAGAAGCCGGCCGCCAAGAAGGCCGCCGCGAAGAAGGCGGTGACGAAGAAGGCCACCGCGAAGACCACGGCGGCGAAGAGCACGGCCGCGAAGAGCACGCCGTCGGCCAAGAGCACCGCCCCGAAGAAGGCCGCCAAGAAGATCCCCGCGCAGAAGGCGGCGCAGAAGAGGATTCCCGCACAGAAGGCGGTCCCGAAGCCGGCCGAGCCGGTGGAGATCGCCGTCTCCCCCGCGCTCGACGCCGTCGACCGGGACCGTCTGCTCACCGGCACCCACCACGCCCCGCACTCCGTGCTCGGCGCGCACCCGGTGCCCGGCGGTGTCGCCTTCCGCGCGTTCAAGCCGTTCGCCCTGTCGGTGACCGTCGTCGCGGGGAACCTGCGGGCCGAACTGCATGACGACGGGGAGGGGTTCTTCTCTGGGCTGCTGCCGCTGCTGGAGGTCCCGGCGGCCTACCGGCTGCTCGTGACGTACGAGGGGTCGGTGCAGGAGACCGAGGACGCCTACCGTTTCCTGCCCGCGCTGGGCGAGCTCGATCTGCATCTGATCGGCGAGGGCCGGCACGAGGAGCTGTGGCGGGCGCTCGGCGCCGAGCCCATGACGCATCAGGGCGTGACCGGCACCCGCTTCACGGTGTGGGCGCCGAACGCGCGTGGCGTGTCCCTGGCCGGCACGTTCAACTTCTGGGACGGCACGGGCTATCCGCTGCGCTCCCTCGGCGGCACCGGGGTCTGGGAGCTGTTCGTGCCCGGCATCGGCGAGGGCGAGCTGTACAAGTTCGAGATCACCCGGCCCGACGGCTCGAAGACGCTGCGCGCGGACCCGATGGCCCGCCGGACCGAGGCCCCGCCCCACACGTCCTCCATCGTGCACGCCTCACAGCACGAGTGGGGCGACGCGGCGTGGCTGGAGCGGCGCGGTTCGGTGCCGGCGCACGAGGCGCCGTTCTCGGTGTACGAGGTCCACCTGGCGTCCTGGCGGCCGGGGCTGACGTACCGGCAACTCGCCGAGCAGCTGCCCGCGTACGTCAAGGATCTGGGGTTCACCCATGTCGAGCTGATGCCGGTCGCCGAGCACCCGTTCGGCGGTTCCTGGGGCTATCAGGTCACCGGCTTCTACGCGCCCACGGCCCGCCTGGGCACGCCCGACGACTTCAAGTACCTGGTCGACCGTCTGCACCAGGCCGGGATCGGCGTGCTGATGGACTGGGTGCCGGCGCACTTCCCGCGCGACGACTGGGCGCTGGCAGAGTTCGACGGGCGCCCGCTGTACGAGCACGAGGATCCGTTGCGCTCCGCCCACCCGGACTGGGGCACCCTGGAGTTCGACTTCGGGCGGCGCGAGGTGCGCAACTTCCTGGTCGCCAACGCCCTTTACTGGTGCGAGGAGTTCCACATCGACGGGCTCCGGGTGGACGCGGTGGCGTCCATGCTCTACCTGGACTACTCGCGCGAGCCGGGCCAGTGGGTGCCGAACGAGCACGGCGGGCGGGAGAACCTGGACGCGGTGGCGTTCCTGCAGGAGATGAACGCGACGGTGTACCGGCGCGTGCCGGGGGTCGTGACGATCGCGGAGGAGTCGACGGCCTGGGACGGCGTGACCCGTCCGACGCATGTGTCGGGTCCCGGCGGTTTCGGTGGCCTGGGGTTCGGCCTGAAGTGGAACATGGGCTGGATGCACGACTCGCTGGAGTACATGGCGAAGGAGCCGGTGCACCGCAGGTACCACCACAACGAGATGACGTTCTCGATGGTGTACGCGTACAGCGAGAACTACGTGCTGCCGATCTCCCACGACGAGGTGGTGCACGGCAAGCGGTCGCTGGTGTCGAAGATGCCGGGCGACTGGTGGCAGCAGCGGGCCAACCACCGTGCCTACCTGGGCTTCATGTGGGCGCACCCGGGCAAGCAACTGCTGTTCATGGGGCAGGAGTTCGCACAGGGTGCCGAGTGGTCGGAGGCGCACGGGCCGGACTGGTGGCTGCTGGACCCGGCGTACGGGGCGGAGCCCGACCACCGCGGGGTGCGGGACCTGCTCCGCGACCTGAACACGGTCTACCGGCACACGCCGGCGCTGTGGCAGCGCGACACCGATCCGTCGGGTTTCCAGTGGGTGGTGGGGGACGCCGCCGACGACAACGTCTTCGCGTTCCTGCGCTACGACGCGGAGGGCGTCCCGCTGCTGGCGGTGTCGAACATGTCGCCGGTCGTCCGCGACGAGTACCGCCTGGGCGTCCCGGACGACGTCCCGGCCTGGCACGAGACGCTGAACACCGACGCGGCAAGGTACGGCGGCAGCGACGTCACCAACCCCGACCCCGTCAAGCCGGAGCCGCAGAGCTGGCACGGCCGCCCGGCGAGCATCCGCCTGACGCTGCCACCACTGGCCACGGTCTGGCTGCGGCCGGCCTAGACGGCAGCGCCCTCCAGGGGCGCGGGGAACTGCGCGACCAGCCCCCGGCGGGGGTTGGTCGCGCAGTCAGCCCGCCCCGCCACGGCGCGGGCGCATCCCTGGCGTCACCCCGAAACGCCCTCGGCCAGCGCCTGCGGCAGCCGCCCCGTGTGCAGCACCCCCAGCCGCTGTGTCGCCCGGGTGAGCGCCACGTACAGGTCGCTCGTGCCGTACAGCCCCGGCTCCACCACCAGCACCGAGTCGAACTCCAGGCCCTTGGACTGCCGGGGGTCGAGGAGTACGACGCCGCGCGTCAGGTCGGGCTCGGCGCCCGCGGTGATGCCGTCCAGCTGCGCCGCCAGCTTGCGGTGCAGATGGCGCGGGGCGATGACCGCGAGCCGGCCCTCGGCCGGGGTGAGCTCCTCGACGGCCTTCGCCACCGCGCCGGGCAGGTCGTCGGTGGCGCGCACCCAGGGACGCACACCGGTGGACCGTACGGAACTCGGCGGTTCGAAGTCCGGGTTCTCCGCCCTGACGACCGCCGCCGCGAGGTCCATGATCTCGGCGGGCGTGCGGTAGTTGACGCCGAGGCGGGTGTGCTCCCAGCGGTCCTCGACGTACGGCTGGAGGATCTTCCGCCACGAGCCGACGCCCGCCGCCTCCGCCGTCTGGGCCGGGTCGCCGACCAGGGTCATCGAGCGGGTCGGGCTGCGCCGCATCAGCAGCCGCCAGGCCATCGGCGACAGTTCCTGCGCCTCGTCGACGATGATGTGCCCGAACGCCCAGGTCCGGTCGGCCGCCGCGCGCTCGGCGGCGCTGCGGTGGTCGTCCTCCTCGTGGCGCTCGGCGAACCGTTCGGCGTCGATGATGTCGTGCGCGGACAGGACCTCGGAGTCGTCCTCGTGCTTGTCCTCGAACTCGTAGGTGCGCGAGGCGTACGAGACGTCCAGCACGCCCTGTGCGTAGGCGACCTGCGTCTCCCGCTCCCGCTCGGCCAGCGCCCGCTTCACCCGCTCGTCCTCGCCGAGCAGTTCGGCCGCCTCGTCGAGCAGGGGTACGTCGGCCACCGTCCACGCCCGGGTCACGGGCCGGCGGATCGCGGCGACGTCCTCGTCGGGAAGGTGGCCCACGGGGTCGGCGAGGAAGTCCGCGACCAGGCGCTGCGGGGTCAGCCGGGGCCACAACTGGTCGATGGCCGCCCAGACCTCGGGGTTCTCGGCGATCTCGTCACGGATCTGCGTGATGTCGCTCGGGTCCAGCAGATTCGTACCGTCGAAGGGGTCCGTTCCGACCCGCTCGGCGTAGAGCTCGGTGAGCGTGTTGAGGATGTGGCCCTCGAAGTGCTCACGGGCCACGTTGTGCGGCAGCCGGGCGGCCCGGGTGCGCTCGCGGGCCACCTTGACGAGGCCGTCGTCGAGCATCAGGATCTCGCGGTCGTGCTCGATGGCGATCACCGGGTCGGGCAGCGCCTGCCAGTCCCGTACGGCCTCGGCGAGCACGTCCGCCATGTCGGCGCGGCCCTTCACCGCGGCCGCCTCGCGGGTGTCGGTCGCGGTCGCCCGCACGCCGGGGAAGAGTTCACCGACGGTGGCCAGCAGCACGCCCGTCTCGCCCAGCGCGGGCAGCACCTCGCCGATGTAACCGAGGAAGGCGGGGTTGGGGCCGACGATCAGGACCGCGCGCTTGGCGAGCAGTTCCCGGTGTTCGTAGAGGAGGTAGGCGGCGCGGTGCAGGGCGACGGCCGTCTTGCCGGTTCCCGGGCCGCCCTCCACGACCAGCACCCCGCGGTGCGGCGCGCGGATGATCTCGTCCTGCTCGGCCTGGATGGTCTGGACGATGTCGTTCATCCGGCCGGTGCGCGCGGTGTTCAGCGCGGCGAGCAGGACCGCGTCGCCGGTCGGGTCCTCGTGGCCGGTGCGCTCCCGGTCGCCGAGGTCGAGGATCTCGTCGTGCAGGGCGGTGACCGTACGGCCGCTGGTGGTGATGTGCCGCCGGCGCCGGAGCCCCATCGGGGTGTGACCGGTGGCCAGGTAGAAGGGCCGGGCGACGTCGGCCCGCCAGTCGACGAGGATCGGGGTGCGCTCCGCGTCGTCGGTGCGCAGGCCGATGCGGCCGATGTGGTGGGTGACGCCGGAGGAGAGGTCGATCCGGCCGAAGCAGAGCGAGCCGTCCACGGCGTTCAGCGCGGCGAGCAGTCCCGAGCGCTCGGCGACCAGGATGTCCCGCTCCAGCCGGGCCTGCATGGGCGTGTTGCCCTGGGCGAGCGCGTCCGTGACCAGGGTCTCGGTGTCACCGCGCAGCGCGTCCACGCGCGCGTACAGGTCGTCGATGAATTCCTGCTCGCGTCGCATTTCACCGTCTTGAAATTCGGTGTTTGACAATTCTGCTCCCGCCCGGATATACTGTGCTCACTGAACTTCACCGCGACCGAATTCACGCGAAGTCGCGAACCATTGAATATACGCAAAGAAATCCCCCGAGCGCAATTGCTCGGGGGATTTCTTGTGTTCCGGGGAGAATCACAGCACCTCGGCGAGCTCCTCCAGCAGTCGCCGCTTGGGCCGCGCCCCCACCATCGACTTCACCGGTTCACCGCCCCGGAAGACCATGAAGGTCGGCATCGACAGCACCCTGTACGCGTTCGTGGTGTCCGGGTTGGTGTCCACGTCCAGCTGCACCACCTTCAGGCGCTGCTCCTCCTCCGCGGCCAGGGCCGTGAGCACCGGCCCCATCTGCCGGCAGGGCGGGCACCAGTCCGCGGTGAACTCCACCAGCACCGGCAGTTCCGCCCCGATCACCTCCGTCTCGAAGTCCGCGTCCGTCACCTCGGCCACACCCGCCGCCCTGATCACAGCTCCTGCCCTCCCAGTTCGCACAACGGTGGTTCCCCCTCGGCCATCGACAGCCGCAGGCCGATCTCGGCCCGCACGGCCTGCAACTCGCCGATCAGCTCGTCGAGCTCGCCCAGCTTGCGCCGGTAGACCTCCAGCGAGGCGGGACACGAGTCGCCCTCCGGGTGCCCGGCCCGCAGACACTCCACGAAGGGCCGGGTCTCCTCCAGGTCGAACCCGAAGTCCTGCAACGTCCTGATCTGCCGCAGCAGCTTCAGGTCGGCCTCGTCGTAGGTCCGATAGCCGTTGCCGCCGCGTCGCGCGGGCAGCAGCCCACGCGACTCGTAGTAGCGCAAGGTGCGCGTCGTGGTCCCGGCCCGCGCGGCCAGCTCGCCGATTCGCATGCCTACGAACGTAATCCTTGACGCCGACGTCAGGGCAACCGCGGCAGGAGCGGCTTTCGCGGCAGCGGGGAGGACAGCACGATCGACGTGGTGGTCCGGCCCAGCGCCGAGGTCAGTTCGAGGATCTCCTCCAGATGGACGGTGTCCTCGACGGCGACCTTGAGGATCCAGCAGTCCTCCCCGACGACGTGGTGGACCTCGACGATCTCCGGGCGGTCCATCAGCTCCAGGGTGCGCGGGTGGCGCAGGGTGTACCCGCCGTGCGGGTTGACCCGGATGAACGCCTGGATGCCGTAGCCCAGCCGGGCCGGGGCGACCTGCGCGCCGTATCCCGTGATCGCGCCCGCCGTCTCCAGGCGCCGCACCCGCTCGGTGACGGCCGCGGGGCTGAGCCGCACCCGCCGGCCCAGCTCGCTGAGCTTGATCCGGCCGTCGGTCTGGAGCAGTTCCAGGATCTGCCGGTCCAGCGCGTCGAAGGCCACCGATGTTTCGACGGCGGACGGTCGCGGATGCCGTGGTTCTTTTGGCGCGGTGGCCGGATCTCCCATGTCTTCCCCTTCAGGACGCGGTGCGGGGCCAGGAGAATTATGGTCATGCGAAAGGCACGAGAGGTACTCGTCATCGGCGGCAGCCGCTATTTCGGCAAGCGGTTGATCGCCCGGCTGCTGGCCGCCGGGGACCGGGTGACGGTTCTCAATCGCGGTTCGTCGCCGCCGCCGCCCGGAGCGGTCCACCTCGTCGCCGACCGGGACGACGAGAAGTCCCTGACGGCGGCGCTCGGTTCGCGGACCTTCGACGCCGTGGTCGACCAGGTCTGCTACACCCCGCGCCAGGCGGCGATCGCCCGCCGGGTGTTCGCCGGCCGCACCCGCCGCTACGTGCTGACGTCGACGGTGGAGGTGTACGAGTACGAGGACTCGATCGCCCCCGTGCGCGAGACCGACGTGGACCCGGAAGCCGTACCCGTCGACCTCGAACTGCCCTGGGCGGACCCCGAGTTCCTCGACACCCACTACGGCGAGGGCAAGCGGCAGGCGGAGGCCGTGTTCGCCGCCGGCCCGGAGTTCCCTTTCACGGCGGTGCGGGTCGCCCATGTGCTGGGCGGGGAGGACGACTTCACGGGCCGCACCGAGCACTACGCGAGCCGGATCCGCGCCGGGACGCCGATCGCCGTACCGGTGGTGAACCATCCGGCGACGTACATCCATGTCGAGGAGATCGCCGACTTCCTGTTCTGGGCGGTGGGCGAGGACTTCACCGGGCCGGTCAACGCCGCCTCGCACGGCCTGCTCACCACCGAGGAACTGTGCGCCGAGATCGCCGCGCACTTCCCGGACGGCCGCACCGTCTTGCGGCCCGTGGAGGTCGGCCAGGTGTCCCCCTTCTCCTTCACCCGCGCCTACGGCATGGACAACTCCCGCGCCACCCGGCTCGGTTTCCGCTTCACCCACGCCCGGCAGTGGCTGCCGAAGGCCGTCGCCGAGACCCTCGGAAAGGACGGCGGCTGACATGCGCCACCGCACGCTCGGCTCCCTGCGCGTGAGCGCGATCGGCCTCGGCGCGATGCCGCTGTCCATCGAGGGCCGCCCCGACGAACGGCGTGCCCTGGCCACCGTGCACGCCGCCCTCGACGCGGGGGTGACGCTGCTGGACACGGCGGACTCGTACCATCTGCCGGGCGCGGAGCCGGGGCACAACGAACTCCTCGTGGCCCGCGCGCTGGCCGCGTACGGCGGCGACACGGCGGACGTGCTGGTGGCCACCAAGGGCGGCCGCGGCCGGCCCTCCGACGGCGGCTGGACCGTGCACGGCGACCCACGCCACCTGAAGTCCGCCGCCGAGGCGTCGCTGCGGCGGCTCGGCGGCGAGGCGATCGGGCTCTACCAGCTCCACAAGCCCGATCCGGCCGTTCCGTTCGAGGAGTCGGTCGGCGCGCTGCGCGACCTGCTCGACGAGGGCAAGATCCGCCTGGCCGGTGTCTCCAACACGGACGTGGACCAGATCCGCGCGGCCCACCGGATCCTCGGCGACCGGCTGGTGTCGGTGCAGAACCGGTACTCGCCCGCCGTACGGGACAGCGAGGCCGAGCTCCGCCTGTGCGCGGAACTCGGGCTCGCCTTCCTGCCGTGGAGCCCGCTCGGCGGCATCTCACGCAGCTCGCTGGACGGGCCGTCGCGGCAGGAGGACACGCGCCTCGGCGCCTTCCACGACGTGGCGCGGACCCACGCCGTCAGCCCGCAGCGGGTGGCCCTGGCCTGGCTGCTCGCACGGTCTCCGGCGGTGATCCCGATCCCGGGCGCGAGCCGTCCGCGGACCGTCCGGGACTCGGCGGGCGCGGCCGACCTGGTGCTGAGCGCGCGGGAACTGGAGCGGCTGAGCAGCGCGGCCGTGCCGGTCGGTGGAGGCGCGCGGGCGGTCAGTCGTACGGCGGTGGAGCCGGCCCCGGGTCCCCCGCCTCCCCGTCCTCGCCCCGCACGCCGAGCAGTCGGCGGGTGAGGTGGTCCTGGTCGGAGAGGAGTTCGTCGAGGGCGGCACGGACGTCGTCCGGCTCGGTGCGAGGGGACTCGCGCTCGGCCGCGATCAGCACGGAGCGCCGTACCAGTTCCTTGGTGAAGGAGGCCGTCGTGCCCTCCGTGCGCGCCACCACCTCGTCCTTGACGTCCTTGCCGAGGCCGAGTCCGGCGCCGTAGAGGTCGAACAGCCGGGCGCGGCCCTCCCCGTCGGGCAGGGGGATCTCCATGGCGAGGTCGATCCGGCCGGGGCGCTGGGCCAGGGCCGGCTCCAGCAGGTCGGCGCGGTTGGTGGTGAGGAGGAAGGCGACGTCGGCGTCGTCCCCGAGACCGTCCATCTCGTTCAGGACCTGGAAGAGCAGGGGCTGATCGCCGCCGCGGTAGTCGCGGGCCTCGGCGATCAGGTCGCAGTCCTCCAGGACGACGAGCGCCGGCTGGAGCATGCGGGCCAGCGCGCACGCGGGACCGATGGCCGAGATGCTCGTGCCGGCGAGGATCACCACGGTGAACTGCGGGAGGTGGGAGAGCAGATAGCGGATCGTGTGGGTCTTGCCGGTGCCGGGCGGGCCGTACAGGAGCAGTCCGCGGCGCAGGTGCTGGCCCGCCGCGAGAAGCTGCTCGCGGCGCCGCGCGACGCCCATGACCTGGCGTTCCAGGCGTTCCAGCAGACCGGTGGGCAGCACGATGTCGGAGCGGGTGAGGTCGGGGCGGCGGTGGAAGCGGAACGGTCCGAGTCCGTGCCCGAACTCCGAGCCCTCGAAGGAGAGGACCTGGCCGCGGAAGACGTTCTCCTCGCGTACGAGGGTGTCGAACTCGGCGAGCAGCCGGTCCCCGAACTCCTTGTCCCGCGCGAGGACCTCGACCTCGACCTTGTTGCGCCCGTACTCGTCCTGCGGGCCGCGCAGCAGCACCGCGAACCGTTCGTCGCCCTCACGGCCGAGGTAGAACCCGCAGGAGACGCAGGCCAGTTCGGTGTCCGGCGCGATGGGCAGATGGGCGTAGTCGACGGCGCCGATGACGAACCGGTCGAAGCGGTCGGACGCGTCGAGGATGTCGCCGAGGGTGAGGTCACCGCGGTGCTGGGCCCCGCGCAGGCCGATCAGCTCGTAGGAGCGGTCGGGTCCGGCGAACCAGCGCTCCAGGGCGAGGTGGACGTTGGGCAGTTCGTACGGCGGGTACGCCGCCTTGACCACGGGGCGGTCGGTGGGCGCGGAGCCGAGGTGGGCCACCAGCCGGGTGCTGAGGTTGCGGCCGTCCTCCCGCTCGCCGCGCGAGGTGCGGGCGACCGCCGAGAGGAACTCCTCGAACAGCTCGCTGACGTGGTCCAGTGACTGAGGTGCCCGCACCTGCACCTGTGATCCGGGTGCCGCCTCTTCCGTCATACCCGCCTCCCGGTCCTGGTGGACGGTCCGCATCGAGGCTTCCCAGCGTGCGGCCGAAGGGGCGGCGGGTCAAAGCATTTGCGGCCCGGCGCAACGGCCGGACGCCCGGCCCCGGTTCAGGCGGGGCCGGACGTCCGGAGTGGTGTAGGGGCCGATGGCCCCTCAGGGACGCGGGGAACTGCGCGACCAGCCACGGACCACCCGCAGCCGACGGACCTCAGCTCCCCCGCGCAGTTTCCCGGCTCTCCCAGCGGAGCGCCTACGCCTTGGCGAGCTCCTTCTCGCCGCCCTGCTCCGGCACCTCGGCCGGCTCGGCGTCGTGGTCGTCCAGGAGGGTCTTCTCGTCGAACGGGATCTCACCGGCGAGCACCTGGTCGACCCGGCCGCGGTCGATCTCCTTCGTCCAGGTGCCGATCAGCACCGTGGCGACGGCGTTGCCCGCGAAGTTCGTCAGGGCGCGGGCCTCGCTCATGAAGCGGTCGATGCCGACGATGAGGCCGATGCCGTCCACCAGGGCCGGCTTGTGCGACTGGAGGCCACCGGCCAGGGTCGCGAGGCCGGCGCCGGTGACACCCGCGGCGCCCTTGGAGGCGACCAGCAGGAAGAGCAGCAGCGGGATCTGCTCGCCGACCGACATCGGCGTACCCATCGCGTCGGCGATGAACAGGGACGCCATGGTCATGTAGATCATGGTGCCGTCGAGGTTGAAGGAGTAGCCGGTCGGGACGGTGATGCCGACGACCGGCTTGCTGACGCCGAGGTGCTCCATCTTCGCGATGAGGCGCGGCAGCGCCGACTCGGAGGAGGAGGTCGACAGGATCAGCAGGAACTCACGGCCCAGGTACTTGAAGAACGTGAGGATGTTCAGGCCCGCGACGATCCGCAGCAGCGTGCCGAGCACGATGAAGACGAAGAGGAAGCAGGTGACGTAGAAGCCGAGCATCAGCACCGCGAGGCTCTTGAGCGCGTCCAGACCGGCGGAACCGGTCACGGCGGCGATGGCGCCGAAGGCACCGATCGGCGCGGCCCACATCACCATGGCGAGGATGCGGAAGACGAGGCGCTGGATGTGCTGCACCCCCCGCAGGATCGGCTCCCCGGCCGAGCCCATGGCCTGGAGCGCGAAGCCGGCGAGCAGCGCGACGAGCAGGGTCTGCAGGACCGACTCCGAGGTGAAGGCGGAGACGATCGTGGTCGGGATGATGCCGAGCAGGAACTCGGTGGTGTCCTTGGCCTCGGCGTCGACCTGCGCGTGACCGGCGTCCTTCACGGCGTCCGTGACGGCGAGGCCGGTACCCGGCTCCAGGATGTTGCCCACGACGAGGCCGATGGCGAGCGCGACCAGCGACATCGCGAGGAAGTAGACCAGCGCGATACCGCCGACGGCGCCGACCTTGGCCGCCTTGCGCACCGAGCCGATGCCCAGGACGATCGTGCAGAAGATGATCGGCGAGATCATCATCTTGATGAGCGCGACGAAGCCGGTACCGATGGGCTTCAGCTCGACCGCGAAGTCGGGGGCGGCGAGGCCCACGGCGATACCGAGGGCGACCGCGATGATCACCGCGATGTAGAGGTAGTGCGTGCGGTCCCGTTTGGCGACGGGTGCGGCTGGTGCCGTATCGGGGGAACTGGCGGCGGCCACGGCTGCCCTCCTTGACGTCTTCGTCGGTTGTCACCGGCGTGCGGCTCACGTCCGGGGTGGGGGGTCGCTGATCGGCTGGCGAGCCCCCGGGGGGACGGGGGTCGTACTCAGCGATGCGGTGACTATCTCCCGCCGTGTGAGGGCGGTCACCCTTCCGTTCATTTAGTTCACCATCGGCCAGGGAGGCAGACTGACGACATGCGCATCCCCGTCCCGAGCCCCCGCAGCCTGGCCGGCCAGCTCTTCGCGATGCAGGCGGTGCTCATAGCGGTGCTCGTCGCCGGGTACGCGGTGTTCACCTACCTCAGCGACACCGGCCAGGCCGAGGACGCCGCGGGGCGCCAGGCCAAGGCCGTGGCCCAGTCGATCGCGGACGCCCCGTCCGTGCGGGAGGCGATCCGTACCGCCGATCCGACGGCCGAGCTGCAGCCGTACGCCCTGCGGGTCCAGCACGACGCCGAGGTCGACTTCGTCACGATCATGAACACCGAGGGCATCCGCTGGACGCACCCGGACGTGGCGCAGATAGGCCAGCACTTCCGCGGTCACACCGAGCGGGCGCTGCGCGGGGAGCCCTTCACCGAGACGTACACCGGCACGCTGGGGCCGTCCGTGCGGGCGGTCGTGCCGATCTACGACGGGGGACGGGACCCGGAGCACATCGTGGGGATGGTCAGCGCGGGCATCCGGGTCGAGGCGATCAGCAAGCGGGTCCAGGACCAGCTGACGGCGCTGATCGGGGTGGCGGCGGGCGCGCTCACGCTGGGCGCGATCGGTACGTACGTCATCAACGCGCGGCTGCGCCGGCACACCCATGGCATGAACGCGGCCGAGCTGAGCCGGATGCACGACTATCACCAGGCCGCGTTGCACGCGGTGCGTGAGGGGCTGCTGATGCTGGACGGGCAGTTCCGGGTGGCGTTGATCAACGACGGCGGGCGGGAGCTGCTCGGGGTGGCGGGCGATGTGGTGGGGCGGTCGGTCGCGGAGCTCGGGCTGCCGGCGCCGCTGACCGGGGCGCTGCTGGCATCGGGGCCCCGGGTGGACGAGGTGTATCTGACGGCGGAGCGGGTGCTGGTGGTGAACACCTCGCCGGTGTCGGGCGGTGAGCGGCGCGGCACGGTGGTGACGTTGCGGGACGTCACCGAACTGCAGTCCCTGATGGGCGAGTTGGACTCCGAGCGGGGCTTCACCCAGGCCCTGCGGTCGCAGGCGCACGAGGCGGCGAACCGGCTGCACACGGTGGTCTCGCTGATCGAGCTGGGCCGCGCCGAGGAGGCGGTGGAGTTCGCGACGGCCGAGCTGGAGCTGGCGCAGGCGCTGACGGACCAGGTCGTCGCGGCGGTCAGCGAGCCGGTGCTGGCCGCGCTGCTGCTGGGCAAGACGGCGCAGGCCAACGAGCGGGGCGTGGAGCTGGTGGTGTCGGAGGACAGCCGCCTCGACGACGGTCTGCTGCCGGACACCCTGCCCGCCCGGGACCTGGTGACGATACTGGGCAACCTGATCGACAACGCGGTGGACGCGGCGCAGGGAAGCGTGGGGGCACGGGTGACGGTGACGGCGTACGCCGAGGGCGGCGAACTGGTGCTCCGGGTGTCGGACACCGGCGCCGGGGTGGATCCCGCGCTCGGTGAGACGGTGTTCCAGCGCGGGTTCTCCACGAAGCCGGCCGGGCCGGGCGGACGGGGGCTGGGCCTGGCACTGGTCCGGCAGGCCGTGAGCCGGCACCGGGGCGTGCTGTCGGTGGCGGAGGCCGACGGAGGCGGGGCGGTGTTCGAGGTGCGGATGCCGTTGGTGGACGGAGCGGGCTCGACGGACGAGGGCGGCGCGGCAGGAGAGAGCGGCTCGGCAGGAGAGAGCGGCGCGGCAGGAGAGAGCGGCTCGGCAGGAGAGAGCGGCGCGGCGGAAGAGAGCGGCTCGGCGGGAGGCGCCGGCCCGCCGGAAGGGACGGCCCCGGCGCAGGGGACGGCCCTCCCGGCGGGCGCGTCCGGCGCGGGTGCCGCGCCGGTGGAGAGGCCCGCCTCCCGGGGCTCGGCGGTTGCGAGAGGTGACGTATGACGGCGGCCGAGCAGGCGATTCGCGTCCTGGTCGTGGAGGACGACCCGGTGGCGGCGGACGCGCACATGATGTACGTCGGGCGGGTGCCCGGTTTCGTCGCGGTCGGAAAGGCGCACACGGGCGCGGAGGCGCGGCGCGCACTGGAGCGTACGCCGGTGGACCTGCTGCTGCTCGACCTGCACCTGCCCGATGTGCACGGGCTGCAACTGGCGCGCTCGCTCAGGGCGGCGGGACATCACGCGGACGTGATCGCGGTGACGTCGGCACGGGATCTCGCCGTGGTGCGCGAGGGGGTGTCGCTGGGGGTCGTGCAGTACGTGCTGAAACCGTTCACGTTCGCAACTCTGCGGGACCGCCTCGTGCGCTACGCCGAGTTCCACGCGGCCGTCGGGGAGGCGAGCGGGCAGGACGAGGTGGACCGGGCGCTGGGGGCGTTGCGCGCACCGGGACCGGCGGCGCTGCCCAAGGGTCTGAGCGCGCCGACGCTGGAGCGGGTGACCGGCGCGGTGCGGGACGCCGGCGAGGGGCTCACGGCGGCGGGAGTGGCCGAGGAGGTCGGGATCTCCCGGATCACGGCACGGCGGTATCTGGAACATCTGGTGGAGGCCGGAAGGGCCGAGCGCAAGCCGGTCTACGGGCAGGTGGGACGACCGGAGCTGGTGTACCGGTGGGTGCCGGGCCGGTGACGTGCCGGAGCCGCAACACCCAACCTCCGCACAGGCATTGACCTGACTAGACCACTCAACCTACGTTCACCGGGCAGCCATCCCCGCGCCACGACGAAGTGCGCTTGCAGGAGGTCATGCCCGTGCGCCCCACCGCCTCCCTCCCCACACTCCTCGCCCTGACTCTCGCCGCCGCCGGCACGCTCACCGCGTGCGGCGGCGGCTCCGGCAGTGACCCGGACACCGTCAAGGTCTCCTTCAAACAGTCCACGGACAACTCCATCAAGGTGATGGACACCTATCTCGCGGACATCAAGAAGCAGTTCGAGAAGGCGAACCCCGGCAAGAAGGTCGAGTTCGTCCCCATCAAGGCCCCGGACTCGGAGTACTACACCAAGCTCCAGCAGATGCTCCGCTCCCCGAAGACCGCGCCCGACCTGGTCTACGAGGACACCTTCCTCATCAACTCGGACATCACCAGCGGGTACTTGAAGCCTCTCGACCCCTACCTCGCCAAGTGGCGGGACTGGAACCAGTTCATCGACACGGCGCAGGCCGCGGCCAAGGGCGAGGACGGCAAGACGTACGGCGTCCCGGACGGCACCGACACCCGGGGGCTGTGGTTCAGCAAGGACGTCTTCAAGAAGGCCGGTCTGCCCGCCGACTGGCAGCCGAAGACCTGGAACGACGTCCTGGACGCCGCCCGCACCGTCAAGGAGAAGGTCCCGGGCGTCATCCCGCTCAACGTGTACACGGGCAAGCCCGTCGGCGAGGCCGCCACCATGCAGACCTTCGAGATGCTGCTGTACGGCACCAACGACGGCACGACGGACCCGCTGTACGACAAGTCCACCAAGAAGTGGGTGGCCGGCGGCGAGGGCTTCAAGGACTCCCTGTCGTTCGTCGAGACCGTCTACAAGGAGAAGCTCGGCCCGGAGGTCTCCGACGCCCTCGACCCCAACGTCGGCACCCGTGTGCGCGGCGAGTGGCTGCCGAAGGGCAAGCTCGCCATCGCCCTGGACGGCTCCTGGCTCCCGCAGGACTGGCTGCCCGGCAGCGGTCACGAGTGGCCCGAGTGGTCCGAGGAGCTGGGGCTCGCGGCCATGCCCACCCAGAACGGCCAGGCGCCCGGCAAGGTGAGCATGTCCGGCGGCTGGACCTGGTCCATCCCGGCCAAGGCGGGCAATCCCGACCTCGCCTTCGAATTCATCAAGACGATGCAGACCAAGGCGAACGCCCAGAAGTGGTACATCGCCAACTCCGGCATCGCCGTGCGCAAGGACGTCGCGGACGACCCGGCGTACACCGACGCCCAGCCCGGCATCAAGTTCTTCACGGACCTGGTCGCCAGCACCCACTACCGCCCGGCGTTCCCGGCGTATCCGAAGGTCTCCACCGCGGTCCAGGAGGCGATGGAGGGCGTGACGACGGGCGACATGTCGGTGGACGAGGCGGCCAAGGGGTACGACGAGGAGCTGAAATCGGCGACGGATGACCAGGTGATCCAGAAGTGAGGGACGGCGAGGACCACCGCCCATGACCGCCGAAGCACCGCTCGCGGCGACGGGCCCGGCGACGGGCAAGACCCCGTCGGGCCCGCCGGGTTCGAGTCCGTCCGCCCCCGCCTCGGCCCCGCTGCTGCGCGGCCTCGTGCGGGCCCTGCCCGTCTCCCCCGCCGTCGTCCTGCTGCTCCTCTTCCTCGCCGGCCCGATCGCCTACTGCGCCTTCATCGCGTTCACCGACCTCCAGCTCACCGGCCAGGCCGAGGAGTCGTTCGTCGGGTTCGACAACTTCCGTACGGCCTTCGGTGACGAGGCGTTCCTCAACGCGGTCTGGCTGACCCTCGTCTTCACCGTCCTCTCGGCCCTGATCGGCCAGAACACCCTGGGCCTGGCCCTGGCCGCGCTGATGCAGCGCGCGTCGAGGCCGGTCCGCACCCTGGTGGGCGGCATCGTCGTCACGGCGTGGGTGCTGCCGGAGGTCGTCGCAGGGTTCCTGCTGTACGCCTTCTTCCGTCGCGAGGGCACCCTGAACGCCATTCTGGACTGGCTCCAACTGCCCACCCAGAACTGGCTGTTCACGCTGCCGATCCTGGCGGTGTCCTTCGCGAACGTGTGGCGGGGCACGGCGTTCTCGATGCTGGTCTACTCGGCGGCGCTGAACGAGATCCCGAAGGAGATCACGGAGGCGGCGCAGGTCGACGGCGCCGGCGGCTGGCGCCGGATGTGGCACATCACGCTCCCGATGATCCGCCGTTCCATCGGCACCAACCTGATGCTCATCACCCTTCAGACGCTGTCCGTCTTCGGGCTGATCTGGGTGATGACCAGGGGCGGCCCGGGCGGCAAGAGCCAGACCCTGCCGCTGTTCATGTACGAGGAGGCGTTCCAGAAGAGCATGATCGGCTACGGCACCGCGGTCGCCCTGCTCCTGCTGGTGGTGGGCTCGCTGTTCTCGGTGGTCTACCTGCGTCTGCTGCGGACGGAGGTCTGACGCCGATGGCCCGTTCCCTCTCCTCCCGCCGGAGCACGCACCGCCTGGCCGCCGACGCCGGGCTGCTGGTGGTGGCCGCCGCTTTCGTGCTGCCGCTGGTCTGGGTGGTCCTGTCGTCCCTGGACACCGGCGCCGACCTCCGGGTGAAGGTCCCGGAGGGCATCACCCTCGACAACTTCGACGCGGTCCTGACTCCGGAGATCACGTTCACGCCGCTGCTCAACAGCCTGCTGCTGTGCGGCGGCGGTACGGCCCTGACGGTGGTGTGCGCGGCGCTCGCCGCCTACCCGCTGTCCCGGTTCCGCTCGCGCTTCAACCGCCCGTTCCTGCTCACGATCCTGTTCGCGACGAGCCTGCCCATCACGGCGATCATGGTGCCGGTGTACGCCCTGTTCGTGCGGGTGAACCTGATCGACACCATGCAGGGCACGATCTTCTTCTTCGCCGCCTCCCAACTGCCGTTCGCCATCTGGCTGATGAAGAACTTCATGGACGGGGTGCCCAAGGAGCTGGAGGAGGCGGCCTGGACGGACGGCGCGTCCTCGCTCCAGTCGCTCGTGCGGATCGTGCTGCCCCTCATGGGCCCCGGAGTGGCCGTGGTGACGGTCTTCTCCTTCGTCATGATGTGGGGCAACTTCTTCGTGCCGTTCATGCTGCTGCTGACCCCGGACCAGATGCCGGCGTCGGTGAGCATCAACGACTTCTTCGGCAACCGCGGGATGGTGGCGTACGGCCAGCTCGCGGCCTTCTCCATCGTCTACTCGACGCCGGTGATCCTGCTGTACGTCCTGATCTCACGCCGGCTGGGCAGCGGGTTCGCGCTGGGCGGGGCGGTCAAGGGGTGACGTCGGGCAGCACGCCGGCCCGGAACGCCTCCACGCCCACGACCCGGCGCACCCGCAGCGGCTGGATCAGCAGCATCACGCGCCGTTCCCCGGGCAGCAGCCAGGGATAGCGTTCCTCGCCGATGTACTTCCGCGCGAGCCGGTCCATGGCACGCTCCGCCTCGTCCCCCTCCACGAACCGGACGACCCGCCCCCGGATCTCGGCCCGGTCGTAGGGGTTCTCCGGGTCGTGGTGGGACAGGGAAACGTTGGGATTGAGCCGCAGGTTGTCCACCTTCACCCGCCCCATGGACGTGTTGACCATGACGTACTCGTCTTCGATGTCCGCCCACATGGGCGAAACCTGTGGCATCCCGTCGGGGCCCACCGTCGCGAGGTGCCAGAAGTTCGGCGCGAGGAGACGCTCGCGAATATGCCCGTTGAGCTTGCCGTTCACCGGCGGTCACCACCTTCCGGGGCCGCCACGGTGACGCCCCGGCGCCATCCTGACCGCCACCCCGTCGCGTTGACAGACGATCTTCGGCCAGCGGCGAACCCACCAGTAGCCGTAGCTTCCTACAATCCGTGATCCTGGCCGAACAGACCGTAGTCACCCCACCTCCGCGGCCCTACGTTGTGGCGCGTGCGTCGACCCCCAGCCCAGCCGAACCAGCCCTACAACCGCTCCAGCCACCGCAATCCGCCCACTCCCCCGTTCAACGCCCCCGCCGCCCGAAGACTCCGCGCCGCCCTGAGCATGGGCCCCGGACATGTCGCCTACGGCATGCGCGTCTCGTACGGCCTTCCCTATGTCACCGAGGACCTCGTCATCGCCTGGGAACGCGAACTCGCGGCTCCCACCAGCAACGAGCTCACCGCCCTGGCCGGCGTGCTGTGGTGCTCGCCCGGTGAACTGCTCGGCAAGCCGCGGACCCTGCGCGAGCACCGCATCGCCCGCGGTCTCGCGCCGGAGGACGTGGCCCGTGCCGTCGGGCACGAGGTCGTCACGTATCTGCGCATGGAGGAGAACGACGACTGGCGTGGCACCGACCGCCAGTCCGCCGCCCTCGCCGAGGTCCTCGGCCTGACGATCCCCGACTTCATCACCGTCACGGGCCGCGAGGCCCGGCTCGCCGAGCTGCTGCGCAGTGCGGTGACGACGCGCTGGCAGGCGTATGTGCGCCCGGTCGGCAAGATGGTGCCCCTGGACCGGCGCCTGCTGGAGACCACGCTCCAGGAACTGCACCAGCACTACCAGGGGCAGATGACCGCGACCCTCAGCTGGGGCGGCGGCAGCGGTGACTCCAGCGCGGCCGGCCGTGCGTTCATGGAGGGGATCGTGGAGCGCTTCTGGACGATGGTCCAGGAGAACAGCGCCTGATCTCAGTGGTCGTTCTCCAGATGCAGCCTCAGCAGATCCACGCCGTAGTCGCCCGCGTTGGGCGTGCGCACGATGGTGTGGATGTGCTGCTGCGTCGGCGTCCCACCGGGGCCGCCCATGCCGCCGCCCTCACCGCTCGACTTGTTCCCGTACGCCAGCGGTGACTGGGCGTCGTACTCGATCAGTACGACGGGGCTGTGCACCCGGTAGTAGAAGGCGGAGCTGTCCTTCGTGCCGCCGATCCAGTGGAAGTACGTGCTGTCGAGGTGCTCCTCGACCTCGCGCATCCTCACCTCGGCGTGCGCGTCCGCCATGGTGCCGACGTACACCCGCACCAGGTCGAGCAGCCGGTCGCGCTGGGCGTCGGTGAAGTCGGCGGCCGCCAGGCCCTGGTACGCGAGCCGGAGGTTGTCCTGCCCGGCTCCGGCCCTCAGGTTGTCCCCGGCCTTCTGCTCCGAGGAGATCACCTTCGCGCGCTGGGCGTCGGTCAGGGAGCGCAGCAGCGTCAGGCCCGCCGTGGTCTCCTCCCCGAACAGCGTGATCTTCTCGCCCTGGTAGGTCGCGGACGTCGGCTCCGAGCCCATGAACGTCGGCGTCATGACGACCTGGTCGCCCAGGACGAAGTAGTTGATCGCCAGGTGGTGGCCCTCGTACTGGAAGCCCCAGGGCTTCGTGGTCGAGGGCGTGCCCATGAAGGTGAAGTAGTAGTGGCCCTCGGTGAGGGTCTCGCGGCCGCCGCCGTTGTACTCCCCCAGGTAGGCGTTGAGCTTCATGATGTTGCGCGACCGGGTGAGGCCGTCGGCGGACAGGGCCGCGCCGAGCAGGGCGAAGCCGAGCTCGCGCTGCGTGTCGGTGAGGTCGCCCATCCGCACGCCCTTGCGGGCGTAGCCGTCGACGTTGCTCCAGGCCAGCCACTCGTCGTCCTGGACGTCGTACTGCGCGGAGCGCTTCTCGGTGCTGGAGAGGCCGTCCAGGAAGGACTGCGCGGCCTTGACGAGCGCGGCGGTGGAGACGCCGGTGGAGTGGATCGCGTACAGGTCGTCCCTGACCTTGCCGTCGGTGGTGACGCCCACGAAGTCGGCGTACCGGACCTCGGTGGCGCCGGGCCCCATGCCTCCTCCGCCGCCGGGCATCGCGGAGGGGGCGCCCGAGGGCGCCGCGGTGGAGGCACCGGAGGCGCCGTCGGAGCAGCCGCTCACCCCGGTCATGGTCGCCATCGCGGCGGCCCCGCCGAGCAGCAGCGACCTGTTCATGAACCAGCGGCGGGTGCGCTCCGCCCCGGGGGTGCGTGGTCTGTGGTGGTGATGTCCGTGTCCGTGCATGGACACCAAGGTCCAGGCCGGACCTGAAGCGCCGCTGGGCGCAGCCTGTGACGGGAGGAGGTGCGACTAGAAGACGGACTCCGCCTCGTCCATCCGGTCCTTGGGCACCCTCTTGAGCTCGGTGACCGCCTCGGCCAGCGGCACCATCACGATGTCCGTGCCGCGCAGCGCGGTCATCTTTCCGAACTCGCCCTGGTGGGCGGCCTCCACCGCGTGCCAGCCGAAGCGCGTGGCGAGCACCCGGTCGTACGCGGTCGGCGTGCCGCCGCGCTGGACGTGGCCGAGGATGACCGGCTTGGCCTCCTTGCCGAGGCGGCGCTCCAGCTCGAAGGCGAGCGCGGTGCCGATGCCCTGGAAGCGCTCGTGACCGTACTGGTCGATCTCGCCCTTGCCGTAGTCCATGGAGCGGTCGGCGGGGTGGGCGCCCTCGGCGACGCAGATCACCGCGAACTTCTTGCCGCGCGAGAAGCGCTCCTCGACCATCTTCACGAGGTCGGCGGGGTCGAACGGGCGCTCCGGCAGACAGATGCCGTGCGCGCCGGCGGCCATGCCGGACTCCAGCGCGATCCAGCCCGCGTGGCGGCCCATGACCTCGACGACCATCACGCGCTGGTGCGACTCCGCGGTGGTCTTCAGGCGGTCCATGGCCTCGGTGGCGACGCCGACGGCGGTGTCGAAGCCGAACGTCCGGTCCGTGGAGGAGATGTCGTTGTCGATCGTCTTGGGCACACCGACGACCGGCAGCCCGGCGTCGGAGAGCATGCGTGCCGCGGTCAGCGTGCCCTCGCCGCCGATCGGGATCAGGGCGTCGATGCCGAAGTCGCGGGCGATGTCGGGGGCGCTCTCGCACGCCTCGCGCAGCCGGTTGCGCTCCAGTCGCGACGAGCCGAGAATCGTGCCGCCACGGGCCAGGATGCCGCTGACGGCCTCCAGGTCGAGATGGCGGTAGTGGCCGTCCAGCAGACCCGCGAACCCGTCCTCGAAGCCGATCACCTCGTCGCCGTACTGCGCGACGGCGCGGTGCACGACCGACCGGATCACGGCGTTCAGGCCGGGGCAGTCGCCGCCTGCGGTGAGAACTCCGATACGCATCGTGCTGTGTCTCCTGCTCGCTGTTGATACCGGTGAGCCAGTCCGATTGTTTCATGTCCCCGAGGGCACCGTCCGACCCGGCAACCTGACGGGCGCCTTATCCACCGCCACAGGTATTGTCAAGAGGGTTTCGCTCATCTCACTGGGCGATTTTGCGACCCTGGAACAGGCCCCGGGGACCCGTATCCGGAACACCGCACGAGGAGAGGGAGACCACGCGTGACGCGCAGCGTGTACGTGACCGGCATCGACCGCGGCGACGGCCGGCAGGTCGTCGAACTGGGAGTCATGGAGCTCCTGACCCGGCAGGTCGACCGGGTGGGAGTGTTCCGGCCGCTGGTGCATCACTCCCCGGACCGGCTGTTCGAGCTGTTGCGTGCCCGCTATCGCCTCTCACAGGACCCGGCGACGGTCTACGGCATGGACTACCACGAGGCGTCCGCCCTCCAGGCCGAGCGCGGCACGGACGAGCTGGTCTCCACGCTCGTCGACCGGTTCCACGCGGTCGCCCGCGACTACGACGTCGTCCTCGTCCTCGGCACCGACTACGCCGACACCCAGCTCCCGGACGAGCTGTCCCTGAACGCCCGGCTCGCCAACGAGTTCGGCGCCTCCGTGATATCCGTCGTGGGCGGGCGCAAGCAGACCACCGAGTCCGTGCTCGCCGAGACGCGCAACGCCTACCGGGCGTACGAGAACCTGGGCTGCGACGTGCTCGCCATGGTGACCAACCGGGTCGCCCGCGCCGACCGGGACGAGATCGCCCGGCTGCTGGAGTCCCGGCTGCCGGTGCCCTGCTACGTCGTCCCCGACGAGCCCGCCCTGTCCGCGCCGACGGTGGCGCAGATCGCCCAGTCCCTCGAAGCGAAGGTCCTGCTCGGCGACGACTCGGGGCTCGCGCGCGACGCCCTGGACTTCGTGTTCGGCGGCGCGATGCTGCCGAACTTCCTGAGCGCCCTGACCCCGGGCTGTCTGGTCGTCACCCCCGGCGACCGCGCCGACCTGGTCGTCGGCTCACTGGCCGCGCACAGCGCCGGCACCCCGCCGATCGCCGGTGTGCTGCTCACCCTGGACGAGCGCCCCGGCGACGCGATCCTCACCCTCGCCTCGCGCCTGGCCCCCGGCACGCCGGTGCTGTCGGTGCCCGGCTACAGCTTCCCCACCGCCGAGCAACTCTTCTCCCTGGAGGGGAAGCTGAACGCGGCGACCCCGCGCAAGGCGGAGACCGCGCTCGGCCTGTTCGAGCGGTACGTCGACACCGGCGAGCTGCTGAAGCGGGTCTCGGCGCCCAACTCGGACCGGGTCACGCCGATGATGTTCGAGCACAAGCTGCTGGAGCAGGCCCGCTCGCACATCCGCCGCATCGTGCTGCCCGAGGGCACCGAACCGCGGGTGCTGCACGCCGCGGAGGTGCTGCTGCGGCGCGGGGTGTGCGACCTGACGCTGCTCGGGCCGGTCGACCAGATCCGCAAGCGGGCCGCCGACCTCGGCATCGACCTCGGCGGCACCCAGCTGATCGACCCGGCCACCAGCGACCTGCGCGACTCCTTCGCCGAGAAGTACGCCCAGCTGCGCGCCCACAAGGGCGTCACCGTCGAGCTGGCCTACGACGTCGTCTCCGACGTGAACTACTTCGGGACCCTGATGGTCGAGGAAGGGCTGGCCGACGGCATGGTCTCGGGGTCCGTCCACTCGACCGCGGCGACCATCCGGCCCGCCTTCGAGATCATCAAGACCAGGCCGGACGCCGGCATCGTCTCGTCGGTCTTCTTCATGTGCCTCGCCGACAAGGTGCTCGTGTACGGCGACTGCGCGGTGAACCCGGACCCGAACGCCGAGCAGCTGGCCGACATCGCCATCCAGTCGGCGGCCACCGCCGAGGGGTTCGGCGTTCAGCCGCGCATCGCGATGCTGTCGTACTCGACGGGTACGTCGGGTTCGGGCGCCGACGTCGACAAGGTGCGTGAGGCGACCGAGCTGGTGCGCCGGCTGCGGCCGGACCTGAGCATCGAGGGGCCCATCCAGTACGACGCGGCCGTGGAGCCGTCCGTGGCGGCGACCAAGCTGCCGGAGTCCGAAGTGGCCGGACAGGCAACGGTTCTGATCTTCCCTGACCTCAATACAGGCAACAACACCTACAAGGCCGTGCAGCGCTCGGCCGGCGCCATCGCCGTCGGCCCGGTGCTCCAGGGCCTGCGCAAGCCGGTCAACGACCTGTCCCGGGGCGCCCTCGTCCAGGACATCGTCACGACCGTCGCCATCACGGCGATCCAGTCCCAGCCCCAGTCCACCGCCCCGTCCCTCCACGAGAAGGCCACCGTCCAGTGACCGCGTCCCGCGTCCTCGTCCTCAACTCCGGCTCCTCGTCGGTGAAGTACCAGCTGCTGGACATGCGTGACAGCAGCCGGCTGGCCGTGGGCCTCGTCGAGCGCATCGGCGAGCAGCTCTCCCGGCTCAAGCACACCCCGCTGGCGGCCGGCGGCGAGAGCCGCGAGTGGACGGGGCCCATCGCCGACCACGACGCCGCCCTGAAGGCCGTGGCGGCAGAGCTGGCCAAGGACGGCCTCGGGCTCGACTCCCCCGAGCTGGCCGCGATCGGTCACCGGGTGGTGCACGGCGGCAAGCACTTCACCGAGCCCACCGTCGTCGACGGCGCCGTGCTCGCCGAGATCGAGCGGCTGATCCCGGTGGCCCCGCTGCACAACCCGGCCAACCTCACCGGCATCCGCACGGCACAGGCGCTGCGCCCCGACCTGCCCCAGGTCGCCGTCTTCGACACGGCGTTCCACACGACGATGCCGGAGTCCGCCGCCCGCTACGCCATCGACGTGGAGACCGCCGACCGGCACCGCATACGCCGGTACGGCTTCCACGGCACGTCGCACGCGTATGTCTCCCGGGCCACCGCGAAGCTGCTGGGCAAGGCTCCGCAGGACGTGAACGTCATCGTGCTGCACCTCGGCAACGGCGCCTCCGCGTCGGCGGTGCGGGGCGGCCGGTGCGTGGACACCTCCATGGGGCTGACACCCTTGGAGGGGCTCGTGATGGGTACGCGATCGGGTGACATGGATCCCGCCGTCATCTTCCATTTGGCGCGTGTTGGCGATATGTCCATCGCGGAAATCGACACTCTTCTCAACAAGAAGAGCGGATTGATCGGCCTGTGCGGGGACAACGACATGCGGGAGATCCGCCGCCGGATCGACGAAGGTGACGAGCGGGCCCAATTGGCCTTCGACATCTACATTCACCGACTGAAGAAGTACATCGGCGCCTATTACGCCGTGCTCGGCCGGGTGGACGCGATCGCGTTCACGGCCGGCGTCGGCGAGAACGCGGCACCGGTGCGGGAAGCCGCCATGGCGGGCCTGGACCAGCTGGGCCTCGCGGTGGACGCGGAACTGAACGCCGTACGCGGTGACGAGCCGCGGCTGATCTCGCCCGCGGGCGCGAGGGTGGCGGTCGCCGTGGTGCCGACGGACGAGGAACTGGAGATTGCGACACAGACCTACGCACTGGTCGGCAGCACCGATATGCGGCCGCGCCGCGAGGGCAACGACTGAGTAACACGGCTGAGCAAAGCGCAGCTCATTTGTATCTTCCACCAGACGGAATATTCCGCGGCGAAACAAACCGATAGGATCGTCCCATGCGCCGTTCGAAAATCGTTTGTACTCTCGGCCCCGCGGTCGACTCCCATGAACAGCTCGTCGCGTTGATCGAGGCGGGCATGAACGTGGCCCGTTTCAACTTCAGCCACGGCACGCACGAGGACCACCAGGGGCGGTACGAGCGCCTGCGGGCCGCCGCCGCGGAGACCGGGCGCGCCATCGGCGTGCTCGCCGACCTCCAGGGGCCGAAGATCCGCCTGGAGACCTTCGCCGAGGGCCCGGTGGAGCTGGAGCGCGGTGACGAGTTCGTCATCACGACCGAGGACGTCCCCGGCGACAAGCACATCTGCGGGACGACCTACAAGGGCCTGCCCGGTGACGTGGGCAAGGGCGACCAGATCCTCATCAACGACGGCAACGTCGAGCTGAAGGTCACCGAGGTCGAGGGCCCCCGGGTCAAGACGATCGTCATCGAGGGCGGTGTCGTCTCCGACCACAAGGGCATCAACCTGCCCGGCGCGGCCGTGAACGTGCCGGCGCTGTCCGAGAAGGACGTCGAGGACCTGCGGTTCGCGCTGCGCATGGGCTGCGACATGGTCGCCCTGTCCTTCGTGCGGGACGCGAACGACGTGCAGGACGTGCACAAGGTCATGGACGAGGTCGGCCGCCGCGTCCCGGTCATCGCCAAGGTGGAGAAGCCGCAGGCGGTCGCCAACATGGAGGACGTCGTGCTGGCGTTCGACGCCGTGATGGTCGCGCGTGGCGACCTGGCCGTCGAGTACCCGCTCGAGAAGGTCCCGATGGTGCAGAAGCGGCTCATCGAGCTGTGCCGCCGCAACGCCAAGCCGGTGATCGTGGCGACCCAGATGATGGAGTCGATGATCACCAACTCCCGTCCGACCCGCGCCGAGGCCTCCGACGTGGCCAACGCGATCCTGGACGGCGCCGACGCGGTCATGCTGTCCGCCGAGTCGAGCGTGGGCGCGTACCCGATCGAGACCGTCAGGACGATGTCGAAGATCGTCACCGCGGCCGAGCAGGAGCTGCTCGCCAAGGGCCTCCAGCCGCTCGTGCCGGGCAAGAAGCCCCGTACGCAGGGTGGTTCGGTGGCCCGTGCCGCCTGCGAGATCGCCGACTTCCTCGGCGGCAAGGGCCTGGTCGCCTTCACCCAGTCCGGCGACACCGCGCGCCGGCTGAGCCGCTATCGCGCCGCCCAGCAGATCATCGCGTTCACCACGGACGAGTCCACGCGCAACCAGATGACGCTCAGCTGGGGCGTCGAGCCGCACGTGGTGCCGTTCGTCAACAGCACCGACGAGATGGTCGACCTGGTGGACCAGGAGATCGTCAAGCTCGGTCTGTTCAACGAGGGCGACATCGTGGTCATCACGGCCGGCTCCCCGCCCGGCGTCCCCGGCACCACCAACATGGTCCGGGTGCACCACCTCGGCGGCGCCGCCCGGGACTGACCCCGCAGACGCCCGTAAGGGCCGTGAACGACGCCGAGGGCGCCTCCTGTGACACAGGGGGCGCCCTCGGCGCTTGTGCGGCTCCCGAACGGGCTTGTGGAGGCGTCCGCTGGAGACGCCCGGCTCAGTCGGTGGTGAAGTTGTGCAGCCCCGGCACGTGCAGGGTGCCGCCGAACTGACCGGCCTGGGTGACCTTCACCTTCGTGAAGTAGATCAGCGGGATGTTCAGCGGCGGCGGGTGCTCCGGGTCGAACGTGACCGGGATCAGACCGAGCAGGTTCCCGGAGATGCTCTCCGTGTACATCACGGTCTTGCCGTTGCGGATGGTCGAGGTCGAACCCTCGGCCGCCTGCACGTGGTAGGTCTTGCCGGACTGCTTGTCCTGCACCGTCTGGTGCAGGTCACCGATGTCGGCGCCGTCGGAGATGACGTACTTCAGCACCTTCTTCTTGGTGCCGTTGGCCGTCTTCACCTCGACGATGCCCTGGTAGTCGGCGCCCTTCAGCAGCAGCGAGCTGGCGTTCAGGTACCACGGGTCGTCGGGCAGCGGCAGGGTGTTGTCGACACCGCCCTCCTCGTCCGTGGCGGCCGGGCAGTCGTCCGGGTCCGTGGTGGAGCTCGCGGAGGGGCTCGGCGTGGCGGTGGCCTCGTCGGCAGCCTCCTCGGCGGCCTCGGTGGCGTCCTCCGCCGCCTCGGACGCCTTGTCGGTCACGTCCCCGACGGTGTCCTCGACCGTGTCGGTGACCTTGTCGGTGGTCTCCTTCACCGGGTCGGACGCCTCGGACGTCTCCTTGCCGGACGCGTCGGAGGAGTCCGCGGAGTCCGAGGAACCGGACGCCGCCTCTTCGCTCGCGCTCGCGGACGGCGTCGCCGACGGGCTCGCGCTCTCCTCGGCCGAACCGCCGGTGAAGATGCCCTCGATGGCGTCGCCGATGCCCTCCAGCAGGCCGCCGCCGCTCTCGGACGGCGAGGGGGACGCCGTGGCCGTGTCGCCGGACTGGGCCTCGCTCGACTGGCTCGCGGAGGGCGAGGGCGTGGGCTCGGCCGCGTCGTCGGAACCTGAATCCGACGAAGAGGAGTCGCCCGCGGAGTCCGACGAACCCGAGGAGTCCGAGGAGTCGGAGGAGTCCGCGGAGTCCTGGCCGTCGGTGGCCGACGGAGTGGGCTCCGCCGTCTCGTCCTTGTCCGTGGACTCACTGGGGCTCGGGGAGGCCGACGCCGAGGCGTCGTCCTCCAGTGCCGCCACGCAGTCCTTGTACTCGTCCGCCGTGAGGCTGTTGGACGTCGGCTTCGTCGCGTCGCTGTCGGCCTGGGCGAGGGTCGGTGTGAACCCCATGCCCATGAGAACGGCCGTCGGCATCGCCGCCAGGGCTATCGCCTTGCCGGCAGGCATCTGGAACCTGGTGAACAGCGGCTTCTTGGGCGCCGCGTGACGCGGCCCGGTTCTCACACGGGACTTGTCCACCTCAGTCCCGTGGGTCACCTCGTCAGCCGGCACTGTGCCTCCCGTTCGCCCCGTTCGCCGGGCTCGTTCCTGACAGATCGTTCGGCTCGCCCACCACGGGCTTGAGGATGGTGGTGTCGGGGTCGGTGGCACCCTCGGGTGCACCGCCCTCACCCGTCGTGTCCGTCTGCGCCGGCGTTGCGTCGGCGTCCCCGCCGGGCACCCATGCCACGGCCATCGCCCCGCCCACGAGGGCGAAGAGGAAGCCGATGAGGAAGCCGCCGAGGTTGGACAGCGGGATGGACACCAGTGCCAGCAGGATCGCCGCGATGCCCGCGAAGGTGCGCACGTGCTTCTGGAACCAGAGCGTGAAGCCGAGGACCACGAGCAGCACACCGATGATCAGGGAGCTGGAGCCCCCCGCGGTCTGCATCGCCAGCGTCAGGTGGCCGATCTGGAGGTTCGCGTAAGGGAAGTAGGCGATGGGGAGTCCGCCGAGCATGACGAACAGACCGGCCCAGAACGGCCGTGTACCGCGCCAGGCACGGAAGTTCCGCCGAAAGACCCGGAGGTAGTGCTCGTCATGGCCGGGCGCGGCAGGAGTCTCGGCGCTCATCGAAAACAGCTCCCTGGTACGGCATTGCTGTGGTGGTGGTGCGATGGTGATGCGGTGATGTGTCGCGGCCTTGTGACCACTTGTGAAGAAAGCGGGCGGAGAGTGGACGGGGGGGGGCGCCAAAGGCTCCCCCGCCCGTCAGAGAGTGCTTAGTAGCACTCCTTGACACCCGTCGACAGCGACATCTTCAGACCGCTGAGCTTGAAGGTTCCGGCGGTGGTCGCCCACGCCGTCTGCTTCACGCCGGACAGCGTGGCCTTGTCGGCCTGCTGCGCGAACCCGAAGGGGTTGGCCTGCTCGCCGCCACCCTTCATGCCCGGACCCTTGTTGGCGTCCTTGGCGGCAACACCGATGTCGATGTTCTCGAACGTCGCGTCGGCCTCGAGGTCGGCGACGTCGATGTAGAGGTTCTTGGCCTCGACCGGCTTGTTCGGGTCTTCACCGGCCCGCAGGATCAGGCTGACGTTCCCGAGGATCGGGATGTCGGGCGTGACCACGGACTGGCACATGTTGCTGATGGTCGCGGACTTGAAACCCGAGACGGCGACGGGGTGAACCGTCTTCTTGCCGGAGAGCGTGTAGCCCTCGTCAAGAGCGCCGTACTGCGAGAAGCCCGTGCCGACCAGCTTGTCGGTCGTGACCTTGAACGACTGGCCGGAGACACTGAACGAAGCGGCGAGAGCGCCCTGCGCGAGGGCGACACCTATCGCAGCCGTGGCGGCGACGCTGGGCACCATGACCACAGCGAACCGCTTCCATCTGGTCCCGCCACGCACCTGGGACTCCATATTTCCTCCTTCTCGGACGTACATCTCCTGACACGGGCTGCCACTGTCGGCTCGACGGTTCAGCCGGTCAGGGATGGGAGAAGTGCTACGTCCTCGGGAAGGAGAGCGCCTGCGCTCGGCGGCACGAATCGCGCCCGAACTACCGGCGATCACCCCCGAGCGACAACCACTGGTCGCGCCTGACACGCATCACGCACAACCTTGCCGGACAGGCTTCGCCGGGTGGGCGAAGACCCCCCTGTCCAAGAGCCGGCGCCACTGCCGCCGACTCTGCTCGGTGGGGACCCAGGAACTCCCGCGACCCAACCGGCTGTCGGGGTACGGGAACGGACCGAGCGTGGCCGATCGTGGTGCATTCTCGCCGCCCGCACAAGGGGCTTCGTTACTCAGTAGTAACGGCCGGATAACCGAACAACGACCCGCCGGTCTCGGACGACGACGCAGGGTGGCTTCCAGTGACCGGACAAATCCGGGAATCGACAGACAGAAACCGACAGAACGACGCCTGCGACTTACCCGCAGTAACTGCGGCCGCGATTACCAAGATTTGGTAAAGCGCGGCCGCTCTGATGCTCTGTCGACAAATCTTTCACTCGCGCAACATGCGCCCGTGCGTTTAGTGACTGGTCAGAACGGGGCCGCCGCCCCGCTCACGCGACCGTCAGAACAGCGCACGCGCCAAGGCCCTGCGGGCCGCCGCGACCCGCGGGTCGTCCCCGCCCACGACCTCGAAGAGCTCCAGCAGCCGAAGTCGTACGGTGTCCCGCTCGTCACCGGCCGTGCGCTGCACGGTCTCGATGAGCCGGCCGAAGGCGTCCTCGACATGACCGCCCACCAGATCCAGGTCGGCGGCGGCGATCTGCGCCCGGGCGTCGGCGGGCCGGTCGGCGGCCTCCTTGCGCACCTGCTGCGGGTCGGCACCCTGCACGCGCTGGAGCAACTCGGCCTGGGCGAGTCCGAGTTTGGCCTCCGAGTTCGCCGGGTCCTGGCTCAGTACGTTCTGGTAGGCCTGGACGGCACCGCCCAAGTCCCCCGCGTCGAGCGCCTGTACGGCCGCTTCCAGCAGGGCGTCGTAGGGACCGACCGGCACGGTGGGAGCGCTCTGGGCGCCCCCCGGCTCGGCCTCCGGGTCGACCGTCAGACCGGTCAGGCCGAAGCGCTGCTCGGCTACGGCGACGAGCTGGTCGAGCGTCTCGCGGATCTGGGCCTCGCCGGCCGCGCCCTGGAAGAGGGGCAGGGCCTGCCCGGCGACGACGGCGAAGACGGCGGGGATGCCCTGCACGCCGAACTGCTGCATCAGCATCTGGTTGGCGTCGACGTCGATCTTGGCGAGGAGGAGGCGGCCGTTGTACTCGACGGTGAGCCGCTCCAGGAGCGGGCTCAGCTGCTTGCAGGGCTCGCACCACTCGGCCCAGAAGTCGATGACGACGGGTACCTCGGCGGACCGCTGCAGGACCTCGCGCTCGAACCCCGCCTCATCCACATCGATCACGAGGTCGGCGGGGGAAACGGCACCCGCCCCGCCCTGCCGGGCGGACTCGGCACGCGCCTGCTCCGCCTTCGCCTTGGCCTCCTGGGCCGCCTTCACCGCGGCGAGGTCGACGACTCCGCTCATGGACATGTTCCGTGGCTGCATGCGTCTATCCTCCCCCGTTCGGCGCGCACTGTGAAAAGCGGTCTGAAAGCCGGGCCCGGCAGGTGCTGTTCGGCGCCGGGTCCCCACCCCACGCCTGTGGTCGTCGCTTTCGCTACGAGTCGTAGCGTAATGGCATCGAGGGCCTCCGGAACACCACCTTCCCGTGATCTCCCTCACGACCGCACACGAACCCCCCGGTTATGGTCAGGGGATGCAGAGCCGCACCGCCGCCGCCCGTCCCGGACGCCCACGCAGCGCCGCCGCCGACGCCGCGATCCTGGCGGCGACGCGGGAGGCGCTGGTCGAGCTGGGGTGGTCCAAGCTCACTCTCGGAGACGTGGCCACGCGCGCGGGGGTTGCAAAGACGACCCTGTACCGCCGCTGGTCGGGGAAGAACGAACTGGTGGTGGACGCCGTCGCCGAGCTCTTCGACGAACTCCGACTGCCTGACCTGGGCAGTCTCGCCGCGGACATCGAGGGCGTGGTGCTGCAGTTCGCGGCGATCCTGGCCCGGCCGGAGGCGAAGAGTGGCTTGATGGCGGTGGTCGCGGAGTCGACCCGGGACGACGCGCTGCGCGAGCGCATCCGCGCGTCCATCGTGGACCGTCAGAAGCGCCTGGTGGTGGAGGGCCGCGCCCGTGCCCAGCGCCGGGGCGAACTGCCGCCGGAGACGGACACCGCGGAGTCCGCGCGCACGGTCGATCTCATCTTCGACATGGTCGCGGGCGCGGTGGTCCACCGCACGCTGGTCAGCAGCCACCCGGCGGACGAGGAGTGGGTACGCGGCTTCACCCAGGTGCTGCTGCTGGGCCTGACGGGCGCCGCCGCGGAGTCCGCCGGGGAATGAGAGAAGGAGGGCGGCCGGGCCGCCCTCCTCCCGCCGGATGGCCTCAGAAGCCCGCCGGCTCGGTGTACACGCCCCATTCGTCCCGCAGGGCGTCGCAGATCTCGCCGAGGGTCGCCTCGGCGCGCACGGCCCGAAGCATCGGCTCGATCATGTTGGCGCCGCTGCGGGCGGCGGCCAGCATGCCGTCGAGCGCGGTGCGCACCGCGGCGTCGTCACGGGCCGCCTTGCGGGTGGCCAGCGCCCGGACCTGCTCGCGCTCCACCTCGTGGCTGACGCGGAGGATCTCCAGGTCACCGGTGACCGACCCGTGGTGGACGTTGACGCCGACGACGCGCTTGTCGCCCTTCTCCAGGGACCGCTGGTACTGGAAGGCGGACTCGGCGATCTCGCCGGTGAACCAGCCGTCCTCGATCCCGCGCAGGATGCCGGAGGTGATCGGCCCGATGGGGTGCTGCCCGTCGGGGTGGGCGCGCAGCCCGCGTTCCTTTATCTGCTCGAAGATCTTCTCGGCGTCGGCCTCGATCCGGTCGGTGAGCTGCTCGACGTACCAGGAACCGCCCAGCGGGTCGGCCACGTTGGCGACGCCGGTCTCCTCCATGAGGACCTGCTGGGTGCGCAGCGCGATCTCGGCGGCCTGCTCGGAGGGGAGCGCGAGGGTCTCGTCGAGGGCGTTGGTGTGCAGCGAGTTCGTCCCGCCGAGCACGGCCGCGAGCGCCTCCACGGCCGTACGCACCACGTTGTTGTACGGCTGCTGCGCGGTCAGCGAGACACCGGCGGTCTGGGTGTGGAAGCGCAGCCACTGCGCCTTGTCGCTCTTCGCCCCGTACACGTCGCGCATCCAGCGCGCCCAGATGCGGCGGGCGGCACGGAACTTGGCGATCTCCTCGAAGAAGTCGACGTGCGCGTCGAAGAAGAAGGACAGGCCGGGGGCGAAGACGTCCACGTCCAGTCCGCGCGACAGACCCAGCTCGACGTACCCGAACCCGTCGGCCAGCGTGTACGCCAGCTCCTGCGCGGCCGTCGCTCCGGCCTCGCGGATGTGGTAGCCGGAGACGGACAGCGGCTTGTAGGCGGGGATGCCGGCCGCGCAGTGCTCCATGAGGTCGCCGATGAGGCGAAGGTGCGGCTCGGGCTGGAAGAGCCACTCCTTCTGGGCGATGTACTCCTTGAAGATGTCGGTCTGGAGCGTGCCGTTGAGGACGCCCGGGTCGACGCCCTGGCGCTCGGCCGCGACGAGGTACATGCAGAAGACGGGCACGGCCGGTCCGCTGATGGTCATGGACGTCGTCACGTCGCCCAGCGGGATGTCCTTGAACAGGACCTCCATGTCGGCGGCCGAGTCGATGGCGACCCCGCAGTGCCCGACCTCGCCGAGCGAGCGCCGGTCGTCGGAGTCGCGGCCCATGAGCGTCGGCATGTCGAAGGCGACGGAGAGACCGCCTCCGCCGTTGCCGAGGATCATCTTGTAGCGCTCGTTGGTCTGCTCGGCGTTCCCGAACCCGGCGAACTGCCGGATCGTCCACGTCCGCCCTCGGTAGCCGGTCGGATACAGCCCGCGGGTGTAGGGGTACTCCCCGGGCCATCCGATCCGCTCGAAGCCCTCGTACTCGTCTCCCGGCCGGGGCCCGTACACCGGCTCCACGGGGTCCCCGGAGAGCGTGGTGAAGTCAGCGTCGCGCTTGCGCGCGGCGTCGTACCGGGCCTGCCAGCGGCGGCGGCCCTCCTCGATGGCGTCAGCGTCCATACCCTCGAATTTACTAGGACGTCCTAGTAAATGTCGATGGGGGACCGCCGTACGCGTGCGTACGGCGGTGCGGTCAGGCCTTGGCGACGGCCGGGGCAGGCTCTCCGACCAGGGGTTCCACGCTGCGTGTGACCTTGCGCTCGACGAAGAAGGCGGCCAGCGGGATCGTCCCCGAGAGCAGCACCCACAGCAGCTTGCCGAACGGCCACTTCGCCTTGGAGCCGAGGTCGAAGGCGAAGATCAGGTAGATGATGTAGAGGAAGCCGTGGACCTGGGAGACGGCGAAAGTGACGTCCTCGCCCATGTCGAAGCCGTACTTGAACACCATGCAGGTGCACAGCACGAGCAGCATGACGGCGGTGACGTAGGCCATCACCCGGTAGCGGGTCAGGACGCTCTTCTTCATGCGCAAGAGCGTAACCACCCGTTCCGGGAGATCTTGCCCGGGGTCCCGGGTCAGCTCTCGTCGAAGTCGTGCGCCGAGATCCTGAGCGGGCGCAGCATCGCGAAGATCTCCGCGCACTCCTCGGCGTCGTACACCCCGAGCCCGAAGTCCATCGCCATCAGGTCGCGGGTGGCCGCCTCGACCACCTCGCGGCCCTTGGCGGTGATGGAGGCGAGCGTGCCGCGCCCGTCGTTGGGGTTGGGCCGCTTGTCCACCAGTCCCGACTTCACCAGCCGGTCCACGGTGTTCGTCACGGACGTGGGGTGCACCATGAGCCGCTCGCCGATCTTGGACATCGGCAGCTCGCCGGCCTTGGAGAAGTTGAGCAGCACCAGCGCCTCGTACCGCGCGAACGTCAGGCCGTAGGGCTTGACCACCGAGTCGACCTCGGCGAGCAGGATCTGCTGGGCGCGCATGATCGAGGTGATGGCGGCCATCGAGGGCACGTTGCCCCAGCGCTGCTTCCAGAGCTCGTCGGCTCGGGCGATGGGATCGAAGGGAAGGCTGAGCGGCTTCGGCACGCGACCGACCTTACCGGCCGGTCACATGCTGGTCAGCCCTGTCTCGCCTTTCGGTCGGCATCGGCACCGCCCGGTGCCGTCGTTCACCGCGCGGCCATCTCCTTCACCTGGAAGACCCCCGTCCAGCGGTCGTCGTGCAGACAGGCGTTCATCGGCTCGACCAGATTCCGGTGGGCGTCGGCGGAGCGCCAGCGGCCGATGGCGTCGAGGTCGGCCCACTCACTGGTGAGCAGCCACTGGTCCGGGTCGTCCACGGAACGGCACAGCTGTTCGCCGAGGTGCCCGGGGAACTGCTCCGCCCCCGCACGCACGTCCTGGTAGGACCGGACGAACTCCGCCTCCATCCCGTCGCGCACCCGCAGCAGCCGGATCACCCGGACCCGCGCCGGGGCCGAGGTCTGCGCGGTCATGACGGGTCGAGGACGACGGGCAGCTCGGCCAGTCCGCGGAAGGCGGGGAACGGCACGGTCATCCAGCGCGCGTCCTCGGGGGCGCCGACGAGGGCCACGCGGGGGTGCCGGGCGAAGAGCGTGCCGAGGGCGATCTGCATCTCCAGCCGGGCCAGGGGCGCGCCGACGCAGTAGTGCGGGCCGTAGCCGAAGGCGAGGTGGGTGGCCTGGACGTTCGGGCGCCGGACGTCCAGCTCGTTCGGCGCGCTGAACATCTCCGGGTCGCGGTTGGCCCCGGTGATCGAGATCTGGACGAGCGCGCCCTTGGGAATGAGGGTGTCCCGGATGACGACGTCTTCCTTGGCGTGCCGGAACGTGGAGTTCTCCACCGAGGTCTCGAAGCGGAAGATCTCCTCGATGGCCGCGTTCATCGAACTCGCGTCCCGCAGTGCCAGCTCCTTCTGGTCCGGCCGGCTGAGCAGGTGGTAGACCGCGTTCCCGATCTGGTACGCCGTCGACTTGTGGCCCGCGAAGAGCAGCACCCACGCCGTCGAGACGAGTTCGTGGTCGGTGAGCGAGCCCTCCTGGTCCTGGGCGGTGACGAGCGCGCTGAGCAGACCGCCGTCCGGCTCCCTGCGCTTGCGCGCGCACAGGTCCACCAGATAGTCGCGCAGATTTCCCTCGGCGATCTCCAGTTTCGCGCGCGCCTCCGGACCGAATCCGGTCTGTGCGACGGTGGCGGACCATTCCTGCGCCTGTTTCCGCTCGTTCTCCGGAACGCCCAGGAGTTCACAGATCACCTGCAGCGGCAGCGGGAAACAGAATTCCGGGAGCAGATTCACCGGCCCGGTCGTCGGGCACCGGTCGAGCAGTTCGTCGGTGATCTGCTGCACGCGCGACCGCAGCGATTCCACCCGCTTCGGAGTGAACGTGTTCCCGACGATCCGACGCAGCCTGGTGTGCTTCGGCGGGTCCGAGAAGAGCATGTTGTCGTCCAGCGCGATCGACGAGTCACCGAAGATGCGGTGGTAGGCGTCGATGGCGCCGTACATGTCCTTGCTCAGCCGGGGGTCGGCGAGCGCGGCGCGGGCGTCGTCATAACGCGTGATCAGGTACGTCTGCACCCCGTGCGGCGGCGACAGCGGGCACACGGGCGCGGTCTCGCGCAGCGCGGCGTAGACGGGATGCGGGTTGGCGCGGAACTCCCGGCTGCACGACGAGGCCGCGGCCGCGGCCTCTTCGGACGACAGTGCCTCGGATTCCTCGGATGCGAACGCTTGCGTCATGACTGGTCCCCGGGTCGGCGTGAATTCGGTCGGTTTCAGAGCCACCGTTTCCCGGGCCGTACCGCGCCGCAAACGGCGCTGCGCCATATGGGTCGGCTCGCCACAACACGTGTGTGTCGCAGTTCGACTTGGTAAACATCGACCTCGTGAGCGGACACCAAGCGGAATCTGTACCAGTTCTCATCGTCGGCGGATCCCTGGTGGGTCTTTCCACTTCGGTTTTCCTGGGCCGCCTCGGTATCGAGCACATGCTCGTGGAACGCCATGCCGCGACATCGACGCATCCGCGTGGCCGCGGCAACAACGTGCGCACCATGGAGATCTACCGGACCGCCGGCCTGGAATCCCGTATCCGGGACGCCGCCCGCGTCCTCGCCGGCAACGACGGCATCCTCCAGGTGGACACCCTCACCGGGGAGCAGCGGCGCTGGATCATCGGCGACATCTCCGGCGGCATGGACATCTCCCGGGTGAGTTCCTCGGACTGGTGCCTGTGCAGTCAGAACGACCTGGAACCGGTGCTGCTCGACTACACCCGCGAACAGGGCGCCGACATCCGCTTCCACTCGGAGCTGCTCTCCTTCACCGAGCACGGCGACGGCGTCGAGGCCCGGATCAGGAACCGCGACACCGGCGAGACCTACACGGTGAACGCCGAGTACCTGGTGGCCGCCGACGGCCCTCGCAGCCCCATCCGCAATCACCTGGGGATCGGTCAGTCGGGACCGGGCGAGCTGTTCCACAACGTGAGTGTCACGTTCCGCAGCAGGGCCCTGAAGGACCACGTCGGAGAGAAACGATTCGTCGTCTGCTACGTCACCGACCCCCAGGGCGAGGGCGCCCTGCTGCCGGTGGACAACGAGGAGCGCTGGGTGATCCATGTGCCCTGGCGCCCCGACCGGCGTGAGGAGCTGGAGGACTTCACCGACGAGCGGCTCGCGGCGCACATCCGCGCCGCCGTCGGCGTGCCCGGCATCGACGTCGAGATCACCGGCAGGGCGCCCTGGCACGCCTCGAAGCGGGTCGCCGACCGCTATGGCGAGGGCCGTGTCTTCCTGGCCGGCGACTCCGCCCACGAGATGCCGCCGACCGGGGCGTTCGGCTCCAACACCGGTATCCAGGACGGTCACAACCTCGCCTGGAAGCTGGCCGCGGTGCTGCGCGGCTGGGCCTGCCCGTCACTGCTCGACACCTACGAACTCGAACGCCGGCCCGTCGCCCTCGCGACCGGCACACGCGCGTGCGTGCAGGCGGCCGACGAGCAGCACCCGGGCTTCAGTCCCGGCGCCGGGCGCAACGACGATCCGGGGGACCTGATGACGGTCGCCCTGTGCTACCGGTACGCGTCGAACGCGGTGGTGGGTGCCCCGCCGGAGCGGCCGGTCGTCCCCGACGTCTTCCAGCTCGGCGGCGAGCCGGGAAGCCGCGCGCCGCACATGTGGGTGATGCGCGGGGACACCAGGATCTCCACCCTCGACCTGTACGAGCGTTCCTTCGTGCTGCTCGCCGGCTCCGGAGGGCAGAAGTGGCGGGCCGCCGTGGAGCGGGCCTCCACCAACCTCGGCGTGCCCATCGAGGCGTACCTGGTGGGTACGGGCCCCGATCACGATCTGTCCCCCGACCGGGACGCCGACTGGGCGGAGCTGCACGGCACGGCCGAGGACGGTGCGGTCCTCGTACGCCCCGACGGCTTCGTCGCCTGGCGCGCGGACGCGGCGATGCCGGACGCCGACCGCGTCCTGACGAACGTGATGCAGGGCGTGCTCTGCCGGGACTGAGCCGGCGCCCCTGAGTTCTTCCCCCTTCTGGACCCCCACCCCGAGGACGTTGTTATGAGCCTTGCCGGACGCATCGACGTCCACCATCACTTCACCGCCCCGGCCTGGCTGGACTGGGCCGAGGCGCGAGGTGCCGTCAGCCGCGAGAAGCTGCCCTGGTGGACCCGCTGGGACGTGAACGCGGCACTGGAGGTCATGGACAAGACGGGGATCGGTACCTCCGTCATGACCGTCGCGATGCTGGGACGGCTCCGTGAGCGCGCCGAGCGCCAGGAGAGCGCCCGGGTCGCCCTGGGGGCGGCGGCCGACGTCGTCGAGGCCCACCCCGGCCGGTTCGCCTTCTTCACGCCCGTCTTCCTCGATGACCTGGAGCTCTCCTCCTGGAGCCTGCGGCACGGTCTCGACGAGCTCGGCGCCATCGGGGTGAGCACGCGCACCAGCATGGACGGCGTCTTCCTCGGCGACGAGTCGCACGACCGGCTGCTGCGGGAGCTGAACGAGCGGTCCGCGGTCATCAGCACGCACCCCATGGACGTGCCGGCCGGAGGGAAGGACGGCGCGGCGGGGATGCCGGGGATGCCGCCCTTCGTGTGCGACTTCCTGCTGGACACCACGCGCGCGGCGATCAACCTCATCCGCAACGGCACCCTGGACCGCTACCCCGACCTCAGCTTCATCCTTCCGCACGGCGGCGGCTTCCTGCCCTACATGGCCACCCGCCTGGACCTGTTCGGCGGGCGGATCACACCCCCGGTCGAGCCCGGCCGGGTCCGCGACTACCTGCACCGCTTCTACTTCGACACCGCGGGCCCGATGTCCCCCTCGGCCACGCCCACCCTGCTGGCGACGGTCGACCCGGACCGCATCCTCTTCGGCACGGACTGGCCGCCCACCCCCGCCCACGTCATCGTCGACAGCGTGACGCCCGCTCTGGACGGCGACCCCTGCCTCTCGCAGGAGCTGCTCCAGGGCATCAACCGGGAGAACGCGCTGCGGCTGATGCCGGCGCTCGCGCGGTCGTAGCCCGACGACCGAAGGAGGCCGCCGCCCGGAACCCGGGCGGCGGCCTCCTTCGGTCGGTCAGTGCTTCTCCCAGTGGTAGAAGCAGCGCGCCATCGCGTCCTTGGGGCTGCGCCAGGTCTCCGGGTCGTACGGGCTGACGAACGCTTCGAGCCGCTTGCTGATGCCGACGAACTCGGGGTGCCCGGCCACCTTCGCGATGGCGGGACCCGGGTCCTGATCGGCCTCGATGAAGTGCATGTACACATCGCCGAACTGGAACAGGGAGCGCTGCCGCACGCCCACGAGGTGCGGGAGTTCACCGCTGTCGGAGTCCGCGAAGACACCGGCGATGTCCTTGGCCGAGTGCGGGGACATCCGGGCGACGATCAGGCCGTGGTGCATGCCGCCTCCACACGGTCGCGGATGAGGGCCATCTGGATGGGCGAGTTGCGGTTGATGATCTCCGTCATCCCGTCGTCGTCGACCGGGGCCTCGGGCTTCATGGCGAAGTCCTGCGTCCAGTGCATCCGGGTGCCGGCCGGCGTCTCCTCGTACTCCCACACGATGTTCATGTAGGCGAAGGGTCCGGTCTCGACCCGGCGGGCCCGCACGACGCGCTTCTCGCGGTCGGCGACCCGCTCCGAGACCCAGCTCCACACCTTGCCGTTCTCGTCGGGGTGCATGGTCAGTCGGAAGGTCACCGTGTCGCCCTCGCGGGAGAGCACCTCACAGGAGGCGTACTCGCTGAACAGCTGCGGCCAGCGCTCCAGATCGTTCGTCATGTCCCAGACGAGGTCGAGGGGAGCGTTGATGGTGATCTCGTTCTCGGTGTGTCCGGGCACTTCAGGCTCCTGTCGTGAGGGCGCCGTTGACGAGGTCGAGGAAGGCGCGGGGGCTCTTGCAGCGCTCGGCGTCGGTGGGCAGCGCCCGGCCGTGCCGGTTCTCCAGTTCGCCGACGATGCCGAGCAGGCCGAGCGAGTCCAGTCCGAACTCGCCGAAGGGGTCGTCCGCCCGGCTCTCCAATTCGCGCGGGTCGACGGTCACGCCGGCGCCCTTCTTCATCAGCGCGGCCAGGTCTGCGAAGGTCACTTGGTTCACTTCGGTGGTCATCAGGGTTCTCCTTGTCTTTCTAGGCGTCCTGCGCCGGGCCCCGGCGCAGGACCAGTGCCGCGTTGGAGCCCATGAGTCCCCGGCTGAGGACCAGGGCCGTGCGCAGCTCGGCCGGGCGCGCCGTGGCGGTCACCAGGTCGATGTCGTGGCAGATGTCGAAGACGCCCGGCGTCGGCGGGATCTGCCCGTGCTCCATGGCCTGCACCGCGGCCACGATGTCCAGCAGGGGCGCGCCGCAGTACGACCGCCCGATGCCGGCCTTGGGGGCCGTGACCGGCACGCGGGTGCCGTGCGGGCCGAGGGCGTCGGCCAGGGCGAGCGCCTCGGCGCGGTCCGCCTCGGGGACACCCATCGCGTCGGCGAAGACCACGTCGATCTCCTCCGGCGCGCAGCCGGCCTCGTCGAGGGCGCCGCGGATGGCGTGCGCGAGCCCCTCCCGCGACCGGTCCCAGCGCGAGGCGCCGGTGAAGGTGGCGGTGTGTCCGGCCACGGTGGCGCGGACGGCCGTGCCCCGGCGCCGGGCCCGCTCCAGGTCCTCCACGACCAGCACGGCACCGCCCTCGGCGGGTACGAAGCCGCAGGCCGCCGAGGTGAAGGGGCGGTAGGCGCGGGCCGGGTCCTCGACGGTGCTGAGCTCGCGGTAGCCGAGCTGGCAGACCCCCGAGTACGGGGCGAGCGGGGCCTCGGCGGCGCCGACCACGACGACGTCCGTGCCGCGGCCGACGGCCCGGGCGGCGTGCGCGACGGCGTCCAGGCCGCCGGCCTCGTCGCTGGCCACCACGCCACAGGGGCCCTTGAAGCCCTTGCGGATGGATATCTGGCCGGTGCTGGCCGCGTAGAACCAGGCGATGGACTGGTAGGGCCCGACGAACCGGGAGCCCTGCCCCCACAGCTTCTGGAGTTCACGCTGGCCGAACTCACCGCCGCCGGACCCGGCCGCGGTGACGACGCCCACGGAGTACGGGGCGTCCGCCCAGGCTGCCTCGCCGAGGCCCGCGTCCTTCAGGGCGGCGTCGGCGGCCGCGAGCGCGAAGTGGGTGAACTTGTCGGTCTGGACGAGGAAGGTCTCCTCGATCAGCGCCGTCGGGTCGAATCCGCGTACCTCGCCGGCGACGCGGAGCGGCAGGTGCTCGCAGCCCTCCCGGGTGACCCGGTCGAGGACGCTCGCGCCCTCCTTGACGTTCTTCCAGTAGGTGTCGGCGTGCAGGCCGTTGGGCGCGACCACGCCGAGGCCCGTGACGGCGGTCTGCCGGGCGCGTGGACCACTCATCGTCGGCTCCTCCCATTCGGCCCCGTCAGGAGTACCGCGGACTGGAACCCGCCGAAGCCGCTGCCCACGGAGAGCACGTTGTCGAGCCGGCGGGAGCGTGCGGTGCGCGGGACGTAGTCCAGGTCGCACTCGGGGTCCGGGGTCTCGTAGTTGGCCGTCGGCGGCACCACCTGCCGGGCCAGCGCCAGGACACAGGCCACGACCTCGATCGCGCCGATCGCGCCCAGCGAGTGGCCCACCATGGACTTGATGGAGCTCATGGGCGTCTCGTAGGCGTGCGAACCCAGGGACTTCTTCACGGCGGCGGTCTCGTGCCGGTCGTTCTGGCGGGTGCCGGACCCGTGCGCGTTGACGTAGTCGATCTCCGTGGGGTCCACGCGCGCGTGGTCGAGGGTCTCGTCGATGGCCCTCGCCATCTCCAGGCCCTCACTGGTCAGACCGGTCATGTGGTAGGCGTTGCCGAAGGTGGCGTAGCCGGCGATCTCGCAGTAGACGTGCGCGCCGCGCGCGCGGGCGTGCTCCAGGTCCTCCAGCACGAGGACGGCGGCGCCCTCCCCCATCACGAACCCGTCGCGGTGCGCGTCGAAGGGCCGGGAGGCGTGCTCCGGGTCGTCGTTGTTGGGCGACGTGGCCTTGATGGCGTCGAAGCAGGCCATGGTGATCGGGGAGATCGGGGAGTCCGACGCCCCGGCGAGGCAGATGTCGGCGCGGCCCTCCTCGATGGTGTGGAAGGCGTAGCCCACGGCGTCGAGGCCGGAGGTGCAGCCGGTGGACACGGTCTGCACCGGGCCCTGGGCGCCGAACCGTTCGGCGACGTCGGCCGCCAGCGTGCTGGGCGAGAACGCCCGGTGCAGCTGCGGCTCGGCGGCGCGATGGTCGACGTCCCAGCGCTGTCCGCCGGCGCTGACCAGGACGTAGTCGTGCTCCAGCCGGGTGGTGCCGCCCACCGCGCTGCCCAGGGACACGGCCACGCGCCAGGGGTCCTCCGCGGCGAAGTCGACCCCGCTGTCGGTCACGGCCTCCTGGGCCGCGGCCAGGGCGAACTGTATGTACCGGTCGGCCCGTTCGACGATGTTCGCGTCGAGGCCGTGCGCGAGCGGGTCGAAGTCGCACTCGGCGGCTATCCGCGAGCGCAGTCCCTCGGGGTCGAAGAGGGTGATGCCACGGGTCGCCGTACGGCCGTTGGACAGCAGGTCCCAGAACGCGGGGACCCCGATCCCGCCGGGGGCGACCACGCCTATGCCGGTGACCGCCACGCGCCGGGTCATGACAGCACCCCTGGGCGTTCCGGCTGCGCGCCCTCCGCCTGGACGAGCGGGTAGGGCTTGACGTCGTCGCTGATCTCCGGGGCCTCGGTGTCCACGTGGCCGAGTTTCGGGTTGGGTGCCAGCGGGCCCAGGTGGAAGACCATCCGGGCCTCCTCGTCACCGACGTTGCGGAAGCGGTGCCGCATGTCGATGGGGATCATGAGGCCCTGGTCGGCCCGGAGAGGAAACGTTTCGCCATCCAGGTCCACCTCCAGCCGGCCCTCGACGACGTAGATGAACTCCTCGGAGTACGGGTGGTAGTGCTCGCTGATGCGTTCGCCGGGCCGCATGATGGCCAGACCCATGAAGCCGCTCGTCGCACCCACCGTGACGGGGGTGAGCAGGGTGCGCAGGTCGCCGCCGCGCTTGCGGTTGGGCTCGATCTCGTTGACGTCCACGACGCGCGGGCGCATCTTGTCCATGGTCTTGTCTCCAGGTCGTTCGATGAGGTGTCGGTCCCCGCGCCTCAGGACTGCGCGGCCCTGCGGTCGGTGATCAGCGCCATGTCGGCGTGCGCGAGGAGGCGGTTGGCGTCCCGTGCGCCGGTCAGCGGTCCGGTGACGCCGAGCGCCTCGCCGTCCAGCAGACGGGCCAGGACGGCGGCCTTCCTGGGGCCGTGGATGCCGAGCGCCATCACCGGATCGGTCTCGGGGTCGCCCTGCACGTCGATGAGGCGCACGACGATGTCCTCGCGCTGGAAGACGGTGCTGCGGTGCACGGGGGACGCGGGGTCGGCCGCGGCCGCCTCGTCCTGCCGGGCGAGCAGCTTCGCCAGCGCCGTCCCGCAGCCCTGTCTGGCCGGGTAGTACAGGGCCTTGCGCCTGAGGTCGCCGGGTTCCGGGCCGCCGCGCGCCACGTGGTGGACGGGCGGGGTGGCGGCACGGATGAAGAAGTTCCGCGCGGACTCGGGATCGGTCAGGTCCCGGTCCTGCTCCAGATACGGGTTGATGGCCTCCTCGACGGCCCGCACCTCGGGCTGGCGGGAGACGTGGCGCAGCGCCGCGGTCAGGTCGCCCTCCACCTCGACGGTGCGCACCACCCGGTTGCCGTGCATGAACAGGGTGGTGCGGCGCAGCCGCGTGGTGGCGTCGACGCGGGCCTCGGGCGGCGCGTAGCCGGCGAGGATCTCGGCGACCTTGGACTCGGAGCCGGGCTTGACGGTGAAGGTCAGGGCATGGCGGATCACGCCGTCGCCCACACGCGGGGCCGACTGGAGCACACCGGCCTTCGGGCGGTCGCCGCCGGTCTCGCGGACGATGCCGTAGCGCATCGAGCGCAGCTCGCGGACGCAGCTCTGCAACGGCCGGACCGTCTCGAGGTGCTCGTCGCTGTTCACCCAGGCGAGGTAGGGCGGGGCGGTCTCCCATTCGCTCGTGATGACCCACTGGGAGGGGTTCTCCACGGACTGGCACAACTGGTCACCGAGATGACCGGGCACCGAGGCGACACGGTCACGCATCTGCTCGTACGCGTCCAGGAACTGTTGCTGGGCACCCTCGTGGAGGTCGACGAGCAGGAGGACGCGCATCCTGGAGCCGTCGAACGCCGACTGGGACGTGTAGGGCGAAGTGGTCATCCGGCGGACCCTTCCTTCGCGGGAGCAAGCGGCGGCCGTCCCTGTCCACCAGCGCGAACGCGGGTTTCGGCCCTTGAGCCTTCATCGTGGGTCAGGGCCTTGGGGTCCGCGAGCCACGCGGGCCAATTGAGGGAACTGCCCGTCGGGCAGGCCGGGATGTGTTCGCACGAGCACAGCCGGATGACGCGGGACGCCTGTTCCGGCCCGGCCCCGGAAACGCCGAAGTCCCCGCTCATGGCGGGGACTTGGGGACATGCACGGGCCGCGGGGCCGCCGGGCGGCTCCCGCGCCCTGTTACTCGGCGAGGTGGCGTTCGACCGTCTCCACCTTGGAGGTGAGGCCGTCCGTCACGCCCGGGCGGATGTCCGCCTTGAGGACCAGGGACACCCGCGGCGCCCGCGCCTCGACGGCGGCGACCGCACGCCGGACGACGTCCATGACCTCGTCCCAGTCGCCCTCGATCGAGGTGAACATCGCGTCGGTGCGGTTCGGCAGACCCGACTCGCGGACCACGCGGACGGCGTCGGCGACGTACTCCCCCACGTCCTCGCCGACACCGAGCGGCGTCACGGAAAACGCGACGATCATGCGCCCACGACCCCTTCCTTGCGGGCGCGGGAGGCGATGACCGCGTCCTCGGCCTCACGCCGGAGCCTGCGGTCGGCGAAGAAGCCGCCGGTCGGCAGGACGGACAGCACGAAGTAGAGGGCCGCGGTCCTCAGCGGCCACTTGGCGCGGTTCCAGGCGTCCGCCCAGAAGATCACGTACAGGACGAAGAGCACGCCGTGGACCATGCCCATCACGGGCACCGCATTGAAGTCCGTGGTCCGCTTCAGCACCGAGCAGACGAGCAGGAGCAGGAACGACACCGCCTCGGGGGCCGAGACGAGGCGGAGGCGGCGGAGGGCGGTGGCGGTCTTGATGTCCACGGGTCACCTTCGGTGGAGGGGGTGGGAGAGACGTCGGTCGGCTCGGGCTCAGCTTGTGAACGCAAGCACAAACGCTCGTCCATTGTGGCAAACCCCGGGGGGTGCTCCGGGCCCGGGGTCGGGGTCGGGGTCGGGTGGGACCCTGAGGGTGCCGTCAGGGGTGAAGTCCACCTACGGGATCTGTCGGCGGCAGGCCCCGGCGGTTACCTTCGCTGCGTGGCGATGTTCCGACTCCAGGGCAGCAAGGTGCTCGCCGTCGACATGACCGGGGACGCCGTGAAGGCGAAGAACGGCTCGATGGTCGCGTACGACGGGCAGATGGCCTTCAAGAAGATGAGCGGCGGCGGTGAGGGTCTGCGCGGCATGGTGACCCGGCGCCTGACCGGTGAGCAGATGACGGTGATGGAGGTGAAGGGGCACGGGACGTGCTGGTTCGCGGACCGCGCCTCCGAGATCAACCTCGTGAACCTCCAGGGCGACAAGCTGTACGTCGAGTCGAGCAACCTGCTCGCGACCGACGCGGGGCTGCGCACCGGCACCACCTTCACGGGTCTGCGCGGCGCCTCCCAGGGCAACGGCCTGTTCACCACCACCGTCGAAGGACACGGACAGGCGGCGATCATGTCGGACGGACCGGCCGTGGTGCTGCGGGTCAGCGGGCAGTACCCCCTGACCGTCGACCCCGGGGCCTACGTGGCCCACCAGGGGAATCTGCGGCAGTCCTTCCAGTCCGGTGTGACGTTCCGCACCCTCATGGGCGAGGGCGGCGGTGAGGCGTTCCAGATCCGGTTCGAGGGGGACGGGCTGGTGTACGTACAGCCGAGCGAGCGGAACACGATCGCGGGGGACGTGTGAGATGGCCTTCCGTGAGATCAACTCCAAGATGGTCGAGGTGACCGTCGCCCCCGGCCAGAAGCTGTACAGCCAGCGCGGCGCGATGCTCGCCTACAAGGGCGAGGTGTCCTTCACCCCCAACATGGCGGGCGGCCGGGGCGGGATCATGTCGATGATCGGGCGCCGGGTGGCGAACGAGGACACCCCGCTGATGACCGTCGAGGGCAGCGGCACCGTGCTCTTCGGGCACGGCGGCCACCATGTGCAGGTCATCCACCTCGCCGGCGACACCCTGTGCGTCGAGGCGGACCGCCTCCTCGCCTTCGAGGGCACCCTCCAGCAGGGCACGATGTTCCTCGGCTCACAGGGCGGGGTCATGGGCATGGTCCGCGGCCAGGTCTCGGGGCAGGGGCTGTTCACCACCACCCTCAAGGGGCACGGCGCGGTGGCGGTCATGGCGCACGGCGGCGTCTTCGAGATCCCGATCACCCCGCAGCGCCCGGTCCACGTCGACCCCCAGGCCTATGTCGCCCACCACGGCGACGTGCGCAACAAGCTGTCCACCGCGCTCGGCTGGCGCGACATGGTGGGCCGCGGCTCCGGCGAGGCGTTCCAGCTGGAGCTCAGCGGCAGCGGGGCCGTCTACGTCCAGGCGTCGGAGGAAAAGCTGTGAGCACCTACGGAACCCCCGGCGGCCCCACGGTCCTCGACCCGGCCTCGCTGCCCTGCGACGACAACGTCAACGCCTACACCTTCTGCGTGGAACTCAAGGGAAGCCAGTGGTTCCTGCAGAAGGGGAAGATGATCGCCTACTACGGCTCGATCGACTTCAACGGCGTCGGGCACGGCCGACTCGACCGACTTGTCCGTACGTCCTTCCATTCGCCACTGCACGCGAGCGACTGGGTCGTGGCGGACGGCTCCGGGAAGATGCTGCTGGCCGACCGGGCCTTCGACGTGAATTCGTTCGACCTCGAAGACGGCAACCTGACCATTCGCTCGGGCAACCTGCTCGCTTTTCAGCCAACTCTTGCACTCAAGCAATCGATCGTGCCGGGTTTTCTGACACTCATCGGAACCGGAAAGTTCGTGGCTGCATCTAACGGGCCGGTGGTGTTCATGGAACCCCCGATCCGGGTGGACCCGCAGGCGCTCGTCGGCTGGGCCGACTGCCCCTCGCCGTGCCACCACTACGACCATGGCTACATGACCGGCGTGATGGGCGGTCTACGTGCACTGACGGGCCTCGGAGGGGCCTCCGGGGAGGAGCATCAGTTCGAGTTCGTCGGGGCCGGCACCGTCCTGCTCCAGTCGACCGAGACCCTCATGGCCGAGCAGGCCACGGGGGCGGTCCCACCGGACGCCGGAGTACCCGGTGGCGGGGGGTCGCACACAGGCCCTTCACAATCGGCCGGGACACCGCGCCTTCCCGGACAGCTGGGGGACCTCCAGCGTCGCTTCGGGCTGTGAGCGGTAGTCTGCGGAGTGTGACATCGAACGTGTGCGCACACGTTCGTGCCACAAAAACCCTCACTAGTTCGCCTTTCAACTTCTTAGGTAGACTTCATTCATGGAGACCGAGACGGCCACTCGCTGGCTGACCGATGCGGAGCAGTGCGCCTGGCGCACCCACCTGGAGGTCAACAGGCTGTTGACGTACCAGCTCGAGAAGGACCTGCAGCCGTTCGGCCTGACAATGAACGACTACGAGATCCTGGTGAACCTCTCCGAGTCGGACGACGTACGGATGCGGATGAGCGACCTCGCCTCCGCCACCCTGCAGTCCAAGAGCCGGCTCTCCCACCAGATCACCAGGATGGAGAACGCGAACCTGGTCCGGCGTGAGAACTGTGAGTCCGACCGGCGCGGGCTCTACGCCGTCCTCACCGATCACGGCATGGAGACGATGCAGAAGGTCGCGCCGCACCACGTGGCGTCCGTCCGCCGGCACTTCATCGACCTGCTCTCCCCCGACTCCCTGGCAGAACTCGACAAGGCCCTCAAGCCGATCGCGGAGCACCTGCGCGGCCAGCGGGGACGTCCGTGACCCGGGCGCACCCCGACGGCTCCGGCGACCCCGGCGCCTACTGAGCCTGCGGCAGGCGGAGTTCGAACAGGGCTCCGCCCGCCGGCGCCCGGCCCACGGTGAGCGTGCCCCCGTGCCGTACGGCCACGTCACGGGCGATGGCCAGCCCCAGCCCGGCCCCGCCGTCGTCCCGGCTGCGGGCCTCGTCGAGCCGGACGAACCGCTCGAAGATCCGCTCCCGGTCGGCCTCGGCCACCCCGTCCCCGTCGTCGGCCACCGCCACGACGACCCACTCCCCGTCCGCGCGCACGGTCACGGTGACGGCCGAGTGCGCATGCCGCCGGGCGTTGTCCAGCAGGTTGGTGAGCACCCTGCCCACCTGCCCACGTGACCCGGCCACCTGCGCGGACCGCGCCTCGACCGTCACGTCCGCCCGCCCCTCGGCCTGCTCACGGGCCAGCGCACCGAGGTCGAACCGCGCGTCGCCGGGCCGCTCCCCCGCGTCCAGACGGGCGAGCAGCAGCAGGTCGGCGGCCAGTCCCTGCAGCCGTACGGTGTCCACGACCGCGCCGTCGAGGTCGAGCAGCTCCGGGTGGGCGACGCCCACCTCCAGCTGGGTGCGCAGCGACGCGATGGGGCTGCGCAGCTCGTGCGAGGCGTCGGCGACGAAGCGGCGCTGGCGCTCCACCGAGGTCTGGAGGGCCGCCAGGGTCTCGTTCGTGGTGAGCGCGAGGCGGGCGACCTCGTCGTGCGTGTCCGGCACCGGCACTCGCCGCGCGAGGTCCTCGGACGCGGTGATCGCCGCCATCTCGCCCCGGATGCCCTCGACGGGACGCAGGGCGCGCCCGGTGACCAGCCAGGTGACGCCGGCGACGACAGCGAGCAGCAGCGGGAAACCGATGAGCATGACGGTGAGCGCGGTGTTCACGGCACTCTGCTCGGCGTCCAGCGACCCCCCGGCGTAGACGGTCAGCTTCCCCCGCTCGCCGGCCTCCACGGGCACGGCGGCGAAGCGGTAGTCGGCGCTCTCGCCGTCGATGGTCGCGGAGCCGTCGCTGAACTCGGTGCCCTCCCCGATCTCACCGGCCTCGTCGCGAGCGCTGTCGTCGGCGTCGTCATCGTCGTCGACACCGCTCGTGCCCGTGGCAGCCGGCTGCGGCTTCACCGCGTCGGTGGCCGTGCCGCTGATCCGTTCCAGCTCGTCACTGGCCGCGACCAGGGTGCCGTTCGCGTCGACGACCTGGACCGGGCTCTCGTCGTCCAGGTCCAGCTGGTCGTAGGTCTTCCCGGCGGCGATCTGGGCGACGACGTTCTGCGCGGTGCGCTGCGCCTCGTTGCCCGCCTGCTCCATCAGGTTGGAGCGCAGCGACAGCAGCACCGCCGCCCCGGCCGCGACCAGCGCCACGGCGACGACGAGGGTGGCGCCGAGCGTGGCCCTGGAGCGGACCGAGCCGAAGATCCTTCTCATCGCTCTGTCTCCAGCCGGTAGCCGGCGCCGCGCACCGTCCGGATCAGCCCGGGGCGCAGCTTGCGCCGCAGGGTGCTGACGTACACCTCGACGATGTTGGGATCGCCCTCGTACGCGAAGTCCCAGACGTGCTCCAGGATCCCGGCCTTGGAGACCACCTCGCCGGCCCGCGTCACCAGCTGCTCCAGGACGGCGAACTCCTTGGTGGTGAGGGTCACTTCGGCCTCGCCGAGGAAGACCCGGCGGGCGGCGGTGTCGACCTTGAGGTCGCCATGGACGTGCACGGGCGAGGCACCGGCGCCCTGCCCCCCGCGCCGCAGCAGCGCCTTCACCCGGGCCACGAGGACGACGTAGGAGAACGGCTTGGTGAGGTAGTCGTCGGCGCCGGTGTCCAGCCCCTCCGCCTCGTCGTACTCGCCGTCCTTGGCGGTGAGCATCAGGATCGGCACCTCGTGGCCGGCGGCCCGCAGGGCGGCGCAGACGCGGTAGCCGTTCATGCCGGGCAGCATGATGTCGAGGATCACGAGGTCGTACGACCCCTCGGAGGCCCGGTACAGCCCTTCCCGACCGTCATGGACGACGTCCACGGCGTAGCCCTCGGCCGCGAGGCCCTTGGCGAGCGACAGGGCCAGCCGCTTCTCGTCCTCCACGATCAACAGTCGAAAGGGGCGACGCGAAGCGTCTCGAGCAGGGTGGTGGTGGGTGACGGGCGGGCGCATGCGTAAAGGTTCGCAAAGCCAAGCTGAAGATCTCTTCAGGGTCCTTCAGGTTCCCCTCAGCGTCGGTTCGGCAGATTGGGCGATGTCGAAACGACAACGACTCGGGAGGAACCGGAATGAAGCGCAACATCGTCATCGCCACCGTCGCCGCAGCGGCCCTGATCGGGGGCGGCACCGTCGCGGCCTACGCCGCGGCCGGTGACGACGGCGGCTCGGCCACGCAGCGGCAGTCGAACGTCCGCCTCGCCGACGACGACCGGGACGACAGCGCGGACGACACCGCCGAGGACCGGAGCGACGACCGGGACGACGACGGCACCGAGGTCCGTTCGGCCGCCGCCGCGAAGGTCACCGCCGCCGACGCCATCGCCGCGGCGCTGAAGCACACGCCGGGCACGGCCGTCGGCGCCGACCTGGACGACGACGGCTCCCGGGCGTGGGAGGTGAGCGTCGTCAAGGGCGACGGCACCGAACACGACGTCCGGGTCTCCGCGAACGACGGCAAGGTCCTGGGCACCCACCGCGACGACGATGACGACGACGCCCGCGAGGACCTGGCCGCGCTGAAGGGCGCCGACGTCGACGCCCGCGAGGCCGCCGTCGCCGCGGCCGCCAAGGGCACCGTCACCGACCTCGACCTCGACGACGACGGCCCCGCCGCCTGGAGCGTGGAGACCACCAAGGGCGAGTGGAAGGTCGACCTGAGGACGGGCAAGGTCACCCAGGACCTCGACGACTGACGCCGAGCGCCTCACGTCATCGCGTGACCTCAGGGGTACGGGACATCCCGTACCCCTTCTCGCGTCCCGTCGCCCCCCGCGCCACGGCCGGCGCCGTCAGCAGCATCACGCCCCCGGTCACCGCGAAGCACACGCCCGCCGGCAGCCATCCGACCAGCACGCCGGCCGCCGCGGCACCGGCCGTACCGCCCGCGTTGACGGCCGTGTTGACCCAGGCGCCGGCCTGGACCCGGGCCTCGGGCGCGGCGGTCTCGTCGGCGATGAGGTACGCCGTGGTGATCAGCGGCGACACGAAGACCCCGGCGACCGCGACCGCCACGGCGAGGGTGCCCAGTCCTTGTGCCAGTGCGGCACCGCACAGGGCCAGCCCGAGTCCGGCCGTCTGCGCGGCCAGCCGCGTCCCGGCGGCGGAGCGCCATGCGACGGCCCCGTTGAGCAGCCCGCCGACGGCGCTTCCGGCGGACAGGGCGGCGAGCACCCAGGCGGCGCCGCCCGCGCCGTGGCCGCTGCCCTCGGCGAAGGCGACGACCAGCAGATCGAGCACGCCCAGGGCCAGGCCGACGCCCGCGGCGGCGAGCACCGGCCGTCCGAGGCCCCGCAGCACGCGCCGCCCGCCTGCACCGGATCCCGCCCCGCGCCGGCCGGCCGGCACCGCGCGCACCACCGGCGACGACACGAACCCGGCCGTCCCCACCACCATCAGGCCCGCCCCGAGGAGCACTCCGGCCGCGGGCGGGGCGAACCCGACGAGCACGCCCACCAGCAGCGGCCCCGAGACGAAGAGCAGCTCCTCCGCGACGGCGTCGAGGCTGTAGGCCCGCTGCATCAGCGCCCGGTCCGGGGCCAGCCGCCCCCACACGGCCCGCATGGTGGGCCCGAGCGGCGGAGTGCAGGCGCCGGCGAAGGCGGTGACCACGCCGAGCAGGTAGGGCGAGGTGACCCCCGGCCGCCACACGAGCGCCGCGAGCAGGACGAGCAGCGCCGAGTGGACCGCGACCATCGGCACGAGCGCCCGGCGCGGCCCGTGCCGGTCGATCAGGGCCGCCCGTGCGGGCGACAGGAAGACGCTGGTACCGGAGAACAGCGCCATGACGACACCGGCCACCGCGTACGACCCGGAGGCCCGGGTCACGGCGAGCATCACGGACAGCGGGGCGACACCGTAGGACAGGCGGCCGAGCAGGGCGGCGGCGAAGGTGCGGCGGGCATGGGGGATCCGGAGGACGGCGGCATACGAAGGCCGCGCCACAGAGGTGGAAGACACGGGGATTCCTCGACTCGAGGCGGAAAAGGGGACGCCGATGCGCCACGCCGGTCACGACCGAGGGGGTCGTGCACCGTACGCGGGCGGGCGTGCCCTATGCCAAGAGGAGGTACATGCGGATCAACCTAACAGCGCAACCCCGGAGTTGACCACGCCCTCAGGGGCGCGGGGAACTGCGCGACCAGCCACGACGGACCGGCGGACGAACGCCGGCGCATCGCGGCACCCCCAACAGCTCTCAGGCCTGAGTGAGCCCCGCCACCAACTCGTCCGCCGCACGATAGGGGTCCAGCTCACCGGCGGTGATCTTCTCCGCCAGGGCACCGAGGCGGCGGTCGCCGTGCAGGTCGGCGATCCGCTCGCGCAGGGCCGTGACGGCGATCGTCTCGACCTCGCGGGCGGCGCGGGCGCGGCGGCGCTCGGCGAGGACGCCGCGCTCCTCCATCCAGGCCCGGTGCTTCTCCAGGGCCTCCACGACCTCGTCGACGCCCTCGGCGCGCGCGGCGACCGTCTTCACGATCGGCGGACGCCAGTCGCCGGGGCCGCGGGACTCGCCGAGGCCGAGCATGTGGTTGAGCTCGCGCGCGGTGGCGTCGGCCCCGTCGCGGTCGGCCTTGTTGACGACGTACACGTCGCCGATCTCCAGGATTCCGGCCTTCGCCGCCTGGATGCCGTCACCCATGCCGGGGGCGAGCAGGACGACGGAGGTGTCGGCCTGGGAGGCGATCTCCACCTCCGACTGGCCGACGCCGACCGTCTCGACCAGGATCACGTCGCAGCCGGCCGCGTCCAGGACGCGGATCGCCTGCGGGGCGGCCCAGGCGAGGCCGCCGAGGTGGCCCCGGGTCGCCATCGAGCGGATGTAGACGCCGGGGTCGGAGGCGTGGTCCGACATCCGGACGCGGTCACCGAGCAGGGCCCCGCCCGAGAAGGGCGAGGACGGGTCGACGGCCAGGACGCCGACCCGCTTTCCCTGCTTGCGGTACGCGGTCACCAGGGCGGAGGTGGACGTCGACTTGCCGACACCCGGGGAGCCGGTCAGGCCCACCACGTAGGCGTTGCCCGTCAGCGGGGCCAGTGCCGCCATGACCTCCCGCAGCTGCGGGGACGCCCCCTCCACCAGGGAGATCAGCCGGGCCACGGCCCGCGGCCGGCCTTCCCTGGCCTGGGCCACCAGGGTGGAGACGTCCTGCATCACAGCTCCGTTCACAAAGAGGTCCTACAAAAGGAGAACTCAGGCCTTGGGTACCCGCACGATCAGCGCGTCACCCTGACCGCCGCCGCCGCACAGCGCGGCCGCGCCGACGCCGCCGCCCCGCCGCTTGAGCTCCAGGGCCAGGTGCAGGACGAGCCGCGCACCCGACATACCGATCGGGTGACCGAGGGCGATGGCTCCGCCGTTGACGTTCACCCTTTCCGTGGACACGCCGAGGTCCTTCATTGACTGCACGGCCACCGCGGCGAAGGCCTCGTTGATCTCGACGAGGTCGAGGTCGGAGACCTCCAGGCCCTCCTTCTTCAGGGCGTGCTGGATGGCGTTGGAGGGCTGGGACTGCAGAGAGTTGTCCGGGCCCGCGACATTGCCGTGCGCGCCGATCTCGGCGATCCAGTCCAGGCCGAGCTCCTGCGCCTTGGCCTTGCTCATGACGACGACCGCGGCGGCGCCGTCGGAGATCTGCGAGCTGGAACCGGCGGTGATCGTGCCGTCCTTCGAGAACGCCGGGCGCAGCTTGCCGAGCGACTCCGCCGTGGTGTCGCCCCGGATGCCCTCGTCCTTGCTGAACAGGACCGGGTCGCCCTTGCGCTGCGGGATCTCGATGGGGGTGATCTCCGCCTCGAAGATGCCGTTCTTCTGGGCGGCGGCGGCGCGCTGGTGGGACAGGGCGGCGATCTCGTCCTGCTCGGGGCGCCGGATGCCGAGGCGGGTGTTGTGCTTCTCCGTGGACTCGCCCATGGCGATGTTCTCGAAGGAGTCGGTCAGGCCGTCGTGGGCCATCGCGTCGATCATCTGCACCGCGCCGTACTTGAAGCCCTCGCGGGACTTCGGCAGCAGGTGCGGGGCGTTGGTCATGGACTCCTGACCGCCGGCGACGATCACGTCGAACTCGCCGGCGCGGATGAGCTGGTCCGCGAGCGCGATGGCGTCGAGGCCGGACAGGCAGACCTTGTTGATGGTCAGCGCCGGGACGTTCATCGGGATGCCGGCCTTGACCGCGGCCTGGCGCGCCGGGATCTGCCCCGCCCCGGCCTGGAGCACCTGGCCCATGATCACGTACTGCACCTGGTCGCCACCGATCCCCGCACGGTCGAGGGCGGCCTTGATCGCGAAGCCGCCGAGGTCGGCTCCGGAGAAGGACTTCAGTGAGCCGAGCAGCCGTCCCATCGGGGTACGGGCACCCGCGACGATCACGGAGGTCGTGCCGTTTCCAGAAGACATGAGGTGCGATCCCCTTCCAGCTTGTGCAGCCGAGGAGTGAACGAGGGTTTACTTCGAATGTACTGAGTGGCACTCCGTGCCGTCACCGGGCCGTCGGTGTGATCGCTGGCACGTTGCGTAACCCCCGCGGGAGCGCTGCACTGAATTCCATGCTGACGCGAATCGACCACATCGGGATCGCCTGCTTCGACCTCGACAAGACTGTCGAGTTCTACCGGGCCACGTACGGCTTCGAGGTGTACCACTCGGAGGTCAACGAGGAGCAGGGCGTCCGCGAGGCCATGCTCAAGATCAACGACACCTCCGACGGCGGCGCCTCCTACCTGCAGCTTCTCGAGCCCACGCGCCCGGACTCCACCGTCGCCAAGTGGCTCGACAAGAACGGCGAGGGGGTGCACCACATCGCTTTCGGTACGGCGGACGTCGACACGGACGCCGACGACATCCGCTCCAAGGGCGTACGCGTTCTGTACGAAGAGCCCCGACGCGGCTCCATGGGGTCACGAATCACCTTCCTGCACCCGAAGGATTGCCACGGAGTACTGACAGAACTGGTCACTTCGGCGCCTGTTGAGTCACCTGAGCACTGACCCTCGTACATATGGGCCGGTAGGGTTGGGGGCGGTCGCTCCTCGACACGGGGTGGCCGCATGCCGGGGTCCGGGTTTCGGGGGGCGAGCGTCGGGGCAGCAGCCCATGCTCTGCCGATGATCTGACACCATTCCCCGGGGGCCCCGTTCGGCGGACGGACGGGACCCGTTTGGCCAGACTTGCGACCAGGGGACGGATGGGACCGCGCAGTGCGGGGCTACGAACGCCAGGAGCGAGAGCCGGCGGCTGACGTCGACCACCTCTCTCGGTTCGAGGCCGAGATGGATCGGCTGAAGACCGAGCGGGAGAAGGCGATCCAGCACGCCGAGGACCTCGGCTACCAGGTCGAGGTGCTGCGCGCCAAGCTGCACGAGGCGCGGCGGACCATCATGTCCCGGCCCTCTTTCGACGGCGGGGACATCGGCTATCAGGCCGAGCAGTTGCTGCGCAACGCCCAGGTGCAGGCGGACCAGCTGCGCCAGGACGCCGAGCGCGAGCTCAGCCAGGTCCGGGCGCAGACGCAGCGCATGCTTCAGGAGCACGCCGAGCAAGCGGCCCGGCTCCAGGCCGAGCTGCACCAGGAGGCGGTCACCCGCCGCCAGCAGCTGGACCAGGAGCTCGCCGAGCGCCGCCAGACCGTCGAGTCGCACGTCAACGAGAACGTGGCGTGGGCCGAGCAGCTGCGCGCCCGCAGCGAGTCGCAGGCCCGCCGGCTTCTCGACGAGTCGCGAGCCGAGGCCGACCAGGCCATGGCGGCCGCCCGCGCCGAGGCCGAACGGCTCACCAGTGAGGCACGCCAGCGCCTCACGGGCGCGGCCGAGGAGGCCCGCGCCGAGGCCGAGCAGATCCTGCTCCGGGCCCGGACGGACGCCGAGCGGCTGCTGAACGCCGCCTCGACGCAGGCCCAGGAGGCCACGGACCACGCCGAGCAGCTGCGTACGTCCACCGTCTCGGAGTCGGACGCCGCCCGCCGGCAGGCCACCGAGCTCAGCCGGGCCGCCGAGCAGCGCATGTCGGAGGCCGAGGAGGCGCTGCGCAAGGCGCAGTCCGAGGCCGAGAAGCTGGTGGCCGAGGCCACGGCGGCCGCCGAGAAGGCGCTCACGAACGCCGAGTCGGCCAACGAGCAGCGCATGCGGACCGCCAAGGAGCAGGTCGCGCGGCTGGTCAGCGAGGCCACCAAGGACGCCGAGTCCACCAAGGCGGACGCCGAGCAGGTCGTCGCGGACGCCCGCGCCGAGGCCGAGAAGATCGTCGCCGAGGCCGCCGAGAAGGCCCGCACGATCACCGCCGAGGAGAGCGCGACCCAGCTCTCGAAGGCGGCCAAGACCGCCGAGGACGTCCTCAACAAGGCGCAGGAGGACGCGCAGAACACCACCAAGGCCGCGGCCGAGGAGGCCGAGCGGATCCGCACCGAGGCCGAGGCCGAGGCGGACCGGCTGCGTGCCGAGGCGCACGACATCGCCGAGCAGCTCAAGGGCTCGGCGAAGGACGACACCAAGGAGTACCGCGCCAAGACGGTCGAGCTCCAGGAGGAGGCGCGCCGGCTGCGCGGCGAGGCCGAGCAGCTGCGCTCCGAGGCGGTCGCCGAGGGCGAGAAGATCCGCGCGGAGGCCCGCAAGGAGGCCGTCCAGCAGATCGAGGAGGCGGCCAAGACCGCCGAGGAGCTGCTGTCCAAGGCCCGGCAGGACGCGGACGACCTGCGCCAGAAGGCCACGACGGACAGCGAGAAGGTCCGCACCGAAGCCATCGAGCGCGCCACCACGCTGCGCCGGCAGGCCGAGGAGACCCTGCAGCGCACCCGCCAGGAGGCCGAACGCCACCGCGACGAGGTCGTCGAGCAGGCCGAGGGCATCAAGGCGGACGCCGAGCGGGCCGCCCGTGAGCTGCGCGAGGAGACCGAGCGCGGCGTCGAGGCCCGCCGGGAGGAGGCGGCCGAGGAGCTGACGCGCCTTCACGCCGACGCCGAGCAGCGCCTCGCGGCCGCCGAGCAGGCGCTGACCGACGCCCGCGAGGAGGCCGCGCGCATCCGCCGCGAGGCGGCCGAGGAGACCGACCGGCTGCGCACCGAGGCCGCCGAGCGGATCCGCACGCTCCAGCAGCAGGCCGAGGAGGAGGCCGACCGGCTGCGCACCGAGGCCGCGTCGGACGCGTCCGCGTCCCGTGCCGAGGGCGAGGCCATCGCCGTACGCCTGAGGTCGGAGGCCGCCGCCGAGGCCGAGCGGCTGAAGTCGGAGGCGCAGGACACCGCCGACCGGGTGCGGGCCGAGGCGCAGGCCGCCGCCGAGCGGCTCGCCACCGAGGCGTCCGAGACGCTGGCCGCCGCCCAGGAGGAGGCCGCCCGGCGCCGCCGCGAGGCCGAGGAACTCCTCGGCTCCGCCCGCCAGGAGGCCGACCAGGAGCGCGAGCGGGCCCGCGAGCAGAGCGAGGAGCTGCTGGCCTCCGCGCGCAACCGCGTGGAGGAGGCGCAGGCCGAGGCGGTACGGCTGGTCGAGGAGGCCGACCGGCGCGCCACCGAGATGGTGTCGGCGGCCGAGCAGCACGCCCAGCAGGTCCGCGACTCCGTCACCGGGCTGCACGAGCAGGCGCAGGAGGAGATCACCGGGCTGCGCAGTGCCGCCGAGCACGCGGCGGACCGTACGCGCCGGGAGGCCGAGGAGGAGGCGGACCGGGTCCGCGCCGACGCCTACTCCGAGCGGGAGCGGGCCGGCGAGGACGCGGGCCGGATGCGGCGCGAGGCGAACGAGGAGGCCGCGGCCGCCAAGTCCCTCGCCGAGCGCACCGTCGGGGAGGCCATCGCCGAGGCGGAGCGGCTGCGGTCGGAGGCATCCGAGCACGCCCAGCGCCTCCGCACCGAGGCCTCCGACAAGATCGCCGAGGCCGACCAGGCCGCGTCCCGCACCCGCGCGGACGCCCGCGAGGACGCCAACCGGATCCGGTCGGACGCGGCGACGCAGGCCGACACCCTCATCACCGAGGCGCGTTCGGAGGCGGAGCGACTCCAGTCGGAGACGATCACCGAGGCCGACCGGGTGCGCGCCGACGCGCTCTCCAAGGCCGAGAAGCTGGTCGGGGACGCCACGTCGGAGGCGGAGCGGCTGCGCGCCGAGGCCGCCGAGACGGTGGGGTCGGCCCAGCAGCACGCCGAGCGGGTCCGCCGCGACTCCGAGCGTCTCAAGGCCGAGGCGGCCGCGGAGGCGGAGCGCCTGCTCAACGCGGCCCGCGAGGAGGCCGAGCGCACCCTCGACGAGGTCCGCAAGGACGCCAGCAAGCGGCGCCAGGACGTGGCCGAGCAGGTCGACAAGCTCATCACGGAGACCACGGCCGAGGCGGACAAGCTGCTCACCGAGGCGCAGCAGCAGGCCCACAAGACGACCGCGGACGCCGAGGCGCAGGCCGACACCATGGTGGGCGCGGCCCGCAAGGAGGCCGACCGGCTGGTCTCCGAGGCGACGGTTGACGGCAACTCGATGGTGGAGAAGGCACGTACGGACGCGGACGAGCTGCTCGTCGGCGCCCGCCGGGACGCCACGTCGATAAGGGAGCGCGCGGAGGAGCTGCGCGACCGCATCACGCGTGAGATCGAGGACCTGCACGAGCGGGCCCGCCGTGAGGCCGCCGAGACGATGAAGTCGACCGGCGACCGCTGCGACGCCCTCATCAAGGCCTCCGAGGAACAGCTCGCCAAGGCCCAGGCGAAGGCCAAGGAGCTGGTGTCGGAGGCGAACTCCGAGGCCGGCAAGGTCCGAATCGCCGCCGTGAAGAAGGCCGAGGGGCTGCTGAAGGAGGCCGAGCAGAAACGCTCGTCGCTCGTCAAGGAGGCCGAGGAGCTCAAGGCCGAGGCGATCCGCGAGGCCAAGCGCACGGTCGAGGAGGGCAAGCGCGAGCTGGAGGTCCTGGTGCGCCGGCGCGAGGACATCAACGCCGAGATCTCACGGGTCCAGGACGTCCTGGAGGCGTTGGAGTCCTTCGAGGCGCCGGGCGGCGGCAAGGACGGCGGGGTCAAGGCGGGTGCGACAGTCGGAGCACCACGAACGGGTGGCAAGTCGTCAGACGGCTAGCGCGTCGGGCGGGTTCCGGTGTCTCCTGGGGGCCTTTGACCCGGTTTTTGGCAAGCCGTCCGACGGTTAGCCACTCAAAAGGGGTCTCATTCTCCAGATCAAACACGTATCCGCTCGATGACACACCGCTTCGGCCCCTAGGATTCCACTTATCACCTCACCGGTCTCTTTCGACAGGAACCCCATGAGCGACACTTCCCCCTACGGCTTCGAGCTTGTGCGGCGTGGGTACGACCGCGCTCAGGTGGACGAACGGATCTCCAAGCTCGTCTCCGACCGTGACAGCGCTCTCACCCGCATCACCGCTCTGGAAAAGCGCATCGAGGAGCTCCACCTCGAGACGCAGAACGCCCAGGCCCAGGTGACCGACGCAGAGCCGTCGTACGCCGGCCTCGGCGCGCGTGTCGAGAAGATCCTCCGCCTCGCCGAGGAGGAGGCCAAGGATCTGCGCGAGGAGGCCCGCCGCGCCGCCGAGCAGCACCGCGAGCTCGCCGAGTCGGCGGCCCAGCAGGTGCGCAACGACGCAGAATCGTTCGCTGCGGAGCGCAAGTCCAAGGCCGAGGACGAAGGCGTCCGGATCGTCGAGAAGGCCAAGAGCGACGCCTCCCAGCTGCGTGCCGAGGCGCAGAAGGACGCGCAGTCCAAGCGTGAGGAGGCCGACGCTCTCTTCGAGGAGACCCGTGCCAAGGCCGCTCAGGCCGCCGCCGACTTCGAGACGAACCTCGCCAAGCGCCGCGAGCAGTCCGAGCGCGACCTGGCCTCCCGTCAGGCCAAGGCCGAGAAGCGTCTCGCGGAGATCGAGCACCGCGCCGAGCAGCTGCGCCTGGAGGCCGAGAAGCTGCGCACCGACGCCGAGCGCCGTGCCCGTCAGACGGTGGAGACGGCTCAGCGTCAGGCCGAGGACATCGTGGCCGACGCCAACGCCAAGGCCGACCGGATCCGTTCGGAATCGGAGCGCGAGCTCGCGGCTCTCACCAACCGCCGCGACAGCATCAACGCTCAGCTGACGAACGTCCGCGAGATGCTGGCGACGCTGACCGGTGCCGCGGTCGCCGCGACCGGTGCGCCGGCCGCCGAGGACGAGCCGATCACGCGTGGGGTGCCCGCCCAGCAGTCCCGGTAACGATCCGGCACACGACTGCTGAATTTTCGCAAAGCCCTCTGCCACTGGGGTGGCAGAGGGCTTTGTCCCGTTTTAGCGTGGGCGGCATGATCGAGCTCGAGGGGCTGACGAAGCGGTACGGCGAGAAGGTGGCGGTCAACAACCTGACGTTCACGGTGAGACCGGGCATCGTCACGGGGTTCCTCGGTCCCAACGGCGCGGGCAAGTCGACCACCATGCGGATGATCCTGGGCCTCGACCGGCCGACCGCCGGCGACGTCCGTATCGACGGCCGACACTACGACCAGCTCAAGGACCCGCTCACCGCCATCGGCGCCCTGCTGGAGGCCAAGGCCTGGCACCCCGGGCGCAGCGCCTACAACCATCTGCTGTGCCTCGCGCAGAGCAACGGCATCCCGAACACCCGGGTGCGCGAGGTGCTGGAGACGGTCGGGCTGACCGCGGTCGCCAAGAAGAAGACCAAGGGCTTCTCTATGGGTATGGGCCAGCGGCTCGGCATCGCGGCCGCGCTGCTCGGCGATCCCCGGATCCTGATGTTCGACGAGCCGGTCAACGGCCTCGACCCCGAGGGCATCCACTGGATCCGGAACATGATGAAGTCGCTGGCCGCGCAGGGCCGGACCGTCTTCGTCTCCTCCCATCTGATGAGCGAGATGGCCCTGACCGCCGACCACCTGGTCGTCATCGGACAGGGCCGGCTGCTCGCCGACACCTCCATGCCCGAGTTCATCGCGCGCAACTCACGGGCCTACGTCCGTATCCGCACGCCGCAGCGCGAGCGGCTGCTCGACCTGCTCCAGCAGGCCGGGATCACCGCCGTGCAGAACGGCAACGGCACCCTGGAGGTGGACGGCGGCAAGTCCGAGCAGATCGGCGAGCTGGCGGCGCGCCACCAGGTCGTGCTGCACGAGCTGAGTCCGCAACAGGCCTCCCTGGAGGAGGCGTTCATGCAGCTGACCGCGGAGTCGGTGGAGTACCACGCGCACGCCGAGGCGCCGCCCCGGCCGCAACCGCAACCGCAGCAGTGGGGCGCCGACTGGAGGAGGAGCTGAGCATGGTGGTCACCCAGGTCGTCCGCTCCGAATGGACCAAGATCCGGTCCGTCGCCTCCACCGTGTGGACGCTGTCCCTCGCCGTGGTGGTCACCGTGGCCCTCGGCATGCTGATCTCGGCCCTGTCGAAGAACGAGTTCGGCGACCTGAGCCGCGACGACCAGCTCTCCTTCGACCCGACCTTCATCAGCTTCGCCGGGATGGGCCTCGGGCAGCTCGCGCTGATCGTGTTCGGTGTGCTCGTCGTCTCGAACGAGTACAGCACCGGCATGATCCGCACCTCGCTTGCGGCCGTGCCGCAGCGCGGCACCTTCCTGTTCAGCAAGATCGCGGTGGCGGCCGGGCTCTCCCTGGTCGTCGGCCTGGTCACCAGCTTCGTCGCCTTCTTCCTCGGGCAGGCGATGCTCGGCGAGTACCGGGCCCACCTCGGTGACCCGGGCGTGCTGCGGGCGGTCATCGGCGGTGGCCTCTACATGGCCCTCATCGCGATGTTCTCGATGGGCGTCGCCGCGATGCTGCGCTCGCCGATGCTGTCGCTGGGGATCCTGATGCCGTTCTTCTTCCTGATCTCCAACATCCTCGGGAACGTCTCGGCCACCGAGAAGATCGGCCGCTATCTGCCCGACCAGGCCGGCAGCAAGATCATGCAGGTGGTCACCCCGGTCGACAACGACACGCCCTACGGTCCGTGGGGCGGGCTCGGGATCATGGTGCTGTGGGTGATCGCCGCGCTCGCCGGCGGCTACGCCACGCTCAAGAAACGGGACGCGTAGGGGCTCCGCGCCCCTTCGCGGCACACCCGGACCCGCGTCGGCGAGGGTCCGCGCGCGAGGTTTTACTCGCTCTTGAGTGGAACCGTCAGCGCCTCGGTATCCTCCTAACCCTTACGGGGGGCGTGTGCCCCGCTGTCCTGAACCTTTCGATGGGTGCGGAGCATGATCGAGGCAGTCGGCCTGACCAAGCGCTACGGCGACAAGACCGCTGTGTACAACTTGTCCTTCCAGGTGCGGCCCGGAGCCGTCACCGGCTTCCTGGGCCCGAACGGCTCGGGCAAGTCGACGACGATGCGCATGATCCTGGGCCTGGACAACCCGACGGCGGGGCACGTCACGATCGGCGGCTATCCGTACCGCAGGCTCCCCAACGCCCCGCGCCAGGTCGGCGCCCTGCTGGACGCCAAGGCGGTGCACGGCGGACGCGCCGCGCGCAACCATCTGCTGAGCCTCGCCCAGCTCTCCGGCATCCCCGCCCGGCGGGTGGACGAGGTGCTGGGCGTGGTCGGCCTCCAGGACGTGGCGAGACGGCGCTCCAAGGGCTTCTCGCTCGGCATGGGCCAGCGCCTCGGCATCGCCGCCGCGCTGCTCGGCGACCCCCAGGTGCTGCTGTTCGACGAGCCGGTCAACGGCCTCGACCCCGAGGGCATCCTCTGGGTGCGGAACCTGATGAAGTCGCTGGCGGCCGAGGGCCGGACCGTCTTCGTCTCCTCCCACCTGATGAGCGAGATGGCCCTGACCGCCGACCACCTGATCGTCATCGGGCGCGGTCAGCTGCTGGCCGACATGAGCGTCCAGGACTTCATCGCCGCGAACTCCGCGGGCTTCGCCCGGGTCCGTACGCCCGACACCGAGCCGCAGCTGCGCGAGAAGCTGGCCGGCGCGCTCACCGAGGCGGGCGGGCACGTGCTGCCCGAGCAGGACGGCGCGCTCCGGGTGACCGGACTGGCGCTCCCCCGCATCAGCGACATCGCGCACGACTCCGACGTACGCCTGTGGGAGCTGTCGCCGCACCAGGCCTCGCTGGAGGAGGCGTACATGCGGATGACGCAGGGCGCGGTCGACTACCGCTCCACCATCGACCAGCGCGAAGGGCTCCAGCAGCCGCTTCCGCCGGGCGCGCAGCCGCCGATGCCGGTTCCCGGTCAGGGCCAGCCGGGCTGGTACGCCCCGCCGCCGCCCCCGCAGGGCGGGCAGCCGTACGCCGCGCAGCCGGGGCAGCCCGGCCCGTACGGCGCACCGGCGGCTCCGGGTGCCGGGACGCCGAACCCGTACGCGCAGACGGCCCCCCAGGCGCCTCAGGCGGCCCCGGGGCAGGCTCCGGCGCAGCCCGCGCCGCCCGCCGCGCACACCCCCGCCCAGGCGCCCGCGAGCCCGCCTGCCGCCGCGCCCGCGCCGGCCCTCGCCAAGCCGCCCGTGGCCCCGTCCGCCCCCGCCACCACCGCCCCGACCGAGTCCGAGGACGCCCGATGAGCACGCCCCAGCCCCCGATGCCGCAGACCGCCGCACCGAACTGGCAGGCGGCGCCCGGATCTCCGTACCCCACGTACACCTCGCCGATCCCGGTGGTGCGCACGCACCTCGGGCACGCGCTCGCCTCGGAGTGGACGAAGATCCGCTCGGTGCGCTCCACGATGTGGACGCTCGGGGTGTTCGTGCTCCTCGTCGTCGGCATCGGCCTGGCCGCCGCGGCGCTGGTCTCCTCCAACTCCTCCGAGGAGGGCCTCGCCGGCGAGAGCCCGCTGTCGTTCGGCTTCTTCGGGCTGCTGCTCGGCAGCATGTGCATCATCACGCTCGGGGTGCTGACCACTGCCTCGGAGTACGGCACCGGCATGATCCGCACCACGATGACCGCGTGCCCGAGCCGCGGCCGGGTGCTGGCGGCCAAGGCGATCGTGTTCTTCGTCGTCGCGTTCGTGGTGACGCTGACGTCGGCCGTGCTGGTCGCCCTCGCCGACGTGGCCATGCTGGAGGGCTCCCGGGAGCCGACCGGTCAGGAGTGGCTGAAGGGCACGGTCGGCATCTCGTTCTACATCGCGCTGCTCGGCCTGCTCTCGCTGGTCGTCGGCTCGATCATGCGGCACTCGGCGGGCGCGATCACGATCATGATCGGTGTCGTGCTGGCCCCGCTGGTCATCGCGCTGTTCATGTTCTCGGAGTCGCTCCAGGACCTCCAGCAGGCCCTGTTCGAGTACTCCATCCCGAACCAGCTCAGCGTCTTCTACGCCCAGTCCCTGTCCGACTCGGGCCCGTCCGGCTGGGACCCGCTGTGGATCATGCTCGGTGTCACGGCGGCCGCGTTCGCCGGTGCCTTCGCGCTGCTGGAGAAGCGGGACGTGTGAGCCTGCCCCCTCAGAACCTCGGCTAGAACCTCGGCGCGTTCCTGGACCGCTGCACCCGTGTGGTGCGGCGGTCCTTCGCGTTCCAGCACGCCTTGTGCCAGTGCCGGCGGTCGTCCACGCCCGCGTGGTCGGGCCAGGCGACGACGTGCGGGACGCCGTCCGGGATCATCTGCTCGCAGCCCGGGCACCGGTACGCCTTGCCCTGCGCGCTCGCGCCCGCCACGTGCCGTACGTTCCAGTCCTCGCCGTCCCAGCTCTCCGAGGACTGCCAGCCGCCGTAGCGGCCGGGACGGTCGTCCTCGGCGCTGTGGCCGGACGAGCCGGAATCCTTGGGTCGGTTGCGACGCGGGGACACGGAACACCTCACGGGGCTATACAGGATGCACGGGTCGTGTCCAGCCTACGTGGCACGGACAGGGGTAGTCGTACGGCACCAATCCCCACAAGTCCCTCACGCCGGCCATTGATTCTGCAGACAATCCGCAAATCTCTTCGCCAGGCCGTGTCCTCGGCACGTGTCAGACGGTTATGCCGGGTGGGGGAGCTCCGCGTCGGAGCCAAGGAAGCAGGAAAAAGCAATGCGCGTAGGAAGTTTCGTACTGGCCGCCCGGTTCCCGGGCCAGGGCGATGGGGAGGCGCTGCACCGCGCGGTCCGCTCCGCCGAGGTCGCCGAGGAGGCGGGGCTCGACTCGGTCTGGCTGGCCGAGCACCACTTCGTGCCGTACGGCACCTGTCCGTCCGCGATCACCCTGGCCGCCCTGCTGCTCGGCCGCACCAGCCGGCTGCGCGTCGGCACCGCCGTCAGCGTACTGCCCACCGCCCACCCGGTGGCCCTGGGCGAGCAGGCGGCGCTGCTGCACGTCGCCTCGGGCGGGCGGTTCTCACTGGGTGTGGGGCGCGGCGGCCCCTGGGTGGACCTGGAGGTGTTCGGGCAGGGCCTGAAGGCGTACGAGGAGGGGTTCCCGGAATCACTCGATCTGCTGGTGCGCTGGCTGCGCGAGCCCTCGGTGGCCGCGCAGGGCGAGCGGTTCGGCTTCCGCGAGGTCGCCGTCGTACCGAGGCCGTCGGAGTGCCTCACGGACGTCGAGGGCCCCGAGGTCGTCGTGGCGTGCACCTCGCCGCGCAGCGTGCGGCTCGCGGCCGAGCGCGGGCTGCCGATGCTGCTCGGGATGCACGTGGGCGACGAGGAGAAGGCCGAGATGGTCGCCCTGTGGCGGGAGCACGCCCGCGCGGTCGGACGGCCGATGGACGAGATCCGCGGTACGGGCCATGTGTCGGCCGGGGTCTGCCAGATCGCGGACCGGCGCACGGACGCGGTGGAGACCCTCACCAAGGCGATGCCGGGCTGGCTGCGGCAGGGCCTGGAGGCCCATGTGACGGTCGACGGCCGCCACCGCTCGATGCGCGACCCGCTGGCGTACACCGAACTGCTCTGCGGGCTGCACCCGGTGGGCACTCCGCGCCTGTGCGCCGACCGGCTGGCGGCGACCAGCGAGCGGACCGGGATCTCCCGCTTCGCCCTGCTGGTCGAGGGTTCCGGCGACCTGGCGGCGACCGAGGAGAACGTACGACGGCTGGGTGCCGAAGTGCTGCCGCACCTCGGCTGAGCCGGCCGGTGCGCACCGAACGCCCCGGACCGCCAGTGGGCTTGCCGCCCCAGTACTGAATGCACCTCCCGCGTATGGAGCGGCAAGCAAGCGACTCAGTGCGTCAGCAGTCCCTGAACTCCGGGGACTGGTTCAGCACCTGGCTGCGCACCGAGGTGAAGCGGGACAGCGTCTCGTCGACCGAGGAGTCAAGCGGGAACACCGCCACCCGGTGGCAGTTCTGGAATGCCAGTCGCACCCCGAAGTGCCGCTGCAGCGCGCCGCGTATCGCGTCACTCGCAAGCGCACGCAGCAGCTGGCCACGTGCCTGCTCGTCCGGCGGGGGCGTCTGGTTGTCGGCGAACGAACCGCCGTCGACCTTCAGCTGGGCCACCAGGGAGCTGATCATCTCCCATGCATAGGGCAGGGAGGTCCGGACGCAGTCGACGAAGGCGGCTTCGTCGACCTCGCCTCGCTCGGCCTGTTCGAGTAGGGCCGGTGAGACGTCGAGCGACATGGGTTCTCCTCTCGCACCCCCGCCGCAGCAGGGGTTGCCGGACAGATGAGGGAGTTCGCGATACCGGACACTCTGTGTACACGCCTCGCGACCTCCCGTTTAATACGGTAGGCAACAGACGGTGACGGCACCAGGAGAATGCGTACATGGGCGGGCCCCGTTGGGCTCACAATCGGCCAGAAATGAACAGGGGCAGTCCGGGGTCTTACGGACTCCCCCAGGGCGAATCGCGTCGACACCGGCCCGTCGAGTAGCGTTGCCGACCATGCGTCTCGTCATTGCCCGTTGCTCCGTCGACTACGCGGGCCGGCTCACCGCCCATCTGCCCTCGGCGCCCCGTCTGATCCTGGTCAAGGCGGACGGCAGCGTCTCGATCCACGCGGACGACCGGGCCTACAAGCCCCTCAACTGGATGTCGCCGCCCTGCACGCTGAAGGAGGGCGACGGCGAGCAGCAGGACGTCTGGACGGTCACCAACAAAGCGGGCGAGAAGCTGATCATCACGATGGAGGAAATCCTCCACGATTCGTCCCACGAACTCGGTGTGGACCCCGGCCTGATCAAGGACGGCGTGGAAGCGCACCTCCAGGAACTCCTCGCCGACCGCATCGAGACGCTGGGCGAGGGGTACACGCTCATCCGCCGCGAGTACATGACGGCCATCGGCCCGGTCGACATCCTGTGCCGCGACGCGGAGGGCCGTACCGTCGCGGTCGAGATCAAGCGGCGCGGCGAGATCGACGGCGTGGAACAGCTCACGCGCTACCTCGAGTTGCTCAACCGCGACCCGCATCTCGCACCGGTGCACGGCATCTTCGCGGCCCAGGAGATCAAGCCCCAGGCCCGGGTCCTCGCCACGGACCGCGGCATCGGCTGCCAGGTCCTGGACTACGACGCGATGCGCGGCATCGAGGACGACAAGCTGCGCCTGTTCTAGGACCGCGGTCCGTCAGCGCGCCCCTTCCCCGCCGCAACGGCGCTCACCCTCCCCCTGACGCTGTCCGGCTGTGCCGAGCCGCCCCGAGGCCGGTTGGCACCGCCGAAACACGCCATAGGAGCTGAGCACCGCCGCGGCGGCGAAGTTTTGGCCGGGGACACGTGCCGAAGCCCCAACGAATCGCCCCGCCCGGGCGACCGGCCGCCACTCGGACACTCACCGCCACCTGGGACATGGACCGACGGCCGATCCCGGGCGGTGGACCGGATCACTTGCCACCGCTCGGGGCATCGGCCGTGGGTCAGATCAGCGAGTTCGCTCCCGTGGTCGGGGTGTCCGCGCCCGTCGACGTCGGGGCGCTTGCCGTATTGGTCTCCGCCGGGCTGGAGGAGGCCGGGCCGCTCGCCGAGGTCGAGGAGGTCGGGGTCTCCGTCGGAGAAGTCGTCGGCTCCTCGGTCGGCTCCTCGGTCGGCTCTTCCGTCGGCTCCTCAGTCGTGGGTTCCTCCGTCGGCGACGACGGCGGCCTCGTAGGGGAGGACGGCGGCTTGGTCGGGGACGACGGCGGCTTCGTCGGCGAGTGCGTGGAGCCGCCGCTCGAACCCTGCGTCCCCGTGGGGTCGTCCGACGGGTCCGTCGGATCGTCCGTGGGGGTCGGGTCGTCCGACGTGCCGAGCGTGCCGTCGGGACCCGGATCCGTCGGCCGGCTGGTCGCCGTACCGGTGTCGCCGGCGCCCTTGTCGTCGTTGCTCTCCACCTTGTCCGCGCCCAGGCTGTCGTCACCGGGGCCCTGACTGGCGGACGGGTTGACGCCGACCTGGTTGGACGGGGCGTTGGGGTCGTTGTCGGAGGTGGCGCCGAGCGTCACCACCGTGCCGAGCACCGCCACGAGCAGTGCGCCCGCGCCGGCCGCGACGAGGTTGCGGCGCGCGAAGTTCCGGATGCCGCCGCGGCCCTTGTGCGAGGCCACCGGGGACAACGGCACGGACGACCGGTGGGTGACCAGCGTCCCGGTGTCGCCGACGGGCGGGAACGCGGCCGGCACGCCACCGGGAGGCGACAGCGACTCCTCGTGACGCGCGTCCGGCACCTCCTCCCCCGCCATCGCGGAGAACGCGACCAGTCCGGGCGCCGTACCGGAGCGGTCCGAGACCAGCGCGAGGGCACGGCGCCCGGCGACGGTCCCGCGCTTGTCGGCGAGGGCGCCGCGCAGGCCCGTGGACGTCTCCAGCTCGGTGCGGGCCCGGTCCAGCTGGCCGCCGCAGAGCGCGAGGATGCCCAACTCATGGTGGAAGTAGGCCTGTTCGGACACGTCACCGGCCAGGCGGGCGGCCTCGGCACCGGCGCGCAGCGCCCGTTCCCAGGCGCTCCAGTGCAGCCCCGCCGCGAACGCGGGCGCCGCCGTGCGGGCCAGCTGTACGGCCGGGCTCTCCTCGCCCTCGGCGGGCGGTGTCGTGGCCGGCACGAGCACGCCCAGCGCGGCGAGCACGGCGTCGGCCTCGGCGGACACCCTCTCCGGCGTCACCGAGGGATGCCCGGCCCACCAGGTGTAGTGCTGGACGGCGGTCCGGGCGTCTTCCCGGGCGTCGTCGGCGTACCCGGCGGCCTCCAGCTGGACCTGTACGCCGGCGGCGAGCCGGTAGCGGGAGCCGACCGGTGAGACCAGGCCGCAGTCGGCCAGTTCGCCCAGTGCGGCGTCCGCGTGGGTGTCGCCGACGAGCGCGGGCAGATGCGCCTGGTGCGGCACCTCGCCGCCGAGCGCGACGGCGAACCTCAGGGTCGTGCGGGCGGAGGCGCTGAGCCGCGAGGCGAGCAGCCGTGCCGGTCCCGCGGCCTCGCCGAGCGACGGCAGGGGTGTCTCCTCGCCGCCGCCCTCGGTGTCCACGGGAGTGTCGAAGGGCGCGTCGGAGGGCGGGACGTCCTCGAAGACGCCGTACTCGTCGACGGCGTCCGCTCCGGCCCGCAGCAGGTCCCGCTGCCGCAGCAGCGCCCCGGCCTGGACGAACCTGAGCGGCAGGCCCTCGGACTCGAACCACAGGTCGCCGGCCCAGTTCGCCTCGTCCTCGGTGAGGTCCCGGCCGATGCCGCGCTCCAGCAGCTCCACGCTCGCGGCGCGGTCGAGCCCGTCGAGGGTGACCTCCTCCACGCCGGAATCGGCGGACGGCGCGGGCACGTCGGGCGTGGCGCCGAGCAGGAAGGCGCACTCGGGGGTCGCGTCGAGCAGCTCGTCGAGCGCGGCGCCCCCGAACTCGATGTCGTCCAGGACGACGACCGCGCCGATCTCACGCACGCAGGAGAGCAGTTCGTCGTGCTCGGGGCGGTACAGGGGCGCGCTGTACACGGCGGAGAAGAGGTCGTACAGCAGATCGGTGGGCGTGCGGTGGAAGCCGTTGAGGCGGACCACGCCGTCGGGCGCGAGGTCCTCGCAGTCCTCGGCGACGAGGTCGAGCAGGCTGGTGCGGCCCGCGCCACGGGCGCCGACCAGACGTACGGAGCGGCCGCGGGCGAGCATCCGGACCAGTTGTTCGCGCTCGTCCTGGCGGGCCAGGAGCGGCTGTGCGGGACGGGTCGGACCGGGCGGGACCGGCGGCCTGGCGGCTCGGTCGGCCTCGGCACGTTCGGCCGTGGTCAGCTTCTCGGGCCGCCCCGGACGCTCCGCCGGCGGGCAGATCTCGATCTCGCTGCCGTCGACGGGGTTGACGGTGAGCAGGAAGTCGCCGGAGACCAGTTGCACCGTGCGGGCGAGTGCCGGCGAGTGCTGGCCGAAATCGGGTGTGAGGGGATCCCTGGGCGGGCGCGGGCGCGACGACTGGCCGTCAGCGTCATGGCCGTACTCCTCGGGTCCCCGGTTGTTCGGGTCCATAGGTTTCAAGCCCCCCAAAAGCGTCGTGTGCAGTTTGCGGCCCCTCCCGGCCTTTGCACACCGCGCTGTCGCTTCTGGTCCGGGCCCGCTCGAAGGGGTTTGTCTAGGCAGCGGGCAGCCGAACCCTAAACCTTCGCACAGTATCTACGACAGGTCGGGGTACCGCGCCGTCCGAGACATCACAGTCTCGTGAGGATTGTGCGCGACGTGCGCTTCGCAACCGGAACGCCCTACTGTCCCGCCCCACCCGTGCCGGGTGTCACACCCGAGGCAGGGACTCCACCCCGATGCCGCCCTCGATCGCCAGGATCCGGTGCAGCCGGGTTGCCACCAGCAGGCGCTGCATCTGCGGCGGCACGCCGCGCAGCACCAGGCGCCGGCCGCAGCGGCCTGCCCGCCGGTGGGCCCCCATGATCACCCCGAGTCCGGTGGCGTCCCAGAACTCAAGCTCGGACAGGTCGAGCACCAGATCGCCGACTCCGTCGTCGACGGCCGAGTGCAGGACCGTACGGGCGTCCGCCGCGCTGCGGACGTCGAGGCGGCCCCCGACGACCAGTTCGGCGTGGTCGCCCCTGATGTGCATATCGCTCCCCTAAGCGTGCGTTCGTGCTCCGCGTGTGTGGTCTGCGTAGGTGCCTGTGTCTGTGTTTGCTATGAGTCTTCGCTGTGGCCGGTGATGCAACCTCTGACTGCGTTGAGCGGCCAGAGGTTGCCGTCTGTAAGCGAACCGATACCGAATTCACCCCATCGCGTGATGCGTGCATGGGCTGTGCGGTGGTCTACGAAACCTCAGTAGCTGTAAAAGCCTTGCCCGCTCTTGCGGCCGATGTCACCCGCGTCCACCATCCGGCGCATCAGCTCCGGCGGGGCGAACTTCTCGTCCTGGGACTCGGTGTAGATGTTGCCGGTGGCGTGCAGCAGGATGTCGACGCCGGTGAGGTCGGCCGTGGCGAGCGGGCCCATGGCGTGACCGAAGCCCAGCTTGCAGGCGAGGTCGATGTCCTCGGCGGTGGCGACACCCGACTCGTAGAGCTTGGTGGCCTCGACGACGAGCGCCGAGATCAGCCGGGTGGTGACGAAGCCGGCGACGTCGCGGTTCACGACGATGCAGGTCTTGCCGACGGACTCGGCGAACTCGCGCGCGGTGGCGAGGGTTTCGTCGCTCGTCTTGTAGCCGCGGACGAGCTCGACGAGCTGCATCATCGGCACCGGCGAGAAGAAGTGCACGCCGACGACCCGCTCGGGGTGCGCGGTGGCCGCCGCGATCTTGGTGATCGGGATGGCTGAGGTGTTGGAGGCGAGCACGGCGTCCTCGCGCACGATCTTGTCGAGCGCGCGGAAGATCTCGTGCTTGACCTCGAGCTTCTCGAAGACGGCCTCGACGACGACGTCCGCGTCGGCGACCGCGTCCAGGTCGGTGGTGGCGGTGATGCGGGCGAGGGCCGCGTCGGCGTCGTGCGCCTCCAGCTTGCCCTTGCTCACGAACTTGTCGTACGACGCCTTGATGCCGTCGGTGCCACGCTGGAGGGCCTCGTCGGTGACGTCGCGCAGGACCACGTCCCAACCCGCCTGAGCAGAGACCTGGGCGATACCGGAACCCATGAGACCGGCTCCGATGACGGCGAGCTTGCGTGCCACTGACGACTCCCCTTTGAATCACGGCAGCATTACTGCGAGTGTGCGCTTACACGCTGCTTACGATTGGCTTCTGCGGCGGACCTTAGCGCTCGTCGGGGACTGTGTGACCGGTTAGTAACGCGAGTCACGTCTCATCTGACGGACATCACACCGGCGCCGGTCATTCCGCGCCTCGGACGGCGTAGTTGAGCACGTTCGCGCTCAACAGCTCCTCGATGTCGTCGAGAAGCACGAGTACCTCCCGTGACACTTTGCCCGGATTGCGCCCGGCCACCATCTCCCGTCCGATGTGGACGAACACCGTCTGATGGATCCAGGCGATCTGACCGGCGATCAGCCCCGGCAGCGGGTCGGCGGCGTCCGCGCCGGCCTCCTCGCGCAGGGTGGCCTCCAGGTGGTCGTGGATCTCCTGCTGCAGGCTCCACAGGCGGGAGCGCAGCGGCGGCGCCTCGTGGATGCAGCGCATGAAGCGGTCGTAGCCCTCGATGAGCCCCACCTTGGGTGAGACCGCCTCCACTTCGGCGCGCAGTTCGCGCAGCACGGCCCCGGCCGCCGACTCCCCCTTCGCCCGACCTCGCACCCAGCGCGAGAGCTGCTCGACGACGCCGGCGGAACGGTCGAAGAAGAGGTCCTCCTTCGCCGGGAAGTAGTTGTAGACCGTGTTCACGGAGACGTCGGCGGCCTCCGCCACCTCCGCGATCGTCACGGTCAGGAAGCCGTGCTCCAGGAACAGCCCGGTGGCGATGTCCGAGATCCGCTGTCTCGTCTCGCGCTTCTTCCGCTCCCTGAGCCCTTCCGCCATGGTCCTCATCCTAACTTCAGTGGGCTCCCTTAAATTTTGGGGTCATTGCAAAATTTAAGAGACTCTGTTTTTCTGTGGTCATGACCATCATCAGTACGGCCGGACTGGCCCGTACCTTCCGGACGAAACTCGGCCCGGTGGAGGCCGTCCGCGGTATCGACCTGACCGTGCGCGAGGGCGAGATCCTCGGTTTCCTCGGCCCCAACGGCGCCGGCAAGACGACGACCCTGCGGATGCTCACGACCCTTCTGGCGCCCACCGGCGGCGCGGCCACCGTCGCCGGCCACGACCTCGCGACCGACGCCGCGGGGGTGCGCCGGGCGTGCGGGTACGTGGCGCAGTCGGGCGGGGTGGACCCGCAGATCACCGTGCGGGAGGAGCTCGTCACCCAGGGCCGCCTGTACCGCCTGACCAGGACGCAGGCAGCCGCACGGGCCGAGGAGTTGGCCCACGACCTGGGTCTGACCGACCTCCTGGACCGCAAGGCGGGCACGCTCTCCGGCGGCCGGCGGCGCCGCCTCGACATCGCGCTCGCGCTCACGCACCGCCCGAAGGTGCTGTTCCTGGACGAGCCGACGACGGGATTGGACCCCGGCAGCCGGGCCGACCTGTGGGACCTGATCCGGCGCCTGCGCGACGAACACCGCACCACGGTGTTCCTGACCACCCACTACCTCGACGAGGCCGACGCCCTCTCCGACCGGCTGGTCGTCGTGGACAAGGGCGTGGTCGTCGCCGAGGGCACGCCGAGCGCGCTGAAGCTGCGCCACGGCGGCTCGATCGACGCCTCGCTCCAGGACACCTTCCTCGCCATCACCGGCCGCAGCGCCACCCCGGCCGACGCCGACCCCGTAGCCGTATAGGAATCCCAGAAGATGCTGCTGCACGACACGGCCCTCATCTACGGCCGCTATCTCCGCCAGTCCCTGCGCTCCCGGTTCGCCCTGCTCTTCGGCGTGCTGATGCCGCTGGTGTACCTGCTGTTCTTCGGTCCGCTGCTGACCGATCTGCCGCTGGGCGGACAGGGCAGCTCCTGGCAGGTGCTGGTGCCCGGGCTGCTGCTCCAACTCGGCTTGTTCGGGGCGTCGTTCGCCGGGTTCTCGATCATCATCGAGAAGGGCCAGGGGGTGGTGGAGCGGATGCGCGTGACGCCGGTCAGCCGCCTGGCCCTGCTGCTGGGGCGTGTGCTGCGGGACGCCACGGTGTTCGTCTTCCAGGCGGTGCTGCTGGTTCTGGCCTCGGTGACGACGGGCCTGCGAGCTCCGCTCCCGGGCGTCCTGATCGGCTTCGCGTTCGTCGCGCTGCTGACGGTGTCGCTGGCCTCGCTGTCGTACGCGCTCGCCATGAAGGTCCGCACCCCGCAGGAGTTCGGGCCGGCGATCAACGCGATGACGATGCCGATGATGCTGCTGTCGGGCCTGATGCTCCCGATGACGCTGGGACCGAGGTGGCTGGACGTCCTGTCCCACTTCGTACCGTTCCGCTATCTGGTGGACGCGGTGCGGGACGCGTACGTCGGCTCCTACGCCACGGCGCACATGCTGTACGGCGTCCTGGTCGCCGTCGCCTTCGCCGCGCTGGCCGTGACGGTCGGCACACGCGTCTTCCGAACGGCCGGGGCGTAACTAGGCTGACCTCATGGTCAATCTGACACGCATCTACACCAGGACCGGCGACCAGGGCACCACCGCCCTCGGCGACATGAGCCGGGTCGCCAAGACCGACCTGCGGATCTCGGCGTACGCCGACGCCAACGAGGCGAACGCGGTGATCGGCACGGCGATCGCGCTGGGCGGCCTGGCCGAGGAGGTCGTCAAGGTCCTCACCCGCGTCCAGAACGACCTGTTCGACGTGGGTGCGGACCTGTCGACGCCGGTGGTGGAGAACCCGGAGTTCCCGCCGCTGCGCGTCGAGCAGTTCTATATCGACAAGCTGGAGGCGGACTGCGACCGCTTCAACGAGGAGCTGGAGAAGCTGCGCTCCTTCATCCTCCCCGGCGGCACCCCGGGCGCGGCCCTGCTGCACCAGGCCTGCACGGTCGTCCGCCGGGCCGAGCGCTCGACCTGGTCGGCCCTGGAGGCCCACGGCGAGACGATGAACCCCCTGACCGCGACCTACCTCAACCGCCTGTCCGACCTCCTGTTCATCCTGGCACGGACGGCGAACAAGGAGGTCGGGGACGTGCTGTGGGTGCCGGGCGGGGAACGCTAGACGGCCCGACGCGGACGCGCCCCGAAAGGGGCGCGGGGAACTGCGCTACCAGCCACGACGGGCCCGCGGACGACCGACGATTTATCCGGCCCGCTCCTTCGACGTGACGACCCGGTCGGCAGGCCCGGACTCGGCCCCGCCCTTCGGCTGCTTGGGCCAGATGAGGTAGGTCAGCGCGATCAGCCCGTGGATGCCCACGGCGCGCAGTGCCACCCACTGGAACGACCGCAGGGACGAGGTGTCGCCGTCTGCGACGTACCAGACGGCGCCCTGGAGGAGGGCACAGGCCACCGCCGCCGCGAGGACCGTACGAAGCCACAGGTGGCCCTCGTGCCGGGCCCGTGCCATGCCGTACCGCGCAGGTGTGCGCGGGCGCGGGCCGCCGGCCAGGCGGTGCGCGGCATGGCCGTCCAGCCAGCGGATCGTGTAGTGGCCGTACGCCACGGTGTAGCCGATGTAGAGCGCGGCCAGGCCGTGCTCCCAGCCCGGCTCCGCGCCGTTCTTCAGGTCCACCGCCGTGGCCACGAAGAGCACCAGCTCCAGCAGCGGCTCGCACAGCAGCAGCACCACGCTCGTACGGCGCCACTTGAGCAGGTAGCGGACGGCGAGGCCCAGCGCCAGCAGCACCCAGAAGCCGACCTCGCAGGCGATGATGAGCGCGACGATCACAACGTGCTCCCTTCGGTCACCCTTCCAGGCTCCCGTCCGGGCCGGCCGCTTTCGTCGTCGCCACTGACGAACCGGCGGTACATCGAAAGATGCAGTCCAGGACCCTTCCCCGGAATCACGCGTGGGCCGTGCGCACCGTGTTGGATGGAGCCATGGTCCTTCCCCGCCCGCACCGCTTCGACGTCTACGTCGCTGTGGGCGGGCTGCTCGGCGGCCTGCTGCTGGTGGCCTTCGGCCTGGCCACCCGGCCCGCCAAGGACCCCATCACGCTCTTCGACGGCCCCTGGCCGATCCTGCTGCCGCTCACCGTGATGGCCGGTTGCGAGCTGCTGCGCCGGACGACCCCGCGCACGGCCCTGCTGATCGGCACCGTCGCGATCTGCGCGGACGTCTTCACCCAGGGCAATCTGGCCACGGTCCTGATGTTCACCGACATCGTCTACGCGGCCGTGCTGTACGGCCCGCTCGCCTCGGCCCGCCGTATCCAGTGGATCACCGGCCTGCTCACGGTGGCCGCGACCCTGGTGCCGTTCGCGGTGTGGCGCACCCCGGAGGCGCTGCTGATCGGCGTGGTCGTCGGCATCGTGGCGTACGGCCCCGCCGGCACGGGCTGGGTCGTGCGCAACCACCGTGACGCCGCCGAGGCCGCCCGGCTGAGGGCCGAACAGACCGCGCTGCTCGCCGAGATGGACCGCTCGCAGGCCGTCGCCGGGGAGCGCGCCCGCATGGCACGCGAGCTGCACGACATGGTCGCCAACCATCTCTCCGCGATCGCCATCCACTCCACGGCCGCGCTCTCCATCGACGACCCGAAGACCTCCCAGGAGGCCCTGTCGGTCATCCGCGAGAACAGCGTCGAGGGGCTCGCGGAGATGCGCCGGCTCATCGGCATCCTGCGGGACGCCGGCGGCGAGACCGAGCCGGCGGCCGCCCCCACGCTCGACGGCCTCGACGCCCTGGCGGAGGGTGCCCGCACCAACGGCCTCGACGTCCACCTCGATTCCGTGCCCGGCACCGTCCCCGCCCCTGTCGAGCTCGCGGCCTACCGCATCGTCCAGGAGTCCCTGACCAACGCCCTCAAGCACGCCTCCCCCGGCCGGGTCGCCGTCGCGCTCGCCCAGCGGGACGGCTGTCTGACCGTCGCCGTGACCAGTCCGTTCGGCGACCGCGACGGGCCGCGGGCGCCCGGTTCCGGCGCCGGTCTGGTGGGGATGCGGGAGCGGGTCGCACTGCTGGGCGGCGAGTTCGAGGCCGGGCCCGAGGACTCCGCCGACGGCAAGATGTGGGTCGTACGCGCCAGGCTTCCGCTGACCGAAGGAGACTCCGCATGATCCGTGTGCTCGTCGCCGAGGACCAGTCGGCCGTCCGCGCCGGACTGGTCCTCATCCTGCGCAGCGCGCCCGACATCGAGGTGGTCGGCGAGGCGGCGGACGGTGAGCAGGCGGTGGAGCGGGCCCGGGAGCTGCGGCCCGACCTGGTGCTGATGGACATTCAGATGCCGCGTCTGGACGGGGTGTCGGCGACCCGGAAGGTCGTGGCGGAGCGGCTGGCGGACGTGCTCGTGCTGACCACCTTCGACCTCGACGAGTACGTCTTCGGGGCGCTGCGGGCGGGGGCCTCCGGTTTCCTGCTCAAGAACACCGACGCCCGCGACCTGCTGGAGGCCGTGCGCACGGTGGCGCGCGGCGAGGGCCTGATCGCCCCGGCCGTCACCCGGCGTCTGATCGCCGAGTTCGCGGCCAAGCCCGTACGGGAGCCGACGGTCGACCCGTCCGTCCTGGACTGCCTCACCCGACGGGAGCGCGAGGTGCTCTCCTGCCTCGGCGAGGGCCTGTCGAACGCCGGCATCGCGGACCGGCTCGACATGGCCGAGGCGACGGTGAAGACACACGTCAGCCGTCTGCTGGGGAAGCTGGAGCTGCGCAGCCGGGTCCAAGCGGCCGTACTGGCACAGGAGTTGGGGATCTAGCGGGGCGGATCCGGGACGAAAGGTCAACTGGTCCAGACCTATTGACCTGTGGTCCAGACCTTTCTATTCTCACCGCACCATGAGTGGGCGTGAGGCTCAGTCATGCCCCCTGACTTCCCAACAAGGAGGCGCAGCATGCGCTTCAGACACAGAGCCGTGGCGGGTTTCGCGACCCTGCTGCTCCCGCTGGCGGGCCTGGTCGGCCTCGCGAGCCCGGCCGAAGCCGCGACATCCGCCACCGCCACCTACGCCAAGACCCAGGACTGGGGCTCCGGCTTCGAGGGCAAGTGGACGGTGAAGAACACCGGCACGACATCACTCAGCTCCTGGACCGTCGAATGGGACTTCCCCTCCGGCACCTCCGTCACCTCCGCCTGGGACGCCGACGTCACCTCCTCCGGCACCCACTGGACCGCCAAGAACAAGTCCTGGAACGGCACCCTCGCCCCCGGCGCCTCCGTCTCCTTCGGCTTCAACGGCGCCGGCTCCGGCTCCCCCGCCAACTGCAAGCTGAACGGCGGCAGTTGTGACGGCGGCACCACGGAGCCCGGCGACAGCGCCCCGAGCGCCCCCGGCACGCCGAGCGCCTCCGACATCACCAACACCTCGGTGAAGCTGTCCTGGAGCGCCGCCACCGACGACAAGGGCATCAAGAACTACGACGTGCTGCGCGACGGCGCCAAGGTCGCCACCGTCACGACGACGTCCTACTCGGACACCGGCCTGACCGCCGGCACCGACTACTCGTACACCGTCCAGGCCCGCGACACCGCCGACCAGACCGGTCCGGTCAGCGGCGCCCGCGCGGTGCGCACCACCGGCGGCACCACCGACCCGCCGCCCACCGGCGACAAGGTCAAGCTCGGTTACTTCACCGAGTGGGGCGTCTACGGCCGCAACTACCACGTCAAGAACCTGGTGACCTCCGGCTCCGCGTCGAAGATCACGCACATCAACTACGCGTTCGGCAACGTCAAGAACGGTCAGTGCACCGTCGACGACACCTACGCCGCCTACGACAAGGCCTACACCGCCGACCAGTCCGTCAGCGGCACCGCCGACACCTGGGACCAGCCGCTGCGCGGCAACTTCAACCAGCTGCGGCAGCTGAAGGCCAAGTACCCGCACATCAAGATCCTCTACTCCTTCGGCGGCTGGACCTACTCCGGCGGCTTCGGCCAGGCGGCACAGAACGCGGCCGCGTTCGCCAAGTCCTGCAAGTCCGTGGTCGAGGACCCGCGCTGGGCCGATGTCTTCGACGGCATCGACATCGACTGGGAGTACCCCAACGCCTGCGGCCTGACCTGCGACACCTCCGGCCCCGCGGCCTTCAAGAACCTGATGTCCGCGCTGCGCACGGAGTTCGGCCCGAACTACCTGGTCACCGCGGCCATCACCGCCGACGGCTCCTCCGGCGGCAAGATCGACGCGGCGGACTACGGCGGCGCCTCGCAGTACCTCGACTGGTACAACGTGATGACGTACGACTACTTCGGTGCCTTCAACGCGCAGGGCCCGACCGCGCCGCACTCGCCGCTCACCTCCTACACCGGCATCCCGCAGGCCGGCTTCAACTCGGCGGACGCCATCGCCAAGCTGAAGTCGAAGGGCGTGCCGTCGGCCAAGCTGCTGCTCGGCATCGGCTTCTACGGCCGTGGCTGGACCGGCGTCACCCAGGCCGCCCCCGGCGGCACGGCGACCGGCGCGGCTCCCGGTACCTACGAGGCCGGCATCGAGGACTACAAGGTCCTGAAGAACTCCTGCCCGGCGAACGGCACCATCGCCGGCACGGCATACGCCTACTGCGGCAACAACTGGTGGTCCTACGACACCCCGTCGACGATCGCCGGGAAGATGTCCTGGGCCAAGAACCAGGGCCTCGGCGGTGCGTTCTTCTGGGAGTTCAGCGGCGACACCGGCAACGGTGAGCTGGTGACCGCCATCAACAACGGGCTGCAGTAGCCCTCCGGCAGTACCGTCAGAGCGCCACGGACAGGCCCCGGCCTGTCCGTGGCGTCTTTTGCACGCCCCGGGCACGTCGGCCGGGAACACAAGGAATCTCCAGCCGGTCGGCGGAGATTCACATCACTGCGGTGATATCGGTCAGGCGACGTTGACGCGCTGTCCGGGCGGGGCCGCCTCGAGCCACGCGAGGAAACCGGTCAGCGCGTCCTCGCTCATGGCGAGTTCGAGACGCGTGCCCCGGTGCAGACAGGTGAGGATCACGGCGTCGGAGAGCAGCGCCAGTTCCTCCTCGCCGTCGGGCAGCCGACGGCCGGCCACCTCGATCGCGGAGCGCTCCAGGATGCGGCGCGGGCGGTAGGCGTAGGAGAAGACGCGGTACCACTCGATGCGGTCGCCGTTGTAGCGGGCGACACCGTAGCTCCAGCCCTTGCCGCTGGTGTCGGTCTTCTCCGGCACGTCCCAGCGCAGCGAACAGTCGAAAGTGCCGCCCGAGCGCTGGATGAGTCTGCGGCGCAGGCCGAAGACGAACAACCCCAGCACCACAAGGGCGACGACGATTCCGCACACAGTCAGAGCGAGGACCATCGGCACCGACCTCCTCGTCTCCTAGGTAACGGAACGGAAAAAACTTCCATATCTGCCTCAGCCGCGACCGGCACCGGATTGCTCCGGTCCCAGCCGCGGCTGAGTGACGTCATCGCGTGCGCTCCCCCAGAGCCTAGACGGCCCGGCAGGTGACCCCGTGGGTCAGCGCGCCGTCGCCGCCCGCAGGCGGACCTCCGCGCGGCGCTCGGCGGAGGCGTCGTCGTCCGACTTCGCGCGCTCCAGCGCGCGCTCCGCGCGCTGGACGTCGATCTCGTCCGACAGTTCGGCGATCTCGGCCAGCAGCGACAGCTTGTCGTCCGCGAACGAGATGAAACCGCCGTGCACTGCGGCGATGACGGTCCCGCCATCACTCGTACGGATGGTCACCGGGCCCGACTCCAGCACACCGAGCAGCGGCTGGTGACCGGGCATGACGCCGATGTCGCCGGACGTGGTGCGCGCGACGACCAGGGTGGCCTGGCCCGACCAGACCTCACGGTCGGCGGCGACCAGCGCGACGTGCAGCTCAGCAGCCAAGGTGGCTCCTCGGGTCACCACCCGGCGGTTCTGCCGGGTGTTGGTTACAAGTCTAATAGGCATGGAAGAGGGGGCGGGACGTGCCCCGCCCCCTCACCAAGAGCTCAATGGCTCACGAAGACCGGTGCGTCAGGAGACGCCCAGCTCCTTCGCGTTCTTCTTGAGGTCCTCGAGACCACCGCACATGAAGAACGCCTGCTCCGGGAAGTGGTCGAACTCACCGTCGCAGATCGCGTTGAACGCGGTGATCGACTCGTCCAGCGGCACGTCCGAGCCGTCCACACCGGTGAACTGCTTGGCGACGTGCGTGTTCTGGGACAGGAAGCGCTCGACGCGGCGGGCACGCTGGACGACCAGCTTGTCCTCCTCGCTGAGCTCGTCGATACCGAGGATCGCGATGATGTCCTGGAGGTCCTTGTACTTCTGCAGGATCCCCTTGACGCGCATGGCGGTGTTGTAGTGGTCCTGCGCGATGTAGCGCGGGTCCAGGATCCGGGACGTGGAGTCCAGCGGGTCCACGGCCGGGTAGATGCCCTTCTCGGAGATCGGACGGGAGAGAACCGTCGTCGCGTCGAGGTGGGCGAAGGTGGTGGCCGGGGCCGGGTCGGTCAGGTCGTCCGCGGGGACGTAGATCGCCTGCATCGAGGTGATCGAGTGACCACGGGTCGAGGTGATGCGCTCCTGGAGGAGACCCATCTCGTCGGCCAGGTTCGGCTGGTAACCCACCGCGGAGGGCATACGGCCGAGCAGGGTCGACACCTCGGAACCGGCCTGCGTGAAGCGGAAGATGTTGTCGATGAAGAACAGCACGTCCTGCTTCTGCACATCGCGGAAGTACTCCGCCATGGTCAGACCGGCCAGCGCCACGCGCAGACGGGTGCCCGGGGGCTCGTCCATCTGACCGAAGACCAGAGCGGTCTTGTCGATGACGCCCGACTCGCTCATCTCGTCGATGAGGTCGTTGCCCTCACGGGTGCGCTCACCGACACCGGCGAACACCGACACACCGTCGTGGTTGTTGGCGACGCGGTAGATCATCTCCTGGATGAGCACCGTCTTGCCGACGCCGGCACCGCCGAACAGACCGATCTTTCCACCCTTGACGTACGGGGTGAGAAGGTCGATGACCTTGACGCCGGTCTCGAACATCTCGGTCTTCGACTCGAGCTCGTCGAAGTTCGGGGCCTTGCGGTGGATGGACCAGCGCTCGCCGTCGTACTTCTCGTCGACGTTCAGCACCTCACCGAGGGTGTTGAACACCTTGCCCTTGGTGAAGTCGCCGACCGGGACGGTGATGCCCGCGCCCGTGTCGGTGACCGCGGCCTGGCGGACCAGACCGTCGGTGGGCTGCATGGAGATCGTGCGCACCAGGCCGTCACCCAGGTGCTGGGCGACCTCCAGGGTCAGGATCTTCTTCTCGCCGGCGTTGGCCGGGTCGGCCACCTCGACGTGAAGGGCGTTGTAGATGTCCGGCATCGCGTCGACGGGGAACTCCACGTCGACGACCGGGCCGATGACCCGGGCGACGCGGCCCGTGGCCGTCGCGGTCTCAACAGTGGTGGTCATTAGCGGTCACTCCCCGCGGTCGCGTCGGCGAGGGCTGCAGAGCCACCGACGATCTCGCTGATTTCCTGGGTGATTTCGGCCTGGCGGGCCGCGTTGGCAAGACGGGAGAGCGTCTCGATGAGCTCGCCCGCGTTGTCGGTCGCCGACTTCATCGCGCGCCGCGTGGCGGCGTGCTTCGAAGCGGCCGACTGGAGGAGCGCGTTGTAGATACGGCTCTCCACATAGCGCGGCAGCAGGGCGTCGAGGACGTCCTCCGCCGAGGGCTCGAAGTCGAACAGCGGGAGGATCTCACCCTTGGTGTGGGTGTCCTCCGCGACTTCCTCGAGGCTGAGCGGCAGCAGCTGGGCGTCCAGCGCCTGCTGCGTCATCATCGAGACGAACTCGGTGTAGACGATGTGGAGCTCGTCCACGCCGCCCTCCGCCGTCTCCGTCTCGATGGCCTCGATCAGCGGGGCCGCGACCTTCTTGGCGTCCGCGTACGTGGGCTCGTCGGTGAAACCGCTCCACGACTCCGAGATCTTGCGCTCACGGAAGTTGTAGTGCGCCACACCACGGCGGCCGACGATGTAGGTGTCGACCTCCTTGCCCTCGCGCTCCAGACGCTCGGTCAGCTGCTCCGCCGCCTTGATGGCGTTGGAGTTGAAGGCGCCGGCCAGACCGCGGTCGCTGGTCAGGAGCAGCACCGCGGACCGCGTGACCGTCTCGGCCTGCGTGGTCAGCGGGTGCTTGGTGTTCGAGCCGGTGCCGACCGCCGTGACCGCGCGGGTGAGCTCGGTCGCGTAGGGCGTGGAGGCCGCCACCTTGCGCTGCGCCTTGACGACGCGCGAGGCGGCGATCATCTCCATCGCCTTCGTGATCTTCTTGGTCGCGGTGACGGATCGGATGCGACGCTTGTAGACCCGGAGCTGGGCTCCCATGAGTCAGGTCCCTTCCTTACGTCACTTGGAGGCGCTGGTCGCCTTCGGGGCGGCCGGAGCGTCCTCGCCGAGCAGCTTGCCGTCCGCGGTCTCGAACTGCTTCTTGAACTCCGCGATGGCGTCGGCGACGGCGGTGAGCGTGTCGTCCGACATCTTGCCGCCCTCCTTGATGGAGGTCATGAGGCCCTGCTCCTTGCGGTGCAGGTACTCCAGGAGCTCCTTCTCGAAGCGGCGGATGTCGTTGACCGGCACGTCGTCCATCTTGCCGGTGGTGCCGGCCCACACGGAGACGACCTGGTCCTCGGTGGACATCGGCTCGTACTGGGCCTGCTTCAGCAGCTCGACCATGCGCTGACCGCGCTCCAGCTGCGCCTTCGACGCGGCGTCCAGGTCGGAACCGAAGGCGGCGAACGCCTCCAGCTCACGGAACTGGGCGAGGTCCACGCGCAGACGGCCGGAAACCTGCTTCATCGCCTTGTGCTGCGCGGAACCACCGACTCGGGAGACGGAGATACCGACGTTCAGCGCGGGGCGCTGACCGGCGTTGAACAGGTCCGACTCCAGGAAGCACTGGCCGTCGGTGATGGAGATGACGTTGGTCGGGATGAACGCCGAGACGTCGTTGGCCTTGGTCTCGACGATCGGCAGACCCGTCATCGAACCGGCGCCCATGTCGTCGGAGAGCTTCGCGCAGCGCTCCAGCAGACGGGAGTGCAGGTAGAAGACGTCACCCGGGTAGGCCTCGCGGCCCGGCGGGCGGCGCAGCAGCAGGGACACGGCGCGGTAGGCGTCGGCCTGCTTCGAGAGGTCGTCGAAGATGATGAGGACGTGCTTGCCCTCGTACATCCACTGCTGACCGATGGCCGAACCGGTGTACGGCGCCAGGTACTTGAAGCCGGCCGGGTCGGACGCCGGGGCGGCGACGATGGTCGTGTACTCCAGCGCGCCGTTCTCCTCCAGGGCACCGCGCACGGACGCGATGGTGGAGCCCTTCTGGCCGATGGCGACGTAGATGCAGCGAACCTGCTTCTTCGGGTCGCCCGAGCGCCAGTTGTCACGCTGGTTGATGATCGTGTCGACGGCCAGCGCGGTCTTGCCGGTCTGGCGGTCGCCGATGATCAGCTGACGCTGACCACGGCCGATCGGGGTCATCGCGTCGACGGCCTTGTAGCCGGTCTCCATCGGCTCGTGCACCGACTTGCGCTGCATGACCGTGGGGGCCTGCAGCTCGAGGGCGCGGCGGCCGGACGTCTCGATCTCGCCGAGGCCGTCGATCGGGTTGCCGAGCGGGTCGACGACACGGCCGAGGTAGCCCTCGCCGACGGCCACGGAGAGAACCTCACCGGTGCGCTGCACCGGCTGCCCCTCCTCGATGCCGCTGAACTCACCGAGGACGATGGCGCCGATCTCGCGCTCTTCCAGGTTGAGCGCGAGGCCGAGGGTGCCGTCCTCGAACTTCAGCAGTTCGTTGGCCATGGCCGAGGGAAGACCCTCGACCTTCGCGATGCCGTCGCCGGCAAGGGTGACCGTACCGACCTCCTCGCGCGAGGCCGCGTCCGGCTTGTACGACTGGACGAAGTTCTCCAGCGCGTCCCGGATCTCCTCCGGCCGGATCGTGAGCTCCGCCATCTGGGTTCCCTGCTCTCCTTGTTGGGCCCGAAGTTTCACTTTGGGGGGATGGGGACTCCCCCCTGAACGAGGTGAATCCTCTGCACGGCCCAACATGGGCCGTCGTAAGTACGTACTGCTATGAAGTTGCTGCTAGCTCGCCAGTCGGCGGCCGGCGTCCTCGATGCGGTCCGCGAGGGAGCCGTTGATGACCTCGTCACCGACCTGCACCCGGATACCGCCGACGACCTCGGGGTCCACGTCGATGTTCAGGTGCATCGTGTGGCCGTAGAGCTTGCCGAGAGCGGCGCCGAGGCGTCGCTTCTGCGTGTCGCTCAGCGGCACCGCCGTGGTCACGACGGCCACCAGGCGCTCGCGGCGCTCGGCGGCGAGCTTGGACAGGGACTCCAGTCCCGACTCCAGGCTACGTCCACGCGGCGCGGTCACAAGACGCGTCACCAGACGCTCGGTGGTCGCCTTGGCCCGGCCGCCGAGCAGGCTGCGCAGCAGCTGGCCCTTGGCCGAGGTGGTGGCGGCGCGGTCGGTGAGCGCGGCGCGCAGCTCGGTGTTCGAGGAGACGATCCGGCCGAACCGGAACAGCTCGTCCTCGACGTCGTCGAGCGTGCCCGCCTTCTGCGCGGCGGTGAGGTCGGCGGTGGCCGCCAGCTCCTCCAGCGCGTCCACCAGGTCGCGGGACTGCGACCAGCGGGAGCGCACCATGCCGGCCAGCAGGTCAGCGGTCTCCCCGCCGACCTGGCCGCCGAGCAGGCGCTGGGCCAGCTCGGCCTTGGCCTCGCCGGCCTGCGCCGGGTCGGTCAGGACCCGACGCAGCGACACCTCGCGGTCGAGCAGCGCGGTGACGGCGGCCAGCTCGTCGGCGAGCCGTCCGGCGTCCACGGACGTGTTGTCCGTCAGCGCGTCGAGTCGCTCGCGTGCGGCTGCCAGGGCCTCGCGGCTCGCTCCGTTCATCGTCCCGCCTCGGCCTTCTCCTCGAGCTCGTCGAGGAAGCGGTCGATGACGCGGCTCTGCCGGGCGTGGTCCTCGAGGGACTCGCCGACGAGCTTGCCGGCCAGGTCGGTGGCAAGCTTGCCGACGTCCTGGCGCAGCGCGGACGCGGCGGCCTTGCGGTCGGCCTCGATCTGGGCGTGACCGGCGGCGACGATCTCCTCGCGCTGCCGCTGGCCTTCCGCGCGCATCTCGGCGATGAGCGTGGCGCCCTGCTCCTGTGCCTCCTGGCGCAGACGCGCGGCCTCGTGCCGGGCCTCGGCGAGCTGGGCCTTGTACTGCTCCAGAACGCTCTGTGCCTCGGTCTGGGCGGCCTCGGCCTTCTCGATACCGCCCTCGATGGCCTCGCGGCGCTCTTCCAGAACCTTGTTGATGTTCGGGAGGAGCTTCTTGGCGAGGAAGCCGAAGACGATGACGAAGGCGAGGAGACCAATGACAAGCTCAGGGACCGGCGGGATGAGGGGGTTCTCCCCCTCGCTCGCCGCGATGAGCAGCTGGCTCATGTGGGTGCCTTTCGTCTAGTCGGCTGGACTGGTGTGGTGGATCAGTAGCCGTAGACGAACGGCATGACCAGACCGATCAGCGCGAGCGCCTCACAGAAGGCGAAGCCGAGGATCTGGTTGGCACGGATCAGGCCGGCGGCCTCGGGCTGACGGGCAAGCGCCTGGGTGCCGTTACCGAAGATGATGCCGACGCCGACGCCGGGGCCGATCGCGGCGAGGCCGTAACCGATGGAGCCGAGGGAGCCTTCGACAGCAGCAAGGGTCTGGGACATGCCAGTTCTTCCTTTTCTTTACGGACCGGTGGGGGTTGGCCACCGGACGAATTGTGGAGGTGAAAGAGGGGCGGTGGCTCAGTGGTGCTCGGCGAGAGCGCCCTGGATGTAGGTGCACGTCAGCAGGACGAACACGTACGCCTGCAGGGCCTGGATGAACAGCTCGAAGGCAGTCATCACGATGACCATCACGAACGAGACACCCGCGTAGGCGATACCGAAGCCGTTCAGCATGTACCAGCTGGCGATCGTGAAGAGCAGCAGCAGGGTGTGACCGGCGAACATGTTCGCGAAGAGTCGCACGGCGTGGGTGAACGGCCGGATCAGCAGGTTCGAGAAGAGCTCGATCAGCATGGCCAGCGGGAGCACCGCACCGAGCGACTTGTCGTAGCCGGTGACGTTCTTCCAGAAGCCGACGAAACCGTGCCGCTTGAAGGTCAGGGAGACCCACAGGACATAGACGATCAGCGCCAGGACCAGCGGGTACGAGATGATCGCGGTGACCGGGAACTGGGCGATCGGGATGATCGACCAGAGGTTCAGCATCCAGACGAAGAAGAAGAGCGAGACGACGAGCGGTACGTACTTCTCGCCTTCCTTCTTGCCGATGGTCTCGTAGACGACACCGCGCCGGATGAAGTCGTATCCCGCCTCGGCGACCATCTGGAGCTTGCCCGGGACCACCTGCGGCCTGCGGAACGCGGCCCAGAAGAAGCCCACGATGATGATCGAGCCGAGCAGCGCCAGCAGCATCGTCTTGTTGAAGTACAGGTTGCTGTCGCCGTCACCCCACAGGGGCTGGAACATGAACGAGTGCAGGCCAGGCGAGACTTCGGCGAAGCCACACCCGTCGAAAAGGTGGCAGTCGGTCTCGAAGGCGAGCACCTGCGTCGGGTCAGCACTCACCGCGGGCTCCTTCAGCGTGGCGCATAGGTACGGCAACCTCGTTGTGTCGGCGCGGCGCGCAGCCGCGGTTCGGCACGGGACTGGTGTTACGGATGTGGGGGCGGCAGTGGGGCATCTCGCCTCGCGATTGAGCAGGCGTCAGCTCGGATGCCCGCGCCCGCGATGCCGCAGTTGGCACCGGACGATAGCAGGACTTCTTCCGCCCCTTTATCCCGCCCCTACCTCTCACGACGAGTGCCCCGTCTTTTCGGACTTGCCGTCCTTCGAGGAGGCGTCCGAATCGGGTTCGACGTAGAGGATCTTGGCCTTCATGTGGGCCCGCGTCTGCATGGCGATCCACACGAGGGTGGTGCCGAGCAGCGTGAACGCGAAGACCCGGGGGTTGAACAGCGTCGTGTTCTTGAACGCGGCCATGAAGATGAACAGCAGCAGGATCTGCGCGGCGTACAGCATCAGGCCCATGGCCTGGAACAGATGCGGAAGCGATTTGGCAGTGCGCTGGAGAACGTAGAGACCGAGCCCCATGAACAGGATCACGACCACCGTCGCGACGACGGCCCCGATCGCGCCCTTGCCACCGGCGACCACACCACTGACGACGGCGGCAACGGCGCCGGCGACGGCTGTGGGCACAGCGGCCTGAAGCAGGATCCGGGCGTCATTGGACGGCATGGCGGCAACTCCGCTTTCACGGTGGGGGCAGGGTGTCGTCATGGACGAGCGTAGTCCCGGGCTGAGAGAGAACCTCACGCCGGGTGGACCGTCGCACTTCGGTCCTTCGGCTCTGTCCCGGGTTCTCGTGAACCGTATCACAAACTATTTGATGAGGTCTTTACCTGGAGAGTGTGCCCACTGTCACACATGAGAGTGAAGGCGCGCGTCTGTGCAGGAACGTTGCCGACTTGTCTGGTATTGGGATGCTTCGCTCCCCCATGAGTTGGCAATGCTCTAGTCAGATTCTTACCTTGCGGCTTCTCTTACCTTGACCGTCAGCGCGACGTTCCGGCTTTACGCCTGTCCAGGGTCCGCGAACGGGCGCCGATCGCGGTCGCCCCGTTGACGTGGGGGACGCCTGCGGCGACCGGTGTGCGCGGCTGCTCCTCGGACTCGGCCGGTGCCTCGGCGTCCGCGGTCTGCGGTGTCGTGGCGGAGGGCTCGGTGACGGCCGCCCCCCGGCGGTAGCGCGGCGGCACGAAGGCCTCCGCCCAGCGGGGGGTACGCGGCGTGAAGCGCGGCAGGAGCAGCAGGACGAGGCCGATGAAGCTGAGGAACACCACGCCCAGCACGATCCACATCGACGCCGAGTTCACCGAGTAGGCGAGCGCGCCGAAGGCGATCAGCGCCGACCAGAAGTACATGATCAGCACCGCGCGGCTGTGGGAGTGGCCGATCTCCAGCAGCCGGTGGTGCAGATGCCCCCGGTCCGCGGCGAACGGCGACTGCCCGCGCCAGGTGCGGCGCACGATCGCCAGCACCAGGTCGGCGGCCGGGATGGCGATGATCGTCAGCGGCAGCAGCAGCGGGATGTAGACCGGCACCGTCTGGTGCACGGCCGCCTTCTCGGAGCCGGCGAACAGCTTCAGCGCGTCCGGGTCGACCTGACCGGTGATGGAGATGGCGCCCGCGGCGAGGACCAGGCCGATCAGCATCGAGCCGGAGTCGCCCATGAAGATGCGCGCGGGGTGCATGTTGTGCGGCAGGAAGCCCAGGCACATGCCCATCAGGATCGCCGAGAACAGCGTGGCCGGGGCGGCGGCCTCGATGCCGTACGAGACCCAGACGCGGTAGGCGTAGAGGAAGAACGCGACGGACGCGATGCAGACCATGCCGGCCGCGAGGCCGTCGAGGCCGTCGACGAAGTTGACCGCGTTGATGGTGATGACGACCAGGGCGACGGTGAGCAGGGTGCCCTGCCACTGGGTCAGCGCGACGTTGCCGACGCTCGGGATGGGCAGCCACAGGATCGTCAGACCCTGCATGACCATGACGCCGGCGGCGATCATCTGGCCGCCCAGCTTGATCAGGGCGTCGATCTCGAACTTGTCGTCCAGGACACCGATCAGCCAGATGAGCGCCGCTCCGGAGAGCAGCGCCCGCGGCTCGTTGGACTTCTCGAAGACGGCGCTGAGGTTCGTGAGGTGGTCGGCGACCAGCAGGCCCGCGCACAGGCCGAAGAACATGGCGATACCGCCGAGCCGCGGAGTCGGTTCGCGGTGCACGTCGCGTGCCCGGATCTCCGGCATCGCTCCGGCCACGATCGCGAACTTACGTACCGGCCCTGTCAGCAGATACGTCACCGCGGCCGTGATGCAGAGCGTCAGCAGGTATTCACGCACGGGCTTCCCCACAAGTCTCGCTGGCCATCTCAGCCCCACACCCTAGCGACGTACGCATACGCGACGCATATGTGTGGGGACTTCCGGGTAGCGACGATGGTTGCACGTGTGGCTGTGTGCTCCGGCGCGTCTACCCCGCCTCACCGGGGATACGGCGGAAATCTACCGGTGAGCTCCCGCACTTCTTCACGGGCCCTGTGACTTTCGGTACTCCCTCTCAGCACGCCCGCCAGCAGCGCGGCGAGCCACACCATCTCCTCCTCCCCCATGCCCTGGGTGGTCACGGCCGCGGTACCGAGGCGCAGGCCGCGGGCGTCGCCGTGCGGCAGCGCGCAGCAGTCCAGGACCATCCCGGCCGCCGCGAGCCGGCCGCGCGCCTCGCGGCCGTCGACGCCGAGCGGCGCAGGGTCGGCGGTGATGAGGTGGGTGTCGGTCCCGCCCGTGGTGACGACGAGGCCCTCCTCCGCGAGGTGGGCGGCCAGGGTGCGCGCGTTGGCCACCACCTGATGGGCGTACACGGCGAACGCCGGCGTTGCCGCCTCGCCGAAGGCGACGGCCTTCGCGGCGATGGTGTGCATCTGGGCGCCGCCCTGCGTGAACGGGAAGACGGCGCGATCCACGCGCTCGGCGAGGTCCGCCCCGCACAGGAGCATCCCGCCGCGCGGGCCGCGCAGCACCTTGTGGGTGGTGGCGCACACCACGTCGGCGTACGGCACCGGACTGGGTGCCGCTCCGCCGGCGACGAGGCCCATGGGGTGGGCGGCGTCGGCGATGAGATAGGCGCCCACCTCGTCGGCGATGTCACGGAAGACGGCGTAGTCGATGTGGCGCGGATAGGCGATGGAGCCGCACACCACGGCCTTGGGCCGGTGGGTGCGGGCGAGGGTGCGCACCTGGTCGTGGTCGATGAGCCCGGTCTCGGCGTCGACCCCGTAGCCGACGAAGTCGAACCAGCGGCCCGAGAAGTTCGCGGGCGAGCCGTGGGTGAGGTGTCCGCCGTACGGCAGGCCGAGGGCGAGGACGGTGTCGCCGGGGCGCAGCAGGGCGGCGTACGCGGCGAGGACGGCCGAAGACCCGGAGTGGGACTGGACGTTGGCGTGCTCGGCCCCGAACAGGGCCCTGGCCCGCTCCACGGCGAGCCGCTCGGCGGCGTCGGCCATCTCGCATCCGCCGTGGTACCGGTCGCCCGGGTAGCCCTCGGCGTACTTGTTGGCCAGCGGCGATCCGAGGGCCGCCAGCACGGCGGGCGACGTGAAGTTCTCCGCTGCGATGAGCTGGAGCGTCGTCGACTGCCGGTCGAGCTCCCCGAGCAGGACGTCGGCGAGCTGGGGGTCCTGACGGCGCAGGACATCGGCCTCGAGGACAGGGGTGACCGACATGGTGGGCTCCGGGCGTGCGTCGGCGGTGACGTACGTCCAATGTAGGCCCGGGGCGCCCGGGGCGCCCGGCTGTCACGTCCTCGCGGGTACTCCGGTGAGCGCGGTGACGACCGGATCCAGTGCCTCGTGTATCTCGTCCCCCACCGACCGGAAGAACGTCAGCGGTGCCCCGTACGGGTCGTACACCTCGTCCGCCTCCGCCGTCGGCGCCAGGAGCCACCCGCGTAGAGCGGCCGCCGCACGGACCAGGGCGCGTGCGCGGACGACCACGCCGTCCTCCAGGGGAGGCAGGGTCGCGGGGTCTATGGCGCGGACCAGGCGGGTGAACTCCTTCAGGGTGAAGGTGCGCAGGCCCGCCGAATGGCCCATGGAGATGACCTGGGCGCGGTGGTCGCGGGTGGCCGTGAGGACCAGGTCGGCCATGATGACGTGCTCGTCGAGGAGCTCGCGGCCGACGAAGCCGGAGGCGTCCGCGCCGAAGTCGGCGAGGACCGTCTCCGCGTTGGACTCCATGGAGGCGCCCTCATGGCCCCAGGTCCCCGCGCTCTCCACGATCAGCGAGCCGCCCAGCACACCGAGCCGCTGCGTCACGAAATGACGGGTCAGCCGCTCGGTGATCGGCGAGCGGCACACGTTTCCGGTGCTGACGTGGAGGATGCGGAAGCTGTCGCGCGGAAGTCCCACGAAGGTCGTCGTGATCTCCGCCGCGCTTTCCCCGTTGCCTATGCCACGCCCCGCCTCAGGGGCTGTCAATTCGCCACCTCGAGGTCGGGTACGACCTTCCGCAGTTCCTCCGCCGACAGCGCGCCCGCGCGCAGCAGCAGCGGCACCTCGCGCGTGACATCGACGATCGACGACGGGACGTTGCCCGGGGTCGGACCGCCGTCCAGGTACACGGAGACGGAGTCGCCGAGCATCTCCTGCGCGGCGTCGCAGTCCTCCGGCGCCGGGTGCCCGGTGAGGTTCGCCGAGGAGACGGCCATCGGGCCGACCTCCGTCAGCAGCTCGATGGCGACCGGGTGCAGTGGCATGCGCACGGCAACCGTGCCGCGGGTGTCACCGAGGTCCCACTGCAGGGACGGCTGGTGCTTGGCGACCAGCGTGAGCGCGCCCGGCCAGAAGGCGTCGACCAGTTCCCAGGCCAGCTCGGAGAAGTCGGTGACGAGACCGTGGAGCGTGTTCGGGGAGCCGATCAGGACCGGGGTGGGCATGTTGCGGCCCCGCCCCTTGGCCTCCAGCAGATCGCCGACGGCCTCCTTGGTGAACGCGTCGGCGCCGATGCCGTACACCGTGTCGGTCGGAAGGACCACGAGCTCACCACGGCGGACGGCGGACGCGGCCTCACGCAGACCGGTCGTGCGGTCGGTCGCGTCGTTGGTGTCGTATCGCCGTGCCATATCTAGCGGGCCTCCTCGTACACGAAGTACACGTACTTCCGGGAAACAGTCTTCGGGACGGTCACGGCAGCGCCTTGCGCGCGGTCGCGAACCGGGGGCGGTTGTTGAGGTCGGGGTGGTCGGCCGCGTCGGCCCAGCCCCGCTCCTCGGTGAAGATCCACGGCACCTGCCCGCCCTGGGTGTCGGCGTGCTCGATGACGACGACGCCGCCGGGCCGCAGCAGACGGTGTGCCGTCCGTTCCAGGCCGCGGATGAGATCGAGGCCGTCCTCGCCGGAGAACAGGGCGAGATCGGGATCGTAGTCCCGCGCCTCGGGAGCGACGTACTCCCATTCCGTGAGCGGGATGTAGGGCGGGTTGGAGATGACCAGGTCGACCTGGCCGTCGAGGTCGGGGAAGGCGTCCAGGGCGTTGCCCTGCCGCAGCTCGACGCGCGAGCCCTCCACGTTCTTGCGCGTCCACACCAGGGCGTCCTCGGACAGCTCCACGGCGTGCACGCGCGAGCGCGGGACCTCCTGGGCGAGGGCGAGCGCGATGGCGCCCGAGCCGGTGCACAGGTCGACGATGCAGGGCTCGACGACGTCCATCGCGCGCACCGCGTCTATGGCCCAGCCGACCACCGACTCGGTCTCGGGCCGCGGCACGAACACGCCTGGCCCGACTTGGAGTTCGAGATAGCGGAAGTACGCCCGCCCGGTGATGTGCTGGAGCGGCTCGCGCTGCTCACGGCGCGCGATGACCTCCCAGTACCGGGCGTCGAAGTCCGCGTCCTTCACGGAGTGCAGCTCGCCGCGCTTCACGCCGTGCACGAACGCGGCGAGCTCCTCCGCGTCGTTGCGCGGCGAGGGCACGCCGGCGTCCGCCAGCCGCTGGGTGGCCTGTGCCACCTCCGCGAGCAGCACGCTGCGAGGGCTTGGGGTCCGCCCCCCGATGAATTGCTGCACGCAAGTCCTCCGTGTCGTACTCGTACGTGCGTACGTCCGTCCCTACGCCCTTACGCCGCCGCCAGCTTCGCCGCCGAGTCCGCGTCGACGCACGCCTGGATCACCGCGTCGAGGTCGCCGTCCAGGACCTGGTCCAGGTTGTACGCCTTGAAGCCCACGCGGTGGTCCGAGAGGCGATTCTCCGGGAAGTTGTAGGTTCGGATCTTCTCGGAGCGGTCGACGGTGCGGACCTGGCTGCGGCGGGCGTCGGCGGCCTCCTTCTCGGCCTCCTCCTGCGCCGCGGCGAGCAGCCTGGAGCGCAGGATACGCATCGCCTGCTCCTTGTTCTGCAGCTGGCTCTTCTCGTTCTGGCAGGAGGCGACGACTCCGGTCGGAATGTGCGTGATGCGCACGGCGGAGTCGGTGGTGTTGACGGACTGGCCACCCGGGCCGGACGACCGGTACACGTCGATGCGCAGGTCGTTCGGGTTGATCTCGACGTCGATCTCCTCGGCCTCGGGCGTGACGAGCACACCGGCCGCGGAGGTGTGGATGCGGCCCTGCGACTCGGTCGCCGGCACCCGCTGCACGCGGTGCACACCGCCCTCGTACTTCAGCCGGGCCCAGACGCCCTGGCCGGGCTCGGTCGCGCCCTGTCCGCCCTTGGTCTTCACCGCGACCTGGACGTCCTTGTAGCCGCCCAGCTCGGACTCGGTGGCGTCGATGATCTCGGTCTTCCAGCCGACGCGCTCGGCGTACCGCAGGTACATGCGCAGCAGGTCGCCCGCGAACAGCGCGGACTCGTCACCGCCGGCGCCCGCCTTGATCTCCAGAATGACGTCCTTGTCGTCACTCGGGTCACGCGGGACGAGCAGCAGGCGCAGCTTCTCGGTCAGCTCCTCGCGCTGCTTGTCCAGCTCCTTGACCTCGGCCGCGAAGTCCGGGTCGTCGGCGGCGAGTTCACGCGCGGTCTCGATGTCGTCGCCGGTCTGCTTCCAGGAGCGGTACGTGGCGACGATCGGGGTGAGCTCGGCGTAGCGCTTGTTCAGCTTGCGCGCGTTGGCCTGGTCGGCGTGCACCGAAGGGTCGGCGAGCTTCTTCTCCAGGTCGGCGTGCTCAGCGACCAGTTCCTCGACGGCCTCGAACATCTTGGGGCTCCTGAAATGCGTACGTGTGGGAAGGCGGACGACCAAAAACGCCGGTCCCGGCGCGCCTGGTGGGGGCGCGGCCGTGGACCGGCGGATTGGGGCTCGCTACTTCTTGGAGCCGGCGGCCTTGCCGAAGCGGGCCTCGAAGCGGGCCACACGGCCACCGGTGTCGAGGATCTTCTGCTTGCCCGTGTAGAACGGGTGGCACTCGGAGCAGACCTCGGCACGGATGGCGCCGCTGGAGATCGTGCTACGGGTGGTGAACGACGCGCCACAGGTGCAGCTGACCTGCGTCTCGACGTACTCGGGGTGGATGTCGCGCTTCAAGGTGTCTCCTAGTTTCGGGAGGGCGCCGGGTCGCCACCGCGGGATGCGGAAACGTGAACCGGAGCCGACGTACCAGTCTGCCAGGACTGGGGCCATCCCCCAAAACCGGGGGTTGCCGTCATTTGTTCCCCGCGGGCCGGTGCGGGCCTGTCACGCGGTTCCCCGCGCCCCTCAAGGGGCGCTGACCACGCCGTTCGCGTCGCCCTTCGCCGCGTCTTCCGTGGCCGACTTCGGAATCGGCCTGTCGTTCTTCAGGGCGTCCCAGACCAGCTGGGCCTTCGCCTTCTGCACGATCACGCGGTTCGGGTCCGCCGGGTCGTACTGGACCGGCATCGTGACCATGTTCATGTTCTTGGAGCTGATGCCCTTGAGGCCGTTGGTGAAGGACATGAGCTTGTTGACCGAGGCCAGGTCGGAGTCGGTGGTGACGGTCTTGGTGGCGGTGTTGGCCAGGTCGTACAGCCGCTTGGGGTTGCCGAACAGGTTGATGTCCTTGACCTGCTCGAGCAGTGCCTTGATGAAGGCCTGCTGCAGCTGGATGCGGCCGAGGTCCGAGCCGTCGCCGACGCCGTGGCGGGTGCGGACCAGGCCGAGGGCCTGCTTGCCGTCGAGCCGGTGGGTGCCGGCCTTGAGATCGAGGTGGCTGTCGGGGTCCTTGATGTCGTTGGTGGTGGTGACCTCGACACCGCCGAGCTCGTCGATCAGCTTCTGGAAACCGGAGAAGTCGACTTCCAGGTAGTGATCCATGCGGATGCCGGTGACGGACTCGACGGTCTTCACCGTGCAGGCGGCGCCGCCCGTGGAGTACGCCTCGTTGAACATCACGCCGGACGCCGCGTCGTGCGTGGTGCCGTCGGTGTCGGTGCACTCGGGGCGGTCGATGAGGGTGTCGCGCGGGATCGAGACCACGCTGGCCTTCTTGTGGCCCTCGTAGACGTGCAGGATCATCGCCGTGTCCGAGCGGGCGCTGCCGTCGTCGGCGCCCCCGCCGAGCTTCTTGTTGCTGCCGGAGCGGGTGTCCGAGCCGAGGACGAGGATGTTCTCCGAGCCGTTGTCGACCTTCTGCGGCCGGTCGGTGCCGAGGGCCTGGTCGATGTCGACGCTCTTGAGGTTGCCGTTGAGCTTGAAGTACAGGTAGCCGGCGCCGGTCCCGCCCAGGACCACGATCCCGGCGGCCGTCCAGGCCATGATCCGCAGGCCCTTCCGCTTCTCGCGGGGCTTGCGGCGACGGCCCTTGCCGCGCTGGCGTGGGCCGTTGGTCCCGTTGTCGCCCGGTATTCCGGGCTCTGGCGTGCTCTCGGCGGACACTCTGCTCCTCGGTTCTCGTCCCGGTCGGTTACCCCCTGTTTGCAGGGTCAGGCATGGCCCAAAAGGCCCTTACCGCACCATCGTCACCCCGTCCGGTCAGACGGGGAAACCCGGGAAAGGGTTGCACAACGGACTGCGCCCACCGCCTGTGAGGCGATGGGCACAGTCCGTGGTCGGCGAGCCCGGTATGCCGGGCTCACCTGCGCTTTCAGCCGAAGATGTCGTACTGCTTGAAATCGGTGCCGACGGACTTCGGTGTGGCAAAGATCTCGCTCGTGGCCTTTCCGGTGCCCGGGTACAGATAGAGCGTGCCGGAGGAGTTGCGGGCCAGGAAGTCGGCCTTGCCGTCGCCGGTGACGTCACCGACGGCGTCGAAGCCGGTGTAGGTCGCCCACGTGCGCACCTTGATCCGGGTGGAGAAGGCGCCCGTGCCGGACTTGCCGGTGCCCTTGAACAGGTAGATGTACCCGCCGGAGGAGCTGCGCGCGATCAGGTCGGCCTTGCCGTCGCCGGTGAAGTCACCGTGCCCACGCAGGGAGTTGTACGCGGTGAAGCCCGTGCCGGACTTCACCGGGCTGGCGAACGTGCCGTTGCCCTGGCCCGGGTAGATCCACAGGGCGCCCGCGGAGTCGACCGAGATCAGGTCGGGCTTGTAGTCCCCGGTGACGTCACCGGGCGCGACGATGCGCAGACGGGTCTTCCAGTTGCTGAAGATCGTCTTGGTCGCCCAGGACTCGGTGGACGGCACGAAGTGGTACCAGAACATCGCCCCGTCGGAGCTGCGCCGGACCACCAGGTCCTGGTAGCCGTCCCGGTCGAGGTCGGTCTGCAGCACCAGGTTCACACCGCTCCAGTCGCCCCAGGACTCGCGTGCGGCGAACGTGGTGCCGTTGGAGGTCTTCGAGTAACCGGTCCTGGTGGAGGCGTTGCGCAGCCACATGTCGGCGCGGTGGTCACCGTTGATGTTGGTGTCCTCGATGCGCGGGTAGGCGGCACCGACGTAGGAGGTCACCTTGGCGAACACGCTGTAGGCACCCTTGGCGACGCAGTCCTGCACGCCCCAGGAGACGACACCCGCGATACGGCCGTTCACCACGAGCGGGCCGCCGGAGTCGCCGTTGCAGGCGGAGACCGTGCCGGTGTCGCTGCCGGTGGCCGGCTTGCCGGCGCAGACCATGTGGCCCTTGACGAAGTCGCCGCCGTAGTAGCCCGCGCACGTGGTGTCGGACTGGATGGGCAGCGTCGCCGACTTCAGCGACTGCGAGATGTCCTGGCTGGTGGAGCTGGTGCGGCCCCAGCCGTAGACCTTGGCGTTCGTCCCCGCGGCGTAGGAGGCGGTGTCGCCGGACGTCGTCATGCGGATCGGCGCCGCCTTGACCGGGCTGGCCAGCGTGATCACGGCGATGTCGTTGTCGATCGTCGTCGCGCTGTACGACGGGTGGTTCCACTGCCGGTACGGCAGCGAGACGGTGCCGCCGTGCAGGTCGCTGTTGCCGGCCTCGTCGGTCGTGGGCAGCTGGTTGGTGCCGGTGACGACGGCGCCGTAGTTGTACCAGTCGTAGCCCTTGACGCAGTGCGCGGCGGTGAGGATCTTCGTCGGCGCGACGACGGCGCCGCCGCAGAAGAAGCCCGTGTCGTCGGCCTCGTCGGTGGTGCCCTGGTCGTCGTAGTACCAGAGCTGCGCCATCCAGGGCGCCGAGGTGATGCTGGTGGTGGTGCCACCGATGACCATCGGGCTCACGGTGGAGTCACCGGAGCCGTCGGTCGTGCTCGCGCCGTACGACGACTTCTTCGCCGTCTCCCCCGCGGTGTCGTCGCCTTCCACGGCACCCGCGACGCGCCGCTCCAGCTCGGCGGGCGAGGCCGAGGCGGTGGCGGGCTTGACGGTGGGCTTGGGCAGCGCGGTCGCGGCCCCCGCGGACGTGGTCAGCAGCGCTCCGGCGACGGCCGCGGCGAGACCTGCGGCGGCGACGGGCAGTGCGAGGCGTATCCGACGTCTGTGACGGCCGGCTCCGGGCATGGATGTGCCCACTGAGTCCCCCCTCGGGACGGAAAGTTGATATGCGGACCACGATCGAATGCGGGTCCGAAGAGCGAGATAGTACACCCGTCACAGAAACGGCAAAGGGCCGCTCCCTCAACGGGAGCGGCCCTTCAGCAGGCGTGGTCTCAGTCGCCGTTGCCGGGGGTCGGCGTCGTCTTCTGAATCTGCATCAGGAACTCGGCGTTCGACTTCGTCTGCTTCATCTTGTCGAGGAGGAGTTCGACCGCCTGCTGCTGGTCGAGGGCGTGCAGCACCCGGCGCAGCTTCCAGACGATGGCGAGCTCGTCGGGGGCGAGCAGGATCTCTTCCTTACGGGTACCGGACGCGTCGACGTCCACCGCCGGGAAGATGCGCTTGTCGGCGAGCTTCCGGTCGAGCTTGAGCTCGGCGTTGCCGGTGCCCTTGAACTCCTCGAAGATCACCTCGTCCATGCGGGACCCGGTGTCCACCAGAGCGGTGGCGAGGATGGTCAGCGAGCCGCCGTCCTCGATGTTGCGGGCCGCACCGAAGAAGCGCTTCGGCGGGTACAGGGCGGTGGAGTCGACACCACCGGACAGGATGCGGCCGGAGGCCGGGGCGGCGAGGTTGTACGCACGGCCCAGACGCGTGATGGAGTCGAGCAGCACGACGACGTCGTGACCCAGCTCCACCAGACGCTTGGCACGCTCGATGGCGAGCTCGGCGACCGTGGTGTGGTCCTCGGCCGGACGGTCGAAGGTCGAGGAGATGACCTCGCCCTTGACCGACCGCTGCATGTCGGTGACCTCTTCCGGACGCTCGTCGACCAGGACGACCATCAGGTGGCACTCGGGGTTGTTGTGCGTGATCGCGTTGGCGATCGCCTGCATGATCATGGTCTTGCCGGTCTTCGGCGGGGCCACGATCAGACCGCGCTGGCCCTTACCGATCGGCGACACCAGGTCGATGATGCGCGTGGTGAGGACGCCCGGGTCCGTCTCCAGGCGGAGGCGGTCCTGCGGGTAGAGCGGGGTGAGCTTGTTGAACTCCGGGCGGCCGCGGCCGTGTTCGGGCGCCATGCCGTTGACGGAGTCCAGGCGGACCAGCGCGTTGAACTTCTCGCGCCGCTCGCCTTCCTTCGGCTGACGGACCGCACCGGTGATGTGGTCGCCCTTGCGCAGGCCGTTCTTGCGGACCTGGGCGAGGGAGACGTACACGTCGTTCGGGCCCGGCAGGTAGCCCGACGTACGGATGAAGGCGTAGTTGTCGAGGATGTCCAGGATGCCCGCGACCGGGATCAGGACGTCGTCCTCGGTGATCTGCGGCTCCTGCACGTCGTCACGGCCACGACGGCCACGGCGGTCGCGGTAGCGGCCCCGACGGCCACGACGGCCGCCCTCGAAGTCGTCGTCGTCCTGCGGGCCGTTGTCGCGCTGGCGGTCCTGACGGCCACCGCCCTGCTGCTGGCCCTGCTGGCGGTCCTGACGGCCGCCGCCCTGCTGGTCGTCGCCCTTGCGACGGTCGCCGCGGTCGCCGCGGTCACGGTCGCGGCCGCGCTCACGACGGTCACGACGACGGCCCTCGCCGCCGTCCGCGTCGCTCTTGGCGTCGCCCTGCGACTGCGCGGGCGTCTCCGCCTTCGGCTCGTTCTTCGCCTCGGCGGCGACGGTCTCGGGCGCGGCGGAGGGGCTGCCCGCGTCCGCGGTGGCGCGACGACGACGGCGCTCGGCGGGGGCGTCCTCGTTCCCGTCGCGGGAGGGGCCGCCGGCCGGCTGGCCGGGAATCTCGATCTGCTGCTGGGCCACGGCCTTCTCGGCGGGGGCCTCAGCCGCCTTGTCCGCCTTCTTCTCGGCGTCCTCGCCGGTACGAGCCTTGGAGGTGGCGCGGCGCTTGGGCTTGGTCTCGCCGGCGGCCTCCGCCTTCGGAGCCGCGGCACCTCCCCCGGCCTGCGCCTCCTTGATGACCTCGATCAGCTGGCTCTTGCGCATGCGCGCCGTGCCCCTGATGCCGAGGCCGGATGCGACCTGCTGAAGCTCGGCCAGCACCATGCCCTCGAGGCCGGTACCGCGGCGCCGCCGGGAGCCGGCACCGCTGGCAGGCGCGGAGGCGTCCGTGGCGGGCGCGGCAGCGGTCTCCTCGACACGTGCGCCCATCAGATCGGTGGTGTCGCTCACGAAGGGTCCTTCCCTGGAGCGGACGTCGGCCTGTCTGGCTCGGCGACCGGTTGTGCTGTCCGGCTTAGGTCCTTGGTGTGTGGACCGCGCCGGGGCGGTGGTCCGCCCAAAACGGCGGAGAAATTTCTGGTGATGGCGGTTCCCAGGGCCGTGGCACTGAGTGTCGGTGTCACTCGGCCCGGTCGCGCCGGTTCCGGAGCGTGCCCGGCGAGTCGCTCAGTGCTCGTGTACGAGGTACTGCCCGCGTACGTCGTACGGAACACCGTGCGGCTTGGGAGGCTCCCGGAAGAATGTCTGTCCCGGACGGGGACAACAAGCACCTCGCCATGGTGGGGTCGGGTGCAGACTTGAGGTTAACACTACCGGATCCAACAAACATTCCCCCTCTCGAAATCCGGCAACCGTGTGTCAGGTCGCAAGCGGCAGCACGCTCGCTCCCTGGGCGTCGAGGTCGAGCCGGTTCGCGGCCCACCCCTCGCCTGCCAGATGGGCGACCTTGTCGGCGCTGTCCTCGTCGGCCAGTGCCAGCACTGTGGGCCCCGCGCCCGAGATGACCGCCGGCACTCCGTCGCCGCGCAGCCGCTCCACCAGCGCGGCGCTCTCCGGCATCGCCGGTGCGCGGTACTCCTGGTGGAGGCGGTCCTCGGTGGCGGGCAGCAGCAGCTCGGGGCGCCGGGTGAGGGCCTCGACGAGCAGTGCGGCACGGCCCGCGTTGGTGGCGGCGTCGACGTGCGGGACGGTGCGCGGCAGCAGGCCGCGCGCGGTCTCCGTCAGGACGGGCTTACCGGGCACGAAAACCACCGGAACGATGGAATCGGCGGGCTCCATCCTGATGGCGCGGGCGGCGCCGGCCTCCATCCAGGACAGCGTGAATCCGCCGAGCAGACAGGCCGCGACGTTGTCGGGGTGCCCCTCGATCTCGGTGGCGAGTTCGAGCAGGGCCGTGTCGTCGAGCCTGGCCTCGCCGCCTATGGTCACGGCGCGCGCCGCGACGATGCCGGCGCAGATGGCGGCGGACGACGAGCCGAGGCCGCGGCCGTGCGGGATGCGGTTGGCGCAGACGATCTCCAGCCCGCGCGGCTGGCCGCCCAGCAGATCGAAGGCGGTGCGCAGGGAACGTACGAGCAGGTGGTTCTCGTCGCGCGGCAGCGTCTCGCTGCCCTCACCCGCGATGTCGATGTGCAGCCCGGAGTCGGCCACCCGGACGACCACGTCGTCGTAGAGCCCCAGCGACAGGCCGAGGGCGTCGAAGCCCGGGCCGAGGTTGGCACTGGTGGCGGGGACGCGCACCCGGACGGCGGCGGCGCGGAAGGCTGGACCGGCCATCGCTCGATGACTCTCCTTGAGCTGCGGTGATTGTCGATTGTCGAAGACATTCGATGACGTACGAGAACCTCTGGGACCGCTTCCGGGCCGCGGAGACGGCGCGGCACCGCACCTATGCGGAGGCATATGCGGCGGGCGGGTTCGGTACAGCGTATCGAAGGTAGGTTCTGTGGCGACATAGGGCGCACAGGAGGCGCACGATGCGTGTCGTATGCCCCCCGTGCACCCCTTGTGGGGAAGTTCCCCAGGTGAGCGCCTCGTGGTCGCGTGCGCGAGCCTGCTGCGACGGAGCGTGGCCCGCTTACGCCAGCCCGAGCCGCTCGGCCGCCGTCGCCGCGTCGACCGGGACGGTGACGGGCTGCGGGGCGCCGGCGACGGCCCAGTCCGGGTCCTTGAGGCCATTGCCGGTCACGGTGCACACGATGCGCTGGCCCGGGTCGACCTTGCCCTGCTCGGCGGCCTTCAGCAGACCGGCGACCGACGCGGCCGACGCGGGCTCGACGAAGACGCCCTCCTGAGCCGCCAACAGGCGGTAGGCGCGCAGGATTTCACGGTCCGTCACCTCGTCGATGAACCCGCCCGACTCGTCCCGGGCGTCGATGGCGTACTGCCAGGAGGCCGGGTTGCCGATGCGGATCGCGGTGGCGATGGTCGACGGGTCCTTGACGACCTCGCCGCGCACGATGGGCGCGGAGCCGGAGGCCTGGAAGCCCCACATGCGCGGGGTCTGCTTCGAGACACCGTCGGCGGCGTACTCCTTGTACCCCTTCCAGTACGCGGTGATGTTGCCCGCGTTGCCCACCGGGAGGACGTGGATGTCGGGGGCGTCGCCCAGCATGTCCACGATCTCGAAGGCGGCCGTCTTCTGCCCCTCGATCCGCACCGGGTTGACCGAATTCACCAGCGCCACGGGGTAGTTGTCGCTCAGGTCGCGGGCGAGGGTGAGGCAGTCGTCGAAGTTGCCGTCGACCTGGAGGATCTTCGCGCCGTGCACGAGGGCCTGGCCCATCTTGCCGAGCGCGATCTTGCCCTGCGGGACGAGGACGGCCGAGACCATCCCCGCGCGCACGGCGTACGCGGCGGCGGAGGCCGAGGTGTTGCCGGTGGAGGCGCAGATGACGGCCTTGGCCCCCTCCTCCTTGGCCCGCGTGATGGCCATGGTCATGCCGCGGTCCTTGAAGGACCCGGTGGGGTTGGCGCCTTCCACCTTGAGGTGGACCTCGCAGCCCGTGCGCTCGGAGAGCACCTGCGCGGGCACGAGGGGCGTGCCGCCCTCGCGGAGCGTCACGACCGGCGTGGTGTCGGAGACGGGCAGCCGGTCCCGGTACTCCTCGATGATTCCGCGCCACTGGTGGGTCATTGCTGGTTACTCTCCTTCAACCCGCATGATGCTGGCGACACCCCGCACGGTGTCGAGCTTGCGCAGCGCCTCGACGGTCCCGACGAGGGCCGCGTCGGACGCACGGTGGGTGACGACGACGAGGGAGGCCTCGCCGCCTCCGTCCTGCCGTCCTTGCTGGCGCACCGTATCGATCGACACTCCGTGCTCCGCGAACACGGTCGCCACCTGGGCGAGAACGCCCGGTTTGTCGGCGACGTCGAGGCTGATGTGGTAGCGCGTGACGACGTCGCCCATGGGCGACACGGGCAGGGCGGCGTACGCCGACTCGCCGGGCCCCGTTGCCCCGCTGAGCCGGTTGCGGCAGACGGCGACGAGGTCGCCGAGCACGGCCGAGGCGGTCGGGGAGCCACCCGCGCCGGGGCCGTAGAACATGAGCTGGCCGGACGCGTCCGACTCCACGAACACGGCGTTGTAGGCGCCACGCACGGAGGCGAGCGGGTGGGTCAGCGGGATCATCGCGGGGTGCACGCGCGCGGTGACGGACCCGCCGTCCGCGGCCCGCTCGCAGATGGCGAGCAGCTTGATGGTGCAGCCCATCTCCTTGGCGGAGGCGAAGTCGGCCGCGGTCACCTCGGTCATGCCCTCGCGGTAGACGTCGTCGAGGCGCACACGCGTGTGGAAGGCGATACCGGCGAGGATGGCGGCCTTGGCGGCGGCGTCGAAGCCCTCGACGTCGGCGGTGGGGTCGGCCTCGGCGTACCCGAGCGCGGTGGCCTCGTCGAGGGCCTCCTGGTAGCCGGCCCCGGTCGAGTCCATCTTGTCGAGGATGAAGTTGGTCGTCCCGTTGACGATGCCGAGCACGCGATTGACCTTGTCACCCGCGAGGGACTCCCGCAGCGGCCGGATCAGCGGGATGGCACCGGCGACGGCGGCCTCGTAGTAGAGGTCCTTGCCGTTGGCCTCGGCCGCGGCGTGCAGGGCGGCGCCGTCCTGCGCGAGGAGCGCCTTGTTGGCGGAGACGACGGAGGCGCCGTGCTCGAAGGCGGTGGTGATGAGCGTACGGGCGGGCTCGATGCCCCCGATGACCTCGACCACGACGTCGATGTCGCCGCGTTTGACGAGGGCGGTGGCGTCGGTGGTGATCAGCGCGGGGTCGATGCCCTCACGGACCTTGGAGGGCCGCCGTACGGCCACGCCCGCGAGCTCGACGGGGGCGCCGATCCGGGCGGCGAGGTCGTCGGCGTGCGTCGTCATGATGCGCGCCACCTCTGAGCCGACAACCCCACAGCCCAGCAGCGCCACCTTCAGCGGACGCGTACGCATCATCCGACCTCGTTTCCTCATACCGTCTACGGTTGCACCAGTCTCACTCACCGGACGGGAGTTTCTGCCCTTCGTCCGGATCGTGAGACATCTATTTCATTTGTACCGGGGTGGAAGACAGGAGATCTTCCACCCCGCTGTGTTTCCTGCTCAGCCGACATCGAGACGAAGAAGGTCCTCTTCGGTCTCGCGCCGGACGATCACCCGGGACTCGCCCTCGTGCACGGCGACGACCGGGGGCCGCAGCACGTGGTTGTAGTTGCTGGCCATGGACCGGCAGTAGGCGCCCGTCGCCGGTACGGCGATGAGGTCACCCGGTGCCAGGTCGGCCGGCAGGAACGCGTCCTTCACCACGATGTCCCCGCTCTCGCAGTGCTTGCCGACGACCCGCGCGAGCATCGGCTCGGCATCGGAGGTCCGGGACACGAGCGCGACGCTGTACTCGGCGTCGTACAGCGCCGTACGGATGTTGTCGGACATGCCGCCGTCGACGGAGACGTAGGTACGGAGGTTGTCGAGGGGCTTGATGGTGCCGACCTCGTAGAGCGTGAACGCGGTGGGCCCGACGATGGCCCGCCCCGGCTCCACGGAGATGCGCGGTGTGCGCAGCTTGGCGCCCTCGCACTCCCGGGTGACGATCTCGGTCAGCGCCTTGGCGATCTCGTGGGGTTCGCGGGGATCGTCGTCACTCGTGTACGCGATCCCGAGCCCGCCGCCGAGGTCGATCTCAGGCAGTTCGACGCCGTGCTCGTCACGGATGTCCTTCAGCAGCCCGACCACCCGGTGCGCGGCGACCTCGAAGCCGGACATGTCGAAGATCTGCGACCCGATGTGGCTGTGGATCCCGATGAGCTCCAGCCCGTCGAGCTTCAGCGCCCGCCGCACGGCCTCGGCGGCCTGCCCCCCGGCGAGAGGAATGCCGAACTTCTGGTCCTCGTGCGCGGTGGCGATGAACTCGTGCGTGTGCGCCTCGACGCCGACGGTGATACGGATCTGCACCCGCTGCCGCTTGCCCAGCCCGTGCGCGATGTGGGCTACGCGCACGATCTCCTGGAAGGAGTCGAGAACGATCCGCCCCACTCCGGCTTCCACGGCCCGGGTGATCTCCTCGACGGACTTGTTGTTGCCGTGGAAGGCGATCCGCTCGGCGGGCATCCCGGCCGAGAGGGCGGTGGCGAGCTCGCCCCCGGAGCAGACGTCCAGGTTGAGCCCTTCCTCGTGCAGCCACCGCACGACGGCGCGGGAGAGGAACGCCTTGCCCGCGTAGAACACGTCGGCCTCGCTGCCGAAGGCGCTGCGCCAGGCGCGGGCACGGGCACGGAAGTCGGCCTCGTCGATGAAGTAGGCGGGGGTGCCGTGCTGTTCGGCGAGCGTCTTCACGTCGAGACCGCCGACGGTCACCACACCGTCGGCGTCACGGCCGACGGTCTGGGCCCAGACCTTCGTGTCGAGGGCGTTGAGGTCGGTGGGCGGCGCGGAGTAGTGCCCCTCGGGCAGGACATCGGCGTGACGGGGCCCGGCAGGGTGTGCGGAACGGCTCATGACTGTCGTGGGCTCTCTCAGAGATGTTCGGGTGCGTCGATGCCGAGCAGGGACAGGCCACCGGCCAGCACCGTCCCGGCGGCTTCGGCAAGGGCGAGCCGGGCACGGTGGGCGGCCGAGGGTTTCTCCGCACCCCGCGGCAGAACGGCGGGCAGCAACGGCAGAACGGCATCGGCGACGGCGACGAGATGCCGCGCAAGACGATCGGGCGCACGGTGCGATGCCGCTCGGGCCAGAACTCGGGGGTGGTCGGCGAGGAGGGTGGGGAGGGGGTGGGGGGTGAGGGTGGGGGGCGTTGGGTGGGGGGACGCCGGGGGCTGAGGGGTGGAGGGCACCGGCCGGGGGGGTGCCGAGGACTGAGGAGTGGCGGGCACCGGCCGGGGGGTCAAGGGCTCAGGGGTGGGGGGTGCTGGGAGGGGGGTCGCCGAGGACTGAGGGGCGGGGTGCGCCGTGGCGGGTTCTACGGGTCCCGGCTCAGCGGTGAATCCCAGGTCGGCGGCGTTGCGGGTGAGGGCCCGGGTGCGGGCGTAGGCGTAGCGGACGCGGAAGAGAGGGTTGCTCTCACGCTGGACGAGGTGCTCGTCGGTGACACGGGGCCGGTCGTGCTCGGCGGGGTGGAGCAGGGCCCAGCGGGCCGCGTCGCGTCCAAGGGGAAGGGGATCGGCCGGGGCGGGTACCGGACGGACGGTGTAGTAGGGCGTGGCGGGGTGCGGCCTCACGGCACCCGCGTCTGCGCCGCCATAGTCCCGCCGGCCGGGCGCGTTTGTCCCGCCGCCGACCGTGTCCACCTGTACGCCCAGGATCTCGATCCACTCCGCGGCGGGCTCGGCCTCGCAGTGGGTGCGTACGGCAGCGCCTTGGGAGCGCAGGATCCGGGCGACGGCGTCCATCACGACGACGGCACGGACCTCGCGGGGGCAGGACAGCGGTACGAAGTCCCCGGAGGGACCGTGGGCGTACCCATACCTCTCGCCGCGCCGCAGGATCTCCTCGACGAGGGCGACGGAGGCGGTGCCGCCGAGGCGGATGTTCAGGAACCCGGGCCCGGTGACGACGACGTCGGCGACACCGTCCGCCCCCGCGAGGTGCGGCCGCAGAATCTCGGCGACGCGCAGGGCGGGTTGCCCGGCCGGACGGGCGAGCTGCAGAGCGATGTTGGTGGCGTAGTCCCCGCACCCGCCGGGTCCCGGCAGGGTGACGGCGGCCCTCTCGGGCACGACGACGGCCAGTTCCCCCAGGTCGACAGCACGACGCACCGCGCGCAGCACGGAACGGGAGAGCTCGACGGGGGTCACGGGACAAGCGTATGGGAGGAGGGGGGTGGGTATGCGAACGGGTTTGGGGTGGGTCCCGGGATGTGGACGGGGTGGGAATCGGGCGGGGTAAGGGATGCGGCGGGGTGATGGATGCTGCGGGGTGCGTGGATGGGGCGGGTGAGGAGTCGGTAGGCGCGGCTGCTCCCGGCGAGTAGGCGACGCGGAGGCCGAGTAGGCCATGGGGAAGGCGAGTAGGCGACGCGGAGCCCGAGTAGGCCATGCGGAAGGCGAGTAGGCCACGCGGAAGGCGGGCGCGGTCTGCTGAGCCGGTGGGACGGGACGTGGTCGCCTGGGGTTGATCGGGTGGGCGACGCCGCGGTCGGCGGACGTCGGTCGGGGCCGCTCGGTCGGGGCCGGGCCGGGCCGGGCCGATGGAACGCTGCCGTCAGCGGAACCGGGCCGGTCCGATGGGATGCCGTCATCCGCACAGCTGGGCAAGAGCTGGTCCGAACGATGCCGCGGTCAGCGGGATTCGGCCGGAGGTGGGCCGAGCGATGAAGTGGTCGGCAGGTCGGATCGATCGGGATCGGTCGGGATCGGTCGGGGTCGGTCGGGGTCGGTCGGGGTCGGTCGGATTGACCGGGCAGCCCGCACGGGCCGACCGGGCCTGCTCCCGCCCCCTACCTGCTGCCCCTACCCTCAGCCTCCGGTCCGCCCGGCGGCCTCGCCGGCACCCAGGACGCCGTCGAACACGGCATCGTCGGCACCTCCGTCCTCGGCTTCCCCGCTGCGCCCCCGCTCGATCAACCGCCGTACGAGGTTGACGAGTTCGGTGGGCTCGAAGGGCTTGGCGAGGAAGGCGTCGACGCCGACATCGAGGCCATGGTCAACCTCGTACTGGGTGCAGGCGCTGATGATGGCGACGGGGAGGTCACGGGTACGGGGGTCGGCACGCAGTGTCGCGGCGGTGCGTAGCCCGTCCAGCCGAGGCATGACCACGTCCAGGGTGATCACATCGGGCCGCACCTGATGCACGACATCAAGACACTCGGCACCATCGGCCGCGGTCACCACCTCGAGCCCCTCCAGCTCGAGATTGACCCTGATCAGCTGCCGGATGACCTTGTTGTCGTCCACAACAAGGACCCGGCCGGAAGCGCCTGGCACAACTCGAGAGTAGGTCCGGACCGGCCACCGCGTCCGGGTTTTCCCGACTTCCACCCCCTGCGGGCGAGCCACCCCAGGTCGCACCCGGTGCCGGGCCCCCGAAACCCGTTCATGAACACCCCACCGAAGCTGGTAGGGTTCTACCCGTCGCCGCCAAGCAAGGCGCCCGACACGCCCCCGTAGCTCAGGGGATAGAGCAACGGCCTCCGGAGCCGTGTGCGCAGGTTCGAATCCTGCCGGGGGCACTTCGGTTGAAGTGCCTAAAGACCCCGCCATCAGCGCGTTAGCTGAGTGCGGGGTCTTCGCGTATGTGCAGGCGGATGCCACCGAAGGCAGCCGTTTGCCAGTGATCACGATGTAATAGCGTGTTGATCTTGAAGGGCTGCGCCGCAGGTCAGCGACCGCCTCAGCGTAGCCCTGCGGACCAACCGTCCGCAGGGCCTTCAAAGCTGATCAGACGTTGTCACCCTCGGGGTGGAGGACGGCCTCCGCGATCTCGCGCACGCGGTCCTGAGTGACGCCAGTGCGCTGCTCAACGGCGAGGGGATGGTCGGTCGGCTCCAGCTCGATGAAGGGGCGCTGACCGAGCGGCCGGGTATGGGCATTCGTCTTCAGGTTGAGCGTGCTGGGCGAGTACAGACTCAGCTCGGTAGTCAGCCAACCGAAGTACGGTTTCTCAGCTTCGCGACCGGGGGTGTTCCACATCTCCAAAGCTCGGGCGAAGTTGTCTCGGCTCAAGGAGACCCAAACACCCCAGGAGAAGGTGTCTTCCCTGCCGATCACCGGTATCTCGATCAGACCCTTGATGAAGTAATGCTGGCCTTTGATGATGCACTGATCGGAGGAGAGCATGCTGTCGGGATCGTCCGCGAAGCTCTGGTCCCACACGTCAGGGGCCGTGGTGGAGTAGCCCATCGGAAGCTCTGCGTGGTACTCCCCGCAGCATGAGCAGGTATAGCCGAGATCGTTCGCCATGCCCGGGAGCTTAGCCAGCCGGGGATCACACACGGCTGTCTGCACGTAAGTGGACAGACTGGAGCCCCGGAGCCGACGGCCCAGGGCTCCCGTTCGGCGGAGGTGGTTGTGTCAGTCCGTGAGGTCGGCCCCCCCCAGCCCTGCATGATCCGGTCGTTCATCTCCTGCTCCTGGCCGTCGATGCACTTGGCGTAGATCTTCAGAAGGACGTCAACCGAGTGGCCGGCGCAAGCGGCGACCTCCGGGGCGGCACTCCCGAGTTGAGCCACTGGGAGACGCCCGCATGCCGGAAGGCGAGGACCGAGGACACCTGGTCCGGGACGAGCGCCCGTTCCGGGGCCCGCTTCCACGCTCGGGAGTACGACGAGGCGGCGATCACGTTGCCCCGCTCGCTGGAGAACAGTCGGCCGTCCTCCGCCGTGCCGAACTCGTTCAGGTGGTCGAGGAGCAGCCGCACCAGCGGAGGCTGAATCGGCACGGTGCGTACCTCTCCCTGGGCGCCCGCTGCTCCAGTCCTCGCCGATCGTGTGCCTCACCGGCGTCGGTCCACGCTTTACCGGCCGTCGGGCGGGTCTCCGCCAACTCGATGCGGCCCCAGCCCTGTGCCGGAAGCGTGCAGTCGGAGCGGCGGAGGCCGAGTGCCTCGCCCGGCCGCATGGCCGCGTAGTACAGGCATCCGAAGAAGGCCCGCAGCCGCCGGCCGCTCGCCCGCTCGTAGCCGCCCACGTAGGTGAGTGCGGTGAGCAGCTCTCGGGCCTGCCGCGGGTTGACCACCACCCGGCGGTCGACTTCCTGCACCGCCCGCTTGCCCCGCTTGCGCCGGACGCTGCTCAGCGGGTTGGAGGTGAGGTGCTCCAGCTCCACCGCGTATTCCAGCGCGTTGAAGACGACGGCCCGTCGGCGCCGGTAGGTCTGGGTGGCCGCGGGCGTGCCGTCCAGCCTCCGGCTCAGCCCGTCGATCAGCTCGTGCACACGGCTGATCTCCTGTAGCTCCCCCACCGGAAGCGAAGCCCTTTCGATCCACCGCACGGCAGAGGCGATCTCCTCCGGGCGCTCCCGCTCCCTGCGTGGCACGGGCAGGAGGTACGAGCGTAGGGCCCGGCGCAACACTTTTGGCCGACGCCTCCGCCCAGCGGGCATCGACGTACTTGGTCGCCAGGTCGAGGAAGGACAGCGCCGCCTTGCCGCCACGCAGGGAGTCGAGCAGTCCGGTCACCGTGTCGAACGGCTCGCCCTTGTCGAGCGCCCGCACGAGCTTGGCGCGGAAGCGGTCGGCCAGTGCCTTGGTCTTGTGCGACTCGCTGAAGGGCTGTCCGTCGACCACCCAGCGCACGAGGTAGATCGGTTTCTTGGTGGTCTTGTTGACCGAGAGCTTCCACACGGAAGCCTTGTAGGACTTCACGACGCCGCCCCCTCCGCCCGCTCCTCCAACCAGTCGTCGAGCACGTCACGCCGGTCCCAGAGCTCACCGTTCGGCAGACGGATACAGGTCGGCGGGAGACGCAGCTCCCGCCAGCGGTAGAAGGTGCGCCGGGAGATGTCGCCCAGTTCGTCGAGCACCTGGCGCACGGTGAGCAGTTCAGCCGCCGCCGAGCGGGTGTCACGCGCCAAGGGAAGCACCGCCCTCCCGCACCGAGGCGGCGAGGAGCGCCGCTTCCGGCGAGTAGCCGCGCCCCGCGTAGCGCCACCGGCCGACCGTGACGGTCGGGTGGCCGACCAGGCCGAGGAAGGCCCGTTGCTGTTCCGCCCGATGGTCGGTACGCGCCTGCCGGAGGGCGGTCAACGTGGTCGAGTAGCGGCGGGACTTGGTGGAGAAGTGGCCGCCGTATCCGAGCATGTGGGCCCAGCGGCGCAGACCGAGCGGCGCGAACTCCGGTAAGCCGCCGAGCCACCAGCACGTGCCGATCATGCGGAGCACGTGCGCGCGTACCGGCAGCATGACCATGTCCCGCGCGTGATGGATGCGACCGTCCACCGCGCCGGCGGACTCGGCTCCCTTGGTGGCGTACTTGGCGATGTAGCCCGCCACGGAGGCAGGGAAAGCGGGCCTCTCCCCCGCGTCCCGCCGGTACGAGGTGACCGGACGTACGTCGACCTGGGCGCCGAAGCGCAGTGCCGGCGGGCCGATGACGGCCGCGCCGGGGGCGTTCAGCCCCACGCGTCCGACCACCGCCCGCACGGAGTCGACCAGGAGCGGCGCGGTTGCCCAGCAGGGCGGATGCGAGCCGGGTCCGTTCGGCCCGTCGAGGCGGATCACCGCATGGAAGTGGACCAGGCCTCGCCGTTGGTACTCGGCGACTTTCGCGTACGAGAGTCGGGCGGTGATGCAGAAAACGTAGAAAAGGTTCCCATTTGGAGTCAGAAAGTGGCAAGCCTCAAGATTCGCTCAGGTAGGGCGACTTCGACGTTCGCGGCGTGATTGGATCATGTTGCGCGTCGGTGCTGCGGCCCGGGGGCCACCGGGCCGCAGCTGGTTCGGCGCGCACCACCCCCCCAAGGAGGAAGCATGCGCCGGAGCACGACTATAGGGCGACGGGCAATAGTTATGTTCACCGCAGGTGCCGCATCGCTCGCTTTGCTGGCGCCCGTGGCGTCCGCATCTGACATGCCCACGTCCAAGCTCACCCACGCCAGCCCGTCGGACCAAGGTACCGAACTTACCCCGGCTGAGTACCGTCGATACCTTCAGAGCCTCAACAACGCCGAGGCCGATGAGGTCCGGAGCGAGTTCGACGCTCTGTCGGCCGATGACCAAACTAAGTTCGTCAACTACCTGCAGGATGACCAGGTTTATAGGGCCTTCATCGACACGGCTTCGAGTGGTGTGAACGCGTCGACCTCGAGCCACACCGATACCCGGTACAACGCTGACGTCACCTTCTCTCGCGATGTCGAGAGAAGTCGTCCGGCTGCTTCGACGCGCCTGGCACACTGGGACGAAAAGGCGACCTACACCGACAAAACGAAGATCCTTGGTGTCACGGTCACGACACTCCAAGTGTGGGTTCGGTACCAGTGCACGCGAGGAGAAGTGACCAAGGTCTACAACAGTGGATCCGGGGTGAAGAACTTCAACGCCGCAGTTTCGATCGACGGGACCGATGCCCGGCCTTGGACGGCTGGCGGCAAGGCCCACGCCGAGACGGTGTGGAAGGGCAGCATCATTTACAAGGGCTTCGGTGTCCGGATCGACAAGAAGCAGTCTTTGGTGGCCTCATGGGACGGTCATTGGAAGGGCAGTGTGAAGAACGTCTAGACCGAGGGGCTCGCGTTCGGTCGATGTTGGACCTTCTCGATAGGTTGGGCTGACGCTTCGGCCGCTGGGTGCCCGTCGTTAATCGACGGGCACCGTCTACATCCACGCTCATCAGAGGAAGGACGCTGAAGGTTATGTCGCCTACTGGCTTGCCACCCATGAGGCTATGGCGTCGGCGGACAGTTTCTGCCGTTGTGTTGGCGATGTTTGCCTTCATGTGGCTGGTCATGCAGCTCATCGCTCGTGCCGCCACAGCTACACCACCGGTCTTCTGCGGGCTCGCCGTGCTCGTTGCATGGTGGGCGAGTAAGGGCGACCCTGAGGCCCGGGGGGTCCACCGTCTGACCGTGTGGGCTTGCCTGGCAATCCTGATTGTCAGCGCTGCGTTCTCCGTCGCTCTGCTTGCCTCGACCAGTACTTCCGAAGTGACGATCACTCCAGGTGGCTGAGTCTGGTCGTTGCAGTCATGGCCGCGAACACTAGCTATAGGGACGCCGGCACCAGCCGCTGACGAACCCGACTGCACTGCCTGCACCGCGTCTCCCTCGGCTGTCCCAAGGGGCGGCTTAAAAGGGCGCCCAGTCTCGGCGAGAACTACCCGAGCGCAGGCTCTCCACCCGCTTCTCAACTTCCTCGGCCGCGCGCGGGTTGGTGCCAGCGTTCTGCGAGAGCCACGTAACCATCAGCAGTTCGCGAATGCTCCGGAGAACGGTGTAGCCGGACCATTCCCGCACGTTGACCCCGTACCCGGCGACGAATTCGGCGTACTCAGCTTCTGTGTGCCAACCGAAGCTGTCGTAGTACATGGCGGTCTGCATGAGATCCCACTCTCGGGGGCCCGTGACGAACCCGTCCAGGTCGATGACCTTTGGACGGCCGGCCCCGTCACGCAGGACGTTGCCGACGTTGGAGCCGCCATGCAGGTGCCCCGCAGGAAGCGCGGCCGGAGACGGCCGTACTCGGCTGCCAAATCGTCGGCCATGGATCGGAGAAATGTGCGGGTGGCGTCCGGAATGGCGGCACGATTCAAACGCTGCGCGACCTTGTCAAAGGGTTGAAGAGGCGGAAGCGTAAAAGGCGGTGGCTCCAATTCGTGAAGCCGCCGTAGCAGTTCGCCCATTTCTCCCGTACTCGCGTATGTGTCTCCGTCGGCGAGACCTTCCCAGAACGTCACTGGGTGGCCCTGAATGACGACCGGCTGTTCGGCCGCCGTGACGAGTCGCACTGCCGGATAGCACTCGACCGCGAGCCATTCAGCTACGGCCACTTCCCTGCGGACGGAGTTGAGCCGATCGGAACTCCGGCCGACCCGGGAGACGATGCGGCCGCCGTCCACGCGGAACACCGCATGGTCGCCGAACCGCAGCATCTCGATTCCGTCCGGGTCCACGTCCGCGCCCCCGCAGGCCTTTCGCAGGATGGCGCCGGCCGCGTCAGCGTCGAACTCAGTTCGTTCGGTCGTCGTCATGCCGTCCGAGTCCCCCGTACAACCGGCAACGCACGTACTTCCCGCCCTCGCGCCGTACCCTTGGCGATGAGTCCTTGTCCCTCCATCTGCGCGATGGCGGACCGGACGGCCGTCCGCGACGCTCCGAACCGCTCGCACAGCTCCTTCTCAGTGGGGAAACTGTCCCCCTGTTCGTTGTCCGGGCCCGTGCCCAGTGCGCTGTTGGGCGCCCCCGTGCACCACGAGTGCGTGAGCAGTGCGTGACCTTCAGGGCTTCGCCGGGACTCTCCGACTGCTCCGCAGGTCAGACCGTAATCGATCCCGTGGTGTGCACGCTCTCCGGGGCCGTGTGCGCAGGTTCGAATCCTCCCGGGGACACTTCGTAGGAAGTGCCTAAAGACCCCGCCATCAGCGAGTCAGCTGAGTGCGGGGTCTTGCTGTTTGTGTATAGGGGTGCCAGCGAAAGCAGTCACTGGGCGCTGGGTACATTGAAGAAGCATGTTGATCTTGGCGCTCGACCCAGCAGCCTCCGGCACGCAGGACACGGACACCGACCCCACAACCCGGTGCTGGCTCCGGTGCCCGAGCACGCACGCCTCCTACCGCCCGCCACCCCCATACCCCCGCTGTCCACCCCAGACCTCCGCGCTCCCCTCCGGCAGGAGCTCTGCGGCTTTGTGTTGGGTGTGTGCGGCTGCTATCTGGGCTTCCGTTACCGCGTCTCCGCGTTCGCGTACCAAGTCTTCATAGATGGGGAGGTGATCGTTCTCGGTGGGGGTGCGGGTCATTGGGGGTTCCTTGCGCTGGGGATGGGCGTCAGGCGCGGTTCAGGCGGGCGGCAATTCCGTGCCCGAGGAGCAAATAGAGGGCTGCGGGGAGGCCGTAATTGAGGACGACTCGTAGGCCCTCTGTGTCCATGGTGAAAATGTCGCGTGCCCATCCGGAGAGGAAGTCGGCGGCGGCGTGGACGAACTCGACGAAGGCGTTGGCCTGGTTCGCGTCGAGGAGGTACAGAGCGATCCACAGGACGAGGAGACCGGCCGTGACGTCGGCGATCGTGCAGAGGGTGAGCGCGGCTCTGCGGGCGGTGGCCTGGTTGCGCGCGGTGCGGTCCTGGGCCGGGTGCTGGTCGTACGTCTGGTATCCGGATACCGGGTCGGTGTTCACGAGAAATCCGATCTGACGCGTTGGTGTGCCGGCTGGCCACCGCGGCTCGTCGGGATTCTTCCTTTGCGCGGTGACTTCTTTCGCCTAGTTCTGCGTCGGATCATCGCGACCGCGTTACACCACTGCGAAGACGCTGCCAAGACGTCCCAAATATGGCGGCCTATTCGGTCACTTGCCCACATGTTCGCGTGCGGGCGCACATTTGCGGATGCAGCGCCGGGGCCGGGAACAGCCGGAGTCAGCAGCTCTCGGTCGTCGGGAGCATCGCCCAGACCGTCTTTCCCATCGGGTGCCGTCGGGTCCAGCCCCAGTGCTCGGACAGGCTGTCGATGATGCGCAGACCGCGGCCATGCCCGTCGAACGGGTCGCTGGCGTGCGGGTACACCGGCGGATGGTCGCTCGGGTCCGTGACCGCGCAGACCAGGTGGGCCGGGCGGCGGACGCTGAGCCTGAGCCAGATGCCGGGGTCGGCCGAGGGGTGGGCCGCGGAGTGGGGTGCGGCGTGCAGTACGGCGTTGGCGAGCAGTTCGGTGACCACGATCAGGGCGTCGGGGCCGCACTGCTCGAGCTCCCAGCCGGTCAGGGTGCGACGGACGAAGTCGCGGGCCTCGGCGCAGCCCCGTTCGGCGCCGACGAGGCGCAGGACGGCGGAGCGGGGTGCGGTGCGCGGAGATTCAGACGCGGCGAGCCGGCGCGGGCCCGGAGGGCCGCTGTGCGCTGACGGTGTCGCCCTCAGCGCCTCGTGTGACGTGGCACCACGGGGCAGTCGGAGCGCTTCGTACGCAGGTAACGACACAACGTCTCCCCTGATACACGGTCAGGACCAGGCGTCCGCGCTGCACTTGACGCCACGGGCTATTATCCACGCCGAAGGCGTCTCCGTGCAATTTCACGGGAAATTTCGCGTGAGATGTCATCGCAGAGCACGTGGTGCGGTCCGGGCCCGCTGGGGCGAGAGGCGCGCGCGTGACGGAACGTGAGCAAGGAGAGTGCAGTGCCAACAGCACCGAACGGTGTACGGGCAAGCTCGTTGGGCGTCCGCTGGATCAAGAGCCGGCACAGCAATGCCGAGGGCAACTGCGTCGAGGTGGCCGCCCTGGGCGACGGCAGCGTCGCGATGCGCAACTCCCGCCACCCCGACGGTCCGGCCCTCGTCTACACCCCCGCCGAGATCGCGGCCTTCCTCGCCGGCGCGAAGGAGGGAGAGTTCGACCACCTGGCGTGAGACGGGCGCCTGCCCTGGAATGTGTGGCAGGGGAATGTGTGGCTGGGGAATGCATGGCAGGGGAATGGGTGACGTGCGCGTGCCGGAGAACGTGAGACGGACGCCCGCCCGGGACGCGCGACGGGCGGCGGGCCTCTGCCGGACAACGTGAGACGGTCCCCGCAATGGCCCCGCGACCGGTGCCGCGCGATCGGTGCCGCGCGATCGGTGCCGCGCGATCGGTGCCGCGCGACCCGTGGAGGGCGAAACGCCGTCCGGAAGCGGAAGTTGAGCCTTTCACTTCTTGCGGTTCCGGCGCCACGTGGCGGCGGGATGCGATAATGCGGTCTGTCGTATGCCGGTCTACGGGGAGTCAGGATGTCACCCGAGTCACCTCGCATCTCCCGCCTCGAACCCTATCTGGACCGGACCGAGCCCGCGCCGACCCTGCTGAAGATGCTGGTCGGCGTCCAGTTGGCCGGTATCCGCGAGGACCTCGGCCTGTCCCAGGACCAGGCCGCGCGGGCCGTGGGGTTCAGTCCGGCCAAGCTGTCGCGCATCGAGGCGGGCAAGGGTCGTCGGCCTCCCACGGAGGCGGACGTGCGCGCCCTGCTGGAGCACTACGGCACCGAGGAGTACGAAGCCAAGGTGCTGCTTCAGCTGCTGCGGCGCGCCGGTGAGCCGGGCTGGTGGCAGCGCTACGACAAGCGGCTGATGCCGGAGTGGTTCGACCGGCTGGTCGGGCTCCAGGAGGCCGCGAGCGCCATCCGTACCTTTGAACTCCAGTACGTGCCGGGGCTGTTGCAGACCGACGACTACACCCGGGCCGTCGTCGAGCGCGGACTGCCGAACGCGCCGGCCCGTGAGGTGCAGCGGCGCGTGGAGCTGCGGATGCGCCGGCGGCAGCTGCTGCACCGTACGGACGCGCCCCAGCTGTGGGCGGTCGTCGACGAGTCGGTGCTGCTGCGGGTCCTGGGCGGCCGTGAGGTGATGCACGCGCAGCTGGAGCATCTCGTGGAGATGGCGCAGCGGCCGCATGTGACCGTGCAGATCGTGCCGCTGGACGTCACCAACGCCTCGGCGCCCGCGATGCCGATCACCTATCTCCGCTTCGGCGGCGTCGATCTGCCCGACATCGTCTATCTGGAGCACATCAAGAGCGCGGCCTTCCTGGAGGACCGCGACGAGACCGAGGAGTACCGCCTCGCCCTGGACCGCCTGGGCGACGAGGCCCTCAACCCGCGCGAGTCGCTGGAGCGGCTGCGCGAGACGATGAAGCGGTACGCCTAGCGGAGCTCAGGGGCGGAGGGGCGGACGGACGGAGGCGCGGCCCAGTGAGGTTCAGAGCCTGAAGCGCGCCCAGCGGAGCTCCGCGACAAAAGCGGGGGGCCGGCGGAACTCAGAGGCGCAAGCGCGCCCAGCGGACCTCGGCGCCGGATGCGCGCCCGGCGGAGCCGGAGCCGGCGACAGAAGCGTGCGCCTCGTGAGGCTGACGCCCGGGAACAGTGCCCGGGGTGAGCAGGGCCCGAAGACCCACCGGGAGCGGCGGCACCGCCGCCCCCGTCGTTCCGTTCGCTACGGCAGTCGGCCCACGCCGCCGAACTCGATCCACTCCTGCGTGAGCTGACGCGGTGCCACCTCGGTGTCGGGGCGCCACGTGGAGACCTCCACGAGGCCCGGTTCGAGGATCTCCAGGCCGTCGAAGTACGCCGCGACGTCCTTCTCCTGACGCACCCGGCCCCAGTGCCCCTGCGTGGCCTGGTTCATGAAGTCGGTGACGAACTTGCGGACCTCGGCGTCCTCGCTGACCAGCTGGCACATCACCATGAAGCTGCCGGGCGCCAGGCGCTCGCGCACCCGGTGGGCCACGGCGAGCGGGCCGTCGGTGTCGCTGTCGGGGATGCAGTGGAACACCGAGTTGAACAGCACCGCCACCGGCTGCGAGAAGTCGATCAGACGCTCGGTGTCCGGGTGGGAGAAGATCAGGTCCGTCTCCCGCATGTCGGCGTGGATGACGGCGGTGTTGTTGTTCTGGTCCAGCAGGGCGCGGCCGTGGACCAGGACCATCGGGTCGTTGTCGACGTACACCACGCGCGCGGTGGGGTCGACTGTCTGCGCGACCTGGTGGACGTTGTTCTGGGTGGGCAGGCCGGAGCCGTGGTCGAGGAACTGCCGGATGCCGAACTCGCCGGCCAGGGTTCCGACCACGCGCTGCAGGAAGCGTCGGTTGTTCAGGGCGAGGGCCCGGGTGCTGGGGACGACCTTGTCCAGCTCCTCGCAGGCGGCTCGGTCCGAGGCGTAGTTGTCCTTGCCTCCGAGGTAGTGGTCGTACATGCGCGCGGCCGTGGGGACCGTGGCATCGATCGACGTGGACAGCTTTCCAGGCTCCATGGCTTCCCCCAGGGGCAGGACGGCCGAGGAGATCACCTCGCCGACAACACATCCTAGGGAGACCGCAGTTGGTGCGGCCAGTCCATCGGTCAACGGCCGGGAGAATGACACCCTTGACGGGGAGTGCGGGGGCCCGGAACCGCTGCCGGCGGGCGGCCGAGGTGTCCCGGGACGGCAGCTCTCGTCCGGGTCGTCACGAATGTCGTTGTGTCGTCAATCGTTCGTAGGTGCCTACGAGGTGACAGCGCCTTGTCCCGGTACGGCCCTGTCAGCGCACGGCCCTCTCGGTCGTCACGGCCCCGGTGTGAGGGCTTCTCGGACGCCTTTCATGATCGGGGCTGTGCGGCCCACCTCTTCGAACTAGGGTTCTCGACCGGAAGCCACATTCGACGGGGGTACGCACGTGGCCGATGCGGCGCGTTCGCAGGACGACACCGCGCACGACGGGGGCAGGACCGGCCGGTTCACCGGCATGGGTCCCTTCATGCTCGTGTGGAGCGGGCAGGCGGTGTCGCTGGTCGGTAACTCCGTGCTGCGGTTCGCCTTCGTCTTCGAGACCTGGGCGGCGACCGGCCGGGCGACCGCGCTGACCACGCTGTCGCTGTGCGCGCTGCTCCCCCAGGTGCTGCTGAGCCCGCTCGCCGGTGCCTTCGTCGACCGCGTCCGCAGGCGTACGGCACTCCAACTCGCCGACGGTGGTGGGCTGCTGGTCGTGGCGCTGCTCAGCGTCCTGCACTTCACCGGCGGGCTGCACACCTGGGAGGTCTACGGCGCGGTCATGCTGCTCGGCGGTGCGGCCGCCTTCCAGTTCCCGGCACTCGGCGCCGCCGTGCCGCTGCTGGTGGAAAAGCGCCAACTCCAGCGCGCGAACAGTCTGCTGGCGAGCGCCAAGAGCACGGCCGACGTCGGCGGTCCGGCGCTGGGCGGGCTGCTGGTGGCGTTCTCCGGGCTCGGTTTCATCCTCGTCGCCGACCTGGTGAGCTTCGCTCTCGCGCTGGCCGCGATCCGGGTCGTACGGATGAAGGGGGACACCGGTCCCGGGGCGGAGGCGGGCGGCGGTCCGCGCAAGAAGCTCGTCGCCGAGGCCGTCGAGGGGATGCGGTTCCTCTTCCGGTTCCCGAGCCTGCGCGATCTGATGCTGGCCTTCTGCTTCGTCAACCTGGTCATGGTCTTCGGCTTCGCCGCCGTACAGCCCATGGTGCTGGCCCGTTCCGGCGGGGAGACCTCGGCGCTGGCGAGCGTCAACACCGCGATCGGGGTCGGCGGGGTCGCGGGCGGGCTGCTGATGGCGGCCTGGAGCGGGCCGCGCAACCGGGCCCGGGGCATGCTGCTCGGCATCATCGGCATGTGTCTGTCCGCCCAGGTGGCGATGGCGCTGGCCGGCGAGGTGGTCGGCTGGTGCGCGGCCATCCTCGTGGGCGCGGCGCTGATGCCGATGATCAACGGCACGATGCAGGCGATCGTGCAGACGAAGGTCCCGCAGGAGTGGCACGGCCGGGTCTTCGGCGCGGTGATGTTCCTGTCGCAGATCTCCGTGCCGCTGGCCACCGCGGTCTCCGGACCGCTGGCCGACCACGTCTTCGAACCGCAGGCCGCGGACGGCGCCGGCATCTTCGTGGTGCTGGGGCCGCTCCTCGGGGACGGGCCCGGCAGCGGTATGGCCGCCATGCTGCTCATCGCGGGGCTGTGCGGCATCACCGTGGCGGTGCTGAGCATGTCCCGGCGCACGGTGCGGGAGATCGACGCGCTGCTGCCCGACGTCGCCGAGGACGAGGCGGACTCCGCGGCGGCCACGGACGGCGACGCCTCCGCGCGCCCCGGCGATCCCGAGGGCCCGGAAGGAACCGACAAACCCGACAACCCCGAGACCAAAGCACTCGTGGAGGGATGACCATGACCACCCATCCGTTCGAGGACGAGAACGGGACCTATCTCGTCCTCACCAACGCCGAGGGCCAGTACTCGCTCTGGCCCGACGGGATCACCGTGCCGGACGGATGGAACGTGGCGCTGACCGCGAGCAGCCGTGCCGAGTGCCTGGCCTTCGTCGAGGAGCGCTGGACGGACATATGTCCCTCCCCCGCGGGCGCAGACACCTGAGATGGGGGCGACGGGGGCGTTGCACGGGGTGCATGAACTCTTCGCGGAACAGGCCCGGCGGACACCTGCGGCGACCGCGCTGGTGCACGGCGGGGAACGGCTGAGCTACGGCGAACTCGACGCGCGCGCCGACCGCTTGGCCGCGCTGCTGCGCCGGCACGGCGTACGGCCGGGGGCGCTGGTGGGCGTGTATCTGGAGCGGTCCGCCGAGATGGTGGTGGCGCTGCTCGGCACGCTCAAGGCCGGTGCCGGCTACGCGATGCTCGACCCGGACTTCCCGGCGGAGCGGCTGCGCGCGATGGCGGCCGACGCGCAGGTCGCCGTGGTGGTCTCCCGCCGCGGGCTGCGGCAGCCGGTGACGCAGGCCGCGTCGGTGGCGGTGGAGGACGCCGATGAAGACGCCGGTTCGGGAGCCATGGAAGACGCCGGGGCGGCGGAGAGGGAGGACGCTGCTTCGGTGGCGGTGGAGCACGGCGCGTCGGTGGCGGTGGAGGACGCGGCGCGAGCTCCGCTGACCGGGTCCCACGGCGTGGCCGTACGGCCGGACACCCCCGCCTGCGTCATGTTCACCTCCGGCTCCACCGGCCGTCCCAAGGGCATCGTCGCCTCGCATGCCGCGATCACCGGGACGCTCACCGGGCAGGACTTCGCCTCCTTCGGCGCCGGTGCGGTGTGGTTGCAGTGCTCGCCGGTGTCGTGGGACGCGTTCGCGCTGGAGCTGTGGGGTCCGCTGCTGAACGGCGGCGTGTGCGTGCTGCACCCGGGGCAGCGCCCCGACCCGGTGGTGATGGCCGGCCTGGTCGCCCGGCACGCCGTCACCTCGATGTATCTCTCGGCGTCCCTGTTCCACGTGGTCGTCGACGAGTACCCGAGGGCCCTCGACGGCGTACGGGAACTGATCGTCGGCGGTGAGCCGTTGTCGCCCGCGCACGCGGCCCGCGCGCTCGCGCGCCACCCGGCCCTGCGGCTGAGCAACGGCTACGGCCCGGTCGAGGGCATGGTCTTCCTGACGGTCCACCCGGTCACCGCCGAGGAGGTGCGGGACGGCCGGCCGGTGCCGATCGGTCGCCCGCTCGCCGGCAAGCGGCTGCGGGTGCTGGACGAGGCGCTGCGGCCGGTCGCGGACGGCGGGACGGGCGAGCTGTACGCCGCCGGGGCAGGTGTCGCCCTCGGCTACTGCGGCCGGCCGGAGCTGACGGCCGAGCGGTTCGTCGCCGACCCGTACGGACCCGCCGGTGAGCGGATGTACCGCACCGGGGATCTGGTGCGGCGGCGGGCGGACGGGGTGCTGGAGTACCTCGGGCGTGCCGACGCGCAGGTGAAGATCCGCGGGTTCCGGGTGGAGCCCGGCGAGGTGGAGACGGTTCTCGCGGGCCATCCGGGCGTCGACCGGGCCGCCGTCGTCGCCCGCCCGGACGCCACGGGCGAGCAACGGCTCGTCGCCTACGTCGTTCCGGGCGGCGGGGACCTCCAGCGGTTCCCGGAAGGCGAGTTACGGGCGTACGCGGCTCGCCTGCTCGCGGACTATCTCGTCCCGGCGGCCTTCGTACCGCTGGACGCCCTGCCCCTGACCCCCAACGGCAAGCTCGACCGCGCCGCCCTGCCGGAGCCCGGCCCGGTCACCGGCTCGCTCGGCTCCGCCGCCGGACGGCGGCCGGCGGGGCCGGTGGAGAAAGCGCTGTGCGGGCTGTTCTCCGACGTGCTGGGGGTCGCGTCCGTCGGCCCCGACGACGACTTCTTCGCGCTCGGCGGCAACTCCCTGACGGCGGCCCGGTTACTGGGCCGGATCCAGCTCACGCTGGGCGCGCGGGTCGGCGTGCGCACGCTCTTCGAATGCCCGACGCCGGCGGCGCTGCTGCCGCACGTCGAGGAGGCGGCGGGGAAGGACGACCGTCCCACCGCGCCCGCCCCTCCCCCGGCCGGCGACACGCAGACCCTGTCCCCCGCCCAGCGCCGCCTGTGGTTCCTGGACCGGGTCGACGCGGGAACCGCGTACACGCTGCCGGTGCTGGTGCGGCTGCGCGGGGCCGTCGACGCGGCGGCGCTGCGGGCCGCGCTCGGGGACGTCGCGGACCGGCAGGCGGTGCTGCGGACCGTGTTCGAGGAGACCGACGGCGAGCCGCGGCAGCGGGTGCTGGAAGGGTCCGAGGCTCGGCCGCGGCTGCGGCAGGTCGAGGTCGGCTCCGGCGAGCTGGCGAAGGCCGTCGAGGAGGCCGCCCGGCACCGGTTCGACCTGGCGACCGAACTGCCGCTGCACGCCGTGCTGTTCGGTGTCACGGACCGCCCGGGCGAGTACGCGCTGCTGCTCGTGCTGCATCACGTCGCGGGCGACGGCTGGTCCCTGCCCCCGTTGTTCCGGGACCTGTCGCGGGCCTACGCGGCCCGCGTCGCCGGAACCGTTGCGGAGCCGGCCGCGCTGCCCGTCCCGTACGCCGACTTCGCCCGACGGCAGCGGGAGCGGCTCGGTGCGGCCGACGAGACCGGGTCGCTCGCGTCGGAGCAACTCGCCTTCTGGCGCGAGGCCCTGGCCGGTCTGGCGCCCGGCGGTCCGCTGCTCCCCCGCCGTCCGGGACGGCCCGCCGTGCCGGGCCGCGACGCCGACACCGTCGTACGGCGGCTGGACGCCCGGGAACACGGGCGGATCGTCGAGGCGGCGCGGGGGCAGGGCGCCACGCTGTTCATGGCGCTGCACGCGGCCCTGGCCACCGCGCTGGTGCGGGCCGGGGCGGGCACGGACCTCGCGGTCGGGTCGCCGGTGGCCGGGCGCGGGCACGACGGCCTCGTGGACGACGTCGTCGGGTTCTTCGTCAACATGCTGGTGCTGCGCACCGACGCCGCGGGCGACCCGACCTCCCGGCAGCTGCTCGCGCGGGTCCGGGAGACGGCGCTGGACGCCTTCGCGCACCAGGACGTGCCGTTCGAGGAGGTCGTGGACGCGCTGCGCCCCGTACGTCCGCCGGGGCGGCAGCCGTTCACGGAGGTGGTGCTGGCGTTGCAGAACAACGCCCGCGCCGAGGCCGGCCTGCCGGGCGCCGTGAGCGGTGTGGAGCCGCTGCGGACCGGCGCGGCGCGGTTCGAGTTGCTGGTGGACGTGACGGACGACCACGCCGCGTCGGGCGCGCCGGACGGCATGACACTGGTCTTCGAGTACCGGACCTCATGCCTGGAGCGGGAGTTCGTGGCCGGCCTGGCGGACGCGGTCGTCGGGGCGCTGCGCGCGGCGGCCGCCGAGCCGGACCTGCCGCTGTCCCGGCTCGCGCTGCCCTCGCCGTCGCGGCAGGCGGACCCGGCGCGGGACGCGGTCCTCACCCCCGCCCGCGCCGACGGCGTACCGGCGGACTCGGCCCTGCACCGGGAGATCACCGCCGTCTGGTCCGAGGTCCTCGGCGTCGAACGCGTCGGCCCGCACGACGACTTCTTCGGGCTGGGCGGCAACTCCCTGCGCGCGGTGCGGGTCGCCGCCCGTCTCACCGGTGCCGGACGCACGGTGACCGCCGCCCAGCTGTTCACCTCGCCCACGGTCGCCGCGCTCGCCGCCGAGCTGGAGCGGGCGCCGGCCGGGGCACCCGCCGTCGCGGCGCCGATCCCGCGCCGCCCGCGCGTTCCCCGGCAGCCCGGCCGTGCCGACCGTACCGACACCAGTCAGAAGGAGGTGCCATGGAGCTGAGCGTGATGTTCTTCGGCGCCGACAGCCCCGCCGGCCCGGGGGCCGCGCCCCGGCACAGCGCGGCCTACGACGACATCCTCACCGTCGCCCGCACCGCGGACCGGCTCGGCTTCCACGCGATCTGGACGCCGGAGCGACACTTCCAGCAGGTGGGCCAGGTGTTCCCGAGCCCTCCGGTGCTGAGCGCGGCGCTGGCGGTGGCGACCGAGCGGATCAACATCCGGGCGGGCAGCGTGATCCTGCCGCTGCACCATCCGCTGCGGATCGCGGAGGACTGGGCGGTCGTCGACAACCTCTCGCACGGCCGGATCGGGCTGTCGGCCGCGACGGGCTGGCACTCCGCCGACTTCGTGCTCGCTCCCGGCGCCTACGAGGACCGCCGGGAGCGGACCCTGCGCGACATCCCGCTGCTGCGGCGGCTGTGGGCGGGCGAGGCGGCCGAGTTCACCGACGGCACCGGCACCTCGGTCGCCGTCCGGCCGCAGCCCCGACCCGTGCAGGACACCCTGCCGCTGTGGCTGACGAGTTCCGGCAACCCCGCGACCTGGGAGGCGGCCGGAGGTCTGCGGACCGGTGTGCTCGCGGCGACCGTCGGGCAGAGCCGGGAGGAACTCGCCGAGCGGATCGCCCGCTACCGGGCCGCCTGCGCCGCCGCCCCCGACCAGGGCGGCACCGACGCGCACGGCAGGGTGACGCTGATGGCGCACACGTTCGTCGGCGCGGACGACGAGGAGGCGCGGCGGCTGACCGCCGAGCCGCTGAAGCGTTATCTGCGTTCGTACGTGCGGCAGACCACCGCGAACCGCACGGCCGACAGGGCGACGGCGGAGCTCACCGAGGAACAGACGGCGCTGCTCGCCGAGTTCGCCTTCCACCGGTATCTGGCCTGGGGCAGTCTGCTCGGCTCCGCCGGGACCTGCGGCAAGATGCTCGCCGACCTGCGGGAGCTGGGCTGCGACGAGGTCGCCTGCTTCGTGGACTTCGGCCTCGGCCGCGACGAGGTGCTGGCCGGGCTGCACCGGCTGGCGGAGCTGCGGGAGGACGTGGCGTGACAGGGGAACTCACGCTCTTCCGGAACGACTTGGCGGACAGGGCATCACGCGGTGTTCCGAGAGGACTTGGCGTGACGGGGCCTTGCACGGTCTTCGGGGAGGACCAGGCGTGACAGGGCATTGCAGGGTCTGCCGAGAGGACCTGGTGTGACGGGGGAATGCGCGAGCGGCCGGGAGGACGGGGCGTGACGGGGACGACGGGTGCGGCGGGCGGCGCTTCGATGGCTGAGCGGTTCACCGCGCTCAGTGGGGAGCAGCGCGTCCGGCTGATGCGGCGGCTGGTGGAGTCCGGGCAGGTCGGGCTGATCCCGGCGGTCGTGCCGGCACGGGACGGCGGCGGGCCGGTGCGGCTCAGTCCGGCGCAGGAGGACCTGTGGGTGTACGAGTCGCTGTATCCCGGCACTCCGGCACTCAACCTGTGCTGCGCCTACCACTTCGACGCCCCGATGGACGCCGGCCCGCTGGAGACGGCGCTGACCCTGGTGCGCGCGAACCACGACGTCCTGCGGGCCAGGATCGGCGGTGAACCGGGCGCGCTGACCGTCACCTTCCCGTCCGAGGAGCGCTTCCGCCTGGAGCGGGAGGACCTGCGGGGCAGCGGCGTCACCATCGCGGAGGCCTTCGAGACCTTCCGGCGGCGGCCCTTCGACCTGGCGGGCGAACCGCTGATGCGGGCCCGGTTCGTGAGGGTCGACGACCGGCGGTCCACGTTGATGCTGAGCCTGCATCACGTCATCGCCGACTGGTGGTCCTTCGACGTCCTGCAGGCCGAGTTCGCCGAGGCCCACCGCGCTACGCGCTCCGGTTCCGCGTCGATGCCGGCCCGGCCGCGGATCCAGTACGCCGACTTCGCCTCCTGGCAGGGCGAGTTGGAGGCGTCCGGCGTGTTCGAGGCCCGGCTGGCGTTCTGGCGCCGCTACCTCGCCGAGCCGCCGGGGCCGCTGACCGTGCCGGGGGCCCGCCCGGGGGCCTCTGAGGAGATCGCGCAGATCCCGTTCCGCGTGGACGCCCCGACCGCGCGGGCGGTACGGGCGCTGGCCCGGGAGCGCGGCGCCTCCGTCTACGTCGTCCTGATGGCGGCCTTCGCGGTCCTGGCGCACCGGCTCACGAGCGCCGACGACATGGTGCTCGGCACCCCGACGGCCAACCGGGCCGCCAAGGGTCTGGAGCGGGTCATCGGGTACGTCATGAACGCCATCCCGACGCGCTGGCGGATCCGGGCCGGGGACTCCTTCGCCGATGTGCTGGCCCGGTTCGCTGCGGACTTCCCCGAGCTGATGGCCCACGCGGACGTGCCGGTGGGCCGGATCGTCTCGGCGGTCGCGCCGGACCGCAGCGCCGGGCGGTCCCCGCTGTTCCAGTGGGTGTTCATGCACCTGACGCAGCAGCGGAGCGTGGCCGCGCTCAGGGAGTTCAGCGAGCCCGAGCGGATCCACACCGGTGGTGAGCACGACCTCGTGGGCATCGTCCGGGACGCCGACGACGGCACCGGCGCGATGGACGGCAGTTTCGAGATCCGTACGGCCCTGTTCGGCGCGGATGCCGTACGGCACTGGGCGGATGCCTATCTGGAGCTGCTGCGGCGCTTCACCGCCGAGCCCGAGGTGCCGCTCGCCGAGGTCGGGCTGGTGTCCGAGGCGGGTGGGAGGCGGCTGCTGGAGCTCGGCGTCGGTTCTGACGCTCCCGAGCCGGCGTCGCTGCCCGAGCTGGTGGCCCGGCAGGCGGCCCGTACGCCGGACGCGCCGGCGCTGGAGGCCGGGACGCTCGCGCTGAGCTACGCCGAACTCGTGGACCGGGTCGACCGGTTGGCCGAGGTGTTCGCCGGGCACGGGGCGGGTCCCGGGGAGGTCGTGGCGCTCGCGCTGGGGCGGACCGCGGCGATGGTGCCCGCGCTGCTGGCGGTGCAGCGGACCGGCGCCACGTATCTGCCGGTGGATCCGGACTATCCGGGCGAGCGGATCCGGGGGGCGCTGGAGGACGCGCGGCCGGTGCTGGTGGTGAGGGGTGAGCGGGGGCTGCCGGCCGATACGGATGTGCCGACTTTGGTGTTGAGTGACTCGCTCGAACGGCCACGGCGTGCCGTCGACCGACCGCCGCGCCGTCGTGGCTGGTCGCACGGTTCCCCGCGCCCCTGTGCGGCGCTGATGCCGGCGTATGTCATACACACCTCCGGGTCCACCGGGCGTCCCAAGGGCGTCGTCGTCCCCCACACCGGTCTCGCCGCCCTCGCTCAGGGACTCGTGGACTCCATGGCGCTGACGTCGGAGACAAGGGTCCTGCAGCTCGGGTCGCCCGCGTTCGACATCTCCGTGGCGGAGATGTGCATGGCGTTCGGGTCCGGCGGGACGCTGGTCGTGCCGCCGGCCGGGCCGCTCGTCGGGCAGGGGCTGGCCGATGCGCTGACCGGGCTGCGGATCGGCGCCGCGATGGTGCCGCCGTCGGTGCTGGCGACGCTGCCCGCCGGGGAGTACCCGGACCTGCGGTCGCTGGCCGTGGGCGCGGAGGCGTGTCCGCCGGAGCTGGTGGCCCGCTGGGCCGTCGGCGGACGCCGGTTCCACAACGCCTACGGGCCCACCGAGTACACCGTCGCGGCCACCGTCTCCGGCCCGCTCACCGGCGACGGCACGCCGCCGCCGATCGGCGCACCGCTCCCGGGCACCCGCACGTACGTCCTCGACGAGCGGCTGCGGCCGGTGCCGCCGGGGGTGTGCGGTGAGCTGTATCTGGCGGGGCCGGGTGTGGCGTACGGCTATCTGGGCCGGCCGGGAGCGACCGCCGAGCGGTTCGTCGCCGACCCGTACGGGGCGCCCGGCACGCGCATGTACCGCACCGGGGACCTCGCGCGCCGCCGGGACGACGGGCAACTGGAGTATCTGGGCCGCTCCGACGACCAGGTGAAGATCCGCGGGCAGCGGATCGAGCCGGGCGAGATCGCGGCCGTGCTGACCGGGCACCCCTCGGTGGAGCGGGCGGTTGCCGTCGTCCGGGAGGACCGGGCGGGCAGGCCGCTGCTGGTGGCGTACGTCGTCGGCGGCGAGGGCTCCGAGCCGGTGCCGGGCGCGCTCCTGGCGTACGCCGCGGAACGGTTGCCGGCCGCGATGGTGCCGGCCGACGTGGTGGTGCTGGACGCGCTGCCGCTGACGCCGGGCGGCAAGCTGGACCGGGCGGCGCTGCCCGCGCCGGGCGGCCGGCAAGGCGGCGGGCGGGCTCCGGAGGGGGTGCGCGAGGTGACCCTGTGCGCCCTGTTCGCGGAAGTGCTCGGCGTCGAACGGGTGGGCGCCGACGACGACTTCTTCCGGCTGGGCGGCGACAGCATCATGGCGATCCAGCTCGCCGGGCGGGCAGCGGGGGCGGGGCTCGGCATCACACCGCGTGACGTCTTCACGGCCCGCACGCCGGCCGCGCTCGCGCTGACCGCCCGGGAGACCGAGGCGCTCGGCGAGGACGCCGGCACGGGGCGTTTCCCGCTGACGCCGGTCATGCGCTGGTGGCGTGAACTGGGCGGCGACGCGACGGCGTTCACGCAGTCGATGCTGTTCCCGGTGCCGGCGGGTGCGGGCCCGGAGCGGGTCGAGGCGGGCGTGCGCGCGCTCGTCGAGCGGCACGGCGTGCTGCGGATGCGGCTGGTGGACGGGGAGCCGGCGGTCCCGGAGACCGTCCCCGAGGTGTCGGTCGAGCGTGTCGAGGTGCCTGCCGGCGTGGATCCCCGGGAGCTCGCCGACGAACTGGCGGCCGCGGTGCGCCTGGACCCGGAGCGGGGCGAGATGCTGCGGGCGACCTGGCTCGACACGGGCGCCGGCCGGCCGGGTCCGCTGCTGCTGACGGTCCACCATCTCGCGGTCGACGGGGTGTCCTGGCGGCTGCTCGGCCCCGAACTGGCCGCCGCGCTGGGCGGGGAGAGGCTGCCGGAGCCGTCGGGGACGTCCTTCGCGCGCTGGGCGCGGCTGCTCGCCGAGGAGGCGGTGCGGCCCGGGCGGGCCGACGTGGAGCCGGTCCGCTGGGAGGAGATGCTGAGCGGCCCGGACGCGCGGATCGCGGGCGGCCGGGGTGCCGGGGCGAGCCGGGCCGTGCTCACCGTCGAGCTGACGCCCGAGGTCACCGAGGCGGCGCTGTCCGAGGTGGCGGACGTCTTCCACTGCGGTGCGGACGCGGTCCTGCTGACCGCGCTGGCCGCGGCGGCGGTACGGCACCGGGGCACCGGCACCGGTCTGCTGGTCCACCTGGAGGGCCACGGCCGCGAGGGACTGTCCCGGCCCACCGATGTCTCCCGCACCGTCGGCTGGTTCACCACCCAGTACCCGGTGCGGCTGGACGCGGGCGCCGCGCTCGGCGCGGAGTTCTGGCAGCCCGGGCGGGACGCGGCCGGTGAGGCGCTCAAGCAGGTCAAGGAGCGGCTGCGGTCGGTCCCGTCGGGCGGCCTGGGCTGGGGCCTGCTGCGCCACCTGAACCCGGACACGGCCCCGAAGCTGGCCCTGCTGCCCGTGCCCGACCTGCGCTTCAACTATCTGGGCCGGTTCTCCGGCGGCGACACCGCCGACGGCGAACTGCTCGGCATGGCCCCGGAGGCGCTGCCGCTCGGGCATGCCGTGGAGGTGGACGCGGTCGTCCTGGAGCGTGCCGGGCGGCCGTGTCTGAGCGCCGGGTTCTCGTACGCGCGGGGGGTGCTCGGGGAGGACGAGGTGCTCGCCCTCGCGCGTCTGTGGTGCGAGGCGATCGAGGTGCTGGTCGAACACGCCCGCCGGGACGGGACGGGCGGCCACACCGGCTCCGACTTCCCGCTGGTCGACCTGTCGTCGGACCAGCTCGCCCTGCTGGAGGGCGACCTGGACCTCGGCCCCGACCCCGACGACGAGGGGGACGTCTGATGGGCGGCCGTATCGCGGACGTGCTGCCGCTCTCCCCCGCCCAGGAGGGCCTGCTCTTCCACGCCCTGCGTGATCCCGAGCGGGACGACCCCTATCTGGTGCAGGCCCGGTTCCGGATCGCGCCCGGCGTCGGCGGTGAGGCCCTGCGGGCCGGGGTCGCGGGGCTGCTGGAGCGGCACCCGAACCTGCGGGCGTGCTTCCGGCACGAGCACGTCGAGCGGCCGGTGCAGGTGATCCCGCGTGCGGTGCGACTGCCGTGGACGGAGGTCGACCGCACCGGGCGCCCGAGGGGCGAGGTGGCGGCGGAGGTGGCCCGGCTGCGGGCCGAGGACCGCGGCCGGCGCTTCGATCCGGCCCGCCCGCCGCTGCTGCGGGCCACGCTGGTCCGGCACGACGAGGGCGGCGATCTGCTGCTGACCCTCCACCACATCCTGCTCGACGGGTGGTCGTTGCCGCTGCTCGCGCGGGATCTGGAGGCACTGACGGTGCGGGGTGCGGGGCTGCCGCCCGCCGTGCCCTTCAAGCAGTACCTGGTCTGGCTGAAGGGGCAGGACCCGGGCCCCGCCGAGGCGGCCTGGCGGGCGGCGCTCGCCGGGCTGACCCGGCCCGCGCCGCTCACCGCGGACGGCGGTGAGGGGCACGGCGCCGTCGAGGACACGGTCGACGTCGAACTCACCCCCGAGCTGACGGCGGCGATCACCCGGCGCGCGGCCGACGCGGGCGTCACCGTCAACACCGTGGCGCAGACCGCGTGGGCGCTGGTGCTGGCCCGCACGACCGGCAGCGACGACCCGGTCTTCGGCGCGGTCGTCTCGGGGCGGCCGCACGATCTGCCCGGCGTGGAGCGGATGGTGGGGCTGTTCATCAACACCCTGCCGGTGCGGATCACGCTGCGTGCCGGGGAGGGCGTGGACGCGCTGCTGGCCCGGGTGCAGCGCGAACAGCTGCGGCTGGCGCCGTACCACCACGTCCGGCTGTCGCAGGTGCAGCGGGCGGCCGGGGTGGGCGAACTCTTCGACACGGTCCTGGCGTTCGAGAACTTCCCGCGGGCCGAGGGCACCGCCCCGGCGGTGGAGCTGGTCGAGACACGGGACGCGACGCACTATCCGGTGACGATCGCCGTGGTCGCCGGGGAGCGGATGCTGCTGCGGGTGAGCTGCCGCGGGTCCGTCCCGGCCGCCACGGTCGGGGCCCGCCTGGTGCGCGCCTTCGAGGCGCTGACGTCCGCGTGCGACACTCCCGCCGACCGGCTCGACGTGCTGCCGCGGGAGGAGCGGCGCCGGCTGCTCGCCCTGGCGGAGGGCCCGGCGCGCGAGCCGTCCGGCGACTTGGGCATCCCCGGCCGCTTCGCCGCGCAGGCGGCCCGTACGCCCGACGCGCCCGCCGTCGAGTCCGACGGCGAGGTGCTGACGTACGGCCGTCTCGACGCCGTGTCCGACGCCCTGGCCGGGCGACTGCGTGAGGCGGGAGTGCGGCCCGGTGACACGGTCGCGCTGCCGCTGGCCCGGTCCGTGGCCATGATCGTGGCGCAGTTGGCGGTGCTGAAGGCGGGCGGGTGCTGTCTGCCGCTGGATCCGGGGGCTCCGGCCGGCCGGCTGGCGGCGCTGGTGGGCGCGGCGGGCGCGAGGGCGGCAGTGGCGGAGAGGGACGTACAGCTTCCCGTCGAGGTGCCGGTGTTGCAGCCCTTCGGGCCGGAGGCCGCCGCTCTCCCGGCCGGGTCCGTGCATCCCGAGTCCGCCGCCTACGTGATGTACACCTCCGGCTCGACGGGCGAGCCCAAGGGCATCGTCACCCCGCACCGGGCCGTCGTGGAGCTCGCCTCCGACGGCCGTTTCGCGGGCGGCGCGCACGCGCGGGTCCTGCTCCACAGCCCGCACACCTTCGACGCCTCGACGTACGAGACCTGGGTGCCGCTGCTCAACGGCGGCACGGTCGTGGTCGCGCCGCCCGGCCCCGTCACCCCGGACCTGCTGAAGCGGCTGCTGCCCGAGGCGCGGGTCACCGCGCTGTGGCTCACCGCCGAACTGCTGCGCACCGTGGCGGAGATCGCGCCCGAGGTGCTGGGCACCGTGCGTGAGGTGTGGGCGGGCGGGGACGTGCTCGCGCCCGAGGCGGTCGGGCGGGTGCGGGAGCGGTGCCCCGGCACGCGGGTGGTCAACGGCTACGGGCCGACCGAGACGACGGTGTTCGCCACGGCCCACCCGGTGACGGGGGACGTCGGCACGTCCGTGCCCATCGGACGGCCGCTCGACAACTCCCGCGCCCACGTCCTCGACCGCCTGCTGCGCCCGGTGCCGACCGGTGCCGTGGGCGAGTTGTACGTCGCCGGCAGCGGGCTGGCGCACGGCTACGCGCACCGTCCGGGGCAGACCGCCGAGCGCTTCGTCGCCGACCCGTACGGGCCGCCCGGCTCCCGGATGTACCGCACGGGCGATCTGGTGCGCCGGCTTCCCGGCGGTGAGCTGGAGTTCGTGGGCCGCGCGGACGACCAGGTCAAGGTGCGGGGCTTCCGTATCGAGCCCGGCGAGGTGGAAGCCGCCCTCACCGCCTGCCCGGGGGTGGAGCGGGCCGTCGTCGCCGCGCGGCCCGGGCCCGGCGGCGGCAAGCGGCTGGTCGCGTATGTCGTGGGCGGTGACCTGGACCTCGTACGCGAGTACGCGGCGCGCACACTGCCCGCGCATCTGGTGCCGTCGGCGTGGGCGCGCCTGGACGCCGTGCCGCTGACCGCGCACGGCAAGGTCGACCGGGCCGCGCTGCCCGAACCCGAGCCGGAGCGGGCCGGGCCCGGCCACGGCCGGATCGCGCGGCCGGGGCGTGAGCAGCGGCTGTGCGCCCTGTTCGCGCGGTCCCTCGGCGTCGACGCGATCGGACCCGACGGCGACTTCTTCGCGCACGGCGGCCACTCGCTGCTCGCCCTGCGGCTGACCGCGAGCATCGAGGCGGAGCTCGGGGCCCGGGTGTCCCCGGCGACGCTGTTCGAGGCGCCGACGCCGGCCGCGCTCGCCGCCCGCCTCGCCGCCGGTGACGGCCACATGGAAGAGGACCCGTACGCCCCGCTGCTCACGCTGCGCCGCGAGGGCGACCTGCCCCCGCTGTTCTGTCTGCACCCGGGCCTCGGGCTCGGCTGGGCGTACGCGGCGCTGCTGCCGCACCTCGCCCCCGGGCGGCCGGTGCACGCGCTCCAGACACCGGCGCTGCGCGGCGGACAACTTCCTCGGACCCTGGGCGAGTTGGCGGAGAACAGTCTGCCGCTCATCCGGGCCGTACGCCCGCACGGGCCGTATCTGCTGCTCGGGCGCTCCTTCGGCGGGCCGCTCGCGCACGAGCTGGCGGTGCGGCTGCGGGCGGCGGGCGAGGAGGTCGCGCTCGTCGCCGTCGTGGACGCGATGCCGAAGCCGGCCGAGGTGGCCCGGGTGCCGCTGGACCCCGCGGTGGTGGAGCAGGCGGCGCTGGCCAACCTGCTGCGCAACGCGCTGCCCGGCGTCCCGCCCGGACCGGACCCGCTGGACCGGGCCGAGGTGATCGCCCGTGTCCACGCGCACGGCGCGCTCCTGGCCGGCCTCGACCCGCAGGGCCTCGACACGCTGGCCGGCGCCATGGAGCGGTACATCGAGATGGCGCGCGCCTGGCGTCCGTCGCCGTACGACGGCCGGGTCACCCTCTTCTCCGCCACCCGCGCCGCGGAGGCGACGACCGGGGAGAAGAGCGCGGCATGGCGGGCCTGCGCGGCCGCGGTGGACGTGCACGAACTGGACTGCGAGCACAGCGACGTGCTCGCACCGGGACCGGTCGGCGAGATCGCCGCGGTCGTGGAGAACGCACTGGCAGACATGGCACGACCGGCACAGGACCGCACGGGGGACGGAGAGGGCACAGATGGCCGCTGACGACATCGGCACGGTCGGGGAGCACGAGGAGTACGAGTTCCCGACCTCGGACGCGCAGGCCCGGCTGCTCGTCCTGGACCACATGGATCCGGGCGCCGCGACGTATCACGTGCCGGCCGCCTTCGTCGTGCGCGGCCCGTTCGACACGGCCGCCTTCGGGCGGGCGCTGGACGCGCTCGTCGCCCGGCACGAGTCACTGCGCACGGTCTTCCGCACCGGCCCCGACGGCGTGCCGCTCCAGCTCGTGTCCGCGGCCGGCCGGGTCGAGCCGCGCGCGGAGCACGACGTGCCCGTGGCCGAGGTGGACGCGCGGATGCGCGCGGAGGCGGCCCGCCCCTTCGACGTGGCGGCCGGCCCGCTGCTGCGCTGCACGCTGTACGCGGTGGCCGACGGCAGTCACCGCGTGCTGCTGGTCGCCCACCATCTGGTCTGCGACGGCTGGTCGCTGGGCGTGCTGCTGCGCGAGCTGTCGGCCGGATACGAGAACGAGACCAAGGGCCTGCCCCACACGGCACCCGAACTCCCCCTGCAGTTCCCGGACTTCGCGGCCTGGCAGCGCGAACGGCAGGCGGCGGGCGAGTACGCCGGCTCGGTGGCCCACTGGGCCGAGCGGCTGCGGGGTGCCCCGGAGACGGTCGCGCTGCCGCTGGACCGGCCGCGCGCGGCGGTGCGGACGGCGGCGGGCGGCACCGAGCGGTTCACACTGCCGGCCCGGGTCCGCGCGCGGATCGCGGAGACGGCACGGGCGCGCGGCGGCACCCCGTTCATGGCGGTGTTCGCCGCGTACGCCGCGTTCGTGGGCCGGCTCTCGGGCTCCGAGGACCTGGTGATCGGCTTCCCCGTCTCCGGCCGGGACCGCCCCGAGCTCCAGGACATGGTCGGCATGCTGACCAACACCCTGGCGCTGCGCGTCGATCTGTCCGGCGACCCGTCGTACCACGACCTGATCGACCGGCTGCGCATCGCGCTGCTGGCCTCCCAGCCGTACCAGGACGCCCCGTTCGAGGCGGTCGTCGACGAGGTCGCCCCGGCCCGCGAGATCAGCCACGACCCGGTCGTGCAGGTGGTCTTCGGCTACGACGACGACACCGAGCTGAGCCTGCGGCTGGCCGGCGCCGAGGTCGAGCGCGTCCATGTGGGCCTGGACACCGCGAAGTTCGACTTCCACCTCCAGGTGGAACGCTGGGGCGAGGACCTCGCCGCGTACCTGATCTTCCGCAGCGCGCTGTTCGAGCCGGAGACGGTACGCCGCTGGGTGCACTGCTTCGAGACCCTGCTGGAGGGGCTCCTCGACCGTCCGCGGGCCCCGCTGTCGACGCTCGACATGCTCCCGGCGGACGAGCGCGAGCGGCTGCTGGCCCTGCACGACCGGACGCCGGGGACCGCATCGCCGACCAGGGGCGCGGGGAACCGCGCGACCAGCCACAACGAACCCGCGGCCGCCCGACCGCCGCACCCGGCACTCCCCGAGGCGCCCCTCGTCCCGGACCTCGTCGCAGACCGGGCCACCACCCGGCCGGAGGCCACCGCGCTGGTCTGCGGCGACCTGCGCCTGACCTACGCCGAACTCCTCACGCGCGCCGACCGCCTCGCGGCCCGCCTCCAGGCACACGGCGTACGCCGAGGAGACCGCGTCGGGCTGCTGCTCCCCCGCGGCGCCGACATGGGCATCGCCGCCCTCGCGGTCCTGCGCGCGGGCGGCGCCTACGTACCGCTGGACCCGGCGCACCCACCGGCCCGCCTGGCCTACATGATCACCAACTCGGGCACCTCGCTGCTGCTGACGGCGGCGCGGACGGCGGACCTCACCGGCACGGACGTACCGGAACTGCGGGTGGACGAGGACACGGACCCGCCGGCTCCCAGGGAACCGGTCCCGTGCGCCCCCGACGACCTCGCCTACGTCCTCTACACGTCCGGCTCCACCGGCGTCCCCAAGGGCGTGGCCGTCGAGCACCGCGCCCTGCTCAACCTCGCGGTGAACGTCCGTCCCGTGTTCCCGGTGACCGGGACGGACCGCGTGCTGCAGTTCGTGTCGTTCGGCTTCGACGTGGCCGTGTCCGATCTGTTCTTCCCCTGGGTCGCGGGCGCCGAGCTGCACATCGCGCAGGAGGACGAGCGGCTCGGCGAGGCGCTGCAGGCACGGCTGCGGGACTCCCGCATCACCTACGTCTTCCTGCCGCCGTCCGCCGCGATGACGCTCCCCCGTGCCCCGGGCGCGCTGCCGGAACTGCGCACCCTCGCGGTCGGCGGCGAGGCGTGCCCGGCCGAACTGGTCGAGCGGCTCGGCGAGGAGGGCCGCCGGATCGTCAACGCGTACGGCCCGAGCGAGGCGACGGTGTACTCGACCACGGCCGACCTGCGGCCGGGCGAGCCGGTGGTGATCGGCCACGCGGTGCCGGGCACCCGCGCCCACGTCCTGGACCGGTGGCTGCGTCCGGTCCCGGTCGGGGTGACGGGCGAGCTGTACGTCGCCGGTGCCTCCCTGGCGCGCGGCTACATCGGCCGGCCGGGGATGACGTCCGAACGCTTCGTCGCCGATCCGTACGGTCCGCCCGGCAGCCGGATGTACCGCACCGGCGACCTGTGCCGGATCGACGCGCGCGGCGTCCTGCACTACCTCGGCCGCAGCGACTCGCAGGTGAAGCTGCGCGGCTACCGGATCGAACTCGGCGAGATCGAGGCCGTGCTGGCGGGCCGTCCCGAGATCACGGTGGCCGCGGCGGCGGTACACGGCGAGGGCGCCGAGCAACGGCTCGTCGCGTACGTGGTCGGGCCGGACCCCGCCCCCTCGGACGAGGTGCTGCGCGCGCTGCTCGCCCGGCGGCTGCCGGGCTACATGGTCCCGGAGGTCTTCGTGCGCCTGCCGGAGCTGCCGCTGAACCGCTCCGGCAAGATCGACCGGTCCCGGCTGCCCGAACCCCCCTCCTCGCGCCCGGAGCTGCGCGAGTCGTACACCGCGCCGGCCGGCGTGGCCGAGCAGCGGGTGAGCCGGGTGTGGCGGCAGGTGCTGACTCTGGACCGGGTCGGCGTCCACGACAACTTCTTCGACCTGGGCGGCAACTCGGTACGGCTGCTGGCCGTGCTCGCGGCGCTCCAGGAACACCCCGAGTACCGGGACCTCACCCTGATCGACCTGTTCCGGCACCCGACGGTCGCCGCCGTGGCAGCCCATCTCGACCGTACGGCCGAGCGGCGGGCGCCCCAGGAGGAGGCGGCCCGGCGCGGCCATGACCGCCGGGCGGCCCTGAACTCGCTCCGTTCCAGGAAGGGCACGACACGATGACGACCGAGGCAGCCGCACCGCACGACCTGGAGTCGGCGGTGGCCGTCGTGGGGATGAGCGGACGCTTCCCCGGCGCCCCCGACCTCGACACCTACTGGGCCAACCTGCGCGACGGAGTCTGCTCGCTTTCCGCCTTCACCGAGCGGGAACTCCTCGCCGACGGGGCGGACCCGGACGAGCTGCGCGGTGCCGGGTACGTCCCCGCGCAGGGGTATCTCGCGGACGCGGACCGCTTCGAGGCCGAGCTCTTCGGCTTCCACCGCACCGAGGCGGCGGCCCTGGACCCCCAGCACCGGGTGCTCCTGGAGACCGCCTGGTCGGCCCTGGAGGACGCCGGGTACGCCCCGCTGGACGCCCCGTCCCGCACCGGCGTGTACGTGGGCGGCAGCCCGACGGAACACGCCCTGGCCGCCGCCACGGACCCGGCGCTCGCCGCGTCGCTCGGCGCGCTCCAGGTCCGTATCCTCACCGACCGCGAGTTCCTGGCGCCCTGGATCTCCTACCGGCTCGGGCTGGACGGGCCGAGCATGACGGTCCAGACGGCCTGCTCGACCTCGCTGACGGCCGTGCATCTCGCCGTCCAGGCCCTGCTGCTGGGCGAGTGCGACACCGCGCTCGCGGGCGGCGTGTCCGTCGGCGGCGTGCGCAAGCGGGGCTACGTCCACTACCAGGGCGGGATCTTCTCCCCCGACGGCCGCTGCCGCCCCTTCGACGAGAAGGCGGCCGGCACGGTGCCGGGCAGCGGGGTGGGGGTGCTGGTGCTGCGCCGGCTGGAGGACGCCCTGGCCGACGGCGATCCGGTGCGCGCGGTGATCCGGGGCACGGCCGTCACCAACGACGGGGCCGGCAAGCTCGGCTTCACCGCTCCGGGCGTGGACCAGCAGACGGCCGCGATCACGGAGGCGTGGGCGGCGGCGGGGCTGGAGCCGTCGGCGGCCCAGTACGTGGAGGCGCACGGGACCGGGACGGAACTCGGGGACCGGGTCGAACTGGAGGCCGCGAGCGCGGCGTTCACGGCCGGAGCCGGCAGCGGCGGGGCCGGCATCGACGGCGCGGCCATCGACGGTAGTGCCGGCATCGACGGTGGCACCGGCGCCGGCATCGGGCTCGGCTCGGTGAAGTCGAACATCGGGCACGCCGACGCGGCGGCCGGTGCGGCCGCGCTGATCAAGACGATCCTGATGCTGGAACACGCGACGCTGGTGCCCACGGTCGATGTCACGAGCCCCGTCGCCGCTCTGCGGGGCTCTCCGCTGCGCCTGGTGACCGAGACCGGCGCGTGGCCGAGCAGGCCGGGTCTGCCCCGGCTGGCGGGCGTGACGTCGGTCGGGATCGGCGGCACGAACGTGCACGTGGTGGTGCAGGAGGCGCCGGAACGCGGGCCACGCGCGCATACCGACGCCCGCCCTGCGGTCCTGCCGCTGTCGGCCCGCACCGAGCACCAACTCACCCTGACCGCACGCCGGTTGGCGGCCCGCCTGCGCGAGGCGGACGCCCCGGCCCTGGCCGATGTCGCGCACACCCTGCGCACGGGCCGGGTCGGGATGCCCGTGCGCGCCTACGTGGTCGCCACCGGGACGCGGGAGGCCGCCGACAAACTCCTGGCACTGGCCGAGGGTCACCCGGACCCGGTGCGGGACCCGTCGGGCGAGGCGTGGCTGAGGGGCGAGGAGGTCGCCTGGCCGGCGCTCGCCGGTGAGGTGCGCCGGGTACGGCTCCCGGCGTACCCGTTCGCGGGCGAGAGCCACGGCGCGCTGACCCTGCGCGGCCCGGCGGCACGGACCGGGGCCGTGGCTCCCGCGCCCGGGAGTGAACTGGAGTCCGAGGTCGCTGAGTTGGTGCGGGAGGCGCTGGATCTCGACGGCCGCGCCGGCCTGGAGAAGACCTACTTCGAGGCGGGCGGCGACTCCCTGACGGCCGTGCACCTGGCCGGGCGCCTCCGCGACGAGCTGGGCATCGACGTACCGATCCAGCTGTTCCTCGAACCGATCACACTGAAGGACATGACGATCCGCATCACCGAGATCAAGCAGGGCGGCGGGGCCGACGGCGCACTGGACGCCCTGCTCGCCGAGTTCGAGGCGGAGTCGTGACCGCCCCCGACATCCACACCCGCTGGCTGCGGGGCGTCAGCGCGCCCGGCGCGAGGATCCGGCTGGTGTGCTTTCCGCACGCGGGCGGAGCGGCGGGCACCTTCCACAGCTGGACCACGCTGACCCCGCCGGAGATCGAGGTCCTGTCGGTGCAGTACCCCGGCCGCCAGGACCGGCTGTCCGAGCCGTGTCCGGCCACGATGGACGAGCTGGCGGACGCGATCACGGCCGCGCTGCTGGAGGAGCTGACGGACGACCTGCCGCTGGCCCTGTTCGGCCACAGCATGGGTTCATCGGTGGCGTACGAGGTGGCCCGCCGGCTGGAGGAGCTCCCCGGGCGCGGCCTCACCCGGCTGATCGTGTCGGGCCGGACCAGGCCACGCCTCGCGCGGGAGCTGGCGCCGCGGCCCTTCCCTACCGACACGGACATCCTGAACCACGTCCGCCGGCTGGATCCCGAGGGCGCCGCGCTCTACGAGGACCCCATGCTGCGGCCCATGATCATGCCGTCCCTGCGCGGGGACTTCGGGCTGCTCGCCGCCTACCGCCCGGCCCGTCTGCACCGCCTGGGAGTTCCCGTCACGGCGTGCGGCGGCGACAGCGATCCCGCGTGCCCGGTGGAGGACCTCTCGGCCTGGTCGGACATCACCACCGAGGCGCTGGACGTCCGGGTCTTCGAGGGCGACCACTTCTATCTCCTGCCGAGACAGGAGGAGTTGCTCGCGTTCCTCACCGCGCGGCTGCTGTGAGGGCGGCCGTCGTCACGCCGTGCGCTTGCGTGACGTCGTCTTCTTCGCCGCCGTCTTCTTCGCGGTGCTCTTGGCCGTGCTCTTCGCCGCCGTCTTCTTGGCCTGGGCCGACTTCGACGTGGATTTCCTGGCGGAGGCCGTCGTCTTCTTGGCGGCGGTCTTCTTCGCCGCGGACGTCGACTTCTTGCCCGCGGTCTGCTTCGGCGCGGCCCGGGCCGACTTGCGCTGGGGCAGGCGTCTGACCTCGGCCGCCTCCTCGGGCTCCTCGCCGCGCGACTCCTTCGCGGCGCGGACGCTGCTCTCCAGGGCCGCCATCAGGTCGAGGACCTTGCCGCCGGTGGCGGGCTCGGGGGCGGCGGGCAGGGCCTCGCCGGCCGCCTTCGCGGCGATGACCTCCTCGACGGCCTCGCGGTACCCGTCGTGCAGATCGTCGAGGTCGACCTCGCCGAGGGTGTCCATCAGGGCGTCCGCGAGGTCGAGCTCCTTGTCGCGGACGGTGACGCCGGCGTCGGGGGCGACGCCCTCGGGCGCGCGGACCTCGTCGGGCCAGAGCAGACCGTGCATGGCGATGGCGTCGCCGACGACCCGGAGCATGCCCAGCCGTTCCCGGCCGCGCAGGGCGAACTTGGCGATGGCGACCTTGTTGCTGCGCTTGAGCGCCTCCCGCAGCAGGGTGTACGGCTTGGCGGCGGGGGCGCCGCTCGCGGCGAGGTAGTACGCCGCGTCCATCTGGAGCGGGTCGATCCGGTCGCCCGGGACGAAGGCCACGATCTCGATCGTCTTCGCGGTCGGGATGGGCAGCTGGGCCAGGTCCTCGTCGGTGATGGGGATGATCGAGCCGTCCGCGTCCTCGTACCCCTTGCCGATCTCGGCCTGGCTGACCTCGCGGTCCTCCAGCTCGCAGACCTTGCGGTAACGGATCCGGCCGCCGTCCTCGGTGTGGATCTGACGGAAGGAGATCGAGTGGCTCTCGGTCGCGTTCACCACCTTGATCGGGATGCTGACCAGGCCGAAGGAGATGGCGCCGTTCCATATGGATCGCACGTTCAGACCTTTCGAGGCGGTTCAGGCCGGTTTCGTGTGATTCTCATCGTATGACGCCGATCACAGAGGTGGAGGGGCGGCGCCTCGCGCTCAGCAACCTGGAGAAGGTGCTGTATCCGGCGACCGGGTTCACCAAGGGCGAGGTGCTGCACTACTACGCGACCACCGCCGAGGCACTGCTGCCCCATCTGCGGGACCGGCCGGTGTCCTTCCTGCGCTATCCGGACGGCCCGGACGGCCAGGTGTTCTTCACCAAGAACGTCCCGCCGGGCACCCCCGAGTGGGTCACCACCGCCGAGGTCCCCCGGGTCGAGGGCCCGGCGCGCATGGTGTTCGTGCAGGACCTCGCGAGCCTGATGTGGGCCGCCAATCTCGTCACCGAGTTCCATACGCCCCAGTGGGTGATCGACGCCCCCGGCGAGGCCGACCGCCTGGTCTTCGACCTCGACCCGGGCGCACCGGCCACCGTCGTGGAGTGCTGCGAGGTCGCGCTCTGGCTGCGCGAGCGGCTGGCGGCCGACGGCATCGAGGCGTACGCCAAGACCTCCGGTTCCAAGGGCCTGCATCTGGCCGCGACCATCCGGCCGGCCTCCTCCGAACGGGCCACCGAGTACGCCAAGGACCTCGCCGTGGAGGCCGAGAAGGCGCTGCCGCGGCTCGCGATCCACCGGATGACGAAGAGCCTGCGGCCCGGCAAGGTCTTCGTCGACTGGAGCCAGAACGCGGCCCGCAAGACGACGGCGACGCCCTACACCCTGCGGGCCCGGCGCGAGCCGACGGTGTCCGCGCCGGTCACCTGGGAGGAGGTCGTCAGCTGCCGCTCCCCTCAGTCCCTGACCTTCACGGCCCCCGACCTGGCCCCGCGCCTGCAGGACTACGGAGACCTGCTGGCACCGCTGCTGGACGCGGACAGCGCGGGCACACTGCCCGGATGACACCGGGCGTCACCCGGAACCGACCCGCACCGTTCAGCCGGCGGCCAGCCACACCCTCCGGTCCCGGGCCATCGCGTGCAGCGCCTCCACGTCGGCCGGCTTCAGCACCCCGCCCGTCCGCGCCAGCCCCGCCACCTCCGTGTCCCGCAGCACCCGGACCTCCCGCGGCGACGCGGTGATCGCGACGTCGGCCGGGGCGACCAGCACGAGGACCGGACGGACCTCGGCGGTCAGGGCGTAGGACGCCCGGTCGGCGTCGGCGCGCACCCGGCGCAGCAGCGGGTACGCCTCCCGGCGGCCGAGCGTGACCGTCGGGTCGGCGACGGTGACCTTCGCCCTGCGGGCGTAGAGCGTGTGCAGCGCGAACAGCCCGCCGGGCCCGATCACCAGATGATGGATGCGGTCGCCGCCCGGCAGCGGCACGGAGTGCAGCGCGTGCCAGCCCGCGCCGTCCAGCCGTTCCAGCGCCTCGCCGACCGTCTGCTCCGCCGTCAGCGCGCGCCGGCGCGGGTCGGGCCGCAGCCGGCGGGAGGGGCCGGGCTCCCGGTCCAGGGAGATCAGCAGTGCCTCGCCGGGACGGTTGGGCGCCAGGTCGTCGTCCGGGTGCAGGGTCAGCCGGGCCAGTTCGGCGGGGGTGGGCACCGGGGGCGGGCCGACCGTCACCGGGCCGGTGATGAAGGGGCCGAGCGCCTCCAGCACGTCCTCTCTGCTCGCGTCGCTGAGCAGGTTGATCCGGCCCGCCTCACGGTCGTACCAGGCGAGGTTGCGCCCGTCCGTGAGACAGACGTAGAGCCGTTCCTGGCCGTGCCGCCAGGCCGGTATGACGCGCAGTCCGCTCATGCACCATCACCCCACGACCATGGGAACAGGCGGGGTGCTGCGGGGGCAAGAACCCGGTTACCTTTGAGAGGAGTTGGGCACATCCCTCGCCGAGGGTGCGTGCCGGGCGCCGGGGCGCAGGCAGGGACAGTCGGAACAGGCCCTAGGGGTGGTTGGGGAGGTGCCGTTGCGTACCCGCAGGAAGCAACCCGACGTACCTGCTCCGGACAACCCGTGGAGCGAGATCGTGCCCGGCCTGTGGATGGGCGGTCACGAGTTCCGGGGCCGCTCGGGGCAACTGGAGTTCGCCGTCGTCAGTGACGAGTTCGATCTCGTGCAGACGCTGCTGCGCCTGCCCGGGCACGGCCCCGATCCCGGGGTGGAGCACCATGTGTGGCCGATCCCGGACGGGCCGCTGGACGGCACCCAGCTCGCCGGGGTGATCCGGCTCGCGGAGGCGGCGTGCGACGCCGTCGACGAGGGCCGCAGGGTCCTCGTCCGCTGCTATCACGGCTACAACCGCTCGGGGCTCGTCGTCGCCCACGCACTGGTCCGCCGGAGCCACTCCGCCGAGCAGGCGATCCGGCTGATACGCTCCCGCCGCTCTCCGTGGGCCCTGCACAACGAGCTGTTCGTCGACTATCTCCGGGCCGGCCTGGCGACCGCCCGGCTGCTGGAAGAGCTCGCCGAGTAGCGCGTCGCCCGTCCGCCCACCGGGTGCGCAAAAAGGACTTCCGTACGAATAGGGTGTACGGGCCGACGACACCCCGAGCCCCAGGAGAACCGTGCCCCGCACCCGCCTCACGCGCACCGTCGCGCTCAGTGCCCTGGCCGCACTGCTGCTGCCGGCGGCGACGGCCTGCGGTGACGCCGGGGAGATCCAGGGTGCCGGCCCGACCGAGACCGCCGTCAGCCCGGACAAGCTCTGGCCGCAGCTGACGCCGGCGTCCCGTCCTGCCTATGAGATCGGTGAGGTGAACCGGGAGGTCGTGAAGGGCGTCATGCTCCCCGGCGACGACATCCGCGACGTGAACCCGGTGGCGGTCGTACGCAAGGAGCTCGACAAGAGCCCCGGCGACTACGAGGGGAAGAACGCGCAGTACCGCGAGACCGGCCGTCTGATGGCGCAGTGCGGGGGCGGCGCCGGCCATGGGAAGTGCCCGGTGCTGCGGCCCTACTACCGGGACCTCACCGGCGACGGGCGCCCCGAGCTCACCCTCGGCTTCCGGCTGATGCCGGGCAAGACGACCGCGGTGCGCGTCTACACCGTCGAGAAGCACCACCTCATGCAGGTGATGAGCTGGGACGACGCCATCAGCAGCGTCGAGCTGGCCGGCCGGTCGGTGATCATCCGCTCGCCCTCCGAGGTCGCCGGGTACGAGTACCGGCTCCAGTGGACCTGGGACGCGGACCAGAAGGCGATGCTGCTCACGCACGACGAGATGCTGCGCACCGGGCCCCGTAAGCAGACGTCCCCCGGGTCGCCCTCGCCTTCCCTCTCACCGTCCGGTCCGCCCTCCCCCACCCCCACGGCGAGCACGCCATGAGGCTCGCGCTGCCCCAGTGGGCAGGCACGCTGGCCGTGAAGGTCGCCGTCTTCATCACGGTGATGTGCTGCGCGCTGGCCGCGCTGCTCGGCATCCTCGTGCATGTCTCGGTGACCAACCAGACCGTCGGCCAGGCCCGCGAGCAGGCGCTGTCCCGGCTGGAGGACGCGACGGCGGCGTTCGAGGCCGGCGACCCGACCGGGCCCGGGGCCGCCCTGGACCCGCCGGATCTGCCCGAGTCGCTGCGCAGGCTGGCGGTGGCCGGGGAGCGCGGCACGGTGGTCGCCGATCACCGCGGCCGGCCCACGATGTGGGCGGCGGGCCCCGCCGACGGCGAGCGGGCCCTCGCGGTCGAGGTGGACTACTCGCAGCAGGCCCGCACCATCGACGGTCTCGACCGGGCGATCGTGTGGTCGTCGGCGCTGGCGATCGGCGTGACGGTGCTGGTGGGCGTGTTCGCGGTGACGCGGGTGACGCGGCGGCTGCACGCCACGGCCCGGGTGGCCCGGCGGATCAGCGGGGGCGATCTGGACGCCCGGGTGGACGACCCCCGCACGAAGAAGGACTCCCCACGGCCGCAGGACGAGGTGGCCGTGGTCGCCGCGGCCCTGGACTCGATGGCCTCCTCGCTGCAGAGCAAGCTGCTCGCCGAGCAGCGGTTCACCGCGGACGTGGCGCACGAGCTGCGTACGCCGCTGACCGGGCTGCACGCGGCGGCCGAGCTGCTGCCGCCGGGGCGGCCGACGGAGCTGGTGCGGGACCGCGTGTCCGCGTTGCGCACCCTGACCGAGGATCTGCTGGAGATCTCCCGGCTGGACAGCGGACGCGAGCGCTCCGAGCCGGACAGCGAGCCGCTCGCGGCGCTGGCCGAGCGGGTGGTGCGGGCGTCCGGCACCGCGACCGAGGTCGTCGTCCTGCGGGACGTCGTGGTGGAGACGGACCGGCGGCGGCTGGAGCGGGTGCTCGGCAATCTGGTGGCCAACGCGCACAAGCACGGGCGCGGCCCGGTGTCGCTGACGGTGGACGGGCCGGTGGTGACGGTCAGGGACCACGGGGGCGGCTACCCGGAGTACCTCGTCGCGCACGGGCCGCAGCGGTTCCGTACCGAGGGCGGGGCGAAGGGGCACGGCCTGGGGCTGACCATCGCGCTGGGGCAGGCGGAGGTGCTGGGGGCGCGGCTGTCGTTCGGCAACGCGAGGGACGGCGGCGCGGTCGCCACGCTCGTCCTGCGGTAGTCACCGCCGCTCACGCGCGGCGCTTCTCCTATGGCCCATTAGGACGAGCGAACGCCCGATCGGGCTCCTAATGTGGCGATTAGTCAGGTTCGTTCCCTTGTCCTGGAGGTACACATGGCACTGCGATCCCGACTCGCCATATCCATGGCCGCCGGCATCCTCGCCGCCGCGGCCGCCGCAACCCCCGCTGTCGCCGACGACGAGTGGGGCTCCCAGACCGGTGAATCGAGTGAGTCCCAGGGCGGCGACTGGGGCGGGGGCCAAGGAGGGGACGGGGGCGTCCAAGGAGGGGACGGGGGCGTCCAGGGCGGGGACGGGGGCGGCGACTGGAGCCAAGGCGGCAACCAGAGCCAGCAGTTCACCCGGGGCCGCGTCACCGCGAGCACGCTGCTGCTGCGCTCCGCACCCAACCGCGGCAGCCAGGTGATCCGGGTCGTCCACCAGGGGGACATCGTCAGGATCTTCTGCAAGACCCCGGGCGAGAGCGTCCAGGGCAACCGCACCTGGTACCTGCTCGCGGACGGCACCTGGGCCTGGGGCTCGGCCCGTTACATCGAGACCCTCGGGCGCACGCCGCGCTGGTGCTGAGGCATTAGGCACACAAGACGGACTATTTGGGTAAGTTCCGGACATGACCAAGGCCGGAACCACCCTGGTGGAAGCGGACGCGCCCGCTCCCGCCACACCGCTCCCCCGGCGCCGTGGCATCGAACTGGCCCTCATCGTGGTGGCCGTCCTGCTCTCCGTGTACGGCTACTGCGCGGTCGGCCTCGCCCGGAGCGGCACCGTCCCGCCCGGCGCCGCCGGATACGGCGCCGGGCTCGGTGTGCTCGCGCTCGTCGCGCATCTGGCCGTACGCCTGCGCGCCCCGTCCGCAGACCCGCTGCTGCTGCCGATCGGGGTGCTGCTCAACGGCCTCGGCCTGGTGCTGATCTACCGGCTCGACCTGGAGACGCCGGGCGACCGGGCGGCGCCCACCCAACTCGTGTGGTCCACGCTGGGGGTGGCGCTGTTCATCGTGGTGGTCCTGCTGCTGCGCGACCACCGCGTGCTCCAGCGCTACTCCTACGTCTGCGTGGTCGCCGCCCTCGTCCTGCTCACCCTGCCGATCTTCTTCCCGTCCGTGAACGGCGCCCGCATCTGGATCCGGATCGCCGGATTCTCCATCCAGCCCGGCGAGTTCGCCAAGGTGCTGCTCGCGGTGTTCTTCGCCGCCTACCTGGCCGCCAACCGCAACGCGCTGGCGTACACGGGCCGTCGCGTCCTCGGCATCGAGAAGCTCCAACTGCCCACCGGCCGCGTCCTCGGCCCGATCGTCGCGATCTGGCTGCTGAGCGTGGGCGTGCTGGTCCTGGAGCGCGACCTCGGCACCTCGCTGCTGTTCTTCGGCCTGTTCGTGGTGCTGCTGTACGTCGCCACCGGCCGCACCGGCTGGATCGCGCTCGGCCTGCTGCTCGCGGCGCTCGGCGCGGTGGCCGTCGGGGAGTTGGAGCCGCATGTGCACGGCCGGGTCGAGGACTGGCGGCATCCGTTCGCGTCGATCGCCGCGGGCGAGGGCCCCAACCAGCTGTCGCAGTCGCTGTTCGCCTTCGCCGCGGGCGGCACGTTCGGCACCGGACTGGGCCTCGGCCACTCGATCCTGATCGGCTTCGCGGCCAAGTCGGACTTCATCCTGGCGACGGCCGGGGAGGAGCTCGGCCTCGCGGGCCTGTCCGCGATCTTCCTCCTCTACGGTCTGCTGGTGGAGCGCGGCTACCGGGCCGGCCTCGCCCTGCGCGACCCCTTCGGCCGGCTGCTCGCGGTCGGGCTCGCCTCGATCGTGGCGCTCCAGGTGTTCGTGATCGCGGGAGGCGTGACCGGCCTGATCCCGCTGACCGGCATGGCGATGCCGTTCCTGGCGCAGGGCGGCTCCTCGGTGGTCACCAACTGGGCGATCGTCGCGCTGCTGATCCGGGTCAGCGACCGGGCCCGCAGCAGACTCGGCGTGCCCAAGGGCGAGGAGGCCGCCCGATGACCCGGCACATCCGGCACGCCGCGTTCTTCTGCGCCCTGCTGCTGGTCGCGCTGCTCGTCAACGCCACCCGCATCCAGGTCTTCGAGGCGCCCTCCTACGACGACAACATCGCCAACCGCCGCACCACGATCGCCCGTTACGGACAGCCCCGCGGCGACATCCTGGTCGACGGCGAACCGGTCACCGGCTCCCACGACACCGGCGAGCACCTGCGTTACGAGCGGACGTACACGAACGGCCCGATGTACGCGCCCGTCACCGGCTTCGCCTCGCAGGAGTACGGCACGACGCTGCTGGAGCACTCCAAGGACGGCGTCCTGGCGGGCACGGACCCGCTGCTCTCGCCGTTCCCCTGGAGCGGCACCACCCACGACCGCTACCCCGGCGGTGACGTCGTCACCACGCTGCGCCGGGCCGCGCAGGAGGCGGCGTACGAGGGGCTGGCGGGCCGCAAGGGCGCGGTGGCCGCGATCGAGCCGGCGACGGGACGCATCCTGGCGCTGGTCTCGGCCCCCTCGTACGACCCGTCCGTGCTGAGCGGGAACGGCGCCTCGGTGACCCGGTCCTGGGCGTCGCTGAACCGGGACACGGACCGGCCGATGCTCAACCGGGCGGTCCGCAAGACCTACCCGCCGGGCTCGACCTTCAAGGTGGTGACGGCGGCCGCGGCGCTGGACGCGGGCGTGGTCGAGGACCTGGACGAGCCGACCGACTCCCCCGACCCGTACACCCTGCCGGGCACCCGGACCTCGCTGACGAACGAGTCCGAGGGCTGCGAGGACGTTCCGCTGCGGAAGGCCTTCGAGTGGTCGTGCAACACGGTGTTCGCGCGCCTCGGGGTCAGGACGGGCGTGGACCGGATGGCACGGACGGCGGGCGCGTTCGGCTTCAACGACGCGAACCTGAGGATCCCCTACTCGGTCGCCGAGTCCACCTTCGACGAGAAGGTGGACCGGGCACAGCTCGCCCTGTCGTCGATCGGGCAGTACAACACCCGTGCCACCCCGCTCCAGATGGCGATGGTCGCGGCGGCCGTGGCCAACGGCGGCCAGGTGCGCTCGCCGTATCTGGTGGAGCGTACGACCCGGGCGAGCGGAACGACGGTCTCGACGGGCGGGGCGAGCTCGAGCCGGCAGGCGATGCGGCCGCAGACCGCGCGGCTGCTGAAGGAGCTGATGGTGGACGTGGTGCGGGAGGGCACGGGGACGAACGCCTGGATCCCGGGGGCGACGGTCGGCGGCAAGACCGGCACGGCCCAGCACGGTCTCGGCAACTCCGGTACGCCGTACGCCTGGTTCGTCTCCTGGGCCAAGGGCGACCGCGACCTGGAGCCCAAGGTGGCCGTCGCGGTGGTGGTGGAGGACGCGGACCCGGACCGGGGCGAGATCAGTGGGGGCGGGGACGCGGCACCGATCGCCCGTGCCGTGATGGAGGCGGTGCTGAAGTCGCCCTCGCCCCAGGACAGTTGACCGGGGCGACGGTGCCCACGCTCTGAGACGAGCCTTGTGCCCGGCCACCCTGACCGACCTATCGTTCGGTCCATGACGACCTCACCCGCTCAGGAAGCCGCCTTCGCACTCGCCCAGGTCAACATCGGCCGCCTCAAGGCCCCGCTGGACTCGCCCCAGCTCAAGGACTTCATCGACCATCTCGATCCCGTGAACGCCGACGCCGAGGCGGCCGACGGCTTCGTGTGGCGGCTGCAGAGCGACTCCGGCGACGCGACGGACGTGAGCGTCTTCGGCGACGAGTGGCTCATCATCAACCTGACGATGTGGCGCGACACGAACGCCCTGACGGCGTACATGTACCAGGGGCGGCACCGCGAGATGCTGGCCCGCCGCCGCGAGTGGTTCGAGCGCGTCCAGGAGGCGATGACGGCTCTGTGGTGGGTCCCGGCGGGCCACCGCCCGACGGTCGCGGAGGCCGAGTCCCGCCTCCTTCACCTCCGCACCAACGGCCCGACCCCGTACGCCTTCACCCTGCGCACGTCCTTCCCGCCCCAGGGGGCGGAGCCGGTCCTGGGCGAGGTACCGGAAGGGCTGGGCTGCTCGGGGCGGTAGGGGGGCCTGCGGTCGAGGACGCCGGGCACGCGATCACCCGTCGAGGCGTTGACCTGCCTCGATCGCCTCCTCCACTTCCTCCACCCGCTCCCTTTCCTCCACCGCGAACCGCTCGGCGTCGAGCTTCTCGGCGATCTCCTCGTCCTGAGCCATGAGCAGATCCAGATTGGAGTCGCCCATCTCGAACACACCCATGTCGACATAGGCCTGCTGAAGGCGCTTCCCCCACAACCCGATGTCCTTCACACACGGGACGATGCGCGAGAACAGCAGCCGCCGGAACAGCTGCAGGAACTCCGAACGCTCGCTGATCTGCTCCGCCTCGGCCTTCGGAATGCCGAAGTTCTCCAGGACCTCGACGCCCCGCAGCCGGTCCCGCATCAGGTAGCAGCCCTCGATGACGAACTCTTCACGCTCACGGAGCTCGGCGTCGGTCAGCTCCTTGTAGTAGTCCCGGAGCGCCATCCGCCCGAAGGCCACGTGCCGTGCCTCGTCCTGCATCACATACGCCAGGATCTGCTTGGGCAGCGGCTTGGTGGTGGTGTCCCGGATCATCCCGAACGCGGCCAGCGCGAGCCCCTCGATCAGCACCTGCATCCCGAGATACGGCATGTCCCACCGGCTGTCGCGCAGCGTGTCACCCAGCAGCGACTGGAGGTTGTCGTTGATCGGGTAGAGCATCCCGACCTTCTCGTGCAGGAAACGGCCGTAGATCTCGGCGTGCCGCGCCTCGTCCATCGTCTGTGTCGCCGAGTAGAACTTCGCGTCCATGTCGGGCACCGACTCCACGATCCGCGCCGCACAGATCATCGCGCCCTGCTCGCCGTGCAGGAACTGGCTGAACTGCCAGGAGGCGTAGTGCTGCCGCAGCTCGCCCCGCTCGCGCTCGTTCATCTTCGTCCAGTACGGCGTCCCGTAGAGCGCCATCGCCTCCTCCGGCGTACCGAGCGCGTCGTACGGGTCGACCTCCAGGTCCCAGTCGATCCTGCGCTGCCCGTCCCACTGCTTGTCCTTGCCCTTCTGGTACAGGGCCAGCAGCCGTTCCCGCCCGTTGTCGTACTCCCAGCCGAAACGGGCCGCGCCGGCCGCCGGCACCTGCCAGAGAGGTTCTCCCGGATCGTTCGTGTACAGGTCGTATGTCGGCATGTCCGGCAGGCTCACACGTGGTAGACGCGGGGTCAACAAGTCCCGCGCAGGGGATTGACGAGCTTGCTGACAGGCAGTCTCATAAGAGTCGGACGACGTACCCCCGGTAACAGAGGTGAGGGACCGATGACGACCCTGACGGAAGCCGACGCGCTGGACGGCCTGCGCGACGCGCTCGGGCTGCTCAAGGACCGCGAACAGGTGGCCGAACGCCTCCTTGCCTCCTCCGCCAAGCACTCCTTCGACCCCGACAAGGAGCTGGACTGGGAGGCGCCCTTCGAGGAGGGCAAGTGGTTCTGGCCGCCGGAGCTCGTCTCGCTCTACGACACCCCGATGTGGAAGCGGATGAGCGAGGAACAGCGCATCCTCCTCTCCCAGCACGAGGCGGCCGCACTCGCCTCTCTGGGCATCTGGTTCGAGATCATCCTCATGCAGCTGCTGGTCCGCCACATCTACGACAAGTCGGCGACGAGCGCCCACGTCCGCTACGCACTCACCGAGATCGAGGACGAGTGCCGGCACTCCAAGATGTTCGCCCGCCTGATCTCCCACGGCGGCACTCCCTGGTACCCGGTCAGCCGGGCCCACCAGCACCTCGGCCGCCTCTTCAAGACGATCTCCACCACCCCCGGCTCCTTCACGGCGACCCTCCTCGGCGAGGAGGTCCTGGACTGGATGCAGCGCCTGACCTTCCCGGACGAGCGCGTACAGCCCCTCATCCGCGGCGTCACCCGCATCCACGTGGTCGAGGAGGCCCGCCACGTCCGCTACGCCCGTGAGGAACTGCGCCGCCAGATGCTGACGGCCCCGAAGTGGTCCCAGGAGTTCACCCGCGTCACCTCCGGCGAGTTCGCCCGCGTCTTCTCGGTCGCCTTCATCAACCCCGAGGTCTACACGAACGTCGGCCTGGACAAGCGCGAGGCCCTGGCCCAGGCAAAGGCCAGCGCCCACCGCCGAGAGGTCATGCAGACAGGCGCCAAGCGCCTCACCGACTTCCTGGACGACATAGGCGTACTGCGAGGAGTGGGCCGCCGCCTGTGGAAGTCGTCGGGCCTGCTGGCGTAGAAGCCCCCACGCCCCGCAGCCGCCCACGACGGAGGGAACGCGCCGGCAACCCGGCAGTCGCCCACGGCGGCAAGGGGACGTGCCGGGGGGTGTCCGCCCGCAGCGTCGGGCGTCAACGAACAGCGCCTCCGAAGCGGCAGCAACCGCCCGACCGAGGACGGAC